>NZ_QUDO01000007.1 GCF_003477525.1 Ruminococcus sp. AF41-9
ATATTTTTTGCCACTTTCGTGAAAAATATCGAAACACATATAAAATCAAATGCCATGACAAAGGCCTTAAAACAGCTGATTCATCAACAAGTCTATCATTTATAAAGTTGTAAACTGGTGTATCAATAACAAAACTGAAGAACATACTAACTATAGACAATATATATGATGCATATCTCCACTCTGTATTTTCTGGAAGGAACAAAAGAATTACAGCTAATGCAAGCGGTATCCATACCGATAATGCCACTGAAACAGTATTATATTTCTTTGCCTCCCTATACAGTTGTCTTTGTGCTGCCAACATAGCAATTGAATTATCTTCATTTTGTCTCGTTGCAATTCCATTAGACATTACAATTCTCCTATCACTTCTTTAATCTCACTCATTGCACACGAAGGATATTTTTCTTCATCTTTTATAGCTTCCTGTATATTATATATCGCCTTGTCCAATCTTTCCTTCTGATAGTTGTATGTAGACAGTTTGTACAATTCATTCATGCCTGTCAACAAATACTTTTTCAAATCATATCCTTGATATTGACTTGACTGATAATAATTAACTATTATTTTTTCTAACTCATATGAACTAAAAGCCTTACAGTTTTTAGAAACATTCCAGTGCTTTAATAATCTAAGTAATGGTTTTATCATATAATGATTATTTTTATTTGCTGTTGTAAGATTACTAAAGTCTGTAGCACAAAATGTATATATCCATTCATTGCGATTATTTTTTATTTTATACAGTCCACCATCCATAATCGCTGGTGTAATTTCAAATTTGATATGCAACATCTGGAGCACAACCGTTGGTGATGATTGTCGAATCTGTGAAGTTGAATATTTTGCTTCCACACCCCTTCTCACTCTATCCAAATATGTTTGAGGAGTTGCACCGTCATTATCCATTACAAGCATAATATCCACATCTGTTCCATAATCAACTGATTGTGGAAGATTAGTATCCCGTTGATACGAACCAAATACTTTTATTTCTTTCAAGTCAACAGATTCATACTTGCTAAAATAATCTCTCATTCTATCTTTAAATATATTTAAAGACACATCTATAGATTCTTTTTCATTGCCTTTAATTATCAAATTCGACGCAGTTTCTTCCAAATATGAATTAATTGACATTTTTCTCTTCCTCTCTGTTCATGTGCCTTACTCACCTGTATATTCTGGAAAATCATTTCCCAACACTTCCCTCCATTTCATAATAGCGCCCTTTTGATCTTTATCATTGAGTTCCTTACTTGAAGCTTCTACAGCCTTATTATATGCATTTGTCAAAGCATCACTTATTTTGCATCTATCATCCCAACAAAAGGAATTCAAATTTCCTTGTATACCTTTAGGATCGTCTACATCTGATAATATGGCCGAAGATAAATACTTCAACAAATCTCTGAATTCTAAATCTATCCACCATTTTTCAGATGCTTCTTTACTTTCATATTTCTGAAGAATCATACATTCCAACAAATATGAGCCGATTCTAATAGTAACTTTTCTATTATTCCAATATTTCGCAAGTCTGACCAGTTCAAGTAATTTTCCATTGTGCTTTTGATTTATATCCGTAATGCGTTCATTATCTATCCGCGGATCTGTCCTTTTCCAATTTCCTGAACCATCTGGTATCAAATAGAAATTGGTATCTGTATAAAAACAAGGAACAATGTCAAAATTCCATGTATATGATTTTAACTGAAGTGTAGCTGCCTCATGATTTTTGTGCATTTCTGCTTTACTGTAATCTTGTAAATCTGACAATTTAGTGATAAAGCGATTAATCACTTTCGTAGAATTCAGATAATTTGTGTTATCTGTCATTAATCCATTTCCAGAATCAGAATCATTACCATTTATATAAAATACATCTCCCGATTGTATATATGTTCGTGTTCCTTCTCCCGACAAGCACAACATCAAATCTATGTCATCAATCGGTCTAATTTTTGTACGGCGCTCAAATGAACCAAATCTTAAGATTTTATCTTTATATACTGCAAAAAAATCTGTGTCACCACTAAACCCTTTTATATTATCAATCAAATTATCTCTACTTGAACGAGCTGTCTTTGTTTTTTCTTGATCAAGATTAACCTTTTCTTTCATAAATTCTGCAAATGCATTATTCACCGTTGTCGCCATATCTTTCACCTCCTGATTCATTTACCCTTTTATTACAATAAATATCTCGTCTATAAATTAATCACCATTCAGATGCATCATATACTCTAGCATTTCGGCAATCCCGGTTTCTGTTTTCCCTGCAAACTTAATTTTCATTCTACGTCCTTATTTTCTCCTACACAAATAGGCTTTAACCTTCACATAAAAGAACAGATATCCATTTCTATCATCCCACAATACTTCAATTCATTATAATCCTGTCAAGGGTTTACTCCCCTTGACAGGATTATAATGTCAGTGAGGTGTCATTGTTAACCAACAGAATTCTTCTGCAATGAAATTCACAATTCCAAATTAGCTAGGTGCTATTCTTTTTGGGGAAAAATCAATCTTTTGAGTTAACGTTATTGATGTTCTTAAACATTATCTTCTCTATTTCATCTCTTTCAGCCAAAAAGGTTTTATTGGCTTCATCCCTTTTTTTCTCTGCTGCTCGTACTTTATCAGCAATCTCTTTTTCCTTTTCCGGTTTAAGTCTAGGAATCGGTATTGTTGCAACAAAATCTGGTGTTATATGATCAACTACCGACGCATATATTCCTCTTTCCAATAAGATTTTTCCGATATTATTAGTTGATAAATATGCATATACATAATATGGATCTATTAAAGTTTCATCACAAATAACCCTTATAACATGCTCCGAAACCATCGTTCCAGCCATATTGTCGGTGACCATAACAACCCTTCCTGTTGAGCCAGATCGTGTTATTAAAATCCAATTTTTTTCCACAAAATGTTTTGCAGCCGGTTTATAATCTTTTGGCGTATATTTCAAATCAAACGGCCTTACTTGAAGAATTTGCGTCCCAGAATAAAACGGAACACTTTCTTCCCCTTCCATGACATAATTTCTTTTATGCCTTCCAGGATAAAAAATACCATGTTCAACAACCAAATCTCCTAATCTAACAATTTCTACAACGTCCTCTCCTATAGATTCCTCTAATTCTTTCGCAAGATTATTTTTATTTGGATCCCAATACCACGCATCTATTCGTCTTGATTCATCATTTAATATTTGTTTTGAATTTATCACAAAGCAACTAGGCTCATGTTCTCCAGTCCTATCCTTTACAGTTCCAGACAATACATAGTTATTCCATTGTGCATAAATTTCCGGTAAATCATTCCAAATTACCTCTTTACCATCATCTCCTAACAGATTCATTCCGGACGCATCTTTTTTATAAAGCGGATTTCCTCTTCTATCGTGTCCAACAGCTTCTGAAACAGCCATAAAAATAGGATAATCCTCTGGAATGTTTTTTACTTTTTTCAAAAAAACAAGTGATGTTTTTGTACCTGTATGTGGCTGAAAGGCTTCTCTAGGCAAATCTACAATTGCCGTAATTTGAACTTTTTTTAATAACCATTTTCGAAATTCAACACTCTCTTCTTGTGCTCCAGATAAATTTTGTTTTGGAAGAACAATTACCATTCTTCCCCCTTCTTCTGAATCGGTAGCATCTTTCAAATACAATATATCCCTTTCAACAAATAATTTATCTGGATCTTGTCCATCTACTAATTCTTTTGTTGGTTCTCCATCTATTAGCTTATGCCCCAGTTCATACTTTTCCAAAACATAATCTCTTGTATCATCAATTTTGGTTCCAAATGGTGGATTCGTTGTGATTACATTTACCGTTCCCGGTTTAATTCTTTTCTTAAAATTTTCATTCAAACTTTCGTATGGTTCTAATGAATCAAAATTGTATATGTTACTCTTCCCGTCACCAACTATTGCCATATATGACTTAGAAATTCTATACAGTAACGGATCAATATCACAACCATATATGTATTTATCTGCATAATCCTTAAGCATCAAATTTAATTTATCCTTCGAGAAATTTCGATTTTTATATAATTCCTCAATTTGTTTTCTTAGTTTTTCAATTGCAATCGAGAGAAAGCCCCCTGATCCACATGCTGTGTCCAACACCAATTCATTATCTTTGTATGATGGATTAATTATATCCATTGCGAATCTGACAATTTCTCGAGGTGTAAAAAATTGACCACTTTCACCTTTTAACGTCGACGGCAATAAGATTTCATACGCATCGCCCAATGCATCTGTATTTGTTTCTTCATGCATAAGAGCAATTCCTTGCAATTCACTAACAATATACGCAATCCACTCCTCGTCGTATTCCAGCCTTTCTCCCTTAAACATTGTTCCAAAATCTGGATCTTTTAAAAGCTTATCATATAATTTTTCTATCCGCGCCTTAATTGCCTTTTTTCCATCTGCAGATGCAAGTTCAACCGGTGTAGCTCTAAACTCACATAAATCCTCCGGACCAATTTCATCCATAATTTTACAAAATAACATTTTTATAACTTCAATAGCTATATTCTCTTCTCTTTTTATAGGCCCGTTGCCATATAATTTGTAATACATACGGCTAAATAATAATTTGAGTGCTTTTGCTGGTTTTAAATCTTGTTTTCTATACTTACCAATTGTTTCTTGTGTTTCTCCATATCTTGGCAAAGTTGGAATAAGCATGAACTTAGTTGGATCTTTTGTCAAATCTCTATAATGATAAAATGGTCCTTCACTGTTTTTTTCAAATCCAGCAAACCACACACAATAAGGAGCTGTAGTTGCTGTTACATATGAAAAAGCCTGTAAATCATACTTCTTTTTAGGTGTTTCTATCTCTATTATAATATACGCATTTTCCTGTTTATGTACATCACTATTGTACACAACAATATCCACTTCTTCAGCATTTCTTTTTGCGCCACGCTGTAATATCACCTCAATATCTATATGCGATTTAGGATATCCCAAATCATCTATTAAAATATGTTCAAACAACTGTCTATATAATTCTTCAGGGTTACTCCTCACTTCTTTTCCCGTTGCATAATCATAAAATTTATTTTCTGCCATAACATTATTTCCCTTTCTCATCTACATAATCCACTATATCACCTATGTTACACTGTAAAACACTGCATATTCTTCCTAAGACATTCATACTGATATTTTGATTTTTTCCTATTTTCGCTAATGTTGCTGGAGTAATGCCCGCTGCATCCCGAAGCTCAACTTTATTCATATGTTTATCCACTAATAATTTCCATAATTTATCATACGAAAACATATTACACCTCCTAAACTTAGTTATTATACTTTATTTCTTGTTGAGCTTCAATAAGATGATACACAAAAACATATTTTAAATACATTTTCATGTATTTATCTTCGAACATTTGTTTGTGTTTTAGTTTATCATAGCATTTCAAAACTTTCAAGGAATTAATTTTTCTAATTATATATTTTTCCGTTCATTATCATCTCCTCCGCACAAGCCCGGATATTATTCATTCTCCCAACCCATGCCATCTGATCCTGCATCTTCAATTCTTCCGTCACGCCTTGCTTTTCTTTCATCTGCTCCACTAATCTGTCCATCATCTGATTACATTCCTTGTCAATCTGATGCAGATGCTCATTTAACTTCCCGGCAAGTACCAACTCCAGATATAATCCTTTCCGATGCTCCTGCAAATATATCTTTCTCAAAATTCCATACTTTCCAATCGGATACTCTGTCTCTTCCGGGAGGTACAGGTCTGGATAATACAGACCGCCCTCTCCTAAAGTATAACTGATTCCATTTTCTCCCATAATGTGTTTCTCCATGATTGTCCTCCTATCTTGCGCCCCGGTCTTTATTCTGACTATGGGTATGCTGTTTATTTTTCTGTTCATTCTGTATTTCTTGTTTCTTTTCTGCCAGCTTCGCCCTAATACCATGCGCTACTGGCTCTTTTCCTGTTTCTTTCTTCCATTTTTCTATTGCAGTTCGATACTGACTATACTCAGTTTGAGAAGCCTTAAAATCCTTTAAAAATTCCTGTACACTTCTATATCCGATTTTCTGCACAATCCTTGGAAGATAATCTTTCATATCTCTAATCTGGCTTTTCAGTTCATCAATTTCTTTCTGCAATTCTTTTTTCTTTCTTCCTTTAAACCATCCCATGACTTCTGACAGTTCTTTCTTCTTTGCAGAAAGCTGTTTTTGTTTCTGTTGAATTGCACCGTTTTGATCTTCCAGTTCTTTATTCACTTTAAATAGTTTCGGATACTTTGATGCAAGCCTCGTCATTTTAGGTTGTTCCGGTTCTGCCTTTTCTTCTTTTGTTGTCTTGACTGCTGCCGTGCTATTTTCAGCAACATGCTCTGGGTGTTCTGCCTCCGTTTGCTCTGTCTGTTTTGGCACTTCCCTGGGTTTCTTAAAAAGCACACTTGCTATCAAAAACTCCAATGCCTCAACAGCCACTGTTACAACTCTGGAAAATAATCGTGGTCTGTTTCCACGCCGGGCAATTGATTCCCTGATTGGCTCCGTGATTTCTTTCCGCTTCACTTCCATTATCTTCGGTTCCGGCACTCCACTAATCAATGCCATATCAACAGCTCTGTTCCATTCCTGACGTTTCTGATTATCGACTTCTATCTCTTGTGCTTTTGGATTGTTCTTTCCAATTTTCTTTGTTGCAAGATACACACTGCCACGCTCAAACACTTGCAACTTCTGATTCTCATCTTTCACATAAATATTGATTAAATCTGTATAAGAATGCTTTACCTCATCCAGAAATGAATTGCACTTGAAGCGTTCATCTTTCGCAGTAAACAGCTTCTTCTCATAGACTTCTCCTTTCTTCACAATACTGCAGCCTTCTCGGATCTCGCCATCT
Source organism: Ruminococcus sp. AF41-9 (assembly GCF_003477525.1). GTDB lineage: Bacteria > Bacillota > Clostridia > Lachnospirales > Lachnospiraceae > Blautia_A. Next base: position 6,937 of record NZ_QUDO01000007.1, read on the forward strand.
TCTCCTAATATCTCTTTCTTGGTTCGGACATGTTTTCCATTTTCATTGTAAAACATATTTCTGCTGGCAATCTTAATGATTGGTTCATCCAGTAGTTTCCGTTCTGCAAATATCAAATGAATGTGATAATTGGTCTTTCTTTTATTGTGGTGCAAAGCAGCAATACACTCTGTTCCATAATTCTGTTTAAAATGATTTGTTAAAAGTTGCAACAATCTGTCCGGCTGATATTCTGTAAAGCTCTCTGGTAATGCAATGATTAATTCTCTTGCTTCAATACATTTTCCTTCTGTTCCGCTTTTTGCAAATTCTTCCTGATTACATTTTGCAAGTTCCCGCCAGAATTTCCGTTCTGTGGTTTCATAAACTGCATAGAGGTTTTCCTGTTTTGCATGACTGGATATATAAGTGATCCTGCCTTTTACATTGCTTAGTTTTGTCATTTGAATAAATGAATTTCTTCCGATAGGCACTCCCTCCTTGTCTTCGGCAAAATAAATTCTGCCATATCATTTGTGAGTGGATGCATCGGCATCCGTTTACGAACTATCCGCCTGTCGGCGGAACAGCTCCCGGCAGCGAAATATCCTGAGTACAAATCTTTGATTTGTGCGATGGGTGTATTTCGCTCTCAAACGCCGAGGGCTTTGTGAGCTGCTTCTTACATCTACCATAACTTGGCTTTCGCTTTTCATTTTGGGCGTATCCGCCCTCTTTTTCTGCCCGTATCCGGGCTTATTTTTTCACTAACAACAAACCGACTATTACTCTTCCTGTCTGCTTTATTCCGGTATCCTTGCCCGTACATACTCCAGATCTCCACAATATGGTGTTCCAACCAAATACCATTCTCTCGACAGATTCATTTCCATTCGTGTCTTTACCCACTGATCATCAACTAGAACTTCCAAACATTCTCCGCAGTGAAATCCTGGATCAATCCATAAGTCTGATGACAATAATCCATATCTTTTGTTATAACTGTTGTAACCTAATCTTCCTTCTCTCATGGTGTCTTCTCCCTTCATTTATCATTTCCGCAGGGACGCCCTGAATCAGGGCCCCCTTTTGAAAAGTTTTTTCTTCGCCAATCAACTACCGGCTACACCTTACAAACCTTCTCTTTGTCTGCTATTTACAGGTGCGTGGCACGCTCCTGTCATAAGGTCATCAAGCAGAATCTTTACCAACGAAAGTTCTCATGCATTCCACACTTATTCAAATACTCTTGTCTTGCCTTTTCCCGTTCTTCCTCGGTTGGTGCTGTTTTGAATGTTGTATATAACTGACGTTTTACCATACTGTCTAATTTTTCCATCAATGCTTTTTCTATCTCCGGCAGATATTTCTCATTCCTGGCAAGATGATACTGGAACAATGCAAGTAATAAATCTTTTGGTATCTGCACCTGTGATTTTCTTTCCATGTTTCTCCTTTCCGTGACGGTCGTGACGATAGTGACGATATTTTCACTACCGTCACGCTATATAAAATACCGTCACAACCGTCACATATCGTCACGCTTGTTTTCCGACAAAGGTTAATCTAATTTTTCTTCCATCGTGTCCTCGTTCTGTTTTATACTGGATTCCATATTCCAGAATCAGTCGTTCCAGGCTGACATTTAATTTTCGTGATAACGCGTTCGGCTGCATTTCCACCTGCAATACTTCCACAAGCTCTGTTGCTGTTCCTGCCCACTCTGGCGTAGTTTCTGTCACAAGTTCTTTGATTTTTTCCAATAATGGATCTTCTGGTTCTTTCCAAAGTTCTGTTTCTGTTTTGGTTAACTCCCAGACGCATCTTTCCCGATTAAAATTCAGCCACAGCTTCTGATCCTGCTGGTCACGACCAGCCACATCCAGCACGGCCTTGTTATCTGTCCTTTTTTCTTTCTGCATAACAAATGCTCCATCCGCAGCTCCCAGCAATCCGTTCGTGCCTGAAATCATATCAAAGCTGTCTGAAGATTCCATTTTTCTTGTGTGATGCACCACCAGAAAGCAGATTCCATAATGATCACTGAATGCTTTCAGCTTCGTCACAATCTCATAGTCGCTGGCGTAGCTGAATTTATCTCCACCGACCTCCCGGACTTTCTGGAGCGTATCAATAATAATGAGCCTTGCATCCTTATGCTCTGTTACAAACTGCACAAGCTGTTGTTCCAATCCGTCATTTAATGATTTAGACTTTGTAGCAAAATAAAAGTTCTCACTGCCATCCATTCCGAACATCTGTGATAACCGTTTCTGCAGCCTTGCATAATCGTCTTCCAGTGCCAGATACAGAACCGTTCCCTGTCTCACTGAAAATCCCCACAACGGAAGTCCTTTGCTGATGTGATACCCGATCTGTGCCATAAAAAATGATTTCCCGATTTTCGGTGAACCGACAAACAGATACGTTCCGTTATACAAAAGTCCATCTACAATCGGCAATTTGGGTGGATATGCGGTATCATATAATTCCATCATAGAAACGGTTTCCAGATCATCTGGATTCTTTTTATTTGCTGATTTTGCTGTATTTTCCGCTTTATTTGTGGCTTGCAGATTGCCCTTACCGGGCAAATCTGCTATACTTTGGTTGGTTTTAAAATTTTGTAATGGCTGTTCCACATCTGCGCCAACAGATGCAATCGGAGCAGTCATTTTTTCTTTTGCTGTCATTCATTTTCCCCTTTCAATCCATACAATGTCTCTGCGACCAATCTCAGGGTATTTAACAACTCTTCATTTTCTTCACTGCATTTTTCCAGACGTTTCAATTCTTCATAAATCTCTGCCATCTGATTTCGCAATGCTTTATAGACTCTTGGATTCCCCTGTACCACAATTTCCCGATCAGTTAATCGTTTTGTGATATAGTCCTGCTTGCTAAGTCCTGACAATCGAACACATGCATCAATCTGCTCTGCTTCTTCCGGTGATACCCGGAATGCTACGATTTTGTTTCTCCATCTTCCTTTACTGTCCAGATTTTTCTTCATTTGATTTTTCCATCCTTTCAATATCCAACTGTTCTGCCATCTGTGTCTGCTCACTTGGAAACAGATGTGCATATCGGTAAGTGATATCAATGCTCTCATGTCCCATTCGGTCTGCGATTGCCAATACCGTAAATCCCATATTGATCAATAACGATACATGGGAATGTCTCAAGTCATGCACTCGAATTCGTTTCACCCCAGATATTTTTGAGCCTCTGTTCATTTCATGATGCAGATAAGATTTGGAAATCATGAAAATCCGTTCATCTTCTTTTGGTTCATACAGCATTTTCAGATAATCCTGCATCTCATCACACAGAAACTGCGGCATTTTAATGGTTCGATTGCTTTTCAACGTCTTTGGCGGCGTAATCACATCTTCCCGGTGCAGTCTCTGATAGGACTTGTTGATTCGTAAGGTATGCGTTTCAAAATTGAAATCTGCAGGTGTGAGTGCTAATAGCTCTCCCATACGAAGACCACACCAGTAAAGCATTTCAAACGCATAATAGGAAACAGGCTTGTCCATCATGGCATCTGCAAATTTCAGATATTCCTCTTTTGTCCAGAACAGCATTTCCCGGTGTTCCTCTTTTCCCATATTTCCAGCTTTCTGTGCCGGGTTGGATGGAAGATGGTAAAAATTAACTGCATGGTTGAAAATAGCACTTAACTGACTGTGAATTTTCTGCAGATAAGAGGATGAATACGATTTTCCGTTTGGCTGCCGGATCGCAAGCAGTTCATTCTGCCATGCAATAATGTCTCTCGGCTCAATTTCTCCTATCTTTCGCTTTCCGAAATAGGGAAGAATTTTTGTTCTGGCGATATTTGTTTTTGTTCCCCAGGTATTATCACGGATTCGATTTTGCATATCCTCCACATAAATCTCATAGAAGCTTTCGAAGGTCATATCCAGTTTTGCTTCTTTCTTCAGTAACAGCTCCCGTTCCCACATCAACGCTTCTCGTTTTGTAGGAAATCCTCTTTTCGACGACTGGTGCGTTTCCCCTGTCCAATCGGTGTAGCGGTATACCACCCGCCACTTTCCTGTGACATTATCTTTGTAAATACTCATACGATTTCTCCTTTCTGTTACGCTTCGCTGTAACACACTTTTTTGCGGAAATAATTGGTGTTCACTCTGCCAGCTACCGTAAGATAACCCAGCTTCTGTAATTCATCATTTAATTGTTTGACAATCTTATAAGCATAAGACTTGGAAACTCCCAGTTCCGCTGCAACTTCTTCTACTGTCATAAAAGTTCTGTTCGTCACATCGCATCTCTCCTCTCTATATTAACGTAATTTGTTTAAGTCGTTACATTTGCATGATACTAAACATTTTAATTTAAGTCAAGCAGTTTTATAAGAATATTAAATTTTTTTGTTTAAGTTCTTCTTGCTATCTAAAATTGCTCATGCTATACTGAACCTAAACAGAATTGTTTTATTTTCTATCACAATTAATTCCAGCAACACGAATGACCATTATAAGGAGGCAAACAACAATGGCAATCGGACAACGTATCAAATTTTTTCGCAACCGCAAAGGCATGACACAAAAGCAACTCGGAGAACAACTTGGATTCAAGGGAAAAACATCAGATGTCCGCATGGCTCAGTATGAATCTGAAGCCAGAGTCCCTAAGATAGATCTTGTAAAACAAATGTCTCAGATCTTTGATATCAATACTCATGCTTTAACAGTACCAGATATTGATACTCACATAGGTCTGATGCACACACTATTTGCACTGGAAGATATGTATGGTCTGAAGGTGAAAAATGTAGATGGGCAGCCTCATCTCTGCCTTGACTCTTCCATATCTGCTCCCGGCTCATCTGTCGATGAAATGCTTCGTTCATGGATGGAACATGCTGACAAATTGGAAAACAGTGAAATCAGCAAGGAAGAATATGATGAATGGAGATATAAGTACCCGGAGTTGGATACTTACCAAAAACGTGCCAAGGTACCATCTCAGGAACTGAGTGATTACCTCGTAAAAGAATTGACTAAAAAAGAAAAATAAGAGAAAAGAAAAAACCTTACCGATATTCAGTTTTTTACTTCTGAAAATCAGTAAGGTTTCTTTATATACGTTATGAAATAAAATTTCTATCTCTTGAATAATCGCAAAATGTTGCCATTTTGTTGCCAATCACTAAACATATTTGTTTGCAACCCGCATAAATACTGGGTTCTTATAATTGTGTGGATTATTCGAACTCTACAAAGACTAACACATTTTGTTTAGGAATCATTCTCTGTAGTGTTTCTCGTTCTTTTGATTATTTGATATATCCATATTATCCTGCCTATACAAACTAATGTTATCATTTTGTTATCGGTGTTGATAACACTTGCTCGGTAACTGTGGATAATACCTATATGTTCTTTCGTAAATTATAAGCTGTTTTGTTTATAAATTCAACACTAGTCTGAAATTCATCTCTCAGTATTACTGAATATTTCCATCTATTTCTTTTTGCGGTATTTTGGTTCAATACCTACTACATATACTACTATAGCCGCAATACTAATAAGCATTGCACACAATATAGATAAAATAATCAAACCCGAATTCTGTTCATCTAATAAGGGCAATCCAATTAACGTAAACAAAACGCCATACACGCACCACAATATACCCAAAGCACGATTATAACCTTTCGCATCTTCTATCGGCGCCACCTCAGCATTTGCCCAGAATCCGAAAGGTTTTGCTTTCTTGGAATTCAAATCATAAATGCCCATTGCAATAAATAATACGCCCATTATTGCCCAAATAACAAATGCAATTAATCTTTCTTCCATAATATGTATCCTTCTTTCTTTGTTATTCTGCAAATTCTCCTATCACTTTCTGTTTCCGTTCTTATCAAAATTCTTTTTCAATGCTCGCTCAGTAGGAATAATTGTACCTATCAAGGCAATTAACTGCACAAAACATACAAAACCTTAAAAATATAGGATTCAGCAACGCAAGAAACAACTGCAGTACAGCCTTAAATAATTGGACAAACAATTCTAACATTGTAATATACCTCATAATTTTTTCTTTTTATTATACATCCATTGCGAAATTCAATCTTTCACATATTTTGCAGGTAACAGCATTCCTACAAATGCAGGAGTACCGCACCTCTAAATGCTTATGTGCATTTGATTTTCTGTTCCTACAAGTTGTAATTTGTAAAACTATTTGGCTAAATCAAACTAATACAATCATCTTCTACATAAACAGCTTGTCCATCAACAATCTTTATTGCTTCTCCGAAATCTGGTAATTCAATTATTTTGGTTCCATTCCAATGGGGAATTATAGGGTTGTTAATAATATTTAATCCATCATCTAAATTACCTGCCGCATACATACTACCAGCACTAATTCCAACGTATACAAGACCATTATTAATTGCTTTCTCAATCGTTCTATCAAATCCTGTTCTAATCATTTCACGACACAATACCGCAGCATCGCCACCACTAACAACAACTGCATCAAAAGATTGCAGTTCCTCAATCGTTAACAGTCTGGTAAGCATATAAGGATCTGTAACACACGTCGAATATGTTCTCTGATAGTCTTTTGAGAGAATCAATTCCAGATTATATACTAATATATTTTCATACCGAATACCCATAGATGAAAGCTCCTGAAAACAAACTGCAAAGCCTTCTCTCGCTCCATCTGTTTCAATTCCAGCAGTTGGAATGTATAGCACCTTCACATCTTCTGGACATTTTCCTATAATATCGAAAAATTTCTTTTTCATATCAGCCGATAATCCACTAGATGTAAGAAATAATTTTTTACTGTTCATATCTACCTCTCATCATCAAATTTTAATTTTTACTTTTCAATTATACATCTACCCGTTGCGAAATTCTATCTTCCACACCATATTGATGGGTACAGCGCTCCTACAAACGCGGGAGCACCGTACCTCAAAACGCTTATATGTAGATAAGCTCCTTTCCAACAACTTCCCTCACACATGCCTGAATGTTATTCATTCTTCTGATCCATTCGTGGGGATTTTCTGCCTTTAACTGTTCCGTCACTCCCTGCCTGTCCGCATATTCCTTTACCAGTCGAAGAAACATATCCCCTGCTTGCCTATCAACATCTACAAGATATCTATACAGCTTTCCGCTTGTCAGCAGGTTCATATACAAGACCTTATGATATTCTTTTAAGTGCCTTGCGTGCCGCTGTCCCCATAAGCCAATACACTCTGTTTCTTTGGTTTGTACTGTAATGTTTGGCAACAAATAATCGCCCACTTGTCTATAAGTTCCACCCATTTCTTCAAAAATTGTCTTTGTCATTTTCCTTTTCCTCCTGTGATTTTGATTTATCGTGAGCGTGAATTATCACGCTTGCGACCTTTAATTGTTCTTGCCTGTTCCAGTAAATCATCTATCTGTTTGCGACCAAATACCTTGCATAGCAGGCTATAATCTTTATTTTCTGCTTTCAGCCTCGCGTTTTCTTCGGTCAGTCTTTCATTGACTTTTTCTAAACGCTGATTCGTACGGTATAACTGTGCATTCGCTGTGTTCAGCCTGTGATAGTTATCCCAACCCTCAAAGCAACGAGCAAGCACCGTTTTGACAAGTTCCTTCAATTTCCTTACCACTGGTTCTGCCATTTTTACTTTATATGCCTTTGCACTCATAAATTTCTCTGGTTCGAGCAACTGATATTTTGGTGCAGTATCAAGTTCAAATTCAAGATTTGACAGCTCATCTTTTGCCTTATCATAGTTCAGCACCCTATTGGACAAGGACTCCAATTCAACCTGTTTCTGCTCGATTTTCGCACCTAAAACAGCAACTTCTTTTTCTCTTTCCTGTTTTTTATAATCCAAAACAGAAAGATGTTTTTCGTGTGTACCTTTGTGTTCCCACTCAATCCCATAGCGTTCCATCACCGCCGCAAGCTGTTCTTTTTCGGACTGTACCCATTGCGACCACTCCGTATCGCCACGACTGCCACCTTTAAAACCTTGCGTTGCAAGAGCCTGCTTCAGCGACACTCTTGTATCAAGTCCACGCTTGCTACCTGTGGTAAAGGGAACAAAATCTATGTGCAGATGCGGTGTAGCTTCATCCATATGCAGATGAGCCGAGAACACTCGAAGCTGTGGATTTCTCTCTTGAAACCCCTGATAGTATTCATCCAAAACCTGCTTTGCCAGTTCTCCGTTTTCCGTATCAGCGTTCATATTTCCTTTACCGCCCACCTGTAAAATGATTTCGTGGAACGGTTTTTCCTGCTTGGAACTACGGATTTTTTCATAATAATCTTTTATCTTTCGGTCTGACCTTGTCTGCTTGGCATTGTATCTTTCCAATGCTTCATCAAATAATTCGTGATAAACAGTCTTTATATTTTCATTGCAGTAGTCGATATTGAGATGAGTACGAGTTCCGTCTACATTTTCTGCTCGGAACTTTCGGCTGTTGTGATTGACCGAGCCTTTACCGACCATTGCACTTATCGTTCTCTGCATTTTTTCATCTCCCATCTGTAAATTTCAACCATTCTCGGTTTGTTACTTTTGCCAAAAGTAACGCAAAAGCACTTTTGACGGGTACACCCATCAAAAATGCGACCTGCAGGCAGGTTTTGCGTTCTCCGAAGGCTCTCCGAGGGGCAGGAGCAGCTTTTTGAAAAAAGCCACCTGCACCCTGCAAAAACTTTATCCGGTGTCAAAGTGTGACGATGGTGACAATGTTTTTCACAGCGTACTGCTCTCAAAAACATTGACACCTTTGACACCGTTTGTCACGCCGTCTGTTCAGTTTCTTTCCAAAGAGAAACCTTTCTGCCGTCGTGTGTGCGGCTGTTCTGATAACGGATACCGTAATCACGAAACAGCCTGCTTGCGTTGATACTGAGCCTTAAAGAAAGTACATTCGGCTTTATATCCACCGCAAGCCTTTCGCAAAGTTCCGAAGCAGTTCCTTCCCATCTGTCACTTTCCGAAAAAAGCGTATCCGCAATCTTTTCAAGCAGAGGTTCGGGCGGTTCCTTCCACATCTCCGTTTCTGATTTTGCAAAGTTCCACACCAATCGCTCGCTGTCCCTTACGAGATGAATTTTCATATCCTGCTGGTCTCTGCCTGCCACATCAAGCGTAGCATTGTTGGAAATACGCTTGTCTTTGCTGAGAACAAATGCACCGTCTGCCGCACCCATCAGACCATTCGTACCTGAAATCATATCGAATATATCTTCCGATTTTTGTTTGCGGGTATGATGAACAATGAGCATTGAAACCTTGTAGCTGTCTGCCAATGCTTTCAGCCTTGCCACAACATCATAATCACTTGCATAACTGTAATCTGCTCCGCCAGCTTCACGCACACGCTTTAAGGTATCTATGATAATCAAGCCTGTGTCTGGGTGTTCCCTCATAAATCCTCTTATCTGTTCTTCCAGTCCACCGTTGACTGTTTTACATTCCGTTGCGAAATACAGCTTGCCTGTTTCCTTTGCTCCGAACATCTGAAACAATCGCTTCTGCAATCGTGGGTAATCATCTTCAAGAGCGAAGTAAAGTACCGTTGCCTTACGCACCTTATACTCCCAAAGCGGTGTTCCTGTGCTGATATGGTAGGCAAGCTGTGCCATCATAAAGCTTTTTCCCACTTTCGGGGAACCTACGAAAAGGTAAGTCCCCCTTTGGAGCAGACCGTCTATGAGTGGTGTCTGTACCTCAAACACCGTATCATACAGCGTTGTCATTGATACTGTTTTCAGATAGGACGGGTCTAACTGTCTTAGTATTTCCCTCTGCATTTCTTCAAAAGTTTGCTCATACCCCTTGAAATCCATATTCTGATTGACTATACTATTGTCAGTACATTTGGAAAGTGACTGTTCCGTATCTGTTGCCGCAGATACATTTGGAATAGTCATTTCTTTTTTATTCTCCATTCGCATCCTCTCCTTTCAGACCGCCGAGTATAACCGCAATCAGTTCGATTACATTCAGCAATTCATCATCTACACCATTTCCTGCTTCAATCCTTTTCAGTTCCGCAAGGACTTTGGCAAGCTCCGTTTTCAGAGCCTTATACACTCTCGGATTGCCCTGTACCACCACATCCTGATTTAAGCAGCGGCGGTAACAATACTCCTGCTTTGGCAATCCTGATAGAGCTACAGCTCTGTTAATGAGTTCGTTTTCTTCGGGCGATACTCGAAACCCTACTGTGATATTCCTCCAACGATTTTTGTTATCTCTGTTCTTAGCTGACATTTTCAAAATCTCCTTTCCCTAAATCATCTAATTTTTCTGCCATCTCAATCTGCTTTGACGGAAACAGATGTGCGTACTGATAAGTGATATCAATACTCTCGTGACCTACTCGGTCAGCAATCGCCACCGCCGAAAAGCCCATATCAATCAAGAGTGAAATGTGGCTGTGACGGAGATCGTGAATGCGGATACGCTTCACGCCTACCGCCTTTGCCCCTCTGTCCATCTCGTGATGAAGATAGCTTTTCGTTACTGTAAAGATACGGTCTTTCTTCTTCAATCCATAAATCATACCGAGATACTCTTTCATTTCTTCACACAAAAATTGGGGCATTTTAATGGTACGGTTGCTTTTTTTCGTTTTCGGGGAAGTAATCACATCTTGTCCTTTCAAACGCTGGTAGGATTTATTGATTGTGACTGTTTCCTTATCAAAGTTAAAATCCGCCGGAGTTAAGGCTAACAGCTCGCCCTCTCGGATACCGCACCAATAAAGCATTTCAAAGGCATAAAAGGAAACTGGCTTATCCATCATTTCAAAAGAGAATTTCTTGTATTCTTCCTTTGTCCAGAACAGCATTTCCTTGTGTTCCTCGCTTCCCATATTTCCCACCTTTGCTGCTGGATTGGAACGCAGTTCATAGTAGCGGACAGCGTGGTTAAAAATGGCAGATAACTGATTGTGCAGCGTTTTCAGATACGTCTGCGAGTAAGGCTTTTTCTTCTCATCACGATAGGCAAGCATTTCATTCTGCCAAGCGATAATCTCCTTTGTGGAAATCTCGCTGATTTTCAGCTTTCCAAAATACGGAAGTATCTTTGTGCGAATGATATGCTCTTTTGTCAGCCAGGTGTTTTCTTTCAATCGGTTCTTTACATCATTGATATAAAGTTCTGTAAAAGCTTCAAAACTCATATCAAGGTCTGAAGAAGTCTGCAATTTGAACATCCTTTCCCATTCCTGTGCTTCTCGTTTGGTAGCAAAGCCACGCTTGCATTTCTGCTTGCGTTCCCCTTTCCAGTTCACATACCTTGCCATCACGTACCAAGTACCATTATCTTCATTCTTAAATACTGGCATTTACATTTCCCCCTTTCCTGCTCCATAGAGCCTTTTGTAAAAATACTGGCGGTTTACACGCCCTGCAATCGTAATAAAACCCTTCGCTTTCAATTCCTCATTTAATTGTCTGATAAGTTTATAAGCATAAGGTTTTGATACGTTTAGTTCCTGAGCCACATCTTCGGCTCGGATAAATCTGTTTTCCATATCGTCTTTCCTTTCTTTTAAAAATTTTGTTGCCGCTTTCTCCGTGTTAAAGTTCCAACAGGCACTCCCGCTTGTCGTCAGGCGCTGTGCTGTCCCAATGTACCGCAGTACATCAGGCGCTCGCTTGCGGTCAGGCAAGGTCTTGGCGGTTTGGCTTTTCGAACGGTCATTCAGTTGTTGTGTTAAGCATATTTGCTTAATGCGCAATTCATTTTACTAAACATATTTGCTATTGTCAAGTGGCTATGAAGAAAATACTAAACATTTTTGTTTCGGTTTTTCTTGACTTTCACTAAACATTTCTGCTATACTTATTTCACTACATATAAAAGGAGCGTATCATTATGGCTATTAGCGAAAGAATACATTTTTTCAGACTAATGCGTGGTATGACACAAAAGTATCTCGGTACAGCAGTCGGTTTTCCAGAAAAGAGTGCTGATGTGCGTTTGGCACAGTACGAAACTGGCACACGCAAACCGAAAGCAGACCTTACAAATGCATTGGCACAGGTGCTTGATGTTTCCCCACAGGCTCTTGATGTTCCTGACATAGACAGCTATATCGGTCTTATGCACACCCTGTTTACCCTTGAAGATATTTACGGTCTTACTGTCAGCGAAGCAGATGGAGAGGTATGCTTAAAGGTCAACAAGGATAAAGGCAGAGAAGCATATGAACTCATCAAAATGCTGTATGCTTGGAAAGAACAGGCAGACAAGCTATCTTCCGAAGAAATCAGCAGGGAAGAGTATGATAACTGGCGTTACCATTATCCAGCGTTCGGCACCACACAACGTTGGGCAAAAGTTCCATCACAGGAACTCAGTGACGCACTCGTAGAAGCATTCAAAGACCACTTGAAAGATAAATAAGCACGACAAAAAGCCCTTAACTATGGTTATTAACCACAGCTAAGGGCTTCGTTTATAATATGGAATTCGTTCAGAGCCAAGCTCCGAACTTTAGTCAGCAAGCCACCCGATAATCATTCCGTTACCCATAAACCACTGGATAACAAGAATAATGGCACTTGCTATGACTGTTATCAATTTGTTATCAAAAGACTAATCGAAGTCGCTGAAACCCGCATAAATACTGGCTTCTTAAAGCATTTCAAATTATTCAAACTCAATAACAACGTTTTAGCGGCTGCTGTTTTTGTATGTTTCATACACGTTTTTATTGTTTTTATTATTTATATTATTTATGGTTTTTCTGGCTCTCAAAATTTCCGGTACAATTTTGGTACACATCATTCTGTTTGCCCTCTTCCCAGCTTTTCCAAATACAAGGCGGCTGCCTCCTCGTAAAAATCAGAGCGGCTGTATGCTTTTCCCTCTTGCTGACGCCTTTCTTCCACGTACTCGTCAATAGCGTCAAGCCGATCAAGTGGTGCGTGGACTGTTATCGGTACCCGGCGCGAGGCACCTTTAAATTTTCTACCGTATGTTGCTGCCATCTTTATTCCTCCCTTTTTAGAGGGCAATCTTTTCTGCACCCCTCTTCCGGGCATACAGGTCTTGTGCCCAATGCCGCGCAATGGTAATGCTCTCCCTTTGAAAAACTCAACATACAAGCGGTGCAATTTATTCCCTTTTCATCAGAAAAACTTAAATTCAAGATAGCTTTCATCTCTTTTTCTCCTCGTGGTTTTTCGCTGCGTCGCCTGTCAGGCTGATCAGTGTACTCTTTGTATCGCTATCCAGTACCATACGCCACCGGAGCGGAATCTTCTCATATCCATACAGGGCGCCTGCCAATCCGCCAGTAATGGCCGCGATTGTGTCCGCGTCTCCTCCCAGGTTTGCAGCTTTAACAACGGCCGCCTCAAAGTTCTTTGTACTTCTCAGGCAGTGCAGGGCGCAATGCAAAGAGTCAACCACAAAACCGCTAGGATTCAGGTTTGCCGGCTCTGCCTTTCGGCTGTATCGTGTGCCCCTTGTAATGTCGTTCAGGCCGTTGCATAGTTTTTGCACCGTATCTGCATGGTGCATGATTAAATAGTATACCATTTTTGTATAAAGCTGGCAAGCCTCCGCGCTCAGGTCGTCCCAGTGTGTCAGACGTCCGATTCTGTCTGCAACCTCTACGGCTCTGCTCTCGTCTGTATAGTACAAGCCTGGGTATACGGTACGCATCAGAGCGCCATTGCCTGCGCTTCTGTTCCCGTTCTGCTGGGCTGTCAGCTGTGCTGCCTGCTCCCATAGTTCATATGGTGCCAGGCCCTTGCAACTTTTCAGTTCCGGCCGTCTCAGCATCATCTGCAGTGCGTTTGTGATCGCGCTGCGGCAGGTGCCGCCGATATCTTTCGGGCCTCCCATGGCCCACTCTGCAAAATGCTTGCCCGCCCACGGTTCCGGATTCTCCGGGTGCATTGCTACGCCCAGGGCTGCTGCGATTGTCATTTGCGTGTCGTCAGTAACTTCTCCCGGCTTTACGTTCAGCCACCCGCCGCCGATCATTTCTTTCACGATTCCGTGCTTGTGCTGGATTTCCTTTGCGTTCATAAATTCCAGCGGGGCGCCCAGTGCGTCCCCTACTGCTACACCAAATAATGCGCCGCCGATTTTGTTTGCTAAATTCGTCATAACTTTGTCCTCCTATGCGATTCTTTCAAATTCAAATATGCCAATGCTTGCAATAAAAGCCTTTGTTGTCCGGAGTCCGGTATTTACCTGCTGCCCGTCAACATACTGGCGTAAATAGTAGCCGCCTACCATCTTTACGACCTCCCATGTTTTCTTGCTGTTGTACCGGTCCCGGTACCATTCTCTTTTTACCATGCCGCCCTCCTCATAAGTGAGCCGTTGCGCTATATCCGCGTCGGTCATAATAAATATAACAGCCCAGTTCCTCGCAAGCCTTTTCAACGATCCACGAGTCATTGTCAAGCCCCAGGCGCACCCTGCCGTTTCTCAGCAGTCTCAGCAGGAGCTTTGCAGCTCCCAGCTGTCCCTTTCGCACCATTTCCCGGTGCAGCTCCATTGCTTTATACCTGCGGATTTTCTTCTCTAACATGTCGCTGCCTCCTATCTACCTGCGAATCTCGGTACAAAAAAGCCAAAATCATCCGCCGGGAATTTATCTCTTACAATGTGATCCATAATTCCATAAAGATCATGGATAAAGTTAAAATCATCCGCGGCCAGCCACTCCTCTAATCTTAAATTAAACTTTTCGTCTGCGCTTTCGATATCCATTAACAAGCTCAATCTTTCTCCTGTATATAATCCGCTTTCCTCAGCTCTTTTCGCAATCTCTACATACATTCCATATCTCTGTGCTTTACTCATAGCGTTCCCCTTTCCGGATCCGGCAGCTTACGCTGCCAGCTCCTGTACGTACTCCATACCCTCAAAGCTACAAAAGCCGCCAGCATCCAAAATGCTCTGCAGTGCTCTCTTGCCACCGCACGGGATGTATGGTACCAAAATACCAAACTCGTCACGGTCTGCACTAAAGGCAACCCAACCTTTTCCCGGCTCATACAGCCCCCAGCCAGTTACAACGCGGCTGATTTTCTTGGTTCCAAATCGTGTGTTCTTTAATCTCTTAATCTGCATTTTTATGTCCTCCTCTGTAGCTCTCTTTCAACTGTCTTTATTATAAACCAATGGCGGTTTATATTCTATAGACCGAATAGACAAACTTTAGTGTAGTGAAGTGCATGAAAAGGATACAAGATAGACAACTATTTTTAAGCACAAAAAAAGAGGGTGGCTCCCAGGTTTCAGGCGTTTACCTGACCCCCTTGAGAACCCCCTCTTCGGCGCATTTTACACTATATTTTCATTTCTGTAAATCCCGGAATAACAGACAAAAAGCCTTGCCAAAAAGATACAGAATAGACAACGGGCAAATTATACCCGTTTTACATAGTCCAGGCTGATCCAGCCGTCTGCGTTCTTCTCGTATGCTTTCAGCAGACCCCATTTTGTCGCGCCTGCTCCGTTCTTTTCCTTTACGATTGTAAAAGTACCTTTTCCGGTATACTTCGACTGTCCGTTTTTCTCCGTCCAATAATCGTAATTTGTGCCCGCACCCTTCCGGATTCTCAAATCGGTAATTTCAACGCGCACCTGGTACGGCTGGAATGCTGCCGCCGGGTAAACCTGGCTGCCGTTCCAGTCAAATACTTTGTAACCGCTGTTCTGACCAGCGCACGCTTTGGCATTGGCCAGACTGGTAAAAGCACCTTTCTGGCTGGCTGCGTCCGCCCAGCTCTTGCGCACTCTGTAATATTTCTTTGCAGTGGTTGGCTGTGCCGGTGTTGCTGGTGTGGCTACTGTACCGCTGCCGATTTTCTTCTTAAAATCGTTCCATGCGCTCTCAGATCCGCTTGCAGAGTTCCATCCGTATACACCAGGGCAATATTTACCGTTTACGTCAAAATGGCGGATAACTCTGGAAGCTGGCACGCCGTACAGTTTCATGAGGTACTTAGTCAGCTCAATAGCGCTGTTGATCGTTGCCTGCTCAAAATACCAGTCTTTGCTGTTTGCGTTTTTGTTTCCTTTGTTTCTTACGCACATTTCAATGGACACGCTGTTGGCATTTCTGGCTACGCCGTACAAGCTGCCACCCTGGCTGGACTGTCTGCCGCCGCCTACAGCCCAACAGTAACGGGCTTTCGGGTTCGGGTTATACTGCCAGATTTCTCCCTCGAAACCGACGTAAAAATCAGCACTGGCCTGTGTCGTGCTGCGCTGATTATAATAGTCGATATTGTTCTTTGCGGTACCTGTTGCACCTACATAGTGGATAACAATGTACTCAATTCCTCCGCTGCGTGGGCTTGTGTTGTGTGTTCCGAAATTCTGGTTCTGGTTAATTTTCAAGGTGCTCACTCCTCCCTGTGCTGCCTGATCGTATTTCGTCAAATTGTATTTGTTGATAATACTCAGGACTTTGTTTACATACTTTGTATCTGTTGCATATCCGCCTGCCTTAATGATTCCGATAGCTTTCGCCGGATCCTTTTCTCCTTTCAGGCCTGCGTAACGCTTTTTGTTTCCGTTCATGGCGCCCAGTAAATATGCGCTGTGATCTGCCACGCTATCTGCAGCGCTTGCATATTTCCGGAAATCTGCTGTAATTGTGTAGGCGTTTCCGTTCGCGTCCTCTTCTCCGGTCTGCTTCCGGTACTTGCTTACGCCGTCCCAGGTGCTGCCTGGCCAGGTGTTTCCGGACAAGCTGCATTTCATCCCGAAAAAGTTGTTTGCATTTCTGGCCAGCTCTGTGCTACCGTAACCGGATTCCAGGATTGCTTGCGCCGTTGTTACTGAAGCCAGCACGCCACTTTTTGCCATGTCTGCCTGCGCCAGTGGCCCCATAAAGCTGATAAATTCCTGCTCTGTCATGTACGTCCCTCCCATAGGAAAAGGCGACCTTACCGGCCGCCCTGTGCGTTATTATCTGTTCTTTTCAGCTGTGCAATGGCCTGAATTACTTTGTCATACCCGACCATGGAAGCAAGCCAGGACAGCAGCACGAGTGCAATTAAATATACCGCCATCTTGTCATTGATCTGCGTCTCCGTCAGAATCAGGTACCCGGCACCTACCAGGGTGGACAGCACTACGGCCACACCGCCGGCCAGAAAATTAGAGTGGTACTTCACTGTCATTTCGTCCAGCAGCTTCTTAATGCCCTCAGTAAACAGCCCCGTAAAAATAGATACGATCATCAATCCCAGTAAAAAAATTTCTAAAGTCATGTTTTTGCTCCTTATCCGATACCCTCTCCGGTATCTGTGTTGTTTTCTGGCTCCATTCCGGCCAGATCGTCAGTTTCTGCCTGCCTTATGTTCATGTCGTACACAATGCCGCCCTTGGTGTTTTCCTTTGCGGATTTCTGCGCATACGCCCAAAATACTCCAAACATGGCCGCTGGTACACCGATCAGCGCGTACAGTGCCGACAAGTCGAAGCGCATCCACATAACAACCTCTGCATAGATTACTATTTCAATACAAAGACCGTATACAACCGCCATCATAGCCTTACCCCAGGCCGGTTTCTTCCTGGTGTGCCTCAGTCCCAGCTCACGCTCTCGGTCACGTACCCGCTGCCTCAGCTGCTGCTCCTCCGCTATCTGGTCAAGTTCTTTCATGCGCTTCTCATAATCTAGTTTTTTCTTAAAAAATAACTTTCTCAACCTTGTCTCACTCCTTGCAGTTCAAACCAGGAAAGAATGTTCTTCACAACATTTATCATAAATTTTGCGGATATTGGCAATCGAGCGCACTGCTTTACCATTGTGGAACTTTGGGTGCTCTGCACAAAAATTTTCGTATGTGTCAATGTCCTCTATGATCTGTGTGAAATGTTCTTCCGTGTGCCTTACGTCGTGTCTGATTTCGTCATTAAAGCGAATGATCCGGTACCTGGCCGTTTCCGCTTTCCCTTTCTCAATCAGATCAATCACATCCTTGTTTAAAGCACGCCCCAGGGCTGCTGCGATAACGCTCCATGGGTTTACCTTGATAGGTGCGATCTGTACAAGGGTGAGCACAATCAGCAGCACACCGCCGCCGGTTTCTAAAATCTCTTTCAATGTCATGCTCCCTTACCTCATCATTTTAATTTTCTGCAAAATAAAAGAACCGGCCAGGGCCAGCTCTGCGGTCAATTCTTTTTATGGGTTTCATTCTTCTATGCCTCTTTGCAGGTCTGCCGCCTGCTGCATCATTGCCAGTTCTTCCTCTTCGATCATACCGTGCTGCAATAACGTGGCCGCCAGACGGTCGATAACATTCCTTTGCAGTTGTATAATTTCCGACTGGGTTTCCAGTACCTCAGCAATACATTGTTTCATAGTCAAGTGCTCCTATTCCTCCCGTTTCAATCACGTTTATGATCTGCTCCTCTCCATTATCGTCCGCATGGGTCAATACAAATTCGTCCAGCAATTTCTCTTTGAATTTCTTGCAGTCCACATGACTCAGCATGGCCAGGTAGCTCTGCATGGTTGCATTTGCCTCTTTGAATGTGATCAGGTTGTCGTGGTAGTCCTGGCGCGTTTTCCGGAGAGTTCTCTTCATCCGAAGTGTTGTGCTCTTTCTCAGGATCACATGGTCGTTATAAATAACAAAACCAACAAACTCGCAACCAACCCGCACCGGCCGGAGTGCTGTCTTGTTGTTGAAATTTAAGTGCAGCCGCTCCTCTAAAAACTGTGTCATTCTTCTGCCGTATTCTTTCAGGCGTTCCTTGTCATTGTCTAGGATTATAATGTCGTCCATGTACCGGATATACCGTTTTATTCCCAGTACCCTCTTGCAAAACTGGTCAAGTGGATCCAGATACATATTACCCAGCATATGGGACAGACCGCCGCCGATAGGTATTCCTAAATCATACAGCATTTGCTCCTCGGTAATTGTCAGCTGGTTTGCATCCAGTGGCATACCAAACGGAACCGCATCATTGTTTATGTAATACCCCAACAAGTCAACGGTTCGCGGATCATCTATCTTTTTCCTGCAAATATCCATAAGTATTTCATGGTCAATGCGGTAAAAGAATTTTGCAACATCAAACTTGTAATAATACCATTCTGATCCGGACGTCCTGGTTTCTCGCATCCAGGTATAAAGCTGTTCCATGGCTGCCAGCTGCCCGCGTCCCTTTACGCACGCATAGGTATGTTCTATGAACGTCCGGCATATTTTAGGATTCAGCACGTCATATATTGCCCGCTGCACCACTTTGGACCAGTAGTCAATAAATATAACTTTCCGCACCTTTGGCACGTATACATAAAAACTGTGATATTCGACTTTTGGTACCTTTCCAGCCCTCAACAGAGTGCTTATTTCTTCCAGGTTTCCCTCTCTATTATCGTAAAATCTCAGCCTTTCTGTGTTTTCCCTTTTGCCCTTTGATACATGGGTATCTGCGACCATTAGTGTGTGAAATGAGGTTATCTCATAATATACGTTTCTAATTGTCATATTTTTTTACAGTGGTGCAGGTTTCGCTGTATTCTACTCCCGGATGGGCCAGTGGTTCTGCTGTCGCAAAACATAACCCACGCACAAGGGACTCCCCTTGGTGCCATCACTGCTGTTTTCCTTTTTCGCTCTTTATAAAGCGCGGGAACGAGATCCTTTATCCCCCTGCACTGCCAGGACGTCCGTGGGCGCTCCTGTATCTGGCGTATGGGGGTAGAGCGGAGCGCCAGCCGATGTTCACGTTCACGTTGCCACGGTTCGTCCAGTTGCCGTTACTGTAACCGACACCCGCGTTCGTGCCGTTGCCATAGTTGCCACCGGAGTTGAACAAGCGCTATATCCCATTCCCTACGTTATTTATTTTTTAATGCTCGCCATCCATCCGCCGAGCATTCTGCCTATCTCGTTTACCATTTCGCTCCACTGCTTATATTTCTTGAAATCAATATATTTCAGCCGGTATGAAAGGCGGATGTATTTCCTTATCTTGTCAATTTCCACGTCCAGCTCCTGCAAAGTAGTTTTCTTGTAATACTTTTTATTTGCTTCAATGGTTCTTTCCATTGCCTGGTCCATACACCGCTTTATGTCTGCCGCTAAAACAAATCTTTCATACTTTGGGTACGCATTTAGTACCGGATAGGCGTATAACATCATATCTTCAATTTTTCCTAAAATCAGGAGGGGATCTCTGTCCCCATCCCGATCTTCAATTTGTACCTCTTCCATGTTCCTCCTGCATCTAGTTGGCCTTATCGGTCCGCTATCGCGTCCCTATCAGATTACAGGCCAACAGATTCCAGATCCACATAAGCGGAGCGCCAGCCGATGCCCACGCCCACGCCGCCACGGAACGCCCAGAAGCCGTTACTGCAACCGACACCCGCGCTCGTGCCGTAGCCATAGCCGCCACCGGAGTAGAACAAGCGCTCATCTGCAACGTTATTGAACCACAATCTGTCGTCGTCATAATCAGAGGCTTTTGCTCCGTTTACTGGTAGTAAGCCGTATGCTCTCAGCACTGCCTTTGCAGCGTCGGAAATGTCTGCGGAACAAGTTAAAGCTCCCAGTGCACAACTAAAGTTCTCAGATGTCTTTGTAATGGTTTTACACCACTGGGCGCCGCCTGCTCCTGTTGCATCGATCTTAATACTGTTCGCGGTTGTTCCGTTGCCGTCCGGCGTAATAAATGCGCCTGTCGTTGCATCAATAGCTTTCCATGCGGAGCTTGCTGCAGTCTGCGGGTTGTCGCTATTTGCGCCGTTATTATTTTCAAGTAACTGTAATTCTCCTTTTACGGTGCGGAGCGCTCCGGTCCACTCAGAAACATTTCCGTTCAGATCCCAAATTCCATCAAGCTGTTTATTGTGGGACCAGGTCAACGGGCCGGTACCGGTTAAAACATGATAAATTTTTCCTGCATCTGTTCCGCTTCCGTATGTAGCCGGAATTGCCTGCTGCAATGTTTCTCTGCTGTCTTTTCCATAGTTATTATTTCCCCATGGCTGAAAACCGTTCTTTTTGCACCAGAGCATAATTGCGGCCCACTCTGCCTTAGTCATCATGTGCCAACCTTTTCCCTTGGATTCACAATATCCTCTGGCAGTGTCCCAGGTAATATTTACAGTCGGATCCTGGCCAGGCAGGGAGTACGCACGGCCATTATTTACAATGTTCTGGTATTTGCTGATCCAGATTCCCGGTACCTCTTTACCATTCACGATAAAGGCTGGGTGTGTGCTGTCTCCGGCGCCGTCGATCACGTCGCTCATTTTGAACTTAGGCACGTAAACCATAACGGACGGGATTCCCTTGTCGTCATAAATCAGCTTGTTGTTAGGTGCTACCATTTTCAGGGCAAATTCTGCTAAATCGTACTGCATACCTTATTCCTCCTCTTCATCATCAGCGGCAACCGGATTTTCCAGTCCCCACAATGTCACTGTAACCTGGCTCATGTCCAGCTTCTTTGCAACCGGAGCTTTTCCCTCGCCCTCCTGGTTGCTCTCTTCCTGCTGCTCGTACTCTCTGGCCGGAATATCGACCTCAGCAACATAAAAAAGACCGTCGCCGGTCCCCATGGTCAAGTCTCCATCTGCATCCATGCAGATATCTTTATGCACTGGCCAGTCTTTCTGGTACTTGTCGCACTTAATGGCCAGCATATCGTCAAAATTCAGCTTGTAGCCGCTTTCTGTAAATGGGATTTTTTCTCCCGCGTTTTTCTCAATAACCTTTACGCTCATGCGTACATACCTCCTCTAACTTTGTATTTAACCTTTACGGTCTTAGCACTTCCCTCGAATTTCAGTTTGAAGCCGTTCAGCTGCTTGTCATATACGATCACATCCCCAACCTGGCCGCCTGCTACTTCCACGACCTCAATATCAAGGTCATAGTTCATAGTTTTGCGGACGGTTTTCAAAGCAACCGTTGTGCCGCTGTTGTTAAAAGCAAAAAATACCTTGTTGCTGTTGGTCAGCGTAACCGCTCCGGTTTCAGACGTAAACTCTGCGTCATGCTCTCCCAGGCGGCGCTCAACTTCCTCCTGCTGGTGCATTTTTGCCTGCATGAAAATAGCCTCTGCCACATGGGCGTCATGGATTCCGTTTTCCATGTGGTTGAAATTGGTTGCACTCTGCGGGGTTCCCTGCTGCATCACGGTACCTGGGGACGGCTCATGTTCTACTGTGCCGTCAGAGTTCTGCGTCTCTTTGTACCGGTATGGGTACTGGACAACCTCGTCTTTCCATGGTGTCATACCATACATAGGTCTTTGCCTCCTCTCTTATACCTCTGTAATTTCAATAGTAAAACGGTAAAACACACCCTCTTGCGTGCTCTTTCGAGTAATGTTCTCCGTTTTTGTCAGCCACAACTTGCCGCTGCGGTTGTACAGCTGCACCTCTGCGATTTTTACGGTGCCGCTCATGGTGGGATCTATTGTAAAATCAATAGCCACCTTGCCCGTGCTGTCCACGTAAATGTCTGTAATTTCCGCCCTATAATAGCTGCTGTTAATCTTATACATGGCGTGGGAAACTGTCTTTTTTACATGGTCCTTAAAGCCGTTCATGGCGTCTGCTGTCAGCATGTGCTCCTCCTTTCTTAGAGCCGTGTAGCTCCACAAATTTTATATACAATACCGGCGGATTCTCCGGTAATGCGAGCATTTACTCCTGGGGCTGTCATTTCTCCGACTGTGTTCACATCCGGATAAGTTCCTGCCCGCTTCTCCTCTCCTGGTGTCGGATACTCAAACGCCAGGCCTGCTGCTTCTGGTTTTACATCCACTTCAAACGGCTGCAATGCTCCAACCCGGTTTACATCCGGCCTGGTACCGGCCATAATGTGGGGATATGAATAATTTGCCCCAGTGGGCCGTACTTGCAGGCGCACGGGCGTTTCAAAAACTACCCGCACATGCTTTTGTGACTGCTTAACCTTGTAAATTTCTTCAACAACAGCGGCCAGGTCAACATTGCTGCTGCCTGGCCGGATAATAACCTCATATGTGTGTGGTGCTACGTTTTCATAGATTTCAACCTCCCGCCCGGAAATTTCTGCCACCAGGGCTGCAATACGGTACGGGTTCATAGGGCGTTTTGTGTTTCGTTTCTGCACAATCGGGCGCCGCCGTTCTTCCAGGCTTTTGCCCTCGTTTCCTTTTATTCCGTAACGTTCTTCCCACCAGGGAAGCGACCAGGTTGCTGTTTCCGGAAACGCCTGTTTTTTTATATCTTCCACGGTCTCGCGCGCAAGCTCCATGGGTGCTGCCATGACCTGAAAAATCCACTTGCCAACATAGGAACGGTCATAGATCGGGCTTACCATGCTCAGCATGTCTTTTGCGCTTTCCCGTGTAGGGAAATTTTCCAGATCCATCACTCCGCCTCCCTTGCTTCAACTCCCTGCGTATACGGATATTCGTCATTTTCAATGCGCACGTTGTCCGCGCTGCCATTGATCAGCAGGTTTGTAAAATCCTCAACCCCTGGCGTGCTGGTCAGAAGTGCATGGACCTTTATGTACTTGACGGCTCCGTCGTCCGCAACCGTCTTGTAATAACTTTCCAGCTGCTTTTTAAACCCGGATATAACGGTGCTTAGTTCAAAGCCATCTGCTACCGTAACTGTAAAGGAATACGATATATTTACCAGGTCCGGCGCTGCTACCGTCAGGATTGTGTTTGGTGGCGCCAGTCGGTCTGCTGGGTTGTCTGGAGACATAATATAATTGTAAACTGCATCCAGCAGGGTCTTGTTCGCTCCCTCGCCATTCTGGTCCAGGCATACAATTTTTACTGTTTCCGGCCCGTTCCATTCCGGGATAACAATCGCGTCCCCGATTCCGTCTACTGCCTTAGCCCACCGTTTATAATCGGCATTGTTGCCTATATAACTGGTTTCCTCCGAGGCGTCTGCTTCCATGATTCTTTCTCTTAAATCGTCGTCGCTTTCTTCCTCCGTTCCTCCGGTGGCTTTTTCTTTGTTCGTAACCGTCTGGATTCCCTCAACTGGTTCCGACATTAAAACAATAGTGCCGGCATTTACGTTTGACTGCTTTCCATCAAGTAGCGCACGCACCAACACGGTACCTTTTCCCTCTTCGTTCAATATGCAGCTTTCAACTGCCGCAAATTCAATGGACGGCTGATCATTCTTGGCCTCTGTCGCAAAAACAGTGCCGGCCGGTACTATGGTGCCCGGCTCTCCTGTCAGTGTCAGCTCCGCTTCTGCATAAGTAGACGCTTTCCTTTTTGTCTGCGATCCAGCTGCCAGGTAGTCCAAAAAGCTGCCGCTGCTCCACTGCGGGAACATCAGTTTTATTGCTTCCGGAATATAAAACTGCAATAACTCTGACGCGATCAGCGCCGTGGGCCTTGTAAAATCCCACGGGAAGCCGCCCTCAGTCTTGTCAATGTCATTCGGAAGCTCGTCCATCATCCTTGCGTGGATCGTGTCCGCGTCACAATCCTCCAAAAATTCAGGTACAATAAAATCACTTGCCAACTCTCTCACCTCCTTACAGCTGTATGCTCAGTGTTTCATCTTCCTCCCACGGGTACCCTTTTACTGTAAAACTGCAATATGTTTCGTCTCCCTCATGGGTAAATTCAAAATCACGGACGTACTCGGTCGCTGGGTGCACCAGCAATGCCTCTGTGATCGTCCTCTCAATTTCGCTTTCACGGGATTCTCTGTCCGGTATGTCGGCCAGGTCCTCAAACTCCGTGCCTATATCGTCACTGTATGCCAGGCAGCTCAGCCGCTCCGTGCTGGCAACTTTCAGGCACCACTGCATATATGCCTCCCTGCCTGCGCTGGTGATCATCCTGCCTGCTCCATCCCGTAAAAAATCGCCCGTTTCAAAATCAAAATAAACGGACGGATAATATCTTTCATCATATTCCGGGTTGTCTGGTATCTCAGGCAAGTCAAACACCGGAAAAAGCTGATTTTCTGCCATATTTGCCTCCTAACTTACCACATCAATAACAACCGCCTCATTTTGCACCCAGGCAACCAGAACGCGGTCCCCTGGCTTGATCTGTGGTGGCTTGGCCGTATGCGTATGGCTTCCGTTGCCTCCCTCATGTCCTCCATGGGAGCCTCCGGAAATCGTGTACGCCAGACCTCCCACAAGCCTGCACACATGATAATCACTGCGCGGTATCGGTATGGGGAAAGTATTTGTTAAAAGGCTCATGTCTCCTTTAATGCTGCCGAAATCCAGCACTAGATCACGCTCTGCCTTTCCGGCCACGTTCTCTGCCCGCTGGGATATCACGCGGGCCAGTTTGCTCAGACCTGGGCTGCCTTTATTCTCTGCCATATCTGCCTCCTATCAATCAAAGCTGCCATCATCCACCCAACCATAAACGTGCGTTTCGGACCAGTTCTCATATACCAGATGCCACGGGTGCGCTTTTCCGCTGCCGTTTGCGATTGTAATCTTCGCGCGGCCGCTGATACGTTGTAGCCCTTTGCACCTGGGTAAGAGCTAATATAGTGCTTGCCGCCGTGGAAGTTCACGACGTCGCCCACTTTGTAGGTCTTTTTCTTTGCCTTTGTTGTTTTCTTCTTGGCTGTTGTATCTGCTTTTTCTACCTGCATAGTCATTTTTCCACTGTCTGCGTCATGCTGCACGCTCTTGACAATGTAAAAGCCATTTAGCGCGCCGACAGCCAGGTGTACCATGTCGCCCTTGCGCACCGGTGGGGTATCAGGCGCCTGCACGGTTGCCGTCTCTTTCGGTTTTCCGTTTTCGTCCAGCATTTCCTGTGCTGTCTCCTGCGCCTCTGATAGGTTGTCGCTGCTGGCGTGGTTCACAATCCTTTGGAAAATTCCATATTCTGTTTTTCCGTTCTTGACTGCCTCAACCTTTGGCAATCCGTCCGTTTTTTCAGAGGATACAATCTTCACGCGGGTAACAAGGTTTGCAATGCTTACTTTGTGCTTACTGGACACGCTGTTGTTACCCTCAAAGTGATAAATATCTTTGTTGCCACCTACGGCCACAATAGAAACTTTGTTCTTCGTACTCCGTACAATCGCCTTTCCTCCGCCTTTTTTCTTAGCTTCGTCCAGGATTCCGCGCACTACGTCGCCCAGGTATGAGTTTTTGTACAAAATCTTTGCGTGACTCACATCCGGACCGCTGTAGCTGCTCAGGGTAATGCCCCAGTTTTTGAAAACTTCCGTCAGGGCGCTCTTGGTGCCCTTTCCGGCAGCAAAATAAATATTGTCCTGGGAACGCTGCATACTGTACAGGTTGTCATAAGCAACCACATTAAAAACCTCGTCGGCTTTCGTTGTGCTGCGCTCACACTCTGTTACATTTCCCATGGCCACAATGCCCTTGCCGCTGCCCCAGTACGCTTTTATTGCCACCACGCACCCGATCTTTATCAAAGAGGACAGCCTGGAACCGTTATACTTGGCATTGTATAACTCAAAGGTTATTTTCATGGCCAGCTCGTCCTCTTCTTCCTCCCATCCCAGGCCCTCGACCGCCTGGGTAATGTTTAGCTGCACTTTCTTTTCTGTGATTGCAATCACGTCATAGTGCACTTTGCTTACTTCAATCACTCAGCTGCACCTCCCTTACTTGGCCGGTATGGTCAGCTTTTGGCCTGGGTATATCAGGTTCGGATTCTTTATCTTGTCCCTGTTCAGGTTGTAAATTTCCGTGTATCTGGAGCCTTTACCCAGCAGACGCTGTGCAATCCTCCATAAACAATCCCCGGATTTTACCGTGTAGGTGGTCGTCTTTTTGCCTGTTTTGGGCTGTTTCTTTTTAGGCGACGGTCTGGTTGGCGTTTTTATTTTCAGCTCATTGGTGGTGTAAATCTTTATATCTCTGGCAATAATAAATTTTATGTCATAGAAATAATCTCCGGATCCACCTTTGTACTTGCCTTTAAAACTGGAAACATAAACAGAATAGTTTATGCAGGTGCCAGTGCATAGCAAAGTACATTTTGTGCCATTGTCCCGATACTTTTCCAGGCTTTTGATCAGTGTGTCGGGTTTGGTATACTTTCTTACCAGTCTGTTTTTCTTCCGCACTGCCCCTGGAAACATCCCGGACCATGAAATTTCTTTTGTTCCTTGTCCACGGGGGAGTTTTACGTCCCCCAGTGAAATAATGCTGTACGTCATAAATTTTGCGTCAGCGCCCATTGTTATAGCTTCCGGCAGCATAGGGAACTGTATTCTGCTGCCGCCGGATGGTGTCAGGTAAATATCCATGTCCCTATGCCTCCTGTATAAGCGGCATGTTTGCAAAAATTTTGCTCATGCGCTCTGCGATCTCGTCTCCCAGGTCGTCTGCCATTTCGCGGATCCGGTTCTTCATAACTTCAAAGACCTTTTCCTCGTCCATGGTTCCGCCCTCGATCTTAATAACCGGACTCATGTCCACGTTAATCTCAAAGGTGTTGTTGCCCTGCTGTCCCTGCACTGCTGCATTGACAGAAACGGCTTTCTTGCCCTCGGATTCCTCTTCGCTACTATCCCCCGACATTTCCTGGCCGGTTACACTCCACACGCTCTTGCTTTCGTCCTGTGGCTGTGCCTGCAATGGCAAAATGGTATTGCTGGCCAGTTCTTCGCCGCCAGGCCCTACGATTCCGCCGTTTGCGTGGGCTGCAATTTCTCCATTGCTGTCCAGCACGCCCAGGTCCTCGCCTGCCTGCTGCCACAACGCAATGCCGCGGCCACGCCTGCCAGGTACCGTCGGGATAACATACTCTTTGCCCTCTTCTCCTAACCAGGATAATTCTGCGCCATGCAGGCCCACCTCTCCACCGTTTGCATGTCCGGCAATGGATACAGAAACCGTTGATCCACTGCTGTGCGTGCTCAGTGAAGCGCTTGGGTTCGTGATATGGTAGGAAACTGTTACATTTACAGAAGCCCTTGCAGAATAAGGGGAGTTAAAAGCTGCTTGCAGCTCACTACCTACTTGGCTGTAAACTGCTGCTATATTGTCGCTGGCTTTCTCGATTGTCACATCCGTGCTGCCATTGGTCTGCATAGTGTTGGAAAATGTATTATCAAGTTCCGCCTGTGCAGATGTGGCTGCCGGTGTTGCATCCGTGCTGCCTGCTTCTACGGTTAAATTGGTGGTCATTGTGGTGTCTGTGGTGTTTGTTTCACTGCTCAGAGCTGCCTGCGCTGCCTCTTCCACTGGTGTTGTGTCCGTGGATCCGGCTGTCGTGGTCACGTTTACCTGCTTCTCAACAGTCGTGTCCTCGCTTCCGCTTGCTGTGCTCTGCTCCACTGCTGCCTCAATACCACTTGTGTCTACCTGTACCAGATCGGACGGTATAGTTACCGTTGCCCCGGACTGTACTTGTATGCCGGCACCGCTCAGGGTTCCTGTTTCCATTCCCAGGGCCGCCTCTATCTGTGCCATGCTGTCTCAGAATCAACCTCAACGTTTGCCAGGTCCACCTTTACGCCGTCAGCAGTAACAGAAAACTCTGCACCCTCTGCGGTCAGTGCGGACATGGCCTGGTCAATGGCCGCTGTTGCTGCGTCTCCGTCAACCTCTGCGGTCAAGTTATCCATGGAAATTTTCAGCTCGTCCCCTGCGTGGATAATGTATGGGCTTTCAATACCGTTTTCCTCCGCTATTGTCTGCCAGTCAATTCCCAGGGCGTTGCCGATCTCCCATAAGCAATCCCCGGCTTTTACCTTGATGGTCGCGCCCTCTGCGGTCACGTCCTCGGTTTCGGCCAGATCGCCCAGCTTTTCGTTTAAGCTAGACACCCATGCGTCTTTGTCAATGTCTACGCCATCAACCTCCGCTTTCAGGTCTCCCAGCTCCACCGGTTCGTCAGTAACAGAAGCCGTGGCACGCTTCCAGGCTGCGGAAAACTCCTCTCCCAGCTGTCCCTTTGCGTCCATCTGGCTTACTGCGTCAATCAGGGCTTTGTCTCCGGAATCCGCAATGCTCTTGGCGTATACGTCCCAGGCTGCGCTTGTATCGCCGGAAGCAGCACCGATGGCCATAGTCTCGTTAAACTTGTCCATGATCTGCTTTGGCACATCCTGTCCAACCTTTACATATTCATCCACCAGGCCACGCATGGAGTCTGCATCCGGTTTCATGGCCTCCCACACTTTTTCAAGTGCGTTCTGGTCGCCGCTCTGCAGCCATTTCCAACCGCCGCCCTGCTGCGCATAATCTACGCCGAACGTGTTCAGATGGTCGTAAAGACTCTGAACATCATTGTTTTTCAGGTAGTTCTTTAAATAATCAACCTCATTTCCCATGCTTTTCTGTGTCTTTCCCTGGTTTGTGGAGATTAAATCTCCATAAGTACCTCCCAGGGTATTATTTTCAAAGTCCAGACTGGTCATGAGATCGTTAGCCTTTTGGTTTCTAATTGCCTGGCTGGCCAGGTCTTTGTAATGCTCATTCTGCCGCTTTGTAATTCGTCCAGAAGCCTCCGCGGCATTTAAGTATGAATAAAATTCTGTTGCCAGCGCCTGGGTTTCCTCTGCTGCGGTTTCTCTCTGTCCTGCCAGAGCCTCCACTACTGAAGTAAAGGAGTCTGCGGTCAGGTCTTTGCCGCTCAGGCTGCCGTATTCCTGGTTGATCCAGTCAAGCTGCGCCTGTGCTTCCGCCTGCTTCCATTTGCTGGTTATGCTGTTCATTTTATCCTGTAAAGCTGACACTGCCTGCGCTTCGTCAACATCAATAATGCCGTCCTGCAGTGCTTCCTCCACGGCCGTTTTCAGGTCATTGGATAGATTGGTCAGTTCCAGGTGGTCTGCTCGCGCCCATTCCTCAATACTGCTTGCCAGGCTTTCGCCCTCCTCAGTACCTCCCAGGAATGTCTGCACGCTTATATGGGCCGCAAATGTCCGGCTTTCAAGCTCGGAAATTTTGCTTTCCACAAAGGTTGTTACATTGTCCTTATAGGACTGCTGCTCGTCAGCGGTCAGCTCAATGCCAACGCTGCTTTTCCATGTCAGTGCCTGGTTTGCTTGCAGTGCTTCCTCTGCTTTCTTTCTCAGTTCGTCGGCGTTCTTAAATTCATTGATCGCCATCTCAACATTTACCAGGTACTTTGCATTTAAGATTCCGGAAGCTGCTTCCTCTGCCTGTTTCGCGCTCAGTTCAATGCTCCCGAAATGGTCCGCTAGGCTGTTACTGATCTGCTTCTCGTTGTAGTTATCTATAGCCACGCCGATAGCAACCACGGCCGCTGTAATCGCTGCCGCTGCAATACCAAATTTTGCAGCTGTTGGAATCATTCCGCCCAGGTCACTCACAAAGGCACCAACGGACGGAGCTGTCTGTGCTGCCAGCCCTATGTTTTTAATGGCGCTGCCAATAGGCGACAGTGCTTTTACCACGTTGCCTGCGTTGCCGATCAGGCTCGTTGCTCCTTTGGCAATCAGTCCAGCACTCAGCCATGAAGTCAGCCCGGCCTGTTCGCCGCCCGGCATAATCTTTGCAGCTTCTCCAAACAGGCTGCTCAGCCCCTTTGACAACAGGTGCTTGCCCTTACTGCCGGCCCATTTTGTAAATGGCTCTGCGATCAGTGTGTCCCATGCAATATCAACCTTTCCAAACAGGTCTGCGTTCTGCCATTCCTGGGAGTTGGTCATACCGCTCACGGTTCTCTTGATTCCCTCGGCCTTGCCGTCAACAAAGTCCATCAAGTTTGTAAGTGCTGCTGTTGCTGCCGGTGTTGCGTCTGTAATCGCGTCCACAACTCCACGGATGTACGGCGTCAATCTCTTTCCGAAACTGTTCTGTACGCCCTCAACGGCGGACTGCATAAGTGTCATGGAACCATCTAGGTTATCCAGCATAGTGTCTGCCATATCCTGTGCTGCATCTTTGGAATTGTAAATAGCTTCGCTCAGCTTGTTGTAATCCTCTTCACTGGCGTTGATGATCGCCAACATGCCGGCCATGGCCTCTTTTCCGAAAATAGTAGAAGCTGCTGCCGTCTGTTCAGTCTCAGAAAGTCCGCCCAGGCTGCCGCGCAAGTTATCCATAACACCTTTCAGAGTTTTCATGTTTCCAGAGCTATCTGTTAGGCTTATACCATACTCTTTCATAGCCGCTGCCATGCTGTCAGTAGGTGCTGCCATATTTGCCAGGGAAGTCTTTAGGGCTGTACCGGCCATGCTTCCCTTGATGGAACTGTTCGCCATCAGACCCAGTGCCAGGGACGTATCTTCAACGCTGTACTTCATGGCTCCGGCCACGGGTGCAACGTATTTGAACGATTCTCCCAACATACCAACGTTTGTATTTGCGCTTGCGCTTGCTTTTGCTAATACATCTGCAAAATGTCCCGAATCCCTCGCTTTCAATCCAAAAGCTGTCAACGCATCCGTAACAATATCCGAGGTACTTGCCAAATCTTCTCCGGAAGCTGCTGCCAGGTTCATAATACCGGATATACCAGCGGTCATTTGTTCTGGTTCCCACCCGGCCATTGCCATGTAATTAAACGCCTCGGCTGCCTCTGTCGCTGTGAACTTGGTCGTTGCTCCCATTTCCTGGGCTTTTGCTGTCAGGTCCTCAAACGCCTGCCCTGTTGCTCCGGAAATGGCTCCGACCTGGCTCATCATGCTTTCAAAGTTTTTGTAAGTGTTTACCGTATCGCCCAGGCCTACACTGATACCCAGTGCAGCACCCGCCTGTGTCAGCGGGTTCTTTGCAGCGTTCATTATTGCCGTCAGAGGTGCTGTTGCTGCATCCACAACGCTCACTGTTGCCGTCCAGACGCTGCCGTCCCAGGCTGCTGCTTTATCCCGCACGCTATCAATAACCGGGCTTGCGTTGTCGTCTGCTCCCAGCTGCGCGGATCCGGAACTTCCGGAAAAATTCTCAACAGCATCCTCCGCTGCTCGTACAATCGGGGTGGCGTTATCATCCGCCCCCAGCTCTGCTGTGGCGCTCGTACCGTCCAACATTTCCGCGGCGTCCTCCGCTGCTCGTATTGCCTGGGTGGCGTTGTCGTCTGCTGTTAGCTCTACGGTTGCCACACCCCCATCCAGGGACGCCAGCGCGTCGCCCGCGTCCCTTATCTCCATGGTGGCGCTATCATCCGCGCTTAACCCCACAACCGCCTCATTGCCATTCAGGGCGGTCAGTGAGTCGCCCACGTCGTCAATAATTCCAGTTGCGTTATTGTCTGCTCCCACTTCAACGTCCGAGGCAGTGCCGTCCAGGGTTGCTGCCTGGTCTGCTACGTCGCTCAGGGTTCCTGTGGCTGCATTGTTCACGCCTACGTCAACGCTTGGGCTTACACCGTCCAGGGATTCCGCCTGGTCAGATACACGGCTCAGTCCCTGGCTTGCGTTGTCGTCTAACTCGATATCAATATTGTGCGCTCTTTCCAACCGATCAAGGCGACGCTGTGTGCGGTCCCACGCACGTTCAAACGCCGTCAGGTTTCTTGTGGCCGACTGCACACCAGCACCGGTGCGGTCAACCGCTTCTATCGGAATTTCAATAGTCAATGTTTCGGCCACTTTTACTCACCGCCCTCCTCAGTGCCGTCTCTTGCTTTCTGCTCAGCTATCAGCTGTATTTTCATACTTTCCAGCATGAGCACCTGCGCCCAGTCTGGTTTGCTCAAAAACTCGTCAAATGGGATATGATGCCGTTGGAAAATAATGTGCATAAGCGTTGTTTTGCCGCCGGCTTCGATTAGTTTTTTGCTACATCCTCCATAGTCGGCTGATATCCGGAAATCTCGTCAAGTTTGGCCAGGATCTCGTCTTTCTCGCCGGATTTCAGAACCACCTCAACCAGGTCAGTGCCGTTCAGCACGTTCAGGTTCTTCCATGCGTCACGGTTATCCCAAATCTTGTCACGATCTTCCTCAACGGTTGCCTCATAGATCAGCTGTGCGCGGTATCTGGCAGCGTCAACACTCTCTGCCACTCTTGTACCCAGCTGCTTGTTGCGCTTGTAGTTTGTGTTATCTTTCTTGCACTTCAAATATTCATCTTCACCCATAGGGCGGATACGGAAAGACAGCACAACAGCGCCGTTTCTCTTAATTTCAATCGGTACTGCTTCCTCTGCGTCTGTCTTGTATGCGGCGGCTGCCATAAGTCCGCCCAGGATGTCATTTTCGTACTTTCTCACTGTTGCTTTCTTCTCGTCCTCAGTCATTTCAACAGCTGCCTCATTTTCTAAATTCACATTCTTAGTTGCCATGTTCTCAAATCCTCCTGGTTTATTTTAAAAATGCCGCGAGGCTATTCCCCGCGGCTCTGTCTGTGTAGTTATGTTGTTATATTGCTTTAGGCTCTCAGCTTGCCCTGCTGGTTTACTGCGCCGTTTACGAACAGGCTCCACTGTCTCTTAATCAGGTCGCCCACTGTTACGTTCTGCAGGTCAATGTTTCCGGACGGTACACAATCGTTGTATACCAGTCTTTCCTCGGAACCGTTGCGGCCCTTAATAACACCCTGGAAGTTCCAGGACGGCATTTCTCCGGACTTCATGCCTGCCAGCAGATCTGTAATAAACTCCCCATCCTCTACCACGATTTCGGTACAGGTAAGTGTCTGGCCATAGCTGGTAAAGATCTCATGTTCCTGCGGGTCTCCCAGCGGCTGGAACTTGGTGTTTGTAACATTGACCTGCGCCTGGTAGGTCTCCATAGTAGCCAGCAGCTTGCCCTTTGCGTTGTACAGTGCTCCATTCTTACCGGTCAGCACCTTTTTGGCGTTTGCGACCGCCTGTGTGTTGATAATACCCATTGTCCTTTATCTCCTTTCTTTACTCAGAATCTTCCTCAGCCGCAAAGCGGAAGCGGAATGTCAGGTAAATAGTTTCAATGCTGTCAAGGTCGTCAACAGCAATAATGAACCATGCAGAATCTCCCTGTGCTGGATTTCCCTCGTCCTCAATTACGGTACCGGATAACAGCTTCTTTTCTCCTACCATGGCGTCAACAACTCGCTGTGCCGCTGCAATAACAGCTGCGCGTCCGTCGGGGTCATTGTCAACCTGTCCGATCAGCACCTCAGTAGTCTGCTCAACACGGTCCATCAACTCAAAACGCTCTTTTACACGACGGATTTTCTTCCATCCTGCGTCCTGGTCTTTGCTCAGGGTAACGAGGGTATTGATTGCTTTCTCAATCCATACCTGCTTGCTCTTGCTGGTAGAAAGTACAATACAGCCGGATTTCAAGGCTTTCTTAATGGTTCCACTGTTCAGGGTTTCTTTCAGCTTCGCTGCTCCGCTGATCACGGTATGAGTCAGGGAAGCATTGGAAGCTCCTGCACAAATCAGGCCACCGATTCTTGCCGCCAGCATATAACCCTCATACTCAACGCCGTCTGTGCCAATGTACGGATTCAGTACATAGTGGATTTTTTCGTCATTGAATGCCGCTGCGTGCTGCATACGGGTTTCAATCTCCACGGAGCTAGGCTCTGCCACGGTCGCCATGGTATATGCTCCCTCCTGGAACACTCTGGCAACGTGAGTTGCAATCAGTGTGTGGACTGCTGCGTCGTTGGTATCAACGATGATCATGTCTCTCACTTCTGCCTCACTTGCGTTTGCAGCTTCTCCGTATGCTGCAGTGTTTACTGTCGGGTTTGTACCGGTGGTAAAGGCTTTCTGTGTAACATCTGCCAGAGTGCCGTTTCCTGGAGCTTTCTTCGTGGCTTTCACGTACTTGCTGTTTGCAAATGCGGCCACAATTCCGTCAACCTCTGTTTTTCCGGCTGCAAAGGTTACTTTTTCAAGGGCTTTTGTTCCCTCGTAGATGGTTGCCTCTTTTGCTGTTTCATCATCCAGGGAAGCCTTTACGGTAATGGTAAATGCTCTGTTTCCAGGATAAAGTGCTGTAAGCACAACAGCATCAACAGCAGCGCTGGCTGTGGTATCTTTCAGAGTAATTGTTGCCGGCGTTCCGCCAGTTCCAACACGTACCACAACGCACTCCTCCATGCCTCCGGCCATAAATGCTGTGATAGCATCATATCCGGAACCCGCACCGATAACGTTGGAAACATCAGTGCTCTGGTCAATCGTGACCGGTGTGTTTAATGCTCCCCAGTTACCTGTTACAAGTGCGCAACCGACGCCAGATCTGGCTCCGGCTGCTTCTACTCCGCCCGCGTTCTCATAGCGCTTGTATACGCCAGGGCGTTCTTTCTTCTCTCCTACAACAAAAAATCCGCTCATTAGTTTTTAACCTCCTTGTTGGCAAATTTCTTTACAAGCTCCTCAGCTTCCGCTTTGGTCGCTTCTTTCTTTCCGGCTACTGCAAAGGCAGCGCGCACAATGTCCGGGCTGTATTTGCCCTCAAACACTTTTGCAGCTGCTCTGGCGTATTCCTCGGCAGTGTAGACCGGTGCTGTGGGCTTCTCAGCCGCCTCATTTTCGGCTTTTACGGCCTCAGCCCTGGAATTGTCCGCCTGCACCTGTTCAGCCGTTTCTGTGGCTTCTGTGGGCTTCTTGGTTGTTGCCATTTCTTCGTCCTCCTTATTTGTTGAAATAGGTTTCTTTCAGCGGGTGGGAATACTCACTGAAATTCTCAGTTGCATACTGCCCTTTGATGGTTATCTGCCCCCTGGTCAGGTAGTCGGCGGCATTATCAACCGCCAATTCATCAAAAAGCAGCGGTGCACCGTCCAGGAGGATAATTTCTCCCAGTCTGGCCAGGGTGTCGTATAGATACCGTGTCCAGCTGTTCCTTGCCTCCGGCGTTGGTGCGATCACATGTATGGCCATGCTGCACTCCATCCATGTGAGTGCGCATGTCTGGCGTTTCTTTTTCGTCCCGGAAATGCGCACATAAATAGCCGGGTGGAAGTCACTCGGCTCATAAAAACTTTCAATATGGTCTTTGTTGATCACAAGGGCGTCTGTTTCCCAGCGTTTCAAAAATTCCTGCATTGCAAGTGCCGGATCCGGTGCCTGTGTGATCTGCTGTGGGAATGCAATCAGCAAAAATGTAAGCGAACACCCGTTTACTAGGGTGTTAGGGTTCTGGCTGTCATTCATTTCAAACAGCTCCGTTCTGGCCCAGGTAATACAATAGGCTCCATCATCCGCCTGCATTACCACGTCGCAAAGCGCTATGCGCACCAGCGGCGCCAACTCCTCCGGTGGCTTGCCTGTGTCGTCGCTGTATACGTTCACGCTTACCATGCCGCTGCTGTGCCGTTCCGGGTCTGCTGTCATGTCTACCAGATAATCAGCGCGGGGGTACTGGCTCACTCCCCACCCCTGGGCTTTGTCGTCCGGTGCTTTCTGTAAAAACACCGCCGGAACGCCCTCATACTTTGCCAGGCTCTCTGCCAGTTCTTTCTCCTGAACAAGCCTGGTATAGATCAGTTCTTCCAGAGTCATGCTGTCACGCCGTCGCTTTCATTTGCTGCGGGTACAATGTCCTGTACGGCCTGCATGTCCTCCGTCCAGGTTCCCTGCCATTCCCCGCCAGCCACTTCACTTGCCAGCATTACAAAGTGGTTTGAAACATTCCCTATGCCAGTGTGGTAAAGCACAACGAGCTCATTGCTGGTTATCCCAACAACAAGCCCGTTTCTGTACTCGTCCCATGTTTTATGCTTTGCCCTTATCAGGTCGCCTTTGTGCACCTGCTCACTGTCAAAAACAGGTGCCGCTCTGTCTTTTATCAATGCCATGCTGGCACCTCCTTACACGTTGTACGGTGCTCCGAAAATGCTTTTGATTTCGGGTTCCGCTTTCTGCTTAATCTTTTCCACGTATGGCCTTGCCGCCATTTTGCTTGTGCCATGTTCCAGGTACCCTGCATAATGAGTGTCTGTCTCAATGGCCACTTTTACGGATAAAGCCCCGCCGGAGGATCCTGCCACCGGTCTGAAGCTGCTCCGCAATTTTCCACTGCGCACTGCTGGCGGTTCGCCCGGTGCAGACGCCGTGTAACTGCTCTTTTTAAATGATTTCTTGTAGCTCCTGCCGCCTCGTTGCCCTCTCAGCACTTGCAGCTCCGCATTTTTCAGCGCCCTGCTGCCTCTTGTGGCTCTGGATTTCATTTCCTGGCCGATAGCGGTCACTTTCTTTGCTACTTCAACGCTTATATCAGGCACGCTCATACGTCTGCCCTCTCTTCCACGTAATAGATGGTATACAGTCCCAGCTGCCCCGGTTCGTCAACGCCCTGCACATAAAACTTGCGGTTTCCGCATGTCAGCTGGTCCGTTTCCACCGCTTTCGGGTGTCCCCGGTCCACAATCGTGTGTGTGATCGGGTGCTGTATCTGTTCCCATCTGGCTTTTTCCTGCGGTGTTGCCTGGGCCAGAACGGCATGTATCACGACGCTGTGATCGCTGTCATATTTTTTTACAGGGCGGCCTTTCCCATCTACGCCGCTGGTGCATTTTGCTACAAAAAAATCTTTGTACAAATTACCTGGTCTTAAATAAAAGATCGCGCTCGCCCCCTCCGTCTTTTGCGTACACATTATCGTGCATACCACCATAAAAATAATGGCCTCCGTCTGCGCCCGATTCCGGAGAAGCTTTTCCGGCCGTTGGTACCGTGTCGGCTCCACACTCTTTTTTCAGCTGCTCGTACTGCTTCCGCCAAAACTCTGCGCGTGCCTGCATTTCCAACTTTAACGGCCCCACTGTCGTGTTTACTTCCATGCCAAACCGTCGCATAATGCTTTCCAGTGCTGCCAGTTTGGCACGCTTCCACGTTTTCTTTGCCGCAATGATGGCCGTGTATTCTTCATTGCTCAGCGCGCTGGTTTCCTCTGCTCCCTCGACCATGGTATCGCCCAGTTCGAAGCGCATACGGTCAACGCCCTGCTCTCCTATCTTCTCCGGATTGTAGGTATACGTTTTTTTCATGCGGCATTACCTTACCCTTCTGCCGGTGTTTCGGCCGCTTCCTGGTGTTCTGCTGGCTCCGGCGTTTCTGATACTTCCTGGCTTTCTGCTGGCAAGTTCTCTGTTTTTGCCTGGTCATTCGTCAAGATTGCCTTATCATCCAACAAAAGCTCCTCTGCCTGGCTTTTTGCAGCTCTCTTTACTGTGACACGAGAATCTGTTGCATGAAGTACAACTAAAATATCCTCACTTTTCACATCTTTAATGGCTTTTGCAGCCTCGTCTGCGTTCATCTGCATAATGCAAAAAACCTGCTGCATATCTCCCTCAGTCAGTGGCACACTCATAACCTGGGCTGTATCTCCGTCAACCTCCTGTATTACCGGAACGGAAAAAGTAACTTCCTCCCCTGTTTCCACCTGCACAAGCTCAGCAACGGGAAGCTCTGCGGCCCCCGTTACCTCAGCAATGCAACCAGTGCGTAACAATGCACGCTCTCTGGTAGGGAGGATGTGTCCGTCCTGGATCAGCTCTCCCGGCTTGTAATTGTTGCCGAGTAGTGTGATCGGCTTTACGCATACATAGCTCATAACATCCTCCTTTCAGGCATTACACACAATCAGTGAAGTATGTTGCCAGATCGTCGGCTGTCTTTCTCATGTCAGTGCTCATAAGTCCCTCAATGAACTCGCTGTGTGTTCCGTTCTCTCCCTCGTACTGATCCATAGCAGTATAGGAACCATTTCCCAGCATATCCCATGTAAAGATATAGCCGGCGGACGGCTCGTCTACCTGCGGCGTATTGGTTGCATAGCACATCAGAGCTGCGTTGCTGTCGCAAATAAACTGCATGTCAGCCTCTTCTCCTGGTTTTGCCACATTGTATGTGGATTCCAGTACCTTAACCTGCTCAAATCCCAGTACCTGGGCCAGAACCTGCTGTGTTACGATGGCCGGGTTTGCAGTGGATCCGGTGTACTTCACACGCTCAACAATGTCCGGGTGCTCTTTCAGTGCCAAATATGCGTCATAGCCCAGGGCTAAACGGTTAGGCTGGCGGCGGCCTCTGCGCTTAATGTCGCGGCGGCGTTCGTCAAAAAAGTGTACCGGATCAAAGTTCGCGTCGTTAAATTTCAGGAATTTCTTGCCAGACGGTGCGCTGTCAGTTCCCTGCCACTCGTCTCCCCATACGCCGCTGTGGAAAAATCCCTTTGCGAAAAGGATATCAAGGTGCAGGCTCATCTGTTCATTAGCAAAACGAACCTTGGCGCGGCGTGGATCCTGTACGCCCGGCGCATGG
Source organism: Ruminococcus sp. AF41-9 (assembly GCF_003477525.1). Taxonomy (GTDB): domain Bacteria; phylum Bacillota; class Clostridia; order Lachnospirales; family Lachnospiraceae; genus Blautia_A. Next base: position 46,069 of record NZ_QUDO01000007.1, read on the forward strand.
CTGCGCTGGTAGTTCAGTGCTGCGATCTGGTCAATGCCGACAATAACCTGGTCAACCTTGCAGCCATACTGGTTTTCTCCTGTTCCCATGATGGCCGGATTAACTTTTCCGAACGCCGGTTTGCGGGCTACGTTGTCCCTGGCAAGATCTCCCTTATCGAATGTGTAGTAAAATCCGGAGCTAGTAGCTACCGGGCAAATCGGGAAAATGGACGGTGCCACCCAGTCGCCAGGCTGTGCGAAATATGCCTGTGACATATTAGTCAGGTACTGGTTTGGCTTCCATCCTTTTGCAATTTCTGCCGCAATCCCTGCGTTAGTGCTCATTACATTTCTGCTCATAGTCTTTTATTCCTCCTGTTTATTATTCTGCTGGCTTGTAGCCTGCTTTTACGATCTGTACAGCAATGCGCTGGCCTGCTTTGGTTGCTTCTTCCAGTGCAATGCCAACGATAAAGGACTTTGCTGTTGCCTTTACTGCCTTGCCACCTGCTCCGACTGCCAGCTCGTCGCCGTATGCTACGGCCGCGCCAGCTGTCCACGCGCCAATGTCCTTGATCTGCACGTCCAGGTCGTCGCCCACTGCTACCTTATCGTCACATTCAGGCAGCACAATACCGATTGCGTTCTTGCCTGCAGTTGCTACTTTTCCATCAGCGCCAACTGCTAAAAAGCCGGTGCCGAAATCTCTTCCCCTGCTTTTACCACAATTACCGCACTGTCATTGATAGTTGTTCCGTAATAGCTCATGTTCTCTGCCTCCTTATCGTCTTGTTGCCTCATACTCATGTACAAGGTCAGGGTTCTGTACACATGCAGCGTCAATGGATTCTGCATAGCTCAGGGCGGCGTTACTCTTGCGGATTTCTTCCGCTTTCTTTTCGATCTTGCTCCATGCGTCAGTGCCTCCTGTGGCTCCTGCGCCTCTTTTGCCAACTTCTCCGAAAAGTCCAGATTTTTCTACCGCTGCCACTGCTCCGTCAAGTACGCCGATCATGTCGTCGTATGCGGTGCCACCAGCTGCCTGCAGTGCCTTTAATGTCGGGACCAGTTCCTCCGGCTTCTTGCCGATGATCTCGTACTTCTTGGCAATGTTGTACAGTTTTTCCTCCTGCGCTGCGTCTGCCTGTTTTCTCAGTGCAATCAGCTCAGCTGCCACTAATGGGTTCAGGCCCTTGTAAATATCCTCTCCGGTACCTGCTGCCTGCTGTCCAGCTGCTCCCTGTGTGCCCTCAGCGGCCGCTCCTGGGGTTTCTACTACTCCGGTGCCCGCTGCCTTGCCTACGCCCTCCGACGCTGCTCCTGCGCCTGCTCCTGCGCCCTCAGCTCCATCCTCAACACCATAGCGCTTTTTAAGTTCTTCAAACGCCATGCGGTCTGTTGCTGTCATGTTTGCCTCGTTGAATTTCATGTCAGTTTCTCCTCCTATAAATTTCTTTGTTTTGGTTTTTCCGTTATCTTCCGGCGGTGTCTCCCCGCCCTCCTGTTCAGGATCCTCTGTTTCCGGCGGCTGCGGTTTGCCTGTCGCCTTTTCAATCATCCCTCCCAGGCGGTCAACGGTTTCCTGCATGTGCTCTACGCTCACGGCACCAGCTGTTTTTACAATCTGTGCCGTTTTACCTGCGCCCCAGGAAGTAACCAGGCCCTTGATGGCCACGTCAAACTCGTCAATGCTCTGGTTCATCAGTGCAGCCTTGTCCGTTACTTCTTCGTCCCGGATAATGCTGCACAAGCTGTTTTCCAGTGCAAAACACACATCCCAAATTTCATCAGTAATGCGGCGGAGCTTGCGTTCTTCCATCTTGTCATTGAATGTATCTGCTTTTTCAATGTCGGCCACTGCGCTGTCAATGTCTGCCTGGTCCAGCTTCAACGCCTTGCCAATGGCAGAAAAGAACTTGTGCAGGCCGCTTTTTGCTGGTGCCTGTTCCGGATTCTGGCCCGTCGGCTGTTCTTCCGGTTTCCCGCCGTTTCTCTTATACAGGGCAACGTGCGCGTGCTGGTTTGCGCCAGCATCCACCAGGCTAACCTCTGTTACTTCCAGGTCTTTCAGCTTTGTCTTTGCCACTTGACCGTGTCCTCCTCTCTAAATTTTTATAAACAAAAAACACCAGTTTCCCGGTGTTCCTGCTTATCACTCTGCTGCGGCTCCGTCGTCGTCCTCAACTTCTTCCCGGATCGCGGTTCCGCCAATGGAGAACATGCTGTATTCTCCACTTTTCACTTTCTCCCATACGTCATCATCAGTGACGCGGAAGCCAATCCACCAACCAACCGGCAAGGTGCCGGCGGCCAGTCCCATTGCTGCCTGCTTTTCCTCAGTCAGCACAACGCTTTCCACCATGACTGCGGTTCCTGTTCTTTCGTGCATTTCCCCGCCGTCTCGGTACAGCTCTGCGAATTTATAGGCTGCGGCTTCCAGGGTTTCCGGGTCGATCATGTCCTCCTGCAGGTCAACAACCTCATTGCCGCCCACATCTACGGACACATTGGCCCACCCAAATACAAGCCGCTTGTCCTCGTCTACTTTTTGAACCTTAAAGCGCCCCTTTTTCTCAACCGGCTGCGCCCGGCTCTTAATAATGTCACTGAAAGTCTGCATTTTCTCCTCCTTTTAGGCATGAAAAAAGCGCCTGGGTTCTTCCAGACGCTCTGCGTTAAATGGCATTTCTGCACATTATTGTTGATTTTCTGCACGTTTTCCGCGTTTTTGTCACGCTTTACGCTCAAAAATGTACGTTTTTGATTTTAAGTGTCCGTGCGGCGTCCTTTTCGCCTGTTCTCTTCCATCTCCCAGGCTCCAATTTCTGCCACGCGGCTGTTTGGCCAGTTCTTCCGGTACCAGAAATGCAGATCTGCTGTATTCTGGCAGCACTCAGCAATGTCCTTGCCTTGCGCGATCCACTTCCAGGTTTCTTTTCGGAATGTCTTAATGTCCAGTGCAGAAAATTTATAGGTGCCGCCTCTGGCACCCATTACACTGTCATTACATTCAAATTCAAAATAGTCCCCCGTGTCCTTGATCACTTTTCCGGTCAAGGCCCATATACCAGAAGCAGGCACCGCAAAATGCAGGCGCCCGTCCCGCGGATCCACAATAGGCTGCACGGCCACATTAAACATGCCAGGCATGTGCGGCTGTTCAAACCAGTATGTTTTTCTGTCGTCCATTACAATCCACTCCCTACGGTTATAAATTTTTCGATATCAATACCGTTTATGTCCATTATACCCTGCGCATGAAGTTCACTCAACAGGTGCTGCCGCTCTTGCCGGCTGTTGCACATAATTTCTGTAAAATATCGGCTATCTATCCCGTTTCGGAACATGATTTCGTTGCTTCCCTGGAAGCCGCTTTCCATGTCCTTAACAAATTGCATGGGGCTTTTTCCGTATTGGCTTATGTCCGCAACCTCGCCAAATCTATCCCATTCAAAAGCATAGTAATCTGTGCGTTCCAGGACTTCCGTGCTCATTTTTATCTGGTAATCTCCATAAACACTAGCACCGGAAAATTTCTTTTTCATCCGCTGTGCCTGTCCTGTTGCCACTCTGGTAAACGCACTGTCAGCTCCTCCGGTTCTCATGTCGGAGTACATACTGGCGCCGGCTGGGTTCTGTATGCCCTGCTTGATTCTGCTCATGGTCGAAGAAATTCCGCCGCTTTGCAAAATCTTTATAACGTCGCCCTCTCTGGAAACACTGTGGTATACATATTTTGCGCCAGCCTTTTCCAGATCCTTTGCAAGCCCAGGCACAACATAGGTTATATAGCCGTTGTATTCGCTCTGCAGCTTCATGCTAGCCAGCTGCACAACGTTTATATTTTCCTGGATGATTATTTCATCCAGTTTCTTTACCAGGCTGCTGCCTGCCAGATTCCTTAGCTCGTCCACGCGGTTAGGTGCTTGCGACCACACAAGCCTTGCCTTTTTCAGGGTTTCCTCTGCGGCTGCTGTCGGCGTCCTGGTCGCTTCGTCCAGTCCTACCTTTTTCAGCAGCTCTGTGGCTTTCTTGGCATCTGCTACGCCATCCCCGCTGCTCCGGACACGGATTCTGAAATAACCGTCCCAGGAATGCAGGCCTTGTTGTTTCCCGCTGTACAGCTCAAAAGATGCATACTTTGGATCATAAGAATCCAGGTAGGTAACAACCCCGTGTATGTTTGCCTGGGTTTCAACTAATGTGTTGCTTGTCCATGCCCTTGCTGTCGGAGCCGTGGTTTCAAAGCTCATATTGATACGCTGTGCCGGCACGGTTGGGTTTGCTCCGTCCATCCTCTGTAGCACATCATTCCATGTGCTGGATCTCAGCTTGCCAGTAATCTCATAGTGCACGTCTCCGTCTATGATCATACGGCGGGCGCTCAGGTTCATGCCCTCAATCTTGTCCGCGTCGCTCCATACCGCCTGCCCCTGCTTTGGCCCTGGGTGTATCTTGTCAAAATCTGTAAATACATCCTCGGCTGTTTTGGTTCCTGGAGGCAAGTGCCCTGTATTGGTTGCTGCCGGTGCTTTCGGTGTCGTCTTGGCATTTCTGGCCGCCTGGTTGGCTGCCAGTCTGTCCCGTACATCCTTGCTGCACTGTTTGGCCTTTACCGGGTCGGACAAGCTGTCAATGAGCTGCTGTTTGTTCATGTTGTTGCAATAGGCAATGTTTTGTGCCTTGGCCATCTGCAGCAGATCTGCTTTTCCCATCTTTTTCAGTGCTGCCGCGTCATGCGTGACCGCCTGGATGGTCTTGGCCGTGTTCTGCGCTTCGTCCGCCCACACAAAAGCTGCCTGTTTTTTACCGGTTCGCTGGGTCAACAGGTCCGTGTAAAATGTCCGGTATGTTTCCCGGAGGTTCTGCTTTCGCTCCACAATGGCATCCAGCAGCTGCTCTGCGTCCTTTCCCTTACCTTTCAGGCTTTCGGCATAGCCCCGGAATATCTCTCTATATTCCTTGTCAGGTATTGCCTCGACCCGTTTTATATATGCCAGGGTGTCCTGCGGGTTTAGGTCCAGCTCATTGGTGGCATACTTCCGGAAAACAGTGTTGTACAGCGGCTCTGTTTCGCCATACTTGCTGTTTGGATGGTATGCGTATGTCATTTTTTCACTGGCTTTGTCGGTAATGTACCGGAAAGACTGTTCTTTGTCTACGCCGATCAGCCGTCCGCTGGTATCTGTCACAAAATTGCCGCCGTGGCTGTCATAATTCCCCAACAGCCAGTCTGTAACATGTTCCCGCTGTATCTGCTGTACCTGGTCAGCTGTCAGGCCTTTGGTGCCGTACTGCTGCCACGCCTTAAAGTCGAACCCGTTCGGGTCCACGTCAATTTTCTGCTGGTATGCGCCAAACTGGCCGCCTATGTTTCCGGTGCCGACCTTGACGGCCGTGTCCGGATCCACAATGCTCTGCACCTTGTAACCAGCTTCCTGCACATAAGCCCGAAACTCTTCCGGTGTGCCGCTTTTGGACTGCGCCGGTTTGAAAAGCCATTCCGTGCCGCTGCCGTCCTCACACAAGTGCATTTCTCCGGTACCTCCCAGGTGTGCCAGACCTTTGTCTTTCATTCCCTGCGGCATTTGCAAGCTGCCAGGGACGGACGGTGCTGCCGGATCCGGTATACTTGGCCCCGGTGTCTGGCTCTGTGCCGGCTGTATTACCGGCGGGGAAATCTCCCTATACTCAACCGCGCACCTGCACTGCGGATGTGCCGGTGGTGTCAGCCTTTGCCCTCCAAAAAGTAATTTATTCAGCTTATAATTAAAATTGTCGTCTATGCCTATCGTCTGCCCCTCTAGCCCGTTGCAGATATCACAAACGCCGTCGTCATAAGCTGTTGACCATACCTTTTCCACAACGCCCATAAGGCCCTGCGCCTGGGCCATCTTTACTGCTTCATACTCGCCGTGCTGATATGCAAACGCCATTTCTGTCTCCGCTATCATGTTAGCGCGGTACCGGTGCTGTTGTGTTGCATACTTGGCCGCTGCTTCCTGGGCTTTCTTGGCCGCTGTGGCCTCTTTCATGCCTGGATTATTCTTTAGTAAGGAATCTTTCACATGATCGTAATAGTTCGCGTTTGCAATAGCCTGGCGCTGTGTCAGGCCTATGCACGGACGTATTGCCCTGGATAACTCCTCTGCACTCTCTCCCTTGCTGTATGCTCTGGCGATCAGTGCGCTCACTGCGTTCTTTTGCTCGGTGCTTATGTTCGTTACAAACTCCGCGCCGTGCTCTTGAACCCACTTCGTTACCCCTGGCCATGTGTGATCAAAGAAAAAACTGTCATGCTGTTCCTGCACGCCCAGGCTTGCCGTTTCCATAGCTTTAACCCATACAGGGGACAGCTTGTCGCTTACCATCTTGCTATAATCTTGCTGCCACTGTTGGAAAGTGCTTTCGCTCATGTGGCCGTTCATTATAGCCTCGCGGATTTCCTTGTAGGTAATCGCATTTTGCTGGTTGGTCCATGTGCTATGCAATATATATGCCGGTTCAGCAGACGCCGCGTTCAGGAAGCTGTTCAGCTTGTTCAGCGCATTTTGTCCGCCCTGGCTTTTCTTCTTGCCAGTCGCTTTGCGGATCCGTATCTTCTTAAATTGCATTATGGGTCCCTCCCCAGTCTCTTCCTTGCCTCCTCAACGGCCTGCATATCTTCCTCGGTCACTCCGTCAGGATCTTCCTCTCCTCCTGGGTCAACCGTGCTGCTACGCTGCTGTTGTGGCTTTGCCTGCTGCCTCTGCCGCGCATTTACTGGCTTTTCTCCTCCCTGTGCCGGTACCGCCGGGGTATCATCTTCCAGGCGCTCAGGCAGGTGTGCTGCTTCTCTCACATAGTCCTCTAACTGGCTGTCTGGTGTTAAAATGCCGACGCCGGTCATTTCCTTTATGTAGTTGGCCAGCTTCTCAATGTCCTCGTCCTCAATGTCTCCGTGCTCCATTCGCGGGTAATCTGTAACGCCGTTGAAGTGGTCGCCATTCAGGTTTATGAGACGAGGAATAGCCTGGTTATTAAAAACCTCACAAATAATATCAAGGTACGCGCCTATTGCCATGGAAAACAACTCTGTCTTGTCGCTGCTTAGCGCAAAGCTGCCGACGCTCTGGTGTCCCAGGAAAATAAAATCTGCCAGCACGGTCATTGCCATGCGGGTGTCATATCTCTCAATGATCGCGTTGGTATCGAACTGGCGGCGGCCTCCGGTGCTCAGTAACTGGAAAGTCCAGCCAAACGGAAGCGCCAGCCCCTCTGTACTGTCACGGCGCACATTCTTTACAATAGCCTCCATGCCTGCACGGATAGCTACCATGTCCGGATCATCTGTTTCCCATATGTTCATGCCCTCCGGTGCTGTCAATACCGGGAAGCCTGCCAGATCTCTCTCTATACCAATTCCCTCAATCTCCTGTATGCGGCGTTTGAAGTACCAGGACCGGTATGCGTTCCTCAGTACGCTGCGCCCCTCCGGGTTGTTCTTCCGGCTCTTTGTCCGAAACAACAGGGCTTTTTCTATCGGTATCGTGTACAGGCCGAAGTTTGGCGGCGGCATCTGTGTCATGCCGGTCAGGTTGTCGTTGTCGTCATACTCCCACTGATAAAGGGTTTCTTGTGCTCTAATAGGTAGCTTAGCCCATCCGATCAGCCCGTCGTCATACTTGCTGTTTAGGCGGCTGTCCCGGTTTTTACCGCAACGCCGCTTGTACACGATTTCGTGGTAGCTCCACCCGTATGTTAAAAAGGACAAGATTTCCGAAATGGTATCTGTCCAGGTGTCCTGCATGTCGTCCATGCAGCTCTCAATAAACTCTGCTGCCTCTTCGTCTGCGCTCTCTGGTCCTCCTGGCTGTATGGTCCAGCTTGTCTGCCGGATCAGCATTTCAATGGCAAACAGTATGGCGCCGATCACGTCGTCATTGTCTGCCATTTCTCTGTATGTCTCCACACCTTTACGACCCTGGAGCTCTTTCAAAAATTCCTCGTAAAAAAAGCCGCCATAGCGCTTTTGCCCTATGCGGCCGATTTCTCCTGCTGTGGTTGCCACTATGACAGCCCTCCTTTCCGTCCACAAATCTTATACAGCAGCTTCTGTGCTGTCTGTTGTACCTTGACCTGCACGGAGGCGTTTCTGTCCATGTTCTTGCCGTCTCCCTTGCCGGTCTTATTGTTCCGGTTGATCCGGTTCATCAGCGACAGGCTCATTATTCCCCACCTGCCTCTGCTACCTGGCCATATCCATAGTACATAATTCCTGTACCGCTCAAAATCGTCACGCTGGCCGCTTTCAGGTACAAACAGTTGCCTGCTGTCAGAACCAGGCCGTCAACTGCTGCTGGTGCGTCCCAGGCAGCTCCCACTGTTCTGATTGTTGTATCAGTCAGCGCCTGCACCGCAACAATGTGGCGATTCTCTGCCTCTGGTTCGTACTTAGTGGCCGCTCCGGTTGCGTTGTAAAGCATACAGCCAAAACCGCCCATGCCAGCGATCATGCTTCCGTTTGCAGCGTTTCTGTTTCCCATTCCCATAGCCTTGCACCTCACTTTCCTCTCCAATAACTGCTCATGCCGCCTGCTACTGCCTCAGCCGGCGGTCCTGTCTGTGATGGCTTATCCATCAAATACAAAATTCCCTGCACCAGAGCGTCAACGGTATCTTTATACACGCCCTTTGGGAACATCAATAAATCTTTCTGTAAATCAGTAACCCATGACGCCGTGTTTGGATCCGGAAAAAATACGTTCCCGGCCTCAAAATATGGTGTCACTGAAATAGCTCTCTCTTCCTTGCTGCCGCGCGGATTGAACGGTACCAGGCCAGAGACTTCTTTCCCCAGCACATCCATAACCGCCGGGCCGTTTGCCTTGTCCTCAACAACCTTTGCCCTGGCTTTTGGCCACTTGGCTGTCATATCCCGAACCGCTTTCACAGACTGGGTAAAACTCATTTTCTCGTTTACCAGGTCAAATACATAAACGTTGGGTCCGCTCCGCCCCATCACGTAACCGGCAACCTTGGCGCTGCCGTCGCTGTCTTTAAATGCCATGTCCCAGCTCTGTATGATCATATTGCAGTGCGGGGCTTGGTTGTAATAATGCTGCAGCCCTGCCTTTTTGAAAATATTACCGTCTGCTGGTGCCGGCCGCTGCTGCATCTGGCCAGAATACTGCAATGAGCCCATGCTCTTTTTCAGTCCGGCCAGGGATTCCTTGTCATATCGCTGGGGGTTCAGGATGTCTCCCTCTTCCCTTATGAGCTGCTTGCCACTTTTCGGGAATGTTATTATTGTCTTTTTCTCTGCCTCAGCTGGTAAACATAAATGCTCATAGCCCAGGTTTTCTGCCAGCACATAACCGGTCAGGTCCATTTCATGCAATCGCTGCATAACGATAATGATCGCGCCGTTCTTGGGGTCGTTCAGTCGTGTCTGCAGTGTGTTCTTGAAAAAATCTATGGTGTTTTGCCGCTCTGTCTCACTATTGGCCATGAGCGGGTTCTGCGGGTCGTCAACTATAATTATGTCGCCACCCTCGCCAGTCAGTGCACCACCGACAGAGGTCGAAAACATCATACCTTGGTGGGTGTTCTTAAATTCGTTCTGTCGGTTTACGTCGTCTTTCAGCTTTACAATGTCGCCCCAGTTCTCAGTGTACCAGGGGGACTGTATAATATCACGGCTTAGTACGTTGTGCTTACGGCTCAGGGAATCGCTGTACGAAACCTTAATAAATCTTTTCTCAGGTGCCTGGGTCCAGGTCCAGCATGGGAAGCACACCGTTACATTTATGCTTTTCATGTGTCGGGGCGGGATGTTTATCACAAGCCGCTTTATTTCCCCGTCCTTAACAGCGTGCAGGTACTCACATATCAGGTCAATGTGCCAGTTCGGTATATACGTGGTACCCGGCTCAATAATCGGCCAGGACTGCTGTATAAACTCCGATAGGGACCGCTCTGCCCGTTCCCTGCGAATCCCTTTTAGCAGGGTTCCTGGGTCAAACTGGCTGCTATTTATGTAGCTTTCCCAGTATTTGCTCAAGGTTTTCCAGCTCCTCGTCTGATAGGTCGGACATGTCCGGAATGCTGCCGCTCAGTTCCAGGCCGCCGCTATGCTCAACAGTTGCCTTTGCGCTCACGGCTATGCTCTCCGCACTGTCTCCGCGGCTCATTCTTTCTATCTTCACGCCGACGTCTGCCAGTCGGGCAATGTCCTGTGCAGACAATTCATTATCCGGGAGGGCTATCAGGCCACGGGTGGCTTTATTCAAAAGCTGCACGCCCAGTTTTGCGTGTAGATCGTGCATTTTCTTGATTTCCTGCTCATTCTTGAAGCGTTCCAGCTCGGTCATGTAAACATCATAGGCCGCTGCGCGTTCTACCCAGTTCCACTGCGTACTCAGCTTTTCAATGCTGCTTTTGCTTTTCATTCCCATAGCATCTGCCAGGCGTCGGATGCTTCTTTTCTCCGGTTCCCGTCCCTGGGTTCCGTATGGCATGTCTCTGTACTGGCAAAACTTTTGGTAATGCTGCGATTTCTCGCCCTCCTGCTGCTCCCATAGTTCAGGCGCGTCTCTCTTTGCCGCCATGCGCTGCTCCCTCCTTTCTCCGAAACATAAAAAGAACGGCCATAGCGGCCGCCCTCTCAGGTGTTACTCTTTGCCAGGGACATTGATGTCCTCAGCAGCTTCCGGCGTTTCTTCCGGATCCGGCATATTTGCCTTTATATTTTCATCATTCAGCTGCACGTATGCGTATTCTTTGCCGTCCCTGGTGCATGTCACACCAGCATTGCCGGTATAGCTTACATACCGCCGAATAATTCCATCACAATAGGTTGGGCTTAACTCTACCAGCCTGGCCTGTCTCTCGGTCATTTCCGCGCCGATCAGTGTGAAGCCAGAACCGCCAAACAGGTCCAGGATAATGTCTCCCGGATCCGAGCTGTTCAGTATCGCCCTTGTGGCCAGCTCCACGGGCTTCTGTGTCGGGTGGAACGTCGCCGTATCTCTTGCCACTTCCCAAACGGCTCCCTGCTTATCTTCCGGGTATAAGAAAACGCTTTTATCTTCCTGCAGTCTCAGGTACCGGATTTTCTTTCCCTTTGGTACCTTGTCAGAAACAAAAGCCTTGCCTCCTGCTCCGTCAGTCACAACAATGCCACCGCTCAGGGTGGTTGCCATGCCTGCATCATCCCGGAGGGTTATCTTCCAGCAGGTGTTGTTGCTGCGATCTCCGCACCACTTGGCCGTATGTCCTGCTTTCTCTGCATAAAACATAGGCTCGAAGTCTCTCAGGTAATCGGTACCGCTCAGGTTGTGGTTGTTCTTCAACCATATCAAGTATTGCTTTTCCAGCAGGCCTGCGGCTGTCATAGCGTCCTCAAAGTCCCTGCGGGTATCGGTCGCATGGTAAATGTAAAATGCAGCATCTGGTTTGCTGTACTTCACGGCGTTCTTAAATGCCGGAATCAGTAATTTACCGAGGAGGTCGTCGTCGGTCAGCTCGTCGTTGGCGATCATGCCGTTGTTTTCGATCTGCTGTTTCTGTCTCTTCCCGTTTCCTCCGCCACCATCCAGGCTTATGCCATACGGTGGATCAGTGTTCACGCACTGTGCCAGTTCATCCCCCAGCAGCTTCTGCAGGGTTTCTGGCTTGGTGCTGTCTCCACAAATCAGGCGGTGCTGCCCCAGGTGCCAAATATCTCCGGCATGGGTCATGGGAATGTTTTTCGGTGGCGGTACGGTGTCCTCTCCGTTGTTCTCCGTATCGTCCACGCCTCCCAGGGCGTTGAGTAGATCTTCCAGATCCTCCTCTGTGTAGCCACTCATTTCCAGCGGTATCTCCCCGGTGTCCATCTGCTGCAGCATGTCTGCCAGCGCCGAGGTGTTCATTTCACTCAGCTCCGCCAGGCGGTTGTCTGCCATCAGATCAGCATACTCCTCTGCCTCCGAGGCATATTCCTGGTATTCAACAGGCACGACACTGGCCTGCATGGACTGTGCGGCTTCCAGGCGTCCGTGACCGGTCACAACAAAGCCGCTGCGTTTGCTCACTGTAATAGGTTTCCTCCATCCCTGCCCCTTGATAATGGCAGCCAGCAGTGCGACCTGCTTAGGTGGATGGGTGTTTGGGTTTCCAGGGTTCGGAACCACTTTGCCAATAGGTACCAGCTCGTCAAAAGCACAAAAGACCTTTACACCCTCCGGCGTAACGGCCCTTGCTTCCGCTTCGGTCTGGTAGTTGGCCACGTTGTTGAAATAGTTCTCAACCTCGTCTTTTTTCTTCTTTCTTGCCATTTCTCCAATTCCTCCACTCTATCATTTTAACATCTATGCAGTGCATTGAAAATGTCTACTTTTTGCACCGTGCAGGCACTATGCAAGTCTTATGCCATCAATGCCGAAAATCAGTGCAGACAGTGGCTTTACAGCCTTTCCCAGGTCACTGTAATAGGTGCGCTTTTCTACACAATTTTCGCGTGCAATTTCTTCTGCACTCTTCTTTTCCGGTGCGATATATGCAGCGTGCAAAATCCGGTACCGGCGCATTTCCTCTGCCTTGCCGCTCTGCTCGCATGATATCCGGTACAAGTTCAGCATTTCGTCAATGTGTGTCAGTATGATCAATGTGCGCTGCTGACTCTGCTTAATGCTGCCAATATAATAATTGTCCTCGTACTCGAAGCTGTCCAGGCCGTCCAGAATGTCCAGGGCGCTCTCTTTTGCCTTGCGGCCATTAAATACTGCACCACTCACATGCTCTTTCAGATTCCGGTAATTTGCCAGCAACAGGCGTGTGTTGTGCAGTCTCCGGGTATATCTTCCCTTTGTCTGCTCCTTTTTGCCCTCTTCCAGGCGTCTCTCCGCCGCTGCCGTGCCTGCTTCTACGCCTATGCGGATAGCTTCATCAATAGCCCGCTGGCTCAGCACCTCGTACACCCCTGCCAGTGTGCCAGGCTCTCTGCTGGTTCCTTTTACCTCTTCTTTCTCTTCCACGCTCTGCTCCATTACTCTCTCCATTCTGGACCAGCCTCCTCTCCTAACCATTCATCAATACGTTTTTCCTGCGCCTCCCTCAATAAAGGGCTTAAATACATTGTCGTTTTCCAGCACATCCGTTTCAGTGCTTTCCTCAGCTGCTCGCGGTCCGCCAGTTTCAGCATATCTTCATTTGTCTTGACCTTTTTCAGTTTTTCCTCATACATGGTATTGGCTGCGCACAACGCCCATGTGATCAGGCTCCCGGCTCCCAGCAATGCGCCGGCCACAAATGCTGCTATAATTTCCATGTCGGCCTCCTCTCCGATATGTTCCCGACATAAATGTCGGAATCAATCTATGTCCCAGTTTCTGCTGTCCCATATCTTTATGCCGTGTACCATTCTCCGGACGGTATAGCACACGCCCCAGCATTTCAATTTATTAAAATACGCCTTTTCTCTCCATGTCAGCGGCCAGATTCTGCCTTTTAGCAGCGTAACCTCAACAGTACCGCGATTGTTATCAACCATAACCCGCACCCGTTTAAATCCCAGTGCCTCAAAGAAATCTGTCATATACATGGCTTCCATAGCGCAATCCATTTTTCCCATAATTCTCATGCTCTCCTGCCTGTCCGGGCGGCGTGTTTCCACGCTCGCCCATAATATTTATTGACTTATCCACACTATCCCAAATTCTTAGGGGGATAACTAAATGGGAAATCCTGCACCAGTTCCCCGGTAAAATAAGGGGCCAGGTTATTTTTCAAAAATACCTTGCTACCGTGTGCCTGGGAAAATTCAAGGATATGCTGCACCCATTCTGCTGTGGTATCGTTTTATTTTTCTGCTGGCCAGTCTCAGCTCCGACGATAATCCAGGGTGGCGCATAGGTTCCTTTTGTTTCACTCCGTATAACCCACGATGCGCCAAAAGTAAAGTCCTCCTGTATCGGTTCAATGCTTAAAAACCAGTTATACGTGCCAGGCTCGAACCAGGCATACTGCTGATCTGGTCTTGTTACCGTCGTGCCATACCAGAAATTTCCCTGCTGCGGCAGCTTTCCTGCTTCTGCCAGCTGTATGTATCTCTGTGGGTTCTTTGTCAGAAACAAATACGTGTGCCATGGTGCGGCTTGCGCCGCCCCGAAAACTCTCCGGATCCATTCATCCGGTACCCACTCCCCGAACAGATCGCCCATGCTTACCACAAATATAACCGCCGGTTTCTTTTTCTGTGCCGGCATAGGTAGGCAATACTCCCGGAACATAGGTTCAAACTTTACCGGAAACGGCGTTACTTTTCCGATTTCGTTTTTAAAAGGCTTTTTCAGCACCCAGCGGGTTCCTCTTTCGTCCCACTCTTTTCTCAGCTGCTCAGATGTTTTGTTGATCAGCACATTACCAGAAAATCTGTTCGCCTGCTTAGCTGCGTAACAATACAGGCAGCCATGCTGACATCCGGTCACGGGATTCCATGTGAAATCACACCATTCAATCAGGCTTTTGTTCATCATGCGTGTTTCCCTCCTCTCTATCTGCAAACATAAATGTTATTTCCGCTCTTTTACTTTCATAAAGCGGACGGATTGTAATGTTGTACGTGCACCGCGAATTGTCTCTTGTAAACTCAAATGTTTCCGCCAGCGTATTCCCGAAATAAATGCCATACTCCGTGCACTCGTCCAATTTTAAAATAAAAGGCAGATACTGGACCACTTCTTCTGCATGTTTAAATACGTTTTTATTTATGCGAATGTTTCCACGGTAGTCTTTATAGATGTACCGGTACAGCTGTGGGAATCCATTTTGCAAACCCTCTTGCACAAAATTCTCAAAGTTTTCCATTGTATTGCAAATTGTTCCCCTTGCTATATATTCAATAGTCTTTTTCAGGTCAATCCAGCCGCTTTCATAAATTTTCATTGTCTTGCCCTCCTCACTTGCATTTTATCTTTTCCAGGATCCGCTGCCTCAGTGATTCATTGCTTTCAAACAGTCGTGGCTTTACCCCAAAAATGTACGCATGTTTTTTTAAGATTCTTCTCTGCAGGCGCCAGGCTGTCCACTTGCTGGGTTTCTTAAAGATTATTATCTCTTTTTCATCCATTGTCTTGTCCTCCATATCCCAGGTTTCCGGCTATCTTGTCCACGTCGTCGCGGGCTTTCTGGCTTTTCTCATAGTCCTCAAATCTTTCCAGGTCCATTTCCTGCCGCTCCGGATTGAAAGTTATATGTAAAAATGTCTTGCAGCCCAGGCAGGCACCGTGGCCGGTATTGATTCCCATCTCCATTGCCAGGCTTTTGCAGATCCAGTTTTCTTTACCACACACCGGGCAAATTCCTTTATATCTCTTTCTTGTGTCCTTTGGTTCATGGCTTTCTGTGTCCTGTGCCATGCGATCAATAATTTCTCCCATACTCAACTGCTGCTCCTTTCCCAGGCAGCTTGCGCTGCCTGTGTCTTATTGTGTGATATATTTTGGATTTTAGAATAGCACCCTATCTGTATTCTTTGCCGGTTCCTTTGTCTCTCAGTGTGATCCGGCCTACAACCTCAAAACCAGCAAGCTCAGCTGTTTGCTTCATTACCGGTATAAGATCATTTATTTTTGCCATGCGTTCAGCTTCTCGCTGTTTTTCTTCCCTGCGCATGTTCCCCCAGGCTCCTCCGAATGTTGGATCTGGATAGCCCTCTGCGTTTCTGCTCACTTTTTCGCCCATTTTTATACCCTCTCTACGGTCTGCGTAATACTAATGTCATTTCATTATTTTGATACGTCGCTTCACTTGCGGGTGTATGTATCTCTCGTAACTTAATGTGGATTATTTTCGTATCGTGCTTTATTTCCCAAAAAGGGTTTATTATTCCCTTTTGTTTCGTCAATGGCATTTCTGAATATTCCATAAAAGCATCCTCCACAATAAAAAGTCTTAGCCCTACGGATATTGCTGGCCTTGTTTTTTCCGTTCTGAACAACTCACAAATAGTCTCTTCCGGCATATTCATAAGCATCGGCAACGATATTATAACGTCTTTTGATTCTTGACTTTCTTCCATTACTCTTTTACCTCCACCAGGTTTATCTTTGTTTCTTCCACCAGTTTGTCCCGGAGACTCTTAATCGTGTGCTTGCCGTCCTCGAATTCTTTCAACAAGTTCATGCAGCCATCATAATAATTTTCCAGGCGCTGTTTTCCCCATCCTTTCTGCTCATGCAGGTATGTCATGCCGAACAGGAGAAGCATGTCCAGAGCAGTCTCCGCTCGCTGCTTTTCCTTGCCTTTCTCAATCTCCTGCACTCTCCGGACGGCTTCGTTGGCCGTTTTCTGTTTCAATTCATAAATACGATCCGGCGTCATGCGGATACTTTCTTTTCTCTCTTGTCGTTCCTTGGCTCTGCGTTCTTTTCTTCCCATAGCTGCCTCCTACTCTACCAGGTGGCTTACATCCTCAATATTCAGGATGTTTGCGTCGTGCAATACCAGGCTGTCGCCAATTTTCTCCGGAGTGCCGTAATACTCAACAATTTCTTTGCGGCTCCGGTCATAGACCAGCACGTTTTTTGGTAATCTGCTCAGCTCCTCTACCTGCTTTTGCAGGCTCAGGCACATTAGGCCTGCGCTGATCAGTGCAACGCTGATCACAATCGTCCAGACTGCTTTTAATATTCCCGCTGCCTTTTTTCTCATGCTCGCTGCTCCTTTCTGTTAGAGCCAGGCTTCCACAATTTGCAGGCTGTCCTGTTCTATCCGATTTACGATCCGCATCCGCTCCGGCTTTGCCTCTCTTATGTCCTCTAATGTGTCCGCCAGGGCTATCAGGTGCGTACTTTTCCGGCCATCAAACAGGCGTGCCACAAAAAGACCCGGATAGTCTTTCGGATCTTCATACACGACTATCATAGGCGCCCCCTGTGGCATCACTGCCCGGATTAATCTCATGTTAAATTGTGTTATTACCTGGTCCTCTGTTCTCATTTTTCGTTTCTCCTCCTGCTATTTTGTCAATTATTTGCAGGTACTGGAGGCCATAAAAACCGCCTGTATCAACTTCCCAGTCTGGAAGCAAATCTTCTGCCTTTGCGCTGGCTGTTCCCGGTGTCTCCCAGGTCCACCCATACTGCTGCACAATGGCAATTTCTTTTTGCTTTGTTTTCTTGTGTCTCTCCCAACAATCGCGAGCTGCTTTCCAGAAGCTCCACGGCACCATAAAAAACCGATTCATGCCAAAACTTACGGCCACAAAAGCAAGTTGCCTGCCCTCTCCATCCATCCATGCGTCTAAATACTCCGCCTGGTGGTCCTGGACGGCAGAGAAATCAATTCTGTTGCCGCTGGTGTGTTTTGCTTCGACCGCTACCGGAATATCGCGGAAACGGCCTAAATAATCCACACAACTCTTACGATCTACCTTACAGCTTGCAACTTGGCCATGCGCCCCGCGGAGCGGTATAAACTCCGTGGGGACCTTGTGCATGACTGCTATGCCTTTAGCCTGGTATTTTTCGTTTGCAAAATTGATAAAATCCTCAAATGGTTTGCCGAGGTTCGCTTTGCTGGCGTCCCTCCTGTATGTACCAGAATCCCATGCCATGGATCACGCCTCCTTTTCTGCGAAATCGTCCGGCATTGTGTCCAGGATTCTCTTTAATTTAAAAATTGTACCGTTGCCGATTCCATTGCCGGATCCGGTCTTTTTTTTCAGCTCCTGGAGGAATCGCTCAACCGCTGCTTTTCCTCCGGTGCTTTTGCCCTTAATGGCCTTTACTGCATTTTCTGCATTTTTTCTGGCCTCTGCTTCCGCTTTGTTGGCTTTTGCTTTGTACTTAGCGACCTCCGCCTCCAACTCTTCGATTTCTGCCTTATGTACGGCCTCCTGGTCTTTAGCTGGCCCCGCCTGTTCTTTCTGGTTATTCACATAATCAACCAGCTGCTGGTCTGTCATTTTACGGAGCTTAGTGGCTTCCCTGTGCGTTTCTCGCTCCTGCTGTGTCATTCTACAACTCTGTTTTTTCATGTTCTTTCTCCCTCTGGCTTTTTTCATAACATTTATCACACGCGAACCGGTTTCCTTTTCCGGATACGCTGATCACAATCGGTATTCTGTTCATGGCCAAATGCCGGCCACAAATGAAACAGGTTTTAAACCCCTGTGTGGGAATCCCCAGGCGTTCGCGCTGCTGTATAAATTCGCCCACGGTACAGTCAAACGCGTCCGGGAAAAATTCCACGTTGTATGTACGTTTTACTGTTACTGTCTTTGTGCATTCCATAACTCAGACCTCCCTTTTCCCTTTCGGGTGCTTCCGGCCAGTCTGGCCTTTTGGCCGCCTCTTGCATTTTCTTTTCTTATCCAGCGGGTAATATATGCTGCACCTGCAATTTATGTGTTCCGGTGGTTTTAGCCATTCCTCCGCCCGGTCCGGTTCATCCTCTGGCCGCTTTTTCTTGCTTCCTGCATCCAAAAGTAGCAACGCCCCGCATATGATCAGAACAGCCAGGGCGGCCAGTTCTAAAATAAAAATTATTGTTGTCAATAGTTCTTCCTCCTCAATGTCCGCTCCGCAACATGCAAAACAGCAGTTCTGTCATTGATCTGCGCCGCGGTCCTGGCCTGCACGGTAAAATAACCGCCAGTTTCCAGTTCTGCGTGTTGCTATCTAATGGGGTCGGATCCTCAAACTCCTCTGTTGCTTTTCGCCATTCCGGTATAGCAACCATTATGCCGAAATAGCTGGAAGATTCTGGGAAACACTCTTGCAAATGCTTGTGAAACTTGCTGCCTCTTAAATCTGGCAAAATGTCTTTGTAGCACTCCATTGTTGTTACAATATAGTTTTTCTCTCCCAGGAAGTTCAGCCCGTTCCCGCTGTAAACATCTTCCTTGCAGCTCTTTACCTCGTAACAGGTAAATATGCCTTTTTCTATTCCGGATATGGACATCTGGTCCCCTGGCGAAAACTGCATAAAATCAACCCGTTTCCCCTTTGCGCTCCACGGATCCACACTTACCTCACTGGCCCAGTGGTTTCCAAACTTGGAAAAATACTGGCCGATCAGTAGCTGGCCGAGAAACTTTGTTGTTTCTGCTCTGGTCATTCTCCTGCCCCCTGTCCTCTGCTCCGGATCCCGACGCTGCCATTGTACCCGGCTGCGCTCAGGTCCTTTTTCATTGCTTTAAACTCTTTTTCTACTACTGCGCCGGTCTTTGTGGTGGTTAGCATTACAACACCGTCAATCAGCTCAGCGTCTTTTCCCTGCTCTTTCAGGTATCTCACAGCCTCGATTTTGTTCATCTGCCACACCTCCTACCATTCAAGCGAATCAAAGTTTTTACTCAACTTTTCCTGCTGTCTGTCTAATTTTTCAAAGTTTTCCTGCTGCTGCATAAATTCTCGTAAACTTTTCGGTTTTTGTCCGGATGTGCTTTGTTCCATTTTTTTGAGCAGCCTGTCGCTTTTCTCTTCAAACAGTGCCACACATAAGTTTCTTGTCGCTCTTTCATTCAGACATTTCTTGCAAAAAAGCGCGTCCAGGATTTCCTCTTTGGTAAATGTCTTTACAAATTCCTCTGCTTTCAAACTCACACCACCCTCATGAATCTTTCCCTAATCCTGTCCGCCCATGCGTTACTATTAGTTCCTGCCTTTTCTTGCTTTTGTATTTTCTTGGCTTCTAGTCTTTGCATGACCTTGTATGTAATGTTCTCGCACTCCCATTTCTTGGTAATTTCATCTTTAAGTTTTTCCGCATTTTTGTTTTGTTCAAGGATTGCGTATTCATAATATTGGAGTCGTATAACAACCCCGTCCATTCCGACTGCGTCAATATATCCTGTCCCAATGTTGTGGAGATAGTCCCTGCTTATTTGTCCCTCTTCGTACATTTCTAAAAATCGTGGTTCTAAATATGTGTTTAACACAAGCATTGGGTTAAATTCATCATTCGGTGTTACAACATCCCCGCATTCCGCGTGCTTTTTATCTTGTGTTCTTGTAATAATTCTCGGAATGTATTCCGTTATTTCCCTATCTATCACTCTGCGCCTCCAATATCTTCCGGGATTCTGCCACCGCCTGGCGATCTACATCATTGTTGTGTTTGTTCTTGTCGTGGCCCTTTACCCATATAAACCGGATGCTTGCAAATTTCTGACGTTCCCTCATAAGTTTCCGCCATAGGTCTCGGTTTTTCTTCATGGCAAAACGCCCGTTCATGGTTTCCACCACATAGTTGCTATCTGAATACACCTCAACCGGTATCGTTTTATCAGTTATGCTTTTCATAGCTTCCAAAACCGCCTGCATTTCCATACGGTTGTTAGTTTCTCCTATCGCTCCGCCGGACTTCATGCGAGCCTGGCCTTTATACATCAGCTTGCAGGCCCAACCGCATCCGGAACCAGGGCGACCGTTGCTCAGGGCGGAGCCGTCGGTGTAAACGGTTATTTTATCGCTCATTCTTCTCCTTTTTCTCTGAATGTTTGTTCCCACTCTTCACTCAGTTTTTCCATAACTTCGTTTAAATCAATCCCCAGGGGGACTGTTATTTTCATGTCAACCATATATCCCGCCAGTCCTCTGCCTCGTTTCTCTTGGCAATACTTGTTTCTGCTTCGATAAACATAGCTTTGAAACGCTTCGTAAAATCTGACCGCCCGTTCCAGATCTTTTTCCTGCTGGGTGGCTTCTCGGTATTTCAAGTCAACCGCCAGATGTTTTGAATAACCATCAGTAAAAACGCTCTTATCAAGTTGTAAATAATACGGTTTTTCATATTCCATAGAGTTAATAAATTCCTCAAAAACTTCGCGTTTGGCATATTTTTCTCTTAACTCAATAATATTTACGCCATCTTTCATAGCTTCCAGTGCTTGATCACAATTAACTTTTTCCGTACATCTATACCGTTTCATTGTCCTCCACCTCTCCGACTCCGTCTGCATACTGTTCGAGCTCGTCTCTCATTCCCAGGCGCTGCACCGCGGCCACCAGGCCGTATACCAGGCGTACCAGGTCAAGCGGTTTCACGTTCAGCATTTCAACTGATAAATCGTCGCTGCCCTTTTCCAGGTCCACGCAACACCCGCTTTGAATTTCCTTTGTGCTGCCGTCGCTGTATCTCACTGTAATGCCGGTAATATCACGGCTCTTTTCTTCTCCCATGGCTCTCACTCCTTAATTTTCTCGTTGACCCATTCCATCAGGTCACACAACTTTTTCAGCAACCAGGTGTTGCTACGCTTTCTGTACTGTTCAATTTTCTTTCTGTTTTTCTCGTATTCTGTCACTTTTATGCCTCCCTAACATCCCACACGACCATGCCGGTGTTCTCAACGCTATGGTTCAGTATGTCCTCGTCATCCATAACGGCTGCTTTTTCTTCTGCTTCTTTCTTGCTGTCCGCTTCCACCTCGATCTTGTGAAACTCAGCAAACTCAACTTTATATTTCATTTCTGTGATTCCTCCGTTCCGTTCAGTAGCTCGTCAAGCCGCGGTATCAGCAAAATAACACTGCCACTTGCATGAAGCATTGTAGGGGCATTTACTACTCTATCCAGCAAATAACCATATATCAGTGCTGGTGTTGCGTCTTTTGTCTCATTTCGGAATTCTTCCCGCCGTGCTTCTGCTTCTCGGTAAATCCTTGTATGTCTGGAAAAATCTGCAATTTCCTTTACCAGCGTTTTTGCTTTCTGCGAAAAAATCACATTTTCTTTTCCCTCTTTGCCGTCATTTTCTTTCATTACATCCTCAAGCAATTCCACAACTGCTGCGTTCATTTCAATGGAATTGCTTATTCTGTTACTTCCTTGGCTCATGCTGCTCAATCCTTTCTTTTGCAATCTGGTAATATTCTGGATCCAGCTCTATCCCTACAAATTCCCGCCCAGTATTCATGCAGGCAACGCCGGTGCTTCCAGCTCCCATGCAGTTGTCCAGGACTGTCTCTCCTGGGTTCGTGTAGGTCTTGACCAGGTATTCCAGCAGGTCCACGGGCTTCTGTGTCGGGTGTAGGCGCTTGGTCTTGTCCCCGGTGCTGTATTGCAGCACATCCACCGGATACCGGTCCGTGGAGTCGTATGTATAGTTTCTTTCCTCCCGGCCATAACAGCTGCTGCCGTCCGATTCCCTGGTTCCGTATGCCGTCGCTGTCTTTCTCTGGTGCCCGTGCGTCATTTGCGGGTTATAGGTCGGCGGCTTCCGGTAAAATATTTCTATGTTTTCGTGGGTCCTCAGTGGCATTTTCTTGGCGTTCATAAATCCGCTGGGCTGTGTTTTTTTCCATATCCATTCATAGCGGTACATGGCCTTGTTGCTGCTGATCAGCTCCGTGGTAAAAGGTTGTGCGCTAAAAAGTACAATGGCGCCGTTTTCCTTTACCACTCGCCGGTACTGCTTCCATAACTCCTGCAGGTTGATCGGAGTGTCCCACCGGCAGCGTGTTGTGCCATACGGTAAATCACTCAGTACCATGTCAATACTGCCGTCCGGGATCCGGCTCATAAGTTCCATGCAATCGCCTTGCAATAATGTTGCTTTGCTCATTGTTCTCGGCTCCTAAACCAGTGTTTTTATATTCTGGCCTTTCTGTACTTTCAGCAGTACCTCTCTCATTTCTGCCTTGGACCATATCTGCTGATAAAGCATTGCCATTAACCCGTCAAACGTGTCATAGCCGTATTGCAAGTTATCCATCATTATTTCGTCAAATACTTCGTCATTCCCCCAAAACTCACGCGGCATACCCACGTTACGACTCTGGTATACTGCTCTTATTAGTTCCCTGGCTGGCATGTCCACGCTGTAATTTCTATACATTGCTTGTTTGCCTTTAACATAACAATCGTTATATGCCAGTTCACACATACCCATTTCTGCAACCGGCTTGTCTCTTAAATTGATTCCCATTATTTCGACCTCCAGCTCTCCCACGTCATATCAATCCCGACGCATGTTTCTTTCAGGCGGTCCAGGGTTTTCTCTGCGTTCCTGCTGTCTCCGCTCTCCGGAGTCATGCGCTGCACCAGCTCCGGGCCGCTGTAATTTGTCGTGATAATCGTCGGCATATAGCCCTCATACCTGGCGTTTATAATGGCAAATATCTTGCTCACGCCCCACTCAGTCGGCTGCTCGCTGCCTATGTCGTCAATGATCAGGAGTGGTACGTCCTCGTACTGGCTCAGGATGTATGCTTCGTCTACGTCGCTGCCAGCTGCCTTGTAGGTTTCCCGGATCCTGTCCAGCAGGTCGATCATGGTCATGCAGATGCAGGCCGTTCCCTGGCTGATCAGCTGGTTTGCAATAGCCGCTGCCAGGTGGGTTTTTCCGGTACCGTACCCACCGGCCATAAACAGACCGTTGCGCTCGATCTCCGGTGGCGTTACGTGGTTGCGGTCGTTCTTAACCGGGCGCATACGCTGGAAGTTGTCGGCGTACTTCTTTGCCTGTGTGTATGCCTGGCGGCGCCCCTGGGTGTCCTGTACAAAATTCTCAAAACGTCTGTTCTGGAATCTTGCTTTCATGCCGCTGCGTTCCATCATGCTGCGGAACCGTTGCATTTCTTCCTCCCTGGCTTTCTGCTCCGCCTCAGCTGCCTTGCGAGCCTCTTCCTTTGCGTCCCAGTCTTTCCAGAAGTCCTGCGCCTTGCTGCATGTACAGCGCTCCGGGCGGCTCTTCCACACGATCACATGTCGCGGCGCTACCGGGCTAACCAGGCCGTAATATTCCAGCTTTCTGCCACAATACTTGCAACTAGCTGTTTCCGGTACCGGCTCCGGCACGCTGTACCCCTCTCTCAGGGCTTCCGTAGTGCTTATGCTGTACTTGTCCGGCTTAGTAGTCTCCGGCTGTGTGGAACCCTGCTGTATGGCTTCCTGCGGCATTGCTGCCATTGTTGCTGTGCTCATTTACGCTTACCTCCTCGCTTATATCCTCCCAGCGTCCTTGATTCAACCAGGTCAGCGGCATAGGCACATACCCGCGTTTCCAGTCGCTGCTCTGCTTGCACACCTCAACAGCGTGCAGTATATGTGCGGCCATGGCCTCGTCTGGCTTGATTGTTTTCCACTTCCGCCAACATGCCGGCTTGGCTCTCTTTCGCACTGCCGGAAAAGCGTCCCAAAACATGCAAAAGCTCTTTTCCAGGGCTGTCTTGGCCGTTTTCCAGTCAGGGCTTTGCTGCTGTTTCTTTGCTGGCTTTGTCTCTTCCTCGCTGTCAATGTCCTCTGGTTCCGGGGCGGTCGGCTGCTCAGCAACGACCGTATGGTTTTTAGAATCAGGAATCAGAGAATCAGGAATCAGAGAATCAGCCGGGCAACTTCTATGCTTTTCTGGTGCTTGCACTGTACTTGCACCGTGCTTGCATGGTGTTTTTGTGTTTTCCTGCTCTTTTTCGGTCTGATAAGTCCGGAGGTCTTGGCTGTTTCCAGCTGTTCCCGTGCGCCCTTTTACGTGGATTTCCGCCACAACGCCTAGGCCCATATCCTCGCCATCTGGTGCAGGTATTACACTCGCCTGCTCTTTGCAGTGTGGATTCTGGTGTTTCAAGAAGTTTGTTACCTGTATGTATTGCTCTCCTGCGATCTCGTATCGCTGTATAAATCCGTTGTCGTTCAGCTGCTGCAGCATGGTGTCAACATCATCTGCAGTCACATCATCATAGCCCAGCAGCTCCTTTTTTATCCGCTTAGGGCGGTCTTGCAGCCGCCCCTCACGGTCTGCCAGGCACCACAAGCCAATAAATAATAGGCGGGTTAATGCCGGCAGTTCTCCCAGGATTTCATTGTCGAAAAATCCCGGCTTAATGTTCCTTGCTCTTGCCATTGTTCAGACCTCCTTTAGCACAAGTACACTTCTTTGCCTGTCAGGGCCTGCACGCGCCGCTTGAAGTCTGCGGCCTGGCTGTTATCATTGCTTAGGTGTAACAGGTAAACCTGCTGCAACCTACTTAAATCAAACGATTCCAGCGTTTTTATAACTGTTTCAATACTCATGTGCGAGCCTATTGTTCTTTTGGCTCTGGCAGCATGTATGCGGCCCTCTTTTACGTTCTGCTCTATTGTCTCAGGGTCGTAATTGGCTTCCATCATTATGTGAGTCAAGCCTATAAAGGTGTATTTGATATAAACCGTATCAGTAAAATACAGCACCTTTTCCCCGGTCGCTGTGCTCCGGATCAGGAACCCCAGTGGCTCCGGTACGTCGTGCTCAACATCAAATGGAAGTACCTCAAATGTACCTGCACGGAAGCTTTCCAGTGCTCGCACCGTGCAAATTCGGTGCCCGGTTAGGTTTGCCATGTCTGCAGTTCCCTGGCTGGTGTAAATGTTTACGCCCATTCTTGCCAGGGCTTTTGCTGCTTTTACATGATCCCCGTGGCCATGTGTCACAAGGCAGCCACTCAACTGCGACACTTTATAACCACATCCGGCCTGTATCTGTGCCAGCGGGATCCCCGCGTCCAACAGCAGGCTGCTTTGCCCGTCACTTATGTAATAAGCATTGCCACTGCTGCCGGATGCTATAGGGTTAATCAGCATTAAAACGTCGGTCCTGCTGTGCGGGTTGCTGCTGTGGTGCGCGCCGCTGTAGTGTTACGTGCAGGCTGTGGCTGCGCCTGCGGCTTTGTAGGTTTTCCCAGGTCAAGAGCCTGCTGTCCTCCGTCGTCTGTCAAAAATGCGGGCTGCGCTGGCTTCTGTGGCGTCTCCTGGGCTTCTGTGTCAATTACAACCTGGTTCGCTTCCGCGTCGATCACTTCCTGGGTTTCCATCTGTGCCAGTCTGATCTCCTGCATACGCATGTACTCATAGGCGTCGTCAATCTTTTTCGGGTCCCTTGGCATGTTCTTGGCACTGTAAACCTCACGCTTTACGGTCTTGAGACACATTTCTTCAAACCAGCCCTCTGTTTCAACTTCCACTTTCTGGCCTTTCTCCCAGGCTGTTTTCTTACCTCCCCAAAATTCTCCGGAAGCCTTGTCCGGCTTACGTTTTAAAATATCTTTCAGGGTCATGATGATCAGCTTGTTCTTGGTCGGCTCCGTATACTCAATATAGCCAAATCCTCCAACGATCTCCCCGCGGTCAAATGCGTTGTTAATCTCAAAATCATAGCTTTCAACGCGGTTTTCTCTGTTCTTTTTCAGTGGCTTAAAGGTGTCTGTGCTGTAAACCAGCTCTACGGTAACGGATACCGGCTTTTCCAGCGCGTACTTTTCAGCAATATACTGGATTCCGTTATATCCAGGCATCAGGTTGACCACGTACATCTTTGTGCCGGTTCTGGATAAGCGATTGTTATCTTTAAACGGGATAGCGCTCAGGTGATTGTCCTGCATCATGTCCAGGCCCATACGAGCATAGTGCACAACATCCAGCGCCAGGGCGTTCAGGTCTACCGTGTTCCAGTTGATCGGATCCGGATTGTCCCACTTATGATCCTTGTTGTTTTCATTCTTGCTTACGCGCTTCTCCTCGGCCATCTTTAATGCTCTGTCAGTTGCGATAAAATATCCCTGGATCAGCTGTCTCTGGTAATCAGTTACCTGGATATTTCCGGCCACATTGCTGCCGAACTCCTTTAAAACCTTGTTTGTAAATGCCTCGCTGTTGCTCAGGCTCTCCGTTTTCTGTACTGTCATTTCGTTTGCCATGTTCTACTCCTCCATATTCTTAAATAAATCGTCAAAGGTCATTTGTCCGGGTATCGGTTTCTTTTCATCTTCCTCAGCTTGTGCCTTTGCAGCGCACTGGCAACCATACCCTTTTTCTACTGCTTCTGCGCTGGTCAGGAGTCTGCCGCACCGCTTACACCTGCGGGCACGGATTGTAAAAATTTCGCCGTCCATTAGTTGCCTTTCGGTACTTTCGTCATAAACACAATGCTTTTCGTGTTCTTGCGGAAAGTATCTGCAATGTTTCCTGCGCCAGGTACCGTTTTCTTGTAGGTGCTCGCCAGTTCTTCCAGTGCGGCAATGATCAGCGGCGCCTCGTCCGGATCCAGTGCTCCAACCTCTGTATTAAACAGGTTTGTCCAGTAATTCATGCCGTTAGTTAATTCCTTGTTAAACTCTCCAAAATCCTGCTTTTCTACGGCTTTCTTAAAACCATTCATTAAAAACTGCGGGTGTACTCTTGTCATGCTCACTTGTCTCCTCTCTCAAATCTCAGGGTCTTGTCTGGTTCGGATACCACCAGGCGGATAACCTGTGTCTGTGTCTGTGTCAGCTTTGTAACAGACTCTGCATTGTCCACAAAGACCGGAAGCTCTACGCCGTAATACTCGGCCAACGTGTCAATCAGTTCCAGGCCTGCATTGATACGTGCTGCGTTGTTCGCGCTCTTAAATGGCACCAGGCCAGTTTTACAAGGTACCAGGGCCTCACAATCATCTGCAATGCCGCCGTTCTGCTGTTCGATAAACAACCGGAAACGCAAGGTTTTAAAGCGGCTGTTGATCTTCTCGTCCAGGAGCTTTGTTTTCGCTTTTACAAACTGCTCGCAAAGGTAAATACCTTTCTGAAGCTGCTCATATTTCGCTGCCAGTTCCTCCTCTTTCTTTTCCAGCTGGGCGATTCTCTCGTCCTGTTTTTTAACCATGGCCAGCTGTGCTTTTTACTCTGTTCAGCTTCCAGGCTCTCGTCCAGTTCTTTCAGCTGTCCGCTCAGCACATTGTCTGCCTCAGCAGCTGCCGCTCTGGCATCTTTCAGTTTTTCCTGCAGGCTCTCAATCTGCTCTGTAAACTGTCTGTACTCTGCTGTGTCCTTATAGTCCGTTGTTGCAAGTACCGCTTTTTCAGCTGTTGCCAGGTTCTTCGCTGTTTCTGCTTTCTTCTCTTTCAGTTCCACCAGACGAGCGTCCAGGGCTTCGATTTCGTCCTGCTCCTTCTTAATCATTCCGCTGCTGCACTCTGTCATGCCGCGCTTGTTGATTGTTTCCAGGTTCTGTGCCTTGGCTGTATTGAAGTTTTCCTTTGCTTCCTCAATTTGCTCTGCTGGAAGCTGCTGGCCGCATGTCGGGCAAATCTCCGATCCGGTCCATTCCTTTTCATTTTCCTCATTCCACTCCGCCAGGAGCTGCTCTCTTCTGCGGTTCAGGCGCTGGATTTCGTTTTCATGCTCGCGCTTGTCCTGCTCGGTGTGCATGATATCCGTTTCAATGGTACTTGCCATATAGCGGAGGTTGCTGATCCGCTCGTAAGCTCCTTTGTTTGCCTCAGCTTCTGCTCTCGCATGTTTGGCCTCTCCGGCAGCTCTCTGGCTTTCCAGTTCCGCGATCTGCTGTCGGATGGTTGTTGTCGCTCCGGATTCTCTGGCAGCTCTCTGGCTTTCCAGTTCTCGGCGCTTCTCTTTAATCTCTGCCATGGTGTTGTCAATGGTCTGTGCATCCAGGCCCGTAACGTCCGGCTTTGCTTTCTCTGCCTCGTCAATACGCTGCGGGATGTCGGCCAGTTCTTTGTCTGTCAGGTTCTTCTCCTTTGCAGCAATGGCTCTATATTCGTCCACGGTATAATAATTTTCTGCCTTGCCAGGCTTGCGGAGCATTTCCGGAAGTTCTCTCAACAGATCGCCCTGGCTCTCAATAACCTCATTAAAATCTGCATCCCCGCACACCTGTAACAGGATTTTGCGGCGGTCTGCTACTTTCATGTTTTCCAAAAAGTAGTTGTAAGAGGTCAGCATCTTTGCCAGTTCTTCATCATGGTAAATTTCCAGCAGATTCTTTTTAAACTGGGTTTCGCTTACCGGTACCCCGTCCATGCTGTAATCTGTTGTGTGTCCGGATAACACTGGCTGTGGGTTTCCTTTAATGGTCTTGTAAACTTCGTGGTAATCTTTTTTCAGTACCATTTCCGAACCGTCTGCCAGTTCCACGGTCATTTCCACGCTATGGTGCAGGTTATGGCTGCCGGTGGTTTTTGGTGTGTAGTTCTTTTCTGTGGTGCTCGGCTTGCCGTACATCAGCCAGGTAAAAGCGTTGTATACGGTGCTCTTACCGGTTCCGTTGTCGCCATAGATCGCGCTGCTTTCGCCCTGCGGGTCAATTTCCAGTTCTTTCACGCCCTGGAAGTTTTCCAACTTCATTTTTAAGATTTTCATACTCCTAACGCCTCCTTATGTGCTTTCATGGCCATTGTCATATTTTTCAACTGCTTGTGCAGCGTTTCAAAAGTCTCCGGCTCAATGCCTGTAAACTCAATGCCGTCTCCAACATAGGCATTGCCTACAAAAAGGATGTTTCCCATAATCGGGGAGCGGTGTTTGTCCGTTTCGTACAGGTAACAACCGATCAGGTTCGGCTGCAAACCGTTTCTAAATAAAAATTCTTCATCCACCAACATGCTCACGCACTTGCTGTTTTCTCTCAGTACCGTGGTTGTGTGTCCCAGTTCTCTGTAAAGTCTCTTCGGCATAACGCTCTCGATCATGTCGCACCCGTCTCCGATCAGCTCGCACAACTGTCTGTTCTGTGTTTCCAGTCTGCCCTCCGGAAAATCATGTACAGTAACTTCTAAATCTGTGCTAACCTTAATAATTTTGCTCATTTACGATTCCTTTCTCTCATGCTATAATAAGCACAAGCGGTTATTTGATAACTGCGGGTTTCATGCCTCGGACGCTTTGGTCGGTGTCACCGGGGCATTTTCTTTGCACAATTCCATAAAAGCAAGGCTAAAAATTTCCCAGCTCAACGCTGCCTTTGCCTCCTGGATCAGCTGCTCTCTGTAATATGGTTTGCGGCGTTCTCCGTTCGCATCCCCGTATCTGCCTATTATGTACTGCAGCTTTCTGTCTGCGCGTTCCTGCGCTTTCTTCTCAATACTCTCCTCCATGGTCCTCAATAGCTTCTGCCTCCTGTCTTGCTTCTCCCAGGCCAATTTCACGGCCCCATAAAAACATCATTGCCAGTGCCGGAAATACTAAAACCTCGCCGCCCAGGCCTCCGGTTCTGCTGTCGATCACTGCAAACACCATAAGCCCGATCTTTACCAGCGCGCCCCCGGTCAGGATCATTGCTCCCAGGTTAATGCCTGCCGCAATACATCTTTCCAGCTTTACGCGGCGCTTGATGGCTTCCTTTCTTGGTGCCAGCCTTTCCTCAACCACAAAAATTTCTCTGTGCATTACTGTTTTTCTTGTCATGTTGCTCCTCCTTATACATCCAGCAGCGTTTTCTGCTCCGGTTCCTCAGCTTCTGCTTTTGGCGCTGCCTTTCCGATGATCGTCTTGGCTCTGTCCTTAAATGCCTCAATCTCTTCCAGTGGTACGTTTACCGCTGTGACCATTCCCTGACTTGTGTTGTCCGGGCTTACCACTGCAATATCCACAATGTCGCCAACCTCAACCGGTGCCGGTGTGTAAAATGTGTAC
Source organism: Ruminococcus sp. AF41-9 (assembly GCF_003477525.1). Taxonomy (GTDB): domain Bacteria; phylum Bacillota; class Clostridia; order Lachnospirales; family Lachnospiraceae; genus Blautia_A. The sequence continues at coordinate 76,405 of NZ_QUDO01000007.1, forward strand.
TCTCTTCCGGATAGCTGTCCGGCTCTTAAATATTTGAGCTTAATTACGTTTGTTTTCTCCATCTTCCTTGCCTCCTGCTTTTCTGTATTTCATAAATGCCTGCCAGTCGTCGCTTAATACCAGCGCCGCGGCCTCGCATATAATGACATGTTTTACAAGTTCCAGGCTGTCCAGCTGTGCGTTTTCAGCTCCTGCAAATCCCTTTTTCTTTGTGTACCCGATCAGGGTATCAACTGCCTGCTTCAATGCTTCCGGGTTGCTTTCCTGGTGCTCTAAAAACTTCCATGTATTATCTGCCATCAATACATCCTTTCTTCCAGGTACCTCCTGGATACTCGGCCGGCTGTTACAATCTTTCCTTTTGCTTCCAGCTCTTTATTTAGCTGTCGCATAATCTTGTATGCGTGGCTTTCTGATATATCCAGCATGGCTGCCACGTCTGCCACTCTCAAAAACTTAGGTGGTTCTTTTGTAGCTGCTGCCGTTCTTCCCATGCTCCTGCACCTCTTTTCTCAATCCGGATACCTTTGCGGGCTTCAATCTTTTCTATGGCGGCCAGCATTTCATCAACCTTTTGCCGGGCTTCTGTAAACCGTCTTTTTATTTCCGGTACCATTTCAAGCTCCTCCGGTGTTATTACCCCGTCCTCAACAATCTCTGCAAATTCTGTGAGGGCGTCTTGCATGTCGTCCATGTGTCTCCTCATTCGGAGCACGCATCTTTCTGGCGGCATGTCGCTGATCTCTGCGATTCTGTCTTTTCCTAACGGACACTCATTAGCACAATACCAGGCTCTCAATTCCGGCTCCGCGTATGCGTCAGCCATAAGTGCCACAACCGTGTTTGGGGTTTTTGTTATGTCCAGCTCGTACTTTTTCAGGCTGTCCTCTGTAACCCCTGGCAAGTAGTCAACAGCTCCGGCTCTTGTCAAGAGCTTTTCGTTGTACTTGGCCGCTTTCAGTCGTGCCTGGCAGTACCTGTTGCCCGCCGCTTTTGTTACTCGGCTTTGCATTTATTTTTTTCCTCCATGTGGCAAAATATAATTGTAAAATAACCTATCTTTCCATTTTGGAAGATTTTTCTTTAAAAAAAAGCACTTCAACCGGCAGTTTAAAAAAATCTGCCAGCGCCTTTGCTTCCTCTAAGGAAAATTTAAGGTCGCCGAGTTCCTTTTTACAGTAGCAAGCCTCCTGAACGCCTATAACGTCGGCACATTCCTTTAAACGGATACCGCGTTCGGTTCGTATCTTGCGTAAATCTTCGTACATCTTCTTCACTCCTTTCTTCCATTTTGGAAACTTTATGGTTATAATATATCTTCTGTTTTGGAAAATGTCAATAGATAATTTTCTATTTTAGAAAAAAATGTTAATGTGGTTACTTTCCACGGTGGAAAGTGATATAATCCAACCAGAAAGGAGGGGTCTACTATCAATAACATCAAAGTATTACGACAAGAGCGCGGTTGGACTCAGGCCGAATTAGGTCAGCGCCTTAAAGTAAAAGATTCAGCAATTTCCAAATATGAAAACGGCTCCTTGCAGCTATCCGGCGATCTACTTGTTCAGCTGGCGGATATCTTTGGGGTTTCTACTGACTACATCTTAGGTCGCACAAAATACCGCACTTACGAGGGCACTTCCTTTGAAGTTCCAAAAATAATTGATCTGCTCAGTCGCGGTGACATGGAAATGATATCCAACTGGGCGGAACTCTCTCCGGAAAATCAGGCTCGTATTGCGGACTACGCCAAAATTCTGCAAAAGGCAGAAGCGGCAGATAAAAACAAAAAATAGGAGGTTTTTTATGAAAAGCAAACATTTGTTTACCCCCCCCCATAAAATAACAGCACTTTTTCTGTCGGGTGTCCTTGTTCTCTCCTGTTCTAGCTGTTCTGGCGCGCAATCTAATTCAGCATCGGAAACACAACAGCAAACAGAAGTTTCTCATTCCTCTGCTGGTTCACAAGAGGATCTATCTTCAACAGAACAAAATCTAGTATCTGTTTCCTCTGGTTCTGTTTATGACTCTGTCACATCACTGGATCAGAACCTTACCTTGCAAGAATCTGATAGTTGCTTATATGTCACAATGGATATACCATCCGGGGAATTCAATGCAAATACCCGCCGTTTCTTTTGGGATTTAGTGCGCGTTATACAAATACCGGATATATGGAATTCTTATACAAGTATGTCTTTCACGTTCATGTCTGGTGACGATATGGCCAATGTTGGAATTTCTGGTTATAACAATGTTTATTCGTTCAATGCAACGCATATAAACATTATGCAAGACCAGGATAAAAATAACATTTTCGATCAGTTTTATATGGCAGTGCTGGGCGCTCGCGATCTTTCCGTCGCTCAGGATAAAAGTCTGTATGAAATGGCTGAAAAGTATGGCACAAGTGGCTATTCGCTTCCGGAAGATTACCGTTCTGGTTACTTTTGGGTTATGTCCAGCTTTCCGTACAATGCTGGCTATTCAGTAAACGATACCGCTATTTCGGTACAAGTATCTGCCGAAAACACCAAACAATGCGGTGCTCAATCTGCACAAGAGCTTACCGCTGCCGTTGACATTTTCAACCAGCTTTGCAACAACGATCCGCTATCTATGCCATATACAAAAATTTCTGTACAGTACCTGGATTCTAATAATTCCAAATTATGGGATTGGTGTTCAGAAAAAAATGAGAGCGCTTGGACTGTTACACTAAACAGCAGCAACAGCGTAACCTTTGCGGATGGTATACATTCGACAGCAAAATAATAAAGGGTGTAAAGCGCATTTGTTTGGCACCGGTCTGTTGCCTCAGCAACGACCATATATGCTTTAGAATCAGGAATAGGGAATCAGGATTCAGGATTCAGCACGGCTTTTCTAGTGCCTGCACCGTGCTTGCACTGTGTTTTAATTTTAATCATGGAGGTTCGTATGGAAAATTTAGAAATGCTTACGGGCACCTTTCCGGTTGCTCCGGATCAGCTGGCGCATGATCTGGCCGTCGCAAAGCTCATTAAAAGCGGCACGGTACCGGCCTCAGCTTCCGGCTATGCTTATTATGGTGCCTATATTAAATATTTACGGGAATTTGAAACGGTCATAGCCAACCGCATCCCGGAGGAGTCCGAAAATGTCAGTGGCTAAAGATCCCAAAACCGGCAAGTGGTACAGCAAATTCAGGTACACCGACTGGACCGGTAAAAGGGTGCAAAAGAAAAAAACGGGTTTCATAACCAAACGGGAAGCCCAGGAGTGGGAACGCGAATTTCTTACAAAAGCGGCTGCATCTTGTGACATGTCGTTCGCTTCCCTGGTAGAGTTGTATATGGCAGATTGTAAAACCAGGCTGCGCGCCACCACCTGGGAAAATAAACAGCACCTTATTACAAAAAAACTGCTGCCCTATTTCGGCAGCACACCAATAAACCAGATCACGCCGCTCATGATCCGTAACTGGCAAAACACGCTTATGGAGCTGCGGCAGCCAAATGGTAAACCGTACTCAAAAACATACCTCAAAACTATCAACAACCAGGTTGCTGCTATTCTTAACTATGCCGTCAAATACTACGGCCTCCCAGGCAGTCCGGCGGCGGTTGCTGGCAGCATGGGAAAATCAAAAGCGGATACAATGCTGTTCTGGACCGAGGACGAGTTCAAAACTTTCATTCAGGTTATAGACAAGCCAACGCCCTACTGCGCTTTTAACATCCTGTTTTATACTGGCATCCGCGAGGGGGAATTGCTAGCGCTCAGCTTGTCTGACTTCGACTTCACTAATCAGGTGCTGCATATCACAAAAAACTTTGCAGTGGCCAATGGCCAGGAAGTCATATACGAGCCAAAAACTCCAAAAAGCAAGCGCGATATTACTTTGCCGGATTTCCTCTGCGCCATTGTTCAGGACTATGCCGGCCGGCTTCTGGAATACGATCCGGACGACCGCCTGTTCCCATTTACAAAAAGCTGGGTAAACTCCCAGCTTCGTGCCGGCTGTAAAAAATCCGGCGTCAAGAAAATTCGTGTGCATGATTTCCGTCATTCTCACGCCAGCCTGCTCATTCACATGGGTTTTCCTATCCTGGCCGTGTCGGAGCGCCTGGGGCACGAAAAGGTACAAACCACCCTGGAGCTATATGGCCATCTGTACCCGGATGTGCATGGTAATGTGGCCCAGCAGCTTCAGGACAGTGCCGCCGCCGATCTGTCTCCGGCAGCATGGCAAAATGCACAAAAAAGCCTATAATTTTGGAATGTGGTACACTTCTGGTACACTTGGACAAAGCAAAAGCCCGGAAACCCTTATTTTTCAATGGTTTCCAGGCTTTTTGCAATTATTCAAACTCAATCGTACCCGGTGGCTTGCTGGTCAGGTCATAGAATACGCGGTTAACGCCTTTAACTTCGTTAATAATGCGGTTCATAACTTTATTCAGTACTGCATACGGAATCTCAGCAGATTCGGCTGTCATGAAGTCGATGGTCTTCACTGCGCGGAGCGCTACAGCGTAATCATAAGTTCTGAAGTCACCCATAACGCCTACACTTCGCATATTTGTCAGTGCTGCAAAGTACTGGTTCGGCATCCATGAAGGATCTTCACCATGTTCTTTCTTATACTCAGCTGCAGCATTGTCTACCTCTTCACGATAAATGAAATCTGCATCCTGTACAATACGAACCTTCTCTGCAGTAACTTCACCGATAATACGGATTCCAAGTCCCGGTCCCGGGAATGGCTGACGGAATACCAGTCTCTCCGGAATTCCAAGCTCCAGACCTGCTTTACGAACCTCATCCTTGAAAAGGTCGCGGAGCGGTTCAATGATTTCTTTGAAATCAACGAAATCCGGAAGTCCGCCTACATTGTGGTGAGATTTGATCACTGCGGACTCTCCGCCCAGACCACTCTCTACAACATCCGGATAAATAGTTCCCTGTGCCAGGAAATCTACCGCACCAATCTTCTTGGCCTCTTCTTCAAAAATACGGATAAATTCTTCACCGATGATCTTACGTTTTGCTTCAGGCTCTGTAACACCTGCCAGCTTGTCATAATATCTCTGCTGTGCATTGACGCGAATAAAGTTCAGGTCAAACTGACCGTTTGGTCCGAATACACCCTCAACCTCATCTCCCTCATCTTTACGAAGAAGACCATGATCTACAAATACACAGGTAAGCTGCTTGCCGATTGCTCTGGAAAGAAGTCCTGCTGCAACGGAAGAGTCAACACCACCTGACAGGGCAAGAAGAACTTTTCCATCTCCGACCTTCTCGCGGATTTCTCTGATAGTATGCTCAACAAAAGCATCCATTTTCCAGTCTCCGGCACATCCGCAGACACCAAGTACGAAGTTGGAAAGCATCTTCTTTCCTTCTACTGTATGAAGCACTTCCGGATGGAACTGGATCGCATACAGCTTCTTCTCCTCATTCTGTGCAGTTGCTACCGGACAGTCTGCTGTATGAGCAGCAATCTCAAATCCTGGTGCAACCTGGGAAATGTAATCTGTGTGGCTCATCCAGCAGATTGTTTTGTCAGATACGTCTTTGAAGATTTTGGAATCTGTCTTATCTACCAGAACCTCTGTCTTTCCATATTCGCTCACATCTGCTTTCTCAACTTTTCCGCCCAGAATATGCATCATAAGCTGTGCGCCATAGCAGAGTCCCAGAACAGGAATACCAAGCTCAAATAATTCCTTATTGCATGTAGGTGAATCTGCCTCATAGCAGCTGTTCGGACCACCGGTAAGGATAATTCCCTTAGGATTCATTGCCTTGATTTTCTCAAGATCGGTCTTGTATGAATAGATTTCGCAGTATACGTTACATTCTCTCACACGTCTGGCAACCAGCTGATTGTACTGACCACCGAAATCCAGTACGACGACTGTTTCTCTTTTCATGTTTTCCTCCTTGTTTCTCATTATTTGTAACTGTAAAGATATTGAACCGTTACCATTGAATTTTATTATAAATTACAGTTCGGATTTTTACAATGCTTATTTTCAGTTTTCCACCTTGTGTTTTCTTCCTGCCAGTTTATAAGTTTTTTAGAATTTAATCACGTTTTTTTCAACAGTCCATCACATTTTGCTCACAAATTTCCTGTATATTAATAAGCAAATAAAGCAAATGCTTTACAAACAGGTTGCAAATGCTTTTTCACATAGATTTTTAACTTTTTTCTTTTTCATACTTATGCCGGGCCGCAAGGTCCGGCCCTCCTTCTTTTTACAGACCTTTTCAGGTCTTTTTCTTTTTTTATAAGTTTTTTAGAATTTAATCACAATTTCTTCAACAGTCCATCACATTTTGCACACATTTTCCCTGTATATTAATAAACAAATAAAGCAAACGCTTTATTTATAATAAAACTTTTTCTTTTTCATACTTGCCGGATCGCAAGATCCGGCACTCCTTCTTTTAAAATGTGAAATCCCGCTCACAGTAAGACACAACTGTGAGCGGGATTTTTGTATTACCGCAGGGAACTTACTTGATTCGGTTAAATTCCCATTGTAAGAATTTCCATCAGTACCCCAAGCAATGACGGATTCAAATTCATGGATACCAGAACTGGCACTGCCTCTGTGCCCAGCTCTTTCACTACTTTATAAACGTCTGTCTTCTGTGCATAGGTAATCTGAGCTTTTTCCAGAATCTCATAAGCCTCTTCTGCATAGTCTCTCTGATAAACAGCTACATCTGCCGCAAAAGTAATCTTCACCTGCGCATCTGCCGGCACATCCTTCAGGATCACTATTGTTCCATGAAGCTTCTCATCCTCTGCGAACTCTGCATCCTTATATACCTGTCCGTTTACAGTAACCTCCTGCGGTTTGTCCTGAATGTTGCAGAAGCGGATCTTCCAGGAACGTTTCTGCGGGATCACTGCTGTATTTCCCTGCGCAGCTCTACAATAAATACTGTTCCATTCTCATCTGCAGTCTTCGTCATTCTGGTGGATACCCAGTTCTCATCCAGGTCTTCCGGTGTGTCCCCACCGTCTTCCCAGAGTACAAATTCCCCGGATTTTCCAGGATATACAAGCACTTCCAGTTTCTCCGGATTCTCAATGGAATTATCATATCCTTCCATGTCCTTCAGCGGAATGATGCTGCCTTCACGCACAAGTACCGGCATCTCATAAATATCTCTCCAGAGATCCACTTTTCTGCCGCCCTTATATGCTCTTCCGTTAAAGAAATCATACCAGATTCCCTGCGGGATCCATGTCTTTGCACCGGCCAGTCCTGTTACCGGATCCAGCTTATCTGTAATTGGAGATACCATCATCTCTGTACCGAAATAATAGTTGTTCGGTACTTCATAGGTTTCCTCGCGCTCCGGCTCCAGATAGTACATTGGCTGTACCAGCGGCAGTCCTTCTCTGCTCGCACGACGGTTCATGGTATAGAGATACGGAACCAGTTTATGGCGCAGTTTCAGGAAATTCTTCATCACAGTTTCCACGATCTGGTTATATTTCCACGGTTCTTTTCCATTAAACGGGTTGTCTGTGCTGTGCAGACGGTTCATCGGGGAAAAGACTCCAAGCTGTACCCATCTTGCAGTGAGTTCATCATCTCTGTAGCCCAGCATATGGCCACCGATATCATGGCTCCACCATCCAAAACCGATGTTGCTGGCATTTGCTGTGAAATATGGCTGGAATTTCAGGCTCTCCCAGGTAATAATGGTATCACCGGAAAAACCCACCGGATATCTGTGGCTTCCAGGTCCTGCATATCTGGAGAAAGTCAGCGGGCGTTTTCCTTTCCACTTGCTGTCCAGATAGTGATAGTGGTTCAGCATCCAGAGCGGATCCAGTCCCGGAACCTTGGTTACAGTTCCCTGCTGCCAGTCAAGCCACCAGAAGTCTACTCCCTCTTCTTCCATCGGATGATGCAGTTCCTCAAAATATGTCTCAATGAATTTCGGATCTGTCATATCAAAAAGTATCGGTTCCTTACTTGCAGGATCAATTCCCATCTTCTCTGCAACTCTCGGATAGGCTTCTTCATAAGCACGCACTCCATCTGCCGGATGTACGTTCAGTGTGATCTTATATCCATGTTTGTGCAGCCAGTCCATAAATTCAGGCGGATTGGGGAAAAACTTCTTATTCCAGGTATATCCTGTCCATCCGCTTCCATATACAGGAGGTACATCCTCTACCAGATGCCAGTCCATATCTACAACTGCAACAGAGAATGGCACTTCTTCTTTCTCAAAACGCTCTACCAGTTCTTTATATTCCGTTTCTGTGTATTTATGATATCTGCTCCACCAGTTTCCGAACGTATATCTCGGAAGCAAAGGTGTTTTTCCACATAATCTGTAAAAATCCTGCAGACATTCCACATATCTGTGACCATATCCAAAGAAATAAAAGTCTGCTCTGTTTCCCTGACGTGGCTCTACCATTCCATCTTCGCCCATCGCCATTGTATGAGAATCATCCAGAACTGAGAAACCATTTTTAGACATAATACCGTGATCCAGTGGAATTTCACCATCTGCCTCATCCAGTGTTCTGGCTGTTCCCAGTAAGTCTTTCGGTGCATCTCCGTAATGCCATACACGCTCGCTGGCTTTTCCGCCTGCCACACGGATCATCAGACCACTTGGAGAAAATTTCTGCCTGTCATAGTGGATTTCCAGGTCCTTGGTGTAAATATGTAATTCCTCACTGCTGTCGCTCACCCTGAATTCCGGCACCGAAAAATCACGATTGCATACCATCTGTGTTGCTCTGTCCTCAAATCCTCCGTCTTCGCTGTACTCAAAACGGATCAGGGCAGTTGTCAGCATTGTAATCCTGAAATGATCGCCCACGATCACAGCTTCCTTTCTGCATACAGGATTACCTTCCAGCACAAATTTCTTTAAATCCATAAAAGCTTTTCCTCCTTTACATTCCCGGCAGTCTGATACTGCCTGCTTTTGAAACTATTTTATACTTTTGTACATCAATTGGCAATAGCTTGTATTTCTTCCCTCCTCAGTGTTATAATTTGTTATAGTCACAGACATCACAACACATATATAAGTTTACAAGAATTGGCTTTGAAAAAGAAAGGAATCTTTTTTATCATGTTCAAATGTCAGCCCGGATATACACTTCGAAAAATCAAAGGTATCAGTTATCTCTTACCTTATGGTCAGCAGATTGCCGATCTGAAAAAAGGCTTTATGCTGAATGAGACCAGTACTTTCCTGTGGAATGTACTTCAGCATCATGAAGGTGCCGAACCGCATCAACTGGCAGAAATACTTGCCAGGACTTATCATCTGGATGAGGCTTATCTTCCTGAACTTCTGAAAGATGTGACGGATTTTCTGACACAGCTTACAGCTATGGGAATGATCACAGAAGATCTCCACCTGATTTCATCAATCCCTTCTGTCTCTATGATAATCGCAGGAATCTGCATAAAACTATACGGTTCTGCAGAACTGATTTCCCCAAATTTCAAACCTTTTTATCATGAATTTTCGGATGATGATACCTCACAGGAAATCGAACTGGTCACTACGCCTCCACCCAGTCGTTGTTACGGACAGGTTCTTCTGCAGAATTCTGAAATGACTGTTTTTGAAAATCCCGACCGTTATGTTGTCCTTTTCCCACAGATGCAGAATCTTTACGAAGCTCATATGCTGAAAGATGGTACTTATGTACGGATTTACTGCCACCCACAGGTTTCTGAAACAAATATAGAAAATTTATTTCACGCCATACGGCTGTTTTTCCTTTTCACAGCACAAAGAAACGGACTGTTTGCAATCCACTCAGCTTCTGTTCTCTATCAGGGAAAAGCATGGCTGTTTTCCGGTCATTCCGGAATGGGAAAATCCACACACACTGCGCTGTGGCATGAGCTTTTTTCTGTGCCATATTTAAACGGGGATCTGAACCTTCTCGGATTGCAGGAAGGACACATCATCGCCTATGGTATTCCCTGGTGTGGAACCTCAGAGATTTTTACCACAGAACAGTATGAACTCGGAGGAATTGTCCTTCTGGGCCGCGATCCGCACACAGACTATCTGGAAGAATTAACTCCTTCGGAAAAAGTCCTCCGTGTCATGCAGCGTATGATATCTCCCGCATGGAAAGAACGCCAGCTTTCAGAAAATCTTTTCTTTGCTGAAGAAATCACAGATCATGTGCCGGTACTGTATCTTCTCTGTACAAAGAATGCCTCTGCCGCCTGTACCATAAAAGACGTCATTGACAGACTGGAGGACTCACAATGAAAGAGAAAATACTTCTGATCTGGAAGCATTTAAAACAGGGCACTCTGAAGAAAATGTGGCAACAGACAATCTGGATCTACCAGTATGGCAGGCGATATTGGAAGGCCATGCTGCTTTATACATTGCTCGGGCTCGCAGGAACAGGTGTATCTCTGGTTTCCAGCCTGATCTCCAAAGATCTGGTCGATATATCATCACCGGCCACCAGACCGGAAAACTTCTGAGTACCTTCGCCGCAATGATCGGATTCTCTGTCGCAAACATCCTGGTTTCGCAGGCCTCCGGATATGCCTCAACATTTATCAATCTGAAAGTAGACTCTGAAATAAAAAATGATATTTTTGCCAAAATGCTGGTCACCGACTGGGAATCCCTGACCGATTATCACACAGGAGATCTGGTCACACGGTGGAGTTCTGATGCCTCAAATATCTCCAGCGGAATTCTGAACTGGATCCCCAATCTGATCATTTATACCTTCCGTTTTATCAGTGCTCTGGCGATCGTACTTTATTATGATCCCACATTTGCTCTCTTTGCACTGCTTGGAATCCCGTTCAGCGCACTGCTCTCGAAGCCACTGTTAAAACGAATGAGAGATAATAATCAGAGAAGTGCGGCTATGAATGTGAAACTTTACGGATTCAATCAGGAAGCGTTTTCTAATATCCAGACGATCAAAGCTTTTGACCTGATTCATTTTTATATTGATAAACTGAAGTCACTTCAGACAGATTATATAAACATGAGACTGGATTTTCAGAAAATGTCCATCCTGACCTCCATCCTCATGTCTGTGATCAGTTTTATTGTCTCTTACATCTGCTATGGATGGGAATCTATCGTGTATGGAGCAATGCCATCAGTTATGGAACCATGACCATGTTTCTGTCCCTGTCCGGTACCCTTACCAGTTCCGTAAATTCACTGGTAAGCCTGATCCCGTCGGCCATCTCACTGACCATCTCAGCAGGAAGACTCATGGATATCGTAAAAATGCCGCAGGAAGACTACAGTCAGGATACCCTTGTACAAAGCTTCGAAAAACAGCATAAAGCTGAAGGAATCGGGCTGAACATGCAGAATCTGAGCTATACTTATCACAATGGTACTTCTGTTTTCGCAGACGCTTCCATAGAGGCTTATCCTCATGAAATCGCAGCTCTGGCAGGCCCTTCCGGCGAGGGCAAGACAACGATGCTGCGGCTTATCCTGTCCCTGCTGACACCGCAGGAGGGTTCTTTTCATGTATGCGCCGGAGCAGATCATGAGCAGATAATTCCTATGTCCCCTTCTACCAGAAAATTGTTCTCCTATGTTCCACAGGGAAATACCATGTTCTCAGGAACGATCGCGGAAAATATGCGAAATGTAAAACCAGATGCTACAGATGAAGAAATCATAGAGGCACTGCAGCTTGCCTGTGCATGGGATTTCGTGGAAAAACTCCCGGAAGGGATTGAGAGCACTGTGAAAGAACGGGGCGGCGGCTTCTCAGAAGGTCAGGCACAGAGGTTGTCCATTGCCCACGCATTGTTACGCAAATCACCGATCCTGCTGCTGGATGAAGCTACTTCTGCACCGGATGTCGCCGCAGAACGAAAAGTTCTCCGTAATATCATGCAGGATACCTACCCGAGAACCTGTATTGTAACCACACACAGACCTACGGTTCTGAATATCTGTACGAGAGTTTATGCGATACGGGATAAAAAATGTAAAGTACTTGAAGAGGTTGAAATACTGGAGATGATGAAAGAATTTTAACCAGATAACTGCTCCGCAGTTATTTGGTTATGATCAAGTAGCGAAGCGGATGATTTTATCCGCCTGACCTGAATACACGAAATGAATGATTTTATCCGCCTGACTTCAGACAATCCGGTTAATGACCAGAATATATAATCCGCAAAAAGGGATTGAGTTAAAGTATGATTTTACCCCAATCCCTCTCAGGTATACCAGCAAGTTGGTACACCAGTGTTAATCTGTAATACTTACATCTGTAATTGCAAGACCTGCATCAGATGTTACAATCAGATCGCCAAACCCGATATTATCAGTTGGATTCTGATGATAACTTAATCTGACCGTTAATGTTGATGTTCCATTTCCGGAAATCAGTCCTGCTCCACCGGATACATATGTAACATTCTGATTGAATGAAATGGTTAATACCTGAGATTCTTTGGTATGGTCTGCTTTATGCTGACCATTTACCTGGATTCTGTAATCCCCTCTTCCAGTCTCTGGTGTCTGGTGAATATATGCGCTTGCACTGTATTTACATCTTCTTTATGCCTGAACGGATGGCTGCAGACTTCTGTAAGCAGTTCCGGCTCAAGGTTCCACATTGTCTGATAGGTTTTCTTCATTAATGGAGCCGGGCCATGTACCGTATAAAACCCTGTGAACCTTGGAAAAGCCAGTTCCAGCATATTATACAGAAAATACATAGGAGGATATCCGATATGAAAATATGCTCCGGACTGTTTTTTTATATTAGTACGTTTATCAAAATATTTTGCGAGAAGCATTGTGTTATTCAGATAAATATATGGCATTGTCTGATTATCAACATTTGCCACATCCGGCTGAAGAGCCAGCATGTCTACCGGTTTTCCGTTCTTAAAAAAATTTTCCGGTTTCACTGATCTCAGCAAAAAAACATCATCATTAAAATAAACAAACTTCTCTGCCAGACCCGGAATCCTGTGAAAATTCCACTCAATCGTATGAGAATTAAATGTAGGGCGAAATTTTTCAGGAATAAAGTCTTCATGGCGGACAATATTTAATTTGGTATGCTCTGTATTCAGCCATTTGGGATGATGTCCCCATGTAACAAAATGAATTTTTCTCACCCAGGGCGCATATTTCTCCACTCCACGAAACCAGTACTGCAGATTATCCCAGTCTCTGTATCGTTCCTTCCTGTCATCTACACTTGCAGGTATCCCCATATGTCCAAGTCTTGCCTTTTTTTCTCTTTGCCATTCCGGATCATTCCCATCGACCCAGGTAATCACAAAATCTATATTCTGACCTTCATCCGCCTTTCTCATATATTATTCCCCACATATTACTTTGTGAGCATAAGTATACCACATCTCTTTAAACTATTACAAATAAAAAGAGTCCCGCTCCATGGTCATATCACACCATCGAAACAGCACTCTTTATATTTCCCAGACACCTTTATTTCTCACTTTCCCGTAAAACATAAAAAACACCGTCCCCGCGGCAATCGCATTGTCCGCAAAAACAGTGTTCTTAGTGCGCCTTCAGGGGTTCGAACCCTGGACACCCTGATTAAGAGTCAGGTGCTCTACCAACTGAGCTAAAGGCGCATATTCTTTTGTTTTTTCTGTGTTGAAGTTTTCTTTTGTTCCTCAACGCAAGTGATATTATATATAATACAGATTCAAATGTCAATAGTTATTTCTAAATTTTTTTCAAAAATTTTCGATTCTTTTATTTTTCTTTCTTTTCTTCTTTTTTGGACATTTTGTTCAGCATTTTGCTGACCTCTTCTGCTGATTTTCGAACCTGATTAAAAGCATTGTCAAATCCACGGTGTTCATATCCAAATTGCATCATTTTATTATAGAAGGAATTATTTCTTTTCACCTGTTGCTCTCCTTCGGGGCGCGAAGCGCCCCGTGGATTTTCTTACACTATTTTATGCAATATAAATGTAGAAATTTCCTCCATTGATATATCCATTCTATAGTCATTTTATATTTTACCGGGCAGTCACAGAAAATCTCCTCTTACAGAAAGCTGTCCTCATACACTCAGGATTCATCCTCTGGAGATCACCATCTTGCAGATCGGGTTCCCCATGGAGGAAAATTTCTCTTCATATTCTGTCATCACATTTCCCTGTACCATTTCTTCATTATGGTGCAGGTCAAAAGTAAATGCCTCCAGATTCCATCCAGCCTCTTTTACTTCTTCCAGGGAAAATTCAAACAGATCCTTATTATCTGTCTTAAACTCTACTTTTCCATCCGGCACCAGAATCTTGTCATAGCGTGCCAGAAATTCTCTGGATGTCAGGCGGCGTTTGGCATGGCGTGCTTTTGGCCATGGATCAGAGAAATTCAGGTAAATCTTATCTGCCTCACCCTTTTCAAAAATCTCCGGCAGTAATCTGGCATCCACTCTCATAAAGAAGAGATTGGAATACACCTCACCTTTCTCTTCCAGTTCCTCTCTCTTCTGCAGTGCGCGGAGAAGTACACTGTCATACATCTCGATTCCCACATAGTTAATCTCCGGATGAAGACGCGCCAGATCCATAAGGAAGCGTCCTTTTCCCATTCCTACTTCTATATGAAGGGGCTGTTTTTTCTCAAAAACCTCTGTCCAGTGTCCTTTCTTCGTCTGTGGTTCCTGTACCACATAAGGGCTCTCAAGAATCGCATCCTGTGCCCCGGGAATATTTCTTAATCTCATAAAATCCTCCTGTTATAATCTCAATCATCCGTTTTCGGTTATTTGGGGTTATGTTATATTGTAAATTTCTTTTTTCTTTTTATCTCTGCCAGAGATTCTACCAGATGTCCTTTCATACCGCAACGATATTTTCATTTTTCTTTTTGTTTAAAAAATAACAAATTTTTTCTCTCTGAAAAAAATTTAGATGGTTTTTTTCACAAAATAGGTGTATTATATCTAACAGATATTACTATTTTTCACATAGTAAATCTGGTTTTTTTGTAAAAATTTGACAACTAAGGAGGTTGAAGATGGAGCAGATACTTAACAAATTATCTGAAATCGAGCTTACAGCCCAGCGCATCATGGAAGACTGCGAACGCCAGAAACAGACGCTTTCTGAAGAAGCAGAGAAAAAGTGTAAAGACTATGACGAGCAGATGGAGGCTCAGACTGCCACCCGGATCCGGCAGATCCGACAGCAGCTCGAGCAGGAAAAAGATGCACAGTTAGCTGCGCTCCGGGCAGATACAGAAGCTACTTTTTCATCCCTGGATGCCCATTACGAGCAGAATCATTCGCTCCTTTCCCATGAATTATTTCAGAAAATATTATCCATGTAAATAATAAATCCGGATAATCATTTCGAACAATAATTTCGGGCAATTGTCTTGAAATATCATACAGGAAAGGAAGTGAAAAGCAATGGGAAGTGTACTCTCCTACAGCGGACTTTCCACGAAAATCCGTGCAATGCAGAGCAGGCTCACTACCCTGGAACAGTTTGAAGAAATCCTTCAGCTTTCCGATGTAACGCAGGTGGCGGCCTATCTCAAGCGAATGCCGGAATACTCTTCCAAATGGGATGCACTGGATGAAAATACCCTGCACAGAGGTCAGATTGAGAAACTTCTGAAGAAATCCATTTTCCAGAATTTCTCCAGAATTTATCACTTCGCAAACCCTGAGCAGCGAAAGTTTCTTGACCTGTATTCCAGGCGATACGAAATCCGCGTTTTAAAAGAAGTAATGACCAATATCTTTGACCATCGTGACACAGACCCTGTGGATGTTTCTCCATACCGTGAGTTTTTCCGTCTGCACTCCAATATCGACGTAGACCGGATCACCACCTGTTCCACCATGGAAGAACTGATCTCCTGTCTCAAAGGAAACGAGTTTTATATCCCGCTTTCAAAAATTCAGGAACACGAAACCTCATTACTTTTTGACTATGGCATGGCACTGGATCTGTACTATTTCACCCAGATCTGGAATGTGCGCAAAAAGCTCTTTAAAGGTAGCGACCTGGAAGAGATCACCCGTACCTACGGTGAGAAATTTGACATGCTGAACCTGCAGTTCATTCAGCGTTCCAAGCGATATTACAACATGGACCCGGCAAGCATTTACGCTTTGCTGATCCCTATGAATTACAAATTAAAAAAAGAAGAGATTACCGCTCTGGTGGAAGCCTCAACCTATGAAGATTCCAGAAGAATTTTCAATAAAACATGGTACGGTGCCAGATATCAGCAGCTTTCCGTCGCCAATCTGGAAGAATTTTATAACCATATCCACCGCACGATCCTTGAAAAAGAAGCGCACAGAAATCCTTATTCTGTCGCAGTGATCTATTCCTATTTATATAATAAGGAACACGAAGTAAACCGTCTGACGATCGCTATTGAATGCGTTCGTTACGGGGTACAGCATGACGAAGCCATGCGTTATATCTGCAATAATTAATAACAGGAGGTGAATATATGATTGAGAAAATGAAGTTTCTGAGCATTACCGGACCGAAAACCGATATTGACAGAGTGGTAAATACCTATCTTTCCAAATACGAAATCCATCTGGAAAATGCCCTCTCCGAACTGACCGCAGTCGAAAGTCTTTCTCCTTTTATGGAAATCAATCCTTATAAGGAAGCACTTGCCACTGCCAACAGTTTCTATGAAGAGCTGAAAAGTCCGGAACAGATTTCCGTAAAACCAATGGACGTAGAAAAGGCCCTGGATACTCTGCGCAGACTCCAGGCGGATTCTCAGGAGCTGGACCGCACACATGCGGATCTGGAAAGCCAGCTTGCCGCACTGGATGAATCTCTCCGCGTTATCCGTCCGTTCAGAAACATCAATTACAACCTTTCCTCAATCCTGAAATTCCGTTTTATCCATTACCGCTTCGGAAGGATTGAGAAGGAATACTACCAGAAATTTGAGAAATATATTTATGAAAATCTGGATACGATTTTTATCAAATGTGATGAAGATGATCAGTATATCTGGGGTGTTTATTTTGTCCCGGAGCATGAGGCACAGAAAGTCAAAGCCGTCTATTCTTCCATGCATTTTGAGAGAATTTACATGCCGGATACTTACGAAGGCACAGCCAAGGCAGCCTTTGAACAGTTAACCCAGAAACGCAACCGGGCAGCCGGTGATCTGGCTTCCGCAGACCAGAAAAAAGCAGATTTTCTTCTGCGAAACAAGAAAGATATCGTAGCTGCACGTAATGCGATCGCACAGCTTTCCGGTAACTTTGATGTGCGCAGACTTGCCGCATGTACCCACGGTGATGATAAAGATGTCTTCTATATTTTATGTGGATGGATGACGGAAAAAGATGCACATTCCTTCCAGGCAGATATCAAAGATGACAGCCATATCTTCTGCATTATTGACGGTGAAGATGACGAACATTTCAAACCGGGTCTGCACCAGCAGCCACCGACCAAACTGAAGAACCCGAAACTGTTCAAACCATTTGAAATGTACATTAAAATGTATGGTCTTCCGGCCTACAATGAGATGGATCCAACATGGTTTGTGGCACTGACTTACTCCTTTATCTTCGGTGCCATGTTCGGTGATGTGGGACAGGGATTACTGCTTTTTATCGGCGGTTTCCTGCTGTATAAGTTCAAACATATCACACTGGCAGGCATCATAGCTGCGCAGGTGTCTTCTCCACAATCTTCGGATTTATGTTCGGAAGTATCTTTGGATTTGAAGATGTCATACCCGCCCTGTGGCTCCGTCCGATGAATAACATGATGTCCGTTCCGTTTATCGGAAAGCTGAATACTGTATTTATCGTTGCCATCGGTTTTGGTATGTGCCTGATCCTTTTATGTATGATATTTAATATCCTGAATGCATGGAAAGCCGGAGATATTGAACATATCTGGTTCGATACAACTCCGTTGCAGGTCTTGTTTTCTACGGATCCGCAGTCATTTCCATCGCACTGATCCTGACAGGACATACACTTCCGGGAGGGATCGTACTGTTTATCATGTTCGGCGTACCGCTGATCCTGATCTTCCTGAAAGAGCCGCTTACCGCCCTCATAGAGAAGAAATCAGAAGTCATGCCGAAAGAGAAAGGAATGTTTATTGTACAGGGACTTTTCGAGATGTTTGAAGTCCTGTTAAGCTACTTTTCCAATACCCTTTCCTTCGTCCGTATCGGAGCTTTCGCAGTCAGCCATGCAGCAATGATGGAGGTCGTTCTCATGCTTGCAGGCGCAGAAAGCGGAAACCTGAACTGGGTAGTGGTAGTCCTCGGAAACCTTTTTGTATGCGGTATGGAGGGCCTGATCGTTGGTATCCAGGTACTTCGTCTGGAATATTATGAGATGTTCAGCCGCTTCTACAAAGGCACAGGACGTAAATTTGAGCCCTTCCGCTCAGTCAAATGATATACCAGGGGCAAAAGGTCGAAAGTCGTTCGTGCCTGCACGATAAGACTTTTGAACCCGGGACCCGGATATCAACAATCTAAGAAAAGAGGAGATTTAATTATGTCAACAATCGCACAGATCATTTTAGCAATCGCACTGGTACTCAGCATTATTCTTCCATTTGGCTACTATCTCATCGGTGAGAAAAACCGTGGACGTTACAAAACAGCCATCGGCGTAAACGCATTCTTCTTCTTTGGCACAATGCTTATCGCCATCGCAGTTATGTTCACAGGTGCTTCTTCCGTACAGGCCGCTGCCGGATCTGAAGCCGGTCTTGCAACAGGTATGGGCTACATCGCAGCAGCCCTTGTAACCGGTCTTTCCTGTATCGGTGGTGGTATTGCCGTTGCCAGTGCGGCAAGCGCAGCTTTAGGCGCTATCAGCGAGGATCAGAGTATCCTTGGTAAATCCCTTATCTTCGTAGGTCTTGCAGAAGGTGTTGCCCTTTACGGACTGATCATCTCCTTCATGATCCTGGGACAGTTATAAGATGCAGATGTTTTTGATCAGCGACAATATCGATACCTACACAGGGATGAGACTGGCAGGTGTAGAGGGCGTGATCGTACACACACATGACGAATTAAAAGATGCTTTGCAGAAAGCCATCTCCAATAAAGAAATCGGGATCATACTCCTGACCGAAAGATTCGGCCGGGAGTTTCCTGAAATTATTGACGATGTCAAGCTTCATCACAAAACCCCTCTGATCATCGAAATCCCCGACAGGCACGGTACTGGCCGCAAACCGGATTTTATCACTTCATATGTAAATGAAGCAATTGGACTAAAACTATAGGCAGGTGTTAACATGACAATTGATGAAAAACTCAGCCATTTTTATGATATCACGGTAGAAGAAGCCCACGCAAAAGCCGCTACCATTCTGGAAGAGCACAAGGAAACTCTGGAAAAAATGACAGAAGAACGCAAGGCTCTCAGTGAGGAAAACGCCCAGGCACAGATCAAAGCAGAGACCGCCAATGCCAGACGTGAAATAAACAAGGCACTTTCCGCCGAACAGCTCACCATCAAACGTGACTGGACCAAGAAACAGAACGAATTAAAAGAGAAAATTTTCTCTGAAGTAAAAGAACTTCTGAATGATTTTACCCATACTTCCGAATACGAAGATTACCTCAGCACCAAAATCAAAGAAGCTCTGGATTTCGCAGAAAACGATGAAATCTCTGTCTACCTTTCCCCGGAAGACAGTGCTCTTGTGGAAAAACTTCAGCAGCGCACAGGTGCAGCTATCCAGCTTGCAAAAGACTCTTTTCTGGGAGGCATCCGTGCCACCATTCCTCAGAAAAATATCCTGATCGACCACTCTTTTGCAGGAAATTTCGAGGCAGCATACAAAGAATTCAAGTTTGACGGAGGACCACAACATGAGTAATACAGGTATTATCTACGGTGTCAACGGCCCCGTCATTTATCTGAAGGGCGACAGCGGATTTAAGATTTCCGAGATGGTTTATGTAGGTCCGGAACATCTGGTAGGTGAGATCATCGGCCTGAAAAAAGGCATGACTACCGTACAGGTTTTCGAAGAAACTACAGGTCTGAAACCGGGAGATACTGTTACAGGTACCGGAGATGCCATCTCCGTACTTCTGGGACCCGGAATCATCCACAACATCTTTGACGGTATCCAGCGTCCTCTGGAAGAGATCGCCAAAGCCTCAGGCAAATACATTTCCCGAGGTGTCAGCGTCGATTCCCTTGACACAGAAAAGAAATGGAACACACATATCACAGTAAAAGAAGGTGACGTAGTCAGTCCTGGCTCCATCATCGCAGAAACTCAGGAAACAGACTCTATTCTTCATAAATCCATGGTGCCCCCGAACCTTACAGAGGCTACCGTTATCCATGCGGCTCCTGACGGAGCTTACAGCATTCTGGAACCGATCGTAACCATCCAATTCGCAGACGGAACCACCAAAGATCTGGCACTTGCGCAGAAATGGCCGATCCGTATCCCGAGACCAACCCATAAACGTTTCCCTGCAAGTGTTCCGCTTGTCACAGGCCAGCGTATCCTGGACACCCTTTTCCCGATCGCAAAGGGCGGTACAGCCGCTGTTCCGGGAGGTTTCGGTACAGGTAAAACAATGACACAGCATCAGATCGCGAAATGGTCTGACGCAGACATCATCATCTACATTGGATGCGGAGAGCGTGGAAACGAGATGACCCAGGTTCTGGAAGATTTCAGCAAGCTGATCGACCCGAAATCCGGAAACCTGATGATGGACAGAACCACACTGATCGCCAATACTTCCAACATGCCGGTTGCGGCTCGTGAAGCTTCTATTTATACCGGTGTTACCCTTGCAGAATACTACCGCGACATGGGCTATGACGTAGCCATCATGGCAGACTCCACTTCCCGTTGGGCAGAGGCTCTTCGAGAACTGTCCGGACGTCTGGAGGAAATGCCTGCTGAGGAAGGTTTCCCTGCATATCTGGCATCCAAGCTGTCCGCATTCTATGAGCGTGCAGGAATGATGCAGAACTTAAACGGAACCGAAGGCTCTGTCTCCATTATCGGAGCCGTTTCCCCTCAGGGTGGTGACTTCTCAGAGCCTGTTACACAGAACACCAAGCGTTTCGTCCGCTGCTTCTGGGGACTGGACAAATCCCTTGCCTATGCCCGTCACTTCCCTGCCATTCACTGGCTTACCAGTTACAGTGAATACCTGGAAGACCTGACCCCATGGTACAGAGAACACGTTTCCCCTAAGTTTGTGGCAGACAGAAACCAGCTCATGGCAATCCTAAACCAGGAAAGCTCTCTGATGGAAATCGTTAAACTGATCGGAAGCGATGTTCTTCCGGACGACCAGAAACTGACACTGGAAATCGCCAGAGTCATCCGTCTGGGATTCCTCCAGCAGAACGCTTTCCACGCAGAAGACACCTGCGTACCGATGGAAAAACAGTTCCTGATGATGGAAACCATCCTTCATCTCTACGAGAAATGCCGCGCACTCATCAACCGTGGAATGCCGGTTTCCGTACTGAAAGAAGGCAACAACATCTTTGAAAAAATCATTTCCATTAAATATGATGTAGCAAACAACCAGCTTGATAAATTCGACCAGTATATGCAGGACATCGATGCTTTCTATGACAATATAATGGAGAAAAACGGCTGATGCCGTAATGGTTACTATCCATGGCCGTTCTGAATCAGATTCGTAAAACCGGCCATGGATAGTAACAGAGAGGAGAAGTTTATGGCAATTGAATATTTAGGCTTAAGCGAAATAAACGGACCTCTGGTGGTCCTGGAAGGTGTCAAGAATGCCTCCTATGAGGAAATCGTAGAATTTCACATGGACGACGGGACTCGCAAGATCGGCCGTATTATTGAGATTTATGAGGACAAAGCTGTCATCCAGGTTTTTGAAGGAACCGACAGCATGTCCCTGAGCAATACCCACACAAGACTGACCGGACATCCAATGGAGATCGGGCTTTCCCCTGAAATCCTCGGACGTACTTTCAACGGTATCGGCCAGCCAATTGACGGTCTGGGAGATATCACCCCGGAAGTCAGATTGAATATCAACGGTCTGCCGCTGAACCCGGTAGCCCGTGAATATCCGCGAAACTATATCAACACCGGTATTTCCGCAATCGACGGACTGACCACCCTGATCCGTGGACAGAAGCTGCCAATCTTTTCCGGAAACGGTCTTCCTCATGATAAGCTGGCTGCACAGATCGTACAGCAGGCATCTCTGGGAGAGGGTTCCGATGAGAAATTTGCCATTGTTTTCGCAGCAATGGGTGTTAAATATGACGTAGCAGAATTTTTCCGCCGTACGTTCGAGGAAAGCGGTGCTGCCGACCATGTAGTCATGTTCCTGAATCTTGCCAATGATCCGGTTGTTGAGCGTCTTCTTACACCGAAGATCGCCCTCACTGCCGCAGAATATCTTGCTTTTGAAAAAGGAATGCACATCCTGGTTATCCTGACAGATATCACATCTTTCTGCGAAGCCATGCGAGAAGTTTCCTCCTCCAAAGGTGAGATCCCATCCCGTAAAGGTTATCCGGGTTATCTGTACAGTGAACTTGCAACCCTGTACGAACGTGCAGGTATCGTAAAAGGCAAACCGGGTTCTGTAACCCAGATTCCGATCCTGACCATGCCAAACGATGATATCACCCACCCGATTCCTGACCTTACCGGTTACATCACTGAAGGTCAGATCGTTCTGGACAGACAGCTTCACGGACAGGCGATCTACCCGCCGATCAACGTGCTTCCTTCCCTTTCCCGTCTGATGAAGGATGGTATCGGTGAAGGCTACACCAGAGCTGACCATCAGGATGTCGCAAACCAGCTCTTCTCCTGCTATGCAAAGGTTGGAGATGCCAGAGCCCTTGCTTCCGTTATCGGTGAAGACGAGCTTTCCCCGCTGGATAAGCGTTACCTGGTATTTGGTAAAGCTTTTGAGAGCGAATTTGTCGGCCAGTCCGAGACAGAGAACCGAAGCATCACCGAGACCCTTGATAAAGGCTGGGAACTTCTGGGACTTCTTCCGAAAGAAGAGCTTGACCGAATCGATACGAAGATCCTCGATAAGTACTATCACGAAACAGTACGCTAAAAGAAGCGAGGTGATTGAATGGATCCGAATACCTTTCCCACCAAGGGAAACCTGATACTTGCAAAGAACTCACTGAAACTTTCCCGTCAGGGCTATGAGCTGATGGACAAAAAGCGTAACATCCTGATCCGAGAGATGATGGATCTAATCGATCAGGCAAAAGATATCCAGACACAGATCGATGTAACTTTCCGCACCGCCTATGCCGCCCTGCAGAAAGCCAATATGGAGATCGGTATCGCCTTTGTCCAGCAGATTGCATGTACCGTTCCCATCGAGAACTCCATCCGCATCAAAACCCGAAGCGTTATGGGTACGGAGATTCCTCTTGTGGAATATGACAAAACAACCAACACGCCAACCTATGCCTACTACAGCACAAAGATGTCTCTGGACGAAGCCAAGGCTGCCTTTGAAAAGGTAAAAGAACTGTCCATCCGCCTGTCCATGGTGGAAAACGCAGCCATCCGCCTTGCAGCCAACATCAAGAAAACCCAGAAACGTGCCAACGCACTGAAGAATATCACCATTCCAAAGTACGAAGCACTGACCAAAGACATTCAGAATGCTCTGGAAGAGAAAGAGCGAGAAGAGTTCACACGTTTAAAAGTTATCAAACGAATGAAGCAGAAATAAAGAATGTGGAAAACCGCTGTGGAAAGTTATCCCCGGCGGTTTTCGTTTTGTTTCTACATTATCCACATTTCTGATTCCTTTGTGGAAATTTCCACTTTCTGTAATATGGATTCTTTTTCTATCCTCTGTTGCTTCGTTCCTGAAAACATCATGATAAATAGTCAGATTATTTCTGTATATTTATATGTATTTTGTCTTTTTTATACAATATAATATGATTTTTAGAATTTACTAAAGTCAATAGATTTCCACATTTTTTTGTGCCTGAAACCGCAATTTATCATTTTACACAAAACATACGTTTCTTTTTTCATTATGTAAATCAAGTTATTCACACATCAAAAATGTGGATAATGTGGATAACTTTGTGCATAACTTTATTTTTCAGGCTTTCTGGTAAGTTCTGTATGTGGAAAGAATGTGCATGAAATTATCCACTTTTCCCATATATCGACATACTTTGTGCAAATTGTCGAAACGCCCATTTTGCGCTGGTTCTTTACTGTAATACCATATTCAGGGAGAACCCCGCCAGGGTTCTTCGCTAACGCAAGAAAGAATCCTGTTTGCAGGATTCTCCGCCTGCGGCGGGCCGCTTCTGCGACAAAAAAATCTTCATTCACTGCCTGTTTCCCTTCAGACAATGAATGAAGATTTTCATTAATCATGCGTTATTTATTCCATATAGGTTCCGATCGCTGCCGGCTGCTGATAATCATAATTGGAAATCTTGATTCCTGTGGCAGCACCGCTTGCGTGGATAATCTTACCATCACCGATATAAAGTGCCACATGATCTATATAACCATTTCCATAGAATACCAGATCTCCCGGTTCAATCTAACAACTCCTTAATGATAACTCTTTCGTTTCAACAGGGGATACCGATTTCTCTCCGCCCACCGCTTTGCTGCTTCATTCGTTTAAATTGTTATATAATTATTACACTTTGTTACGCATTTGTGTATGTTATCATAGAGGAGTCATTTTGTCAAATGAACAAACTGTGAGAAAACAAACTCATTGGCACTGCTGTTACTATTATCCTTGTTGTTACTATTATCACTGCTATTACAGCCATTACCGTTCATTCCGGTACACAGACACAGCAACGAATCATTTACTTATTTGTCATCAGATAGTGCTGCGCAGAAGCCACAGCATTGGCACCGTCTGCCACTGCTGTCACGACCTGGCGGAGCTTTTTGGTGCGGATATCTCCTGCTGCAAAAACTCCCGGAGTCTGCGTGATTCCTTCTTCTCCCGCAATAATATATCCTCCTTTATCCAGCACCACAAGTTCCTGAAATCGTTCTGTATTCGGAACTAATCCCACTGCAATAAACACACCATCTGTCCGGATCACAGATTCGCTGTCATTTTTCACATTGCGGATCTTCAGACCGGTCACACTCTCCGTTCCCTGCACTTCTACTGCCACACTGTCCCAGATGATTTCTACATTTTCGCATGTATTCAGACTGTCCTGAAGAATCTGATCTCCGCGAAATTCATCCCGTCTGTGAACCACATAAACCTTTTGACAGATTCTTGAAAGAAAAATCGCATCTTCCAGAGCCATATTTCCACCGCCGATCACCACCGCTGTTTTATCCCTGAAAAAAGCGCCATCGCAGGTAGCGCAGTAGGAAACACCCATTCCGGAAAATTCTTCCTCACCGGGAATATTCAGCCTTCTGTGGCTGGCACCGCAGGCAAGGATCACTGTCCTGGCTCTGTATTCATGCTTCTTTGTCCGGATAATCTTCTCACTTCCTGAACCTTCTGCATTTTCCACAGAAAGAACATTTTCACGCACCGGCTCAATTCCCAGCTTCGCTGCATGATCTCCCATAGCTTCACCCAGATCCATTCCGCTGATCCCCGGAAGTCCCGGATAATTGTCCACCTCATAAGTATTCAGGATCTGCCCTCCCTGTGCAAACTGTCTGTCTAACCATAACGTATTTAAACGGGCACGCGCAGCATAAATCGCCGCACTGATCCCCGCAGGTCCTGCCCCCAGAATTGCGATATCATAAATCTCTGCCATTTTTTCTTCCTCCTGTATTTTTCTCTTCCGCACTTTTATCATCATCTTATCATACTCCGCTTTCATTTCCAATAAGATAGTAAAAACAGCCTTCTGAGGTTTGTATGAGTATTCCCAAAAAAATTCTGACTCTGTGTCTGGTGTTTTTTCTTGGCATCGGCATGGGCTATGTATCTGAACACGGGCTTTCTGAAAATTCCCGTTTTGAATCATTCACAGAAAATCTTTTCCGGGCAGAAGTATCTGCCAATACTCTTACCCTTCACTACGCTCTGGCTGATCCTGCCAGCCAGGGGATCAAAAAATCTGCCGTTTCTCTCGGCACAGTCTCATCTGACGCTGCCAGTGCAGAAGAAACTGCCCGTCTCTGCCAGAATTATGAAAAACAGTTAAAAAACTTTCATTATTCCAGGCTGAGTAAGGACAATCAGCTCACTCTGGATATGCTCCTGCTGTATTTTCACACCCGCGCTTCTCTGGGAAAAAACTATATTCTGGATGAACCACTTGGCCCAAGCCTTGGTATCCAGGCACAGCTCCCGGTGCTACTCGCTGAGTATGCTTTCTATACAAAAGAAGATATCTCTGATTATCTGAAGCTTCTCGGCACCATCAAACCCTATTTTCAGAGTATCCTTGACTTTGAAAAAGAAAAAATCAGCTCCGGCTGTTTCATGAGTAACACTACCCTTGACCGGATTCTGAAACAGTGCAGTTCTTTTATCCAGAATCCCGATTCCAACTATATGGATGATATTTTTGCACAGAAATTAAAGACTTTCTCCAACCCGAAACTCAGTCAGAAAGACCAGGAAGAACTTTGTACATATCACCATAAGCTGATTATTCAGCAGGTAATCCCCGCCTATCAGGAACTGGTCTCCGGGCTGAAAACGCTTCGTGGAAGTGGCAAAAACAGCCGCGGACTGGCATATTTCGAGGGTGGTCGCGCATATTATCTCTACCTTCTTCAGAGCCAGACCGGTACCTATGTACCTGTAAAAAAAATCGAGCAGCGACTGTCTGCTCAGCTATTGAAAGATTATGAAGAAATCCAGACTTTATTAAAAGCAGATCCTTCTCTGGCTTCTTCTCTTTCCCAATATTCCACAGCCATCACTCTGACTCCTTCACAGATGCTGGAAAAACTTCCTTCTCTCATGGCCGGGGACTTTCCGGAGCTAAAAAATACCACTTACGAACTCCGTTCTGTACATGAGTCCATGAAAAGCTTTCTAAGCCCTGCCTTTTATCTTACACCGCCAGTGGACACCGGAAGTCCAAATGTAATTTATATCAATGATTCCGGACGCAGCACCAGTCTGGAACTGTTTGGAACACTGGCTCACGAAGGATTTCCCGGTCATCTGTATCAGACCGTATCTTTTTCCAGAAGCAAACCGGCAAATATCCGCTATCTGATCACTTCCTCCGGTTATGTGGAGGGATGGGCAACCTATGTAGAATCTTATGCCTATCAGTATGCAGCCTCACTTATGACAAACCTCAGCCGGAACAGCGCTTCCAGTGATTTCCATGATTCCGATACATCTGGCAAGTCCAGTACATCCAATATGTCCAGCGCATCCAATGCGACACGGCTTGCATGGCTGAACCGCAGTATGAATCTCTGTATCTATTCTCTGATCGATATCGGCATCCATTACAGAGGCTGGGAGCAGGCGCGCGTGGCTGCTTTTCTCAAAGCATTCGGTATCACCAATGCCTCTGCTGCCAGTGAAATCTACCAGTACATCGTAGAAACTCCCGGCAATTATCTGAAATATTACTGGGGATATCTCAACTTCCTGGACCTGAAAAAATCCTGTCAGAATTCCATGGGAGCTGACTTTGATCTGAAAAAATTTCACCGGAAGATCATGGAAATCGGTCCCGTCCAGTTTCCGGTACTGGAAAAATATCTGAAACAGGAATTTACTCCATCAAAAAAGGAACTGCCCGCGGGCAGTTCCCCCTGTCTGATTCTCGCATAATATTTCACATAATATGTGTACCTGCACT
The DNA here is from genome assembly GCF_003477525.1 of Ruminococcus sp. AF41-9. Classification (GTDB taxonomy): domain Bacteria; phylum Bacillota; class Clostridia; order Lachnospirales; family Lachnospiraceae; genus Blautia_A. The sequence goes on from NZ_QUDO01000007.1 coordinate 104,221, forward strand.
ACGTTCTGCTGTTACTCTGTCCGGAATCGGACTGCCGGAACCTGCACAAACCTGCAGAAACCACTGCCTTTTTTTCCTAAACCTGATAATTTCTGAAAAACTCCTGCAGCTTCGTAAGTGCTGTAGTCAGTGCCTCTGTTTCCTCTACATTCAGTCCCTTCAGCACAGCCAATACCATTTTTTCATGAAAATCTTTATGATGATGGTATGCTTTCTCTCCGGTCTCTGTCAGAGAAATCAGGACGACTCTACGGTCCTCCTGGCTTCGCATACGCTGAATATATCCCTTTTTCACAAGATTGTTGACTGCAATCGTCAATGTTCCCACTGTTACGTTCAGAGCTTTAGCCACAGTGGACATATTTTTCTGCTCCCGGATACCCACGGCATCTATAATGTGCATATCATTAACCGAAATATTCTTATATTCAGGTGTGATCAACGCCCGTTCTTCCAGGTCCAGAATCTCATTAAACAAATTGACCAGCACATCATTGATTGCCTCATAATGATTCATCCGGTTACCTCCCTCTTTCCGATAAACGCTGCATTTATTATACACTATATTATTTTTTCACACAAGTTCGTGTTCGCCGTGTTTCCTGTAATTCCTGCATATCCGGATGCCGAAAGTGAAACAATACCGAAACATTTTTAAAGAAATTCTTTCTTTGCCCTGTAAAGTTTGCTATAATGTGATTACGTTTGTGGGAATTCTCCCACGAATTATTTTTTTAGCCAAATGAAATCAAACAACAGGGCAGATAATTTTATGTTACTGTACACAAAGAGAACAGTAACAATTTTATCCGCCTGATCACCACCATTTTTATGGTGTCAAAGGACAGAATAATTTATGAAAAGAAATAATATCCCTTTAAATATCAGGGAAAAAAACAATTCAAAAATCAGTCTTTTGTGTTCTATCGTTGTACTCGCCGTGCTCTTTCTTCTTGTATATCAGATTGATTATTCGCTGATTCGCAAACCGCAGAAAGAAGCCTCAGAAGCAACTACACTGGAGCAGCAAGAGTCTGAAGATGCCTCCGCAGCTCCGGAAATTTCCACAGCTACTGTGATCGCAGTGGGAGATAATCTTTATCACAGCATGCTCTATCAGTCCGGAGAAACTGATTCCGGTGCCTGGAATTATGATCAGATTTATGCAAACGTTCTGGATGAGATCCAGGCGGCAGATATTGCGATGATCGATCAGGAAACAGTATTTGCGCCAAGCCATGATAATGTCAGTTCCTATCCACTATTTGCCACACCCGAAGAAGTAGGTGATGCCATTATCAAAGCCGGTTTCAATGTTGTGGAATCTGCTACCAATCACATGGATGATTATGGTTATGATTATCTGAAATCCACACTGGACTTCTGGAGCAGTAATTATCCGGATATTCCGGTGCTCGGTATCCATGCGACTCAGGACGATGCAGATACTGTAAAAGTAAAAGAAGTCAACGGAATCAAAGTCGCATTTCTGGATTATACATATGGAACTAACGGCTCCGGCACAGGAGACGGTAATGACTATATGATCGATATTTTTGATAAAGACAAAGTTTCTGCCATGATCCAGAAAGCCAAAGAAGTCAGTGACTGTATCATTTTTGTTGCACACTGGGGTGCGGAAGACGAAACCATGCCAAATGAATATGAAAAGCAATGGTCAGCATTCCTGATGGAACAGGGAGTTGACGTTATTATCGGCGGACATCCTCATGTGCTTCAGCCTTACGGGCGCCTTTCTGATGATCAGGGGCACAGTACATTGGTTTTTTATTCTCTGGGAAATTTCGTTTCTACTCAGGAAGAACTTCCGGAACTACTCGAAGGCATGGCAGGTTTTACGATTCAAAAATCCACACTCAATGGCGAAAGTACCATAGAAATCCTTTCTCCGGAAATCAGACCTATGGTCATGCATTATAATTATAATACCGGCGAATACGGACCTTATATGCTGGAAGATTATACAGAAGATCTCGCATCTCAGCACAGTGTACGGGATGTGCTGGGCGATGAATTTACGCTCGCTGCTTTGCAGGCAAAATTTCAGGAAATCATGTCCATGAATGTAAAGCCTTCCACAAATACGAATCTTCTAAATGTGAAATTTGACTGGGAAGGAAACATGATTGACAAAACGACCGGCGATGTCGTTGAGGATACGGAATCCATCCATTCCTGGGAATATACAGCCTCTTCTGATTCTTCTGATTCGGCAGGTGACGGCTCCGACAACAGTTCGGATAGCGCTTCGAGTGACGGCAGCTATGATAATGAAACTGACAGCAGTTATGACGGAAGCAGTGACAGTTATGATTCTTCTTATGACAGCAGTTCCTATGATTCCGGATATGACAGTTCCGGTTATGACAGTGGATATGACGACAATAGTTATGACAGCAGCTATGATAGCAGTTACGATAACAGTTCTTATGACGATGGCAGCTATGATGGCAGTTACGATGACAGTTCTTATGATGACAGTAATTACGACGACAGTTACGATGGCAGCTATGACAGCAACTACGATGAGAACTATTAAGAGATGGAAGCATTAAAACCAAGAGGTAAAACTATCTGAAAAAAGCAGGATATGACACAGCCAGTCTGTTGTGTGATACCCTGCTTTTTGCATTGATATTATTGTTTTGTATTGATATTCTTGTTTCAACTCACAGTCGGAATTTTGATTTTCTCATCCTGAATGATCAGATTCCAAGTAATGTCCGTGCATTTTCTCTTGTGACAGAAATTACCTCCTCTTCTGTCACTTCCTTCAGTTCTGCGATCATCCGCACCACATATGGCAGATTCAGAGATGAATTTCTTTTTCCTCTGTTTGGCTTCGGAGCCAGATATGGGCTGTCTGTTTCCAGAACGATCTGGGAAAGCGGGGCATATTTTACAACTTCCTTTAATTTTTTTGCATTTTCGAAAGTAACCACTCCGCCGATTCCCAGGTAAAGTCCCATTTTCAGGTATTCTGCCGCGATTTCCTTACTGTAGGAAAAGCAATGAATGATCCCGCCATACATTCCACCGTTCATATATTCTCTGATAATGTTCAGGGTATCCTCTGCCGCATCTCTGCTGTGGATCATAAACGGCATTTTTTCTTCTCTGGCAATATCAAGCTGCGCGCGGAACATTTTCTGCTGAATTTCATGTTCTTCTTTTTCTTTATGCCAGTAATAATCCAGCCCGATTTCTCCGATTGCTACCATCTTATCCAGATGGGAAAGTCTGCGAATTTCATCCAGAGTTTCCTGTGTCATTTTGTCCGCATCATCCGGATGAACACCCACAGCCCCATACACAAACGGATATTTTTCCATCAATGCCACGGTGTTCTGCAGTCCGTCTATGGATGCACAGACATTGACTACTTTCTCAATTCCGTTTGGCTGCAAAGATTCCAGAAGTTCTTCTCTGTCTGCGTCAAAAGCCTCATCATCATAATGTGCATGTGTATCTAAGATCATTCTTACTCTCCTATATTCATATCTCTGTTATTACTGCTTCGATCACTCAGATATATTTATATGATGTCAGGTTCAGAAAACATTTTATCCCTGTCCTGATATCCTTATATTGTCTTCGCAATCCGGCAATAACGATTCCGTTTTAGTTACTGCCCACTCTGCGCACAGTAACCAGTTTTACTCTTCCATAATGGTCAGTTCATCTCCCGGACGGATAGTTCCTCCGTGAAGAACTCTTGTAAAAACACCCTGTTTCGGCATGATGCACTCTCCCATTTTCTTAAAGATCGCACATCCACTGTGGCATTCTTTTCCAATCTGTGTAAGTTCCAGAACCACATCATTACAGACAAATTTCGTACCGATCGGAAGCGTGGCAAAGTCAATTCCCTGCACTACCAGATTTTCTCCGAATGCTCCATCCTCTACTTCTGCTCCTCTTGCTCTAAATTCTTCAATCTTGTCAAAAGAGAGCAGGCTGACCTGACGATGCCATTTTCCTGCATGTGCATCTCCCTGGATTCCCCAGTCTTCTTTAATCTCAATTTCCGGAACGCTTACTTTCTGAGTTCCTTTTGCTTCACTTGTACATACTGCAATTACTTTTCCCATAAGAATAACCCTTTTTCCTTCTTTTATTTTCTTGCGCAGTTTCCTGCTTCACCTGTCATGATCTCAATCCCGTGTCCCAGTGCATCAATAATATACTCCAGGCTTTCCTTTACTGCCTTCGGGCTTCCCGGAAGATTGATGATAAGTGTTTTTTTGCGGATACCGGCTGTAGCACGGCTGAGCATGGCACGTTTGGTAATGGTCATACTGTACGCACGCATCGCTTCCGGAATCCCTGGTACACGTCTGTCAACAATATCCTCTGTTGCCTCCGGCATGATATCCCTCGGTGAAAATCCGGTTCCACCTGTAGTCAGGATCAGTTCTGCTGCATTGCTGTCTGCAATTTCTTTCATTCTTTCTGAAAGCATCTGTCTGTCATCCGGCAGAATGTCCATGGATACCACTTCATATCCGTTTTTCTCCACGATCTCGCGGATTGCCGGACCGCTTAAATCTTCTCTTTCTCCACGATATCCTGTATCGCTGGATGTAATGATCGCTACTCTTTTCATTTATTTTTCCTCCGCTTCGTTATCTGATTCGGGTCAGGCGGACAAAATCATCCGCTTCGCTATTTGGTTAAAACCCATTATTTCTGAGAATCACTATCGTCTCCAAAATGGAAATCTCCACTCTTTCCACCTGTTTTCTCTACCAGATGGATATTCGTCATTACCATATGTTTGTCAATTGCTTTACACATATCATAGATGGTCAGAAGTGTCACCTGAACACCTGTCAGGGCTTCCATTTCCACGCCTGTTTTTCCTTCTGTTTTAACGGTACAGAATACCCGGATGATTCCTTTTTCGCTTTCCAGTTCATAGTCTACTGCACACTTCTGGATCGGGAGTGGATGGCACATCGGAATCAGTTCTGAGGTTCTTTTTACCCCCATGATCCCGGCTACACGGGCTACCCCGAGAACATCGCCCTTTTTCACAGAGCCTTCCTGTACAGCCTCCATGATTGCCTGACCCACATGAATCTCTCCTGTTGCAACAGCCGTTCTGTAAGTAATATTTTTACCGGAAACATCTACCATAACTGCATTTCCGTTTTCATCAAAATGATTAAATCCCTGTGACATATTTTTATAAAAATCCCCTTCCATATGAAAAAAGAGCATCCAGGATGCTCTTTTCCAGATTTTCTTCTATTAATTATAACTTTTTATACAAAAAATATCAAGTTTTCTGATAAATTTTTATTTATTTTTTCTACATTTCAGTTACTGTTCGCTTCGGTTCAGTAATACATTTTAAGTCACTGTAATTTTCATCCACAAAAAATGAGACTTCTGCCGCTTACCAGATATACAGCAAAAGTCTCGTTTTTTCATCACGATACGGATGGAATCTTTACCCACCGAGATTGACGACAGCATGAAATTCTCGTGCCAGGTCCTCCCTTTATATAATTAACTATATCTTTCGTGACGGGATTTGTCAAGGCTATAATATCAATTATTTGTAGAATTTTGTCAGCGTTGTGATTATTCACTTTTTCCGGACAGTACGCTATTTATCTGTCATTTTTGTTCCTGTCATAAAATTACATCCCCTGTGCTCTTTTTCAGAGGGAGCACAGGGGATGTGTATTTTTTAACAACTAACGAAGCGGATGATTTTGTCCGTCTGACCTGATAATCAGCAGATTTCTGCTCCTGCCGGCATTTCTTTTTCCGGTACCATCAGGGAAAGGTTTCCGTCTGCATCTTCTGCACAGAGAATCATTCCTTCGCTGAGTACTCCGGCAAGTTTGGCTGGTTTGAGGTTGGTTACTACCATGACTCTCTTGCCTACCATTTCTTCTGCACTGTAGTGTGCTTTGATTCCGGATACAATCTGGCGTACCTGGCTGCCGATCTGTACCTGTGAGCAGAGAAGTTTTTTGGATTTTTTCACTTCTTCGCATTTGATGATCTTACCAACCTGGAACTGGAGTTTACCGAAATCTTCGAATGTGATCTCTGGTTTTGCTTCGATGTCGATCACGTCTTCGTTCTCTTCTTTTGCAGGCTCTTCAGCTTTTGGCGGATGAAGTTCTGCTACTTTTGCCATTACCTCTTTGAGGTCAAGACGGGCGAAAAGGATCTCCGGTTTCTCAGTTACTTTGCTGCCTGACGGATAGAGACCGAATGTTTTGAGATCTTCTAATTCTCTGTCCTGTGCATTTAACTGAGCAAGGATTCTCTCTGTTGTCTCCGGCATAAAGGATTTCAGCAGAGTTGCACCGATGCAGATTCCCTCAACAAGGTTGTAAAGAACAGTTGCAAGGCGGTCTTTCTTCTCTTCCTCTTTTGCAAGTGCCCATGGCATTGTTTCATCGATGTATTTGTTGCAGCGTTTGAAGATTGTGAATACTTCTGTCATTGCATCTGCTACACGAAGTTTGTCCATTTTTTCGTTTACTTTTGCAGGTACGGAAAGGATGAAGTTCTTAAGATCATCATCTACCGGCTCTGTTACACCTTTGTTCTCTACAACGCCACCGAAGTATTTGTTGGACATGGAGATAGTACGGTTTACAAGGTTTCCGAGGGTATTTGCAAGCTCAGAGTTGAGACGCTCTACCATCAGTTCCCATGTAATGACGCCATCGTTCTCGAATGGCATTTCGTGAAGTACGAAGTAGCGGACTGCATCTACACCGAAGAAGTCTACCAACTCATCTGCGTAGATTACGTTTCCTTTGGACTTACTCATCTTGCCATCGCCCTGAAGGAGCCACGGATGTCCGAATACCTGTTTCGGGAGCGGCAGATCCAGTGACATCAGGAAGATTGGCCAGTAGATGGTATGGAAACGGATGATGTCTTTTCCGATCAGATGCAGGTCTGCAGGCCAGAGTTTGTTGAACTGTTCTGTGCTTTCGCCATCGCAGTCGTAGCCGATTCCTGTGATGTAGTTTGTGAGGGCGTCAAGCCATACATATACAACATGTTTCGGGTCAAAGTCTACCGGGATTCCCCATTTGAAGGATGTTCTGGATACGCAGAGGTCCTGAAGTCCCGGGAGAAGGAAGTTGTTCATCATCTCGTTCTTACGGGACTCCGGCTGGATGAAATCCGGGTGGGTGTTGATGTAGTCGATGAGTTTGTCAGCGTATTTGCTCATTTTGAAGAAGTATGCTTCTTCTTTTGCAGGTACACATGGGCGGCCGCAATCAGGCATTTGCCGTCTACGAGCTGGGACTCTGTGAAGAAGGATTCGCATGGTGTGCAGTACATTCCTTCGTAGTGTCCTTTGTAGATGTCGCCTTTTGCGTACATTTTTTTGAAGATTTTCTTGACCTGTTTTTCGTGGTCTTCGTCTGTGGTTCTGATGAATTTGTCATAGGATGTGTTCATCAGATCCCAGATTCTTTTGATCTCGCCGGATACGTTGTCTACGAATTCTTTTGGAGTGATTCCGGCTTCTTCTGCTTTTAATTCGATTTTCTGACCGTGTTCATCGGTTCCTGTCTGGAAGAATACGTCGTAGCCCTGCTGGCGTTTGTAGCGGGCGATGGCGTCGGCTAAAACTACCTCGTAGGTGTTGCCGATGTGCGGTTTGCCTGAAGTGTAGGCAATCGCGGTGGTAATGTAATATTTCTGTTTTTCCATGGTTTGTTGTCTCCTTTTTTGAGTGTGGACGATTAAGGGAAATAAAAAAACGTCTCCTCAGATTATCTGAGAAGACGAGATTTACCCGTGTTACCACTTCTGTTCGTTTCCGGGCTCGCGCGGGGAAACCTTGGGAGGTACGTTGTGATACCTCTACGCTGTAACAGGCGTGCCTGTCGCTGCCTAAAGCTGTTGACTCTCAGCAGTGCCTCTCAGAAGCCATCTTCGATCTGCTCCTTGCCTATCCCTCTCAGCCTTGGAATCTGTCTATTGTGATTCACGGGGATTTCTCTGTAATGCGGTCTGCAAATGTACTCTCTTCTTCAATGAGTTTGTGTTATTTCATAACAGCGGTTCGTTCTGTAATTGTAGAACGCTGTTGGTTATAGGAAATAGTTATTTCCTGTTATAGGGAAAATATAGCACATTTCGGTGGGTTTGTAAACCCACATTGAAGCCGCTTATCTTTATAATATTTTCAGATAACATCTTGACAATTTCAATCAAGTATTGTATAGTAGCAATATCAGTAATGATTATTGTTATTAAATAATTATCTGTTGACAAACAGAGAAGGGAGGAATACCATGGCGACACTGAAGTACAGCCGTCAGAGAGAATCTATTAAAGAATTTCTGCGAAGCAGGACAGATCATCCCACTGCTGATGTGGTATATGAGAATATGAAGCTTATCTACCCGAATATCAGCCTCGGCACGGTATATCGCAACTTATCTCTGCTGGCTGATCTTGGAGAGATCAAGAAGCTTTCCTCTTTTGCCGGAGCAGACCATTTCGATGGACGAACCGAGCGGCACTGCCATTTTATGTGCACCAGATGCGAACGGATCATAGATCTGGAAAGTGAGGGAATCCATCATATCATGGAGCTTGCCGGTGAGAACTTTGGCGGGAAAATTACTGATTACAGTGCAAGATTCTTTGGACTGTGCGAGGATTGTCTGAAAGAACTTGAAAATGATAAGAAAGATTTTCAGAAAACTGTTAATAATAAAAAATAGCAAAAAAATCAAAATAAAACTTGACTTTTTATATCAAGTATGGTAATCTTAAATCGTAGAAAACAGTAATGATTACTATTATTAATAAATCATCAGACAGTTTTCTCAAAGCTGACAATAAATAATCAGCAAAAGCAATTAACACAAAACAACCGAATGCCATCCATATAAATTTTCTACCGGCATTCCAGTAATATATCATTAAGAGAAAAGGAGATTTTAATTATGACAAAATGGGTATGCAGTGTATGTGGTTATGTTTATGAAGGTGAGAACGCTCCGGAAGTCTGTCCAGTATGTAAAGCACCAGCAGACAAATTCATCAAACAGGGCGATGAAATGACATGGGCTGCTGAGCACGTTGTAGGTGTTGCTCAGGGTGTCAGCGAAGACATCATTGAAGATTTAAGAGCAAACTTCCAGGGTGAATGCTCCGAAGTTGGTATGTATCTTGCAATGGCAAGAGTTGCTCACAGAGAAGGATATCCGGAAGTTGGTTTATACTATGAAAAAGCAGCTTACGAAGAAGCAGAACACGCTGCTAAATTCGCTGAATTATTAGGTGAAGTTGTAACAGACAGCACAAAGAAAAACCTTCAGATGCGTGTAGAAGCCGAGAACGGTGCTACTGCTGGTAAAGTTGACCTTGCTAAACGTGCAAAAGCAGCTAACCTTGACGCTATCCATGACACCGTTCATGAAATGGCTCGTGACGAAGCAAGACATGGAAAAGCATTCGCTGGTCTGCTTAAGAGATACTTTGGAGAATAATTTCATAACAGGTATTTTAAAAGAGAGAACCGATTTTTCGGCTCTCTCTTTTTTACTTCATCAACAATCTAGTGAATTAAAAACTTTATCCTCACACGACTGAAGTCGCGTGCTTCCAGACGCTTTAGGCGTCAGACTGAATATCGGCGGATACGCCTGTAACTTAGGTGCGCAGTTATGCGTATTTCCCATGCCGGATATGGCTGGTTCCCACATTACAGGTAGTCCGCTGTATATCTGTCTGTATCTATGCTGCTTTTAAGAATTCCATTTCTGAATGGAGTTTCCTCAGATCTGCATAGACACATGAGGTTCTACGCTTTACAGAAGGGACTTTTACCTCCAGTAAAGACCTTTCCGTTGCCGGAAGGGGTTTTAAAAGTTCCCTTATAAAATATCTCGCCCCTATATTACAGGATGCTGACAGGTCACAATGATATCGTTTTCCTGTCTGGAAAGTACAGAGGC
>NZ_QUDO01000070.1 GCF_003477525.1 Ruminococcus sp. AF41-9
CAAGAAATTGATATTTTAAAAATTTTATTCTTTCAATAACTACAGGGATTCTTTGCGGTTTCACAGGTTTTCACATAATTTATTTGAAGTAGCACAATAGGTTAATTTAAGATTTGCAAACAGAGCGCCAAGAGAAGTGGACGCTTCCTCTTTGGAATCCGGAAGTTCGATCACTTCTTCTTCAATTTCTTTTGCCATCATATCTGTCGCTTCTTTGATGCTGAGGCTTAATTTGCCGTCTTTTACAGCAGTTACTTTTACTTTTACTCTGTCACCAACTGCAAGTGCCTCAGATGGTTTCTTAATTCTCTTTTCGCAGATCTGAGAAATATGAACCAGCCCTGACAGTCCGTTGCCAAGGTCCACAAATGCGCCGTAAGGCTGAAGGCTCTCAACCACGCCTTCTGTCACAAGACCCACCTGCACATTGGAAATCTTATTCTTACGTTCTTCCTCAGCCTGTTCTCTTAAGAGTTCTTTTGCGGAAAGAATCAGTTTTCCATTCGCTTGATCGACATCAATAACCTGAACTTTCAGTGGTTTATTCAGGTATTCATTCGTATCTTCTACATAAGTCAGTGCAAGTTTGGAAGCCGGAATAAATCCTCTCACACCTTCCACATAGGCAACTACACCACTGTTCACGATGCCTTTTACTACAACATCAATGGCTTCGCCTGTCTGCTTTAATTCCTTCAGTTTATCCCATGCCAGAACATCTGCCGCTTCTACTCTGGAAAGAAGAATATTTCCGTTTCCATCATCTTTTCTCACAACTGTAGCAGAAACTTCATCTCCTGCATGAACATTTTCTTTCAGAGAAAATCCTGGTTCTCTGCTGTAATCTTCTGCCGGAATGATTCCCTCAGTATAATATTTCAGATCTACCACTACTTCTTTTTCATCAACACTGATCACAGTACCGGTAAGAATATCACCTTCTTCAATTTTCTTAAAAGATGCTTCCAGTTCTGTTTCGTAATCTTTCATTGATTCAGCCATTCTGTAATCTCCTTTATCTGAAAACTGTTGCTCTGCAGCAATTTCACTATTTTATGGAATCGCCATAACAACTATTGCTATAACAACTATTATAACGCAAACTTTTTGGAAATATTATAGCACAAGACCAGTAATAATGGAAATCTGAATTTCCAAATGCCTTCCCTTATGGTATAATAATTATGTATTTTTTTGCATACAGAAAGGATTTTATTCATGAATTATGACTCTGTCCCTTTAAGGGATTTTAAAGATCTGGATGACTGGGAAACTGTAATTTTCGTATACAAGTCAGCCCTGAAACAGATTGAAACCAAAATTGACATCTTAAATGATGAATTTCAGCACCGGCATAAATATAACCCCATCGAACATGTCAAATCCAGGATCAAAACCCCGGAGAGCATTGTAAAGAAACTGAAACGCCACGGCTATGAATCCAGCATTGAAAATATGGTCCGTTATGTCAATGACATTGCCGGAATCCGTATCAGCTGTTCTTTCACTTCCGATATCTATCTGATCGAAGATATGATTTCCAAACAGAATGACCTTACGATCCTTGCACGACGGGATTATATGAAAAATCCGAAGAAAAGCGGTTACCGCAGCTATCACATGCTGGTGACAACCCCTGTCTTTCTTTCAGACAGTATCATTGATACAAAAGTAGAAATCCAGATCCGTACTGTTGCACAGGATTTCTGGGCAACCCTGGAACATAAAATGCACTACAAATTCGAAGGTGACGGACCTGATTACATTACCAAAGAGCTGAGAGAATGCGCACGATACGTAGCAGAACTGGATGCCCGAATGGAAGAGCTGAACAACGAAATTCAGAAATACGGAAAAAAGACGACCTGAATTCCCATTTCAGGAATCAACTGAAATCAAAAAAATCAAATGTAAAGAATCAAATTATAGCAATTCCAGAAAATAATGCAATCAAGACAGTTCAGCAGAGTGCGAAGGACAAGGAAGGTATCTGCAGGCGTGCTGACGCACGGCAAAGATATCTGACGCAGGACTTCACGCTCTGATGGGCTGGATTGCTTGCATTATTTTCTGGAATTGCTATAAATGTAAGGAATCAAAAAAAAGAACAGTCTGAACTGTCCTTAAAACGAGGAGTGCCCCGGCAGTGGTTTACCGGGGCTATTATTATGAAAAAAATTTATGTGTAATGAAAACACATTACAACGTCTTTCGTAGGTTCTTTCGAACTGTTTATATAATAGCAATCATATATGAACAAATTATGAACGCGAGGTTAACTTTCGTTCATTTGCACAATTTTCCTCTGTTTTTTATATTTTTTTTATAAATTTAACACATATATCTTTTCGACATTTTCTGCTGTTCTTGTATACTTTGTACACTTGCACTGTTTTCTGACAAATAAAGGAATCCTTTCTTTCCGTCTGATTTCAGTTCAGCAGACTTTTGGCAAAATCGATCATTTTATGTAAGAAACTCTTCACCTCTTCTTTGCCGATTCCCATTTCTTCGAGTTTATCATATACTTTGTTTACAGTACTTCTGAGCTGTTCTTCGTCAATATTCGCATTCTTCACTTCTTTTACGATATTGACCAGCTTATTTTCTTCCTCCTCTGTCAGGCTTACATTAAAAGTGCTTTCTGCTGTCTGAATAATTTCTTTGATCTGTTCATCAGAAATATCCTGCTGTGCAACCTGATCTTTCGCATACATAATAATGTCCACTACTTTATCCGGATCTGAAACAAGAGAATCAATCTCATTATCAGTGATGATCTCCTGCACGGTCTCTGTGGCATCAGATGCCATTACCGACATAACCGGTGTTGTACACATTAAAGTTCCTGCCAGGATCAATGCTCCTAATTTTTTTATTCTCATGATTTTTTCCTCCATAACTTATACTATGCCGCTATGTTTTTCTGTTATTATTATCGTTATTGTTATTATTGCTATTGTTATTATTGCTATTCTTTTTGTTATTCTTTTTACTACTTCTCTTTTCGTGTTTTCCCTTGTCTTTTCTCAGGTACCGGGCTATTATAGCACATTTTACAGTGCTTCTGTAACCCGAATATCCCCCGGGTATTCTCTCTGAGCCTTCATAAATCTTTTGACATTTGTTCAAAATTATTTCACAACTTACACACGATTCTATCATAATTTAAAGATATACTAAGATCATAAAAATAATACAGCCAACATTATTTTTATAAAATTTCTTTTTCATATGTTGATTGCCGATACCGGCAATTAACTCTCCTTCCTTTTAAAAAATAAATTTGAACGTAATATAAAAAGCATCCGTCTAGCCACCGGATGCTTTTTATATTTCTTATATTTTTATGCCAGCTCCTCAAACGCATTCGCAAGCTGTGCAAACTGCTCTAATGTCAATGCTTCTCCTCTGATATTTAAAGATAAACCGCAGGTATTTAACGCCTGCTCGATCTGTTCTTTGGAAAACTGAAGTTCCGGAGAATTTTTCAGTCCGTTGACCAGGGTCTTTCTTCTCTGGTTAAAAGATGCGCGAATAATTCTGAACATCAGCTTTTCATTCTTTACTTCCACCGGAGGTTCTGCATATCGTTCCAGTTTAATGACTGCGCTTCCTACTTTCGGTCTTGGCATAAAACAGTTTGGCGGCACATTTGCCACGATCTGCGGTTTTGCATAATACTGTACTGCCAGTGACAATGCTCCATAATCTTTTGTTCCAGGACCTACCTGCATTCTGTCCGCAACTTCCTTCTGAACCATGATCGTAATGGAATCGATCGGAACCTGATTCTCAAACAGCCCCATGATAATAGGGGTAGTAATGTAATATGGCAGATTGGCTACCACTTTGATCGGGCGTCCCTGATTTTTCTCCAGTGCAAGCTGTCGGATATCAACTTTCAGAATATCGTTGTTGATCACTGTCACGTTATCCCAGTCCTTCAGAGTATCCTGAAGGATCGGGATTAAAATATTGTCAATTTCTACTGCTGCTACTTCTCTGGCAGCCTCTGCCAGATACTGTGTCATGGTTCCGATTCCCGGACCAATTTCCAGCACAAAATCATCTTTTGTAATCTCTGCAGAAGCAATGATCTTTTCCAGAACATGAGTATCGATCAGGAAATTCTGACCAAACCTTTTCTGGAATGCAAAATTATACTTCTGAAGCACTTCTATGGTATACTTTGGATTTCCCAGGTATGGTTTCGTCATAATCTTTGCTTCCTCTCATATTTTTTACTATTTGCTGAAATCTTTTTCATATAAAACAATATATCCGTCTCTGTCTGTACGTTTCTTGGAAATGTTTCGTTTCAGTTTCCGGATTCCACCCTGTGACTTGGCAATGGCCGTATCAATGAGATCTTTAACTGCTCCGACATTCATCGGCTCATCCTCTTTCTGATTGATTCCGATCAGATTATACAGGGCAAGCATTCCCATCTGGTCAATGGTATATCCGTTTTCTTTTGTATAAACTCTTGCAAAATTAACAAGTTCATCATTGGTGAATACAGGAATATTGATCATGGATGTGAATTTCTTTGCAAATTTCGGGAATCTCGCCATCAGCTTTCTCATGCCGATCTTCTCATCCTCAATGATCACAGTGAGTCCGTCTGTATTCACTTCCATCGCCTTGTCCAGCATTTCTACTGTTTCCGGAGTTAACTGGTTGGCATTCTCAACTACCAGGAAGCCGCCTGCAAGTTTGGAAAAGATTTTATAAATATTTTTTCCATTGATCTGATCTGCGAAAACATAGGCAACCTTGGATGCCTCCAGATTCAGTTCCTTACAGATTGCCGGAATCAGTCCTGAGATCAGACGGGTCTTTCCGCACTCTTTGCCACCCATCACAATGATGTTTCCTGTTTTGGAAGTTTTATCTGCGGCTGCAAGCTGTGCATCACATAACGCATCAATTAACTGTTCTTTCATTCCAGGTACTTTGGTAAAGTATGTAAAAAGCTGTTTTTCTTCATCTGTCAGCTCTTTCTCTCTTGGAATGATATCCCTTGGATCTGCCTGATTTTTCGGATTAATAGACTCAATAAAACGTTCCAGTTCTTCTTCCTGTGTCAGTGGTTCCTCTTCCGTTTCTTCCTCATTCTCAGAAGCATCTGCCGGTTCCTCCGGCTCAGCTACTGCTTCCGGTTCTACCAGTTCTTCCGGTTCTTCTTCACTGTCATCAATATCTTCCAGGTTAAAGTCACCTTTCCCTGCCGGGCCATGAAGGAACTCTTCCTCTGCACTGCGTAAATCTTCTTCTGTCAGTTCTTCCTCATCTTCCAGCCCCGGGACTGTCTTTTCCCATACCTCTGACTCCTCTGATGCAGGTTCCTGAAGATTTTCCTGTACCTTTGTTACAGTTCCGGCATCTTCCGTTTCATCATCTGCTTCCTCAAAAGCGTCCTCGTTTAAGAAATCCGGTTCTTCAAGCTCCGGCTCCTTCATCAGATCTGCTGCACTTTCCTGCTGTTTCTGATTTTCTGTATCGCCTGTGTCAGAGGCAGCAGTCATATCTACACGGTCTTCCTGTTTTTTGTCTGCTGCTTTTTCAACTTCCTCAGACAGCCTGGCTGCATCCGTTTTTTCGGTTTCTTTTTTCTTTTCTTCCGGGATCTCAATTCCCTGCGCTGTTGCAGCCGCAAGAATGGTATCTTCCAGATTAAATTCCGGAACTCCGTCTGCACTGTCACCACTCAGAAATGTCTTTGGAATTTCAGAAACCTTAGGTGCTGTACTCAGCTCCATATTCTTCATGGAAGCCGGGATTTTTAACTCTGGCATTCTCATGGTTCTGGAAAAATCTTCCGGTTCTTCCTGTGCGGATTTTTCTGTCTCAGAACTTTCCTGCACTGCCTTTATGACCGGACTTTCTCCCGGTCTTACCGGTTCCGCTTCCAGAGTCGGTACATTCTCCGGCTCTTTCTCAGAAGCATCACTCTTTATGATTTCTTCTGGAATTTCTTCTTCTTTTGTAATTCCGGCTTCATTTACCAGATCATGTGATTCGTCTCCAAATCCATATTCTTCTTCTCTTTTTCGGTTTGCACCAAAAATATCCCTGATTCCTTTTGAAATCTTCTCCTGGATATTTTCCATGCTGTTCAGATCTCTGATATGAATCGGTGCTGCTTCTTCTGCAGTTTCTTTTACATCTTCCGTTTCCGGATTCTCTGTCTTATCTTTAGAACTTTCAGCGTTCATCTGCGCTTCTGCATCTGAGCCTGTTTCTTCTTTCTCTCTGTATCCCTCTGTATTCTCAGTACTATCTGAATTTTGTGCTTCTCCGGACTCCGGATTTCCGGAAATCTCAGAACTTTCAGAAGTTTCTGCCGCTTCCTCACTTTCTGTATTTTCCGTTTTTTCTGCTTTCTCAGCTTCCGCCTTCTTCAGTTCCTTTGCTTCTTCCGGAGTGAGAAGTTTCGGTACAAACTGCTGCTCAAATTTTGCTTTCTCCGCGCCAGTCAGTTCACCCATGCGCATTTTCAGGTCATATGCCTTCATGACATATTTTCCTTCACTGAACCACAGAATGATCTCATTACATAAATCAAGCGCCTTCTGTTTCTCACCTGCTTTATAATAAAGGGCAGCAAGTTCATAAGACCACTTTTCCGTAAATTCCTGCTCTTTATATTCTTCCAGGATTCTGATCTGCTCATTCAGGGAAGCGTCCTGCGCTCTGGCAATCTTATACTGCAGAATATATTGTGTACTGTCATTCGAAGCTACCTGTTTATATTCTTCAAAGAATTCCATCGCCTCATCAATATCTTTCATTCGCAGAGAAATCTCGATCAGGCGATACAGAATATTCTTGCCGATGGATGCCTTATGATATGCCAGCAGAAAAATTTCCTTACTGTCCTCATATCTGCCATTCGCCGCATAAATTTCGCCAACTACACATAAAGTACGGACATTCTTCACACGACGCCAGTCTATGCTGTCCACAATGCCCATCGCACCTTTATAATCCTTTTTCTGAACCAGCTTGTTTATCTCTTCAAGCTTAATCCGAAATTCTTCCTTGTCCAATGTTTTCACCAACTTTCCAAAATTATGTTCAGTGTATCATACGCCTATTGTCTTGTCAAAAACTAACTGCTTTATTTTCAGGGCTGAAATACTTCACCGTTTACTACATGAAAAACCTTATTGATATGAAACTGATGACTCACAAAATCATCCAGTCCGGTACAGGTGATCATAGTCTGAATATTGTGGATACTTTCCAGAAGATAATTCTGCCTGCTGCTGTCCAGCTCTGAAAGAACATCATCCAGCAGCAGGATCGGAGTATCTTTTATTTTTTGTTTCACAATATAGATTTCTGACAGTTTCAGCGAGAGTGCTGCTGTACGCTGCTGACCCTGAGAACCATATTTACGGATATCGATCCCGTTTGCCTTTACACAAAGATCATCCCTGTGAGGTCCCACAGAGGTCAGCTTCATGCGCATATCTTTCTCTCTGTTTGAGGCAGTCATACGCTCCAGTTCTTCTTCCGCGCAGCTTGGTTCATAAATCACTTCCAGTTCTTCCACCCCACCTGTAAGATTCCTGTGGATTTTCTGAATGACTTCATTCAGCTCTTGAACAAACGCCTGACGCTTTTTGATGATCCGCCGTCCATATTCTGTCATCTGCATATCCCAGATATCCAGTGTATCTTTTAATTCCGGCCGTACATAAAGATCTTTCAGAAGCTTATTTCTCTGGTTTACAATATGATTATAAGAAGCCAGATCCGTAAGATAGATCCTGTCCAGCTGGCAAAGTTCCAGATCAAGAAAACGCCTTCTTTCTCCGGGACCATTTTTAATAATATTTAAATCCTCGGGAGAAAAGAACACCAGATTTACTACTCCAAACAGTTCACTGGCTTTTTTTATCGGCAGTCCATTGATCGCGACTCCCTTTGCCTTATTTTTCCTGAGGTGCATGTCAACCTTATAGGACAGTTCATTTCTCTTTACCATCATCCTGATATGCGCATCCTCTTCTCCGAAGCGGATCACTTCTTTATCTTTGCTTCCTTTGTGTGACTTCGTAGTCCCGCACAGGTAAAGAGATTCCAGAATGTTCGTTTTCCCCTGAGCATTATCTCCGTAAAAAATATTGGTTCCCTGGTCGAAATTCACTTCCAGGGAATCATAATTTCTAAAATTTTTTAACTGAACGGATTCAATATACATGCAGTCACCTGATCACTTTGATTTCTTTCCCGTCATAAGAGACAACATCTCCCTCATAAACTTTACGGCCGCGGCGTACATCCACTTCACCGTTTACTTTTACAAGTCCGTCTGTGATCACATATTTCGCTTCTACCCCGTCTTCCACAAGGCTGGCAAGTTTCAGTAACTGCCCCAGTTTGATAAATTCGTCTCTGATCTTGATTTCTTCCATTTTTCTTTACTCCCTCTATCTTGTCTGATTCTGGTTGATATTGACAGGCAGAATCAGATATGTGTAACTCTCCTCATCATCCCGGATAAAGCATGGTGCTTTTGGATTTACGAGGTAGATATTGATTGTTTCATCGTCAATGACTTTCAGTGCATCAATTAAAAATCTCGGGTTAAAACCAATCAGGATATCTTTTCCTTCTTTGCTGATATCAATACTTTCATTCATGGAACCCATTGCAGAATCAATGCGAAGTTCCATTGTAGTATCCGTAATCTCAATAATGATCGGTTTCTTTTCTCCCTCTCTTACCAGAAGTGTGGCTCTGTCGATACAGTCCAGAAATTCTTTCTTGTTGATCGTAAGTTTTGTCTCGTAATCACTGGAAAGCATCTGATCAATTCTGAAATATTCTCCGTCGATCAGTCTGGAAACAACCATGGTCTGGTCAAATTCAAACAGAATATGGTTTTTGGAAAAATAAATATTTACCATATTGTCAACTTCACCGGACAGGATCTTGCTGATTTCGTTCAGGGTTTTACCAGGTACCACCACTTTGCGGTCAGCATAATCTTTCTTCAGTTCCATACGTCTGATTGCAATACGATGTCCGTCAAGAGATACCACCTTCAGGAAGTTGTCTTTGATTTCAAAAAGTTCTCCTGTCATCAGTTTGTTTGTCTCGTTAGATGCAATAGAGAATATTGTCTGACGAATCATCTCTTTTAAGGTAAATTGAGAAACAGTTAATGCCTCTTCCTTTTCAATAATTGGGAGATACGCAAAATCTTCTCCGGATTTACCAGGAATTGTGAATTTTGCTTTTTCACAGGTGATGGTGGCAGTAAGTTTCTCATCTGTCCGGATTGTAACATTGTTGTCCGGAAGTCTTCTGATGATTTCATAAAGAATTTTGGCATCTAATGCCACCATTCCTTTTTCTTCAATGGTACCTTCTACGATTGTTTCAATACCAAGTTCCATATCATTGGTAGTAAATTTAATCTGACTGGTAGTTGCATCTATCAAAATACATTCCAGAATTGGCATGGTTGTTTTGGAAGGAACTGCTTTCAGGGAGATACTGACACTTTTGAGTAAACTGTTTTTGGTACATATGATTTTCATAATGTGTATAACTTCCTTTCTGGGTGATGTGTTTTTTTTATAGAGAAAGATATAAAAGAAATCCGTCGTAGCCGCCGTAGGGAATGTGAATATGTGAATAACTCCAAAAAATGTTGATTTTTCAAGGGTTTCGAGTATGGATAACTTCGTGTATAGAGTCACGTAAACTATGTGAATAACTTGTGTACAACTTTCCGGCCAAAAAAGGGGGAAAAAGTTATTCACATTCATCCACATAGAATCAACATATTATCCACATGAAATACACAGAGTTATCCTCATCCCTGTGGATTAATTTTTTTCTTCAATGTATCAATGGTGTTTTTCAGGTTTTCGTCATTGGCGATTTCTTTTTCAATTTTATCAATTCCGTGCATAACTGTGGTATGATCCCGGTTTCCCAGATTTTTTCCAATTGTTTTCAACGGTGTTGATATGATTTCACGGCAGAGATACATGGCAATCTGGCGAGGAGTTACGATTTTGGAATTTCGTTTATTTCCGGCGAGGTCATCTACAGAAAGGTCAAAGTGTTCTGCGACCATGGAAATAATGTAATCGGGTGTGATCACCTTTTTTTCATCCGGTGAATGATATCTTTCAGCGCCTGTTCTGCCAGTTCCAGTGTAACTTCTTTTTTTTCCAGTTTGGCAAAAGCCATGACTTTGTTGATGGCACCTTCGAGTTCTCGAATATTGGATTTAATATTGTTTGCAATATATTTAATGACATCTTCATTGATATCATAACCATCCATTTCTTCTTTTTTATGAAGAATTGCCATACGTGTTTCATAGTCCGGAAGGGTAATATCTGCGATCAGGCCCCATTCGAATCGGGAACGGAAACGTTCTTCCAGGATTTCCATGTCCTTCGGCGGTTTATCAGAGGAAATAATAATCTGCTTTTTGGCACTGTGAAGGCTGTTAAATGTGTGGAAAAATTCTTCCTGTGTAGATTCCTTTCCTATAATAAACTGGATATCGTCGACCAGAAGAACGTCAATGTTTCTGTATTTTTCACGGAATTTGGTCATGGCTGAGTTGTTTCCGTTACGGATAGTTTCGATCAGTTCGTTTGTAAATTCCTCACTGGTGACATAAAGAACCTTGCTGTTTTCATTATGATCAATAATAAAATGAGCAATGGAATGCATCAAATGTGTCTTTCCAAGACCGGCACCACCGTAGATAAACAGCGGATTGTAGGTATCTCCTGGAGATTCGGCTACAGCAAGAGCTGCTGCCTGGGCAAATTTATTGTTACTTCCGACTACAAAAGTGTCGAAAGTGTATTTCGGATTTAAATGAGCTTCTTCGCAGCGGGCGTCCTGAGACTGTGCTTTCGGAGAAACTGGATCTTTTTTTGGTACATCTTCAGGTAAAATGAAGTTGATATCACATTTTTCCATTCCAGTGACTTCGCTGATGGTAACCTGAAGAGGAAGTTTGTATTTTTTACTGATATAATTGAGACCTACCTGTTCAGACGGAACAATAATCGTCACAACATTGCCTTCAACCTGGTAAACAGTGAGAGGTTTCAGCCAGGTGTTGAAGGAAACATCGGACAGTTCATGTTCCGTTTTCACAATTTGAAGGATTTCGTCCCATTTTTCCACAACTTTGTTCATTTTTGGTTCTCCCGGTTTCTTTTGCTTCTATATAATAAGTAGAGATTGGTTTGCTAAAAGTACTGTATACTTTCCGCAAACCAATCATATCCGATAACTGTTTTCATGTAATTATCTGCCACCTGCCGGAAATCAGAAGATATCCACAACAGATAAGCCGGAAAATTCGGTTAACCGGCTTTTTTCTGACAGATACAGTCCGTATTCTTCAAAAAAGACATAAATATCCTTATATATATTATAATAAAATACAGCTTTTCGCAATGCAAAATTGGTGAAAATAAAAAACAAAAAAAGTTATCCCCATTTTCAATGTGGATTAGTGTGGATAACAGTGGATAAGGTTATTTTAGTTACCATAAGGCGGAATTATCCACTGGAAAACAGGAAAAATATGTGTATAATTTTATACACTGTCAAAAAAGCGGAAATAAGGGCTTTTTTTCAGAGTATGTGTAAAAAACGGGGGTAAAAAGTGGATAGATTTACGGGTAATCCACAAGTTATCCACAAGTTATCCACAAAATGTGGATAATGTTACGTCAACCAAAAAATTCATCCACATTGGGGGTAAAAACAGAAAAAATGTTTCGTGAAATAGGACTTGACGAATCGGGTGTTTATGAATATAATTGAAATGATGTTCTAATAAGTAAAATTTAACATGGAAAATAGATAAAGGAGGTGCTTTACCTATGAAAATGACATTTCAGCCGAAAAAAAGATCAAGAGCGAAAGTTCATGGATTCAGAGCTCGTATGAGCACAAAAGGCGGACGTAAAGTTTTAGCTGCCAGAAGATTAAAAGGAAGAAAGCATTTATCAGCCTAAGAATAAGACCGCAGTTAATGTGGTCTTTTCTTCTCTTAAAAGAGATATGTGAAGGAGGATTCTATGCATAAGTCAGAGTCCTTAAAAAAAAATCAAGATTTTCAAAAAGTATATAAAAATGGAACATCAAAAGGTAATCGGTTTCTGGTGATGTACGTGCTGAAAAATCAGTACATGAAGAATCGTCTGGGAATATCAGTAAGTAAAAAAGTAGGGAATAGTGTGGTTCGCCACAGACTCACCAGATTGATCAGAGAAAGTTATCGTTTACATGAAGCAGAATTTGATGACAGTTTAGACATTGTAGTAGTTGCGCGCCCGCTGGCGAAGGACAGAAGCTATAAGGAGATAGAGAGTGCCCTTATGCATCTGGCAGGCAAACATAATATAGCAGGTAAGAACCATGATCAAGAAATTGCTGATTAAGATGATCAGACTCTATCAAAAGTATTTATCACCGATGAAGAGAACAAAATGTCCTTATATTCCCACATGTTCTCAATATGGTTTAGAAGCAATTGAAAAATATGGTGCATTCAAGGGAAGCCTTCTTGCGGTCTGGAGGATACTTCGCTGTAATCCTTTCTCCCATGGAGGCTACGACCCTGTACCGTAAAAGACAACGTTACCGAACATGACATGGATGAACGGTAACGAGACAGGAATGTACTTGACTTGAAAAACTAAATATGGAAAAGGAACCTCCTGTCATTTAAGGATTCTAGGAGGAAATGAACTTGGAAATGATTTTAGCGACAAAGAGCAGCACTCCTATTATCGGTCAGCTTGCGACCGTCATGGGATGGATCATGGATGGTATCTACAGACTTCTGAACGTTTTTGGCATTCAGAATATCGGTCTTTGCATTATCATCTTCAGTATCCTTATTTATGCTCTTATGACTCCACTGCAGATCAAACAGCAGAAGTTTTCCAAACTGAGTGCGATCATGCAGCCGGAGCTTCAGAAGATTCAGAAGAAGTATAAGGGAAAGAACGACCAGGCATCCATGCAGAAGATGCAGGAAGAGACACAGGCTGTATATCAGAAATACGGCGTATCTCCGACTGGAAGCTGCGTACAGCTTGCGATTCAGTTCCCTATTTTGATGGCATTATATCAGGTTATCTATAAGATTCCGGCATATGTTGGAAGTGTAAAAGATATTCTTGCATCCGCAGTTACCAGCATTACAGGTGTCAGCGGATATACAGAGATCCTGCAGCAGTTCATCACAGATAATAAGATGACCAGAGTTCAGCTTGTTATGGATGGAAGCAATGCCACAAGCAATTCTGTAACAGACTTTTTATACGCTTTATCACCGTCCCAGTGGAAGACTCTTGCTGAGACAAGCCAGTTTTCCGGATTTACGGATACACTGAACAGCACAGCAAAAGAGATTTCACATGTACAGAACTTCTTTGGACTGAACATTGCTGATCAGCCGCTGACTTATATCAAAGCCGCTTTTGTAGGAGGATCTATTCTTATCGCAATCGCTGCAATCCTGATTCCGATCCTTGCATGGGCGACTCAGATGATCAACTTAAAGCTGATGCCTCAGGCTGCACAGCAGGGAAGCGGAGATGCACAGCAGGATGCAATGATGAACTCCATGAAGACCATGAACACAGTAATGCCGCTGATGTCAGCCGTATTCTGTTTCACATTCCCGGTAGGTCTTGGTATTTACTGGGTTGCAAGTGCAGCAGTTCGAAGTGTACAGCAGCTTATCATTAACAAACACATGGACAAGATTCAGGTTGAAGATCTGATCAGTGAGAATATGAAGAAGATGGAAAAGAAACGTGAAAAAGCGGGACTTCCACCTCAGAAGATCACCAATCAGGCTCATCAGAGTGTGAAGAATATCAATAAGATTGAAAAAGGCAGCAGCAATACAGATGCAGCTACCAGAGCACAGAAAGTAGAAGAATCTTACCAGAAAGCATCCAATGCAAAACCAGGCAGCATCACAGCCAAGGCAAACATGGTAAAGACATTTGATGAACGTAATAAGAAGAAGTAGTCAGGAACGGAGGGGTTGGCATGGAGGATTATATCCAGTTTTCAGCGAAAACAAAGAGTGAAGCAATTACAAAAGCATGTATCGAGCTTGGCGTATCCAGTGACCAGCTTGAAATTCAGGTAGTAAGTGAAGGCAGTAACGGATTCTTCGGAATCGGAAGTAAGCCTGCTATCATAAAGGTTCGTAAGGTTGAACCGGTTTCTGAAGAAGAAGAGATGAAAGAGATCGTGGAAACGGTCAAACTTGATTCTTTCAAGGAGGAAGCCCCTGTTAAAGAAGAGAAAAAGCCGGAGCCTGTGAAAGTAGCAAAAGAGGCGAGAGAGCCGAAAGCAGTTTCTCCGAAACAGGAAAAACCAAGACAGCCGAAACCTGCAAAGGAAAGACCTGTAAAAGAAAAACAGCCAAAAGAACCAAAACAGTTCAGAGAGCAAAAGGAAAAACCAGCGAAAGAGAAACCGGTGAAACCAAGTAAGCCTGTAGAGATTCTTACAGATCCGGAAGAAATCAAAGAAGTGGAAAACAGAGCGAAAGTTTTCCTTCGTGATGTATTCGCTTCCATGAATCTGGGTGAAGTAGAGATCACTTCTGAATATAATACAGCAGACGGAAGTCTGGAAGTTGATTTTGAAGGCCAGGATATGGGTATTCTGATCGGTAAACGCGGACAGACACTGGATTCCCTTCAGTATCTGACAAGCCTTGTGGTAAACAAAGGAAAATCAAATTACATCCGTGTAAAACTTGATACCGAAGATTATCGCAAGCGCCGTAAAGAAACTCTGGAAAATCTTGCAAGAGGAATTGCTTACAAAGTTAAGAAAACAAGAAAAACTGTTGTACTGGAGCCGATGAATCCTTATGAGAGAAGAATCATCCATTCTGCTCTCCAGGGAAATAAATTCGTGGAAACAGTCAGCGAAGGTGAAGAACCTTACCGCCATGTAGTGGTAAAATTAAAAAGAAATTAAAAATCAAGTGTAAGAAATACAAAAAAATGTTATTCTAGGTGAAAGCATGAATAACACGTAACAACGTGTATGCTTTTATCGAGGGTAACATTTTTTTGTTTATATGATATCCGGAGTCAAAAGGTATTTTACTTTGCTCCTGATATCTGTATAGAGAAATATTTGCAGGAGGGAAAAATGGAAACGACAATTGCAGCAATTTCCACAGCCATGAGCGCATCCGGAATCGGGATCATCCGCATCAGCGGAGAGAATGCCATGGATGTGATTTCCCGTATTTACAGATCAAAAGGCGGGAAGAAAAAGATAAAAGAGGTTCCCACACATACCATACATTATGGATATATTTATGACGGTGAGGAACTGATCGATGAAGTTCTGGTGATGATCATGCATGCACCGAGAACATTTACAGGAGAAGATACCGTAGAAATCGACTGTCACGGTGGTGTATTTGCCATGCAGAGAGTTCTGGAAACCGTACTGAAAAACGGTGCAGAGATCGCAGAACCGGGAGAATTTACCAAGAGAGCATTCCTGAATGGAAGGATGGATCTGTCACAGGCTGAAGCGGTCATGGACGTGATTCAGGCAAAAAATGAATATGCACTGCGCAGTTCCATGGATCAGTTAAAGGGTTCCGTGCAGAAAGCAATCCGTGAGATCAGAGAAAAACTGATCTACCATATTGCATATATTGAGTCTGCGCTGGATGATCCGGAACATATCAGTCTGGACGGATATCCGCAGGAACTTCTGGAAGTTGTGGATAAAGAACAGCAGAAAGTAAAACGATTGTTGAAAAGTTCTTCTGACGGAAAAATGATCCAGGAAGGAATCCAGACAGTCATCCTTGGTAAACCAAATGCAGGAAAATCTTCCCTTCTGAATCTTCTGATCGGAGAAAATCGTGCGATCGTGACTGACATCGCAGGAACGACCAGAGATATTCTGGAGGAATATATCACATTGCATGGAATTTCCCTGAAGATCATTGACACTGCCGGAATCCGTGAGACAGAAGATATTGTGGAGAAAATCGGCGTGGATAAGGCAAGAGAGATTGCTCAGAAAGCGGATCTGATCCTTTATGTTGTGGATTCTTCGGTTCCGCTGGACGAAAATGACGAAGAAATTATTTCCATGCTGTCTGGAAAAAAAGCAATTATCCTGTATAATAAAACTGACCTGAAACCGGTGATCCGGATGGATACGCTGGAAGAAAAAACCGGACATGCGGTGATTCCTGTTTCCGCAAAAGAGGAGACTGGAATTACTGAGCTGGAGGAAAAAATCAAAGAGATGTTCTTTGGCGGAGAGCTTTCCTTTAATGATGAGGTTTATATTACAAATGCCCGTCATAAGGCAGCTCTGGAAGAGGCGGACAAAAGCCTTGATCTGGTCAGAAATAGCATTGAGATGGGAATGCCCGAAGATTTCTTTTCCATAGATTTGATGAATGCTTACGAAAATCTGGGTAAGATTCTGGGAGAATCTGTTGGAG
This sequence comes from Ruminococcus sp. AF41-9, assembly GCF_003477525.1. Taxonomy (GTDB): domain Bacteria; phylum Bacillota; class Clostridia; order Lachnospirales; family Lachnospiraceae; genus Blautia_A. The sequence continues at coordinate 16,529 of NZ_QUDO01000070.1, forward strand.
AAGATCTGGTTAATGAGATTTTCAGTAAATTCTGTATGGGTAAATAATTTTGTAGTTTAGCGGATAAATTGCATGTATTGATTGTACTGATTGATTAAAAATGAAAAAATCGCCTTCGGCGATTTTTAAAAAAGTATGTAGAGTCATATGATATAAAAAGGAGACAAAATGAAAACTTTAGTGGAAGATTATGATATTGTCGTAGTTGGGGCCGGCCACGCCGGCTGCGAGGCTGCGCTTGCAGGCGCGCGCCTGGGTCTGAAAACCATTATGTTTACTGTCAGCGTAGACAGTATCGCTTTGATGCCATGTAACCCAAACGTAGGCGGAAGTTCCAAGGGTCATCTGGTACGTGAGCTGGATGCACTGGGCGGCGAAATGGGAAAAAACATTGATAAAACATTTATCCAGTCAAAAATGCTGAACTGTTCCAAAGGTCCGGCCGTACATTCTCTCCGCGCACAGGCTGACAAACAGGCTTACAGTAACGAAATGAGAAAAACTCTGGAAAATACCGAAAACCTTACAATTAAACAGGGGGAAGTAACCAAACTTCTGGTAGAAGACGGGAAGATCACAGGTGTAAAAACTTACTCAGGAGCGATTTATAACTGTAAAGCAGTTGTTTTATGTACAGGAACTTACCTCAAAGCAAGATGTATTTATGGTGATATCAGTAATTACACAGGTCCAAACGGACTGCAGGCTGCCAATTATCTTACGGATTCTCTGAAAGAACTGGGAATCGAAATGTTCCGTTTCAAGACCGGAACACCTGCACGTATTGCCGGAAATACCATTGATTACAGCAAAATGGAAGAACAGTTTGGTGACGAAAGAGTGGTTCCGTTTTCTTTTTCCACCAATCCGGAGGATGTTCAGATTGAACAGAAATCCTGCTGGCTGACTTATACAAATGAAAAAACACATGAGATCATCCGTGCAAATCTGGATCGTTCTCCATTATATTCCGGAATGATCGAAGGAACCGGCCCACGTTATTGCCCGTCTATCGAAGATAAAGTTGTCCGTTTTGCAGACAAAAACCGTCATCAGGTATTTATCGAACCGGAAGGTCTTTATACGAATGAAATGTATATCGGAGGAATGTCAAGTTCCCTTCCGGAAGATGTTCAGGAAGAAATGTATCATTCCGTACCGGGACTTGAACATGCCAAAATTGTAAAAAATGCTTATGCAATCGAGTATGACTGCATCAATCCACGCCAGTTATATCCGACTCTGGAATTTAAAAAGATCAAAGGTCTTTTCAGCGGCGGACAGTTTAACGGAAGTTCCGGATATGAGGAGGCTGCTGCACAGGGACTGATAGCAGGTATCAATGCTGCCATGGAAGTAAAAGGACAGGAACAGTTGATCCTTGACCGTTCGGAAGCATATATCGGTGTACTGATCGATGATCTTGTAACAAAAGAAAATCATGAACCATACCGTATGATGACAAGCCGTGCAGAATACAGACTGCTTCTCCGTCAGGACAATGCAGACCTGAGACTTCGCAAAAAAGGTTATCAGGTAGGTCTGGTCAGTGAAGAAGAATATCAGAAAGTGCTCAGAAAAGAAGAAGCGATCGCCAGAGAGATTGAGAGAGTGGAACATGCAACGATCGGAACAACAAAAGAGGTTCAGGAACTTCTGGAACAATATAACAGTACACCATTAAAATCAGGAAGTACACTTGCAGAGCTGATCCGTCGTCCGGAACTTTCCTATGAAGCAATCGCACCACTGGATAAAGAACGTCCGGAACTTCCATGGGATGTCAAAGAGCAGGTAGACATCAATATCAAATATGACGGATATATCCGCAGACAGTTAAAGCAGGTAGAGCAGTTTAAGAAACTGGAAGCAAAGAAAATCCCGACAGATCTTGATTATGAAAAAGTTGGAAGTCTGAGAATCGAAGCACGTCAGAAACTGGAAGAGTACAGACCGATTTCCATTGGTCAGGCATCCCGAATTTCCGGTGTTTCTCCGGCAGATATTTCTGTTCTTTTAGTATATCTTTCAAGCAACAGATAGAAAACAGATTGAAGAAACGCGGAAAAAAATAATCGATAATAACAGTAAATTACAAAAGAATATATAAAATAACAATACGATTTAATGTACTTCAAATAAAGATGAAGAAAAAAATGGAAGAAAAATAACAATAAA
>NZ_QUDO01000071.1 GCF_003477525.1 Ruminococcus sp. AF41-9
GAAAAAGTTTCAAAATAAATCAAAAAATATTGATGAAGTCTACCAATCAGTGTTTTTTCGTTGTATAATGTTTTATCGTACAGGGTCACTTTCCTTTGTAATGTTTTGGGTCAAATTCATTATACATCAGAAAGTCCTGTACGATATTTTTTTATGAAAAAGTTGTAAAGTGGTGTAAAATTATTATAACTGATTCAAAGATAACTGTTTTTGAGACGAAAAAAGCTAGTCTTGTGCAAAAAATAACTGCCAGACCTCGAAAGAATCTGGCAGTTGGTGTAAAATTAAGTCATACTAGTGAATTACTGGCGATTACCGTGACCGGACTTGCACCGGCAAGTGTAGTCCAGCTTTGCTGGACACACGGCATCAAAAAAGCACCTCCAAAGAGATGCTTTCTCGTATTGCATTCTTGATTCCCTTAATTATGTCACTGTTTTAGGGATAGTTGTAAGTGTTAAGGGAAAACTAACAATTTACGACCGCTTAGTCATGAGTCATCGTTCTATATATTTTGTGATGACAGATGTTAAAATCTCCATATCAACCGGCTTCGCCACATGATCATCCATTCCGGCATTCAAAGCAGCCTGCACATCCTCTGCAAATGCATTTGCCGTCATTGCAATAATAGGTATTTTCTTTCCATCCGGACGGTCCGACAGATTTCTGATGGCTTTTGTCGTTTCATATCCATTCATTTCCGGCATCATAATATCCATCAAAATCAGATCAAAAGTCCCCGGATCTGTATTGCAAAACTGTGTCAGGGCAGATTTACCATCTACAGCCCTGGTTACAATCATCCCTTTTTCTTCCAATAGTACTATTGCTATTTCCGCGTTTAAATCATTGTCCTCAGCCAAAAGAACATGCAAACCATGTAAATCCATATCTTTCTTTAACTTTTCTTTCTCTTCAGTTTCTACATGTTCTGCTATAAGCAGAGGGATTTCCACAGTAAATGTTGAGCCAACACCCTGTCTGCTGCTGACCTCAATTTTCCCACCCATAAGATCTACATACTGTTTAGCAATGGCCATTCCCAGTCCGGTTCCCTTATAACTGGTTCTTGCTCCATTATTTTCCTGACTGAACTCATCAAATATTCTGGTCTGGAACTCCTCACTCATACCAATTCCGGTATCCGATATACGATAGCGTACGATTATATGATGCTCATCATTACCCGGAGCGTTTTCTGCAACAAATGAAATGCTACCTCCGTCTTTTGTAAATTTGACTGCATTGCTGATAATGTTAAGCAATACTTCTCTTATTCTGAGTTCATCCGCCATCACATAAGGAGTTTTTAGTTCTTCTCTTGAAACATACAAGTTAAGATCACGGTTTTCTATATATCCCCTTGCAATCGACAAAACAGTATTTATCATATCCCTGAGATCTGCCGGTACCGGTTTATATTCCAGTTTACCACTTTCAATGTGGCTGATATCCAGCACATCATTAATAAGCGTCATCAAATATTCTGAACTCTGTCTGATCTTTTTCAGACAGTTCTCCACTTCTTTGTCCGGTTTCCTCTTCATAGCAATATCTGTAAATCCAACAATTGCATTCATCGGTGTCCTGATGTCATGGGACATATGATTCAGGAACGTTGTTTTTGCAATATTCGCCGCATTTGCATTCTGTGCTTCTTTCAGGGCCTCCATCTGTTTTTTTCTGCTTACTGAAAGGGAATAAACCAGAAGAAGCAGTACAAAAATAATCACAGATGAAACTCCGATAGCCAAGCCTGCATACTCCGCAAGGACATCCTGTAAGGTCACTTTCTTTTCCGAAACAGAATTCTGTGCAAGGACAACGCCATTTAAAATATCGGAGGACTGCTCAATTGCTTTATTGATAATGGTAGCTGCTCTTCTGTTTTCTCTCGTCGTGAACATTCCCAATTCCTGCCGTTTTGCCATCTCTGCAAATGACAGACTTTGGGTTAATGAACTTTCATTAAGAAGATTAATCTTTGAAGATGGAATAATAGTTGCTCCCACTTTTCCATTTGCTACTGCCTCCAGGCATTCTTCCTGTGTGTCATATTGTTTAATTTCTGCATCCGGAAAAAGAAGAGACACCATCAATTCAGAATACAGTGAGGTCTCTGTCGCTGCGATTGTAGAGAGACTGCTGCTATATTCATTTCCTTTGTAAATAACAACCGGCGTAATATCAAAGATTGCATCTGTCAAAACCACCTGAAACTGTTCCTGCGTATAAAGATCCTGAATGATAGGACCTGCAATATCTATTTCGCCAGATTGCAATGCCTCATTCATCTCTACTCCCGTGGAACATGGAACTGCCTTGATTGTGATTTCATATTTTTCCTGAACCGTATCCAGAACGGTTCCAAGGATTCCTGTCAGTTTCCTATTTTCTTCACCACAAAAAGGGAGATTGTTCTTTAGATATCCCACACGGATTGTGTTTTCATGTGCATCTAGCCATTGTTTTTCTTCCTTGTTGAGTGCATAATTTATGACTGCTTTTCCTTCATAACGGGCATACAGCTTGCTGCTGTAGTCCGTTTCTATATTGTTGATTTCTTCCAGGGCAGAATTTAATTCCTTTAACAGATCCGGTCTGGATTTTGATACACCGAAATAACAGTCACTTGCACCGATATTGGCGATTGCAATAAAATCGCTGTTGACAGACAGCGCCGGGATTACAAGTGCATCCAGTTCATCTGCATCCAGTTTTTCTATCATTTCATCATAGTCTTTACAGCCAACCACCTCTGCCTGAATCTGATTGCTGTCCAGCCATTTTTCCAGAAGTTCTTTCTGATAGCTTCCATCTGCTGCACCAATACGACAGCCATTCATCTGCTTTGGATCACCATCCGTAAGATCTGTATGATCTTCCCGGGTATAGATCCAATATCTTTCTGTTCCCTCTGCATAGGTAGAAAAATCGATAGACTCTGCTCTTTCCGGTGTATAACTGACACTTCCAAGTATATCTATTTCCCCATCTGCCAGCATATCCAGACACTCTTTAAATGAGCCATAGACATATTCATACTTCCAGCCGGTTATATAAGAAATCTTCTGGAGATACTCATAGCCTGCTCCCTGCTTGTGTTCCCCATAGCCGCCTTCCTGAAAATTGGCATATGGGAAATACCCAACTCTCACTGTTTTATTCTCTTCCTCTATTACCTGAGTTGTTTTCCCGTCACTTTTAATTTCTGACGCATAAGCAGAAAGCGGCACAAAAAGTAATACGATAAGTATTAAAATGCTCAAACATAATCTTTTTTTCTTATCCATTTTTCTATCTTTCTGTTCATTCATTTCCTCTTTATTATCCATTTATGCTGTTGTTCTTCCCATTCTGTAAGCTTTCCTGTTTTTCCAATACAGAAAGAATGACCGCTTCCATTTTCTCAATATCAATGGGTTTTGCAATGTGTCCATTCATGCCGGCATCTATGCAGTCCCTGATATCATCCTGAAATGCATTCGCTGTCATCGCAATGATTGGTATCTCTTTTGTATCTTTACGGTTCAATGTCCTTATCTGTCTGGCTGCTTCTAATCCATCCATTACCGGCATCATGATATCCATAAAAATAAAATCAAATCTGCCTGGAACTGACTGGGAAACAATATCCACAGCCTCTTCGCCATTTTCTGCCGTAGTCACAACCATCTTTTCATCTTCCAGCAGCATTTTTGCAATTTCCAGATTTAGCTCATTATCCTCAATTTGCATTTTTCTATTTTACAGGATCAAAATACCCGATAATTCCAATATAGCCATCTTTCTTTAATGGAGTCCACAATGTATGCAGTTTCAGTTTATACATCTGGCTGTCATTTCCCACCGTCGCTTTTATCGTGGCAGATATTTCTTTATTTTGCATAGATGTCTGATGCAACAAAGCCCGAATATATTGAACGTCTTCTTCATTTACTCCAAATTCTTTGAACAAATTGAAATTCGGATTATCTCTCTGACATAATATCTGCTGTTTTCCGTTTAAGATAGTTAATTGACCTGAAATTGCATTGTAATCAATTGAGTTCATTCCACTGTTCGATTTGAAGAAATCGATTTTTTCCCGCATAACTTTGATAAGACTCTGTGAATAAATCTGGTTCGGTAAGGATTTATCACTGAGTATTTCATTCGAAAGTCTCTGTGCTTCATGATAATATTTATTATCATCCATCTCTTTACCAAGCATTTTTGAAAGCTGAGTACTCAGTTCTTTCAAACACTTAAGGAGGATGGGATTAAACTGACCGCATTGCCCATCCAGGATCATTTGAATCGCTGTATCATGATCAAATGCTTTCTTGTAACACCTTTCACTGGTGAGTGCATCATAAACATCAACAATTGATACCACCTGCGCGGAGATTGGTATTTCTTCACCTTTTAAGCCATCCGGATAGCCCTTTCCGTCCCATCTTTCATGGTGCCACCTGCAGATTTCCCATGCGGTATGCACCAGTGGATGATCTTGTGGAAAGTCCATATCCTTAATTATAGCTGCGCCAAGCTCACTATGGGTTTTCATAATCTTAAATTCTTCATCTGTAAGTCTGCCTGGTTTATTTAATATTTCTTCCGGAATACGGATCTTACCAATATCATGAAGGGAAGATGCCGTTGTAATCAAAGCAATATCTGCCTCTGTCAAAAGATAAGCATCTGTTAATTTTACCAGTTGTCTCAGCATCATCTCCGTTACTGTTTTAATATGCAGGATGTGTTCTCTGCTCTCACTGTTACGGGATCCCAATATATTACTCATAATCCGGATCATGATATTATTATTTTCTTCTTTTTCGTAAACCTGATTATAAACCACATTTATCAGATGCTTTTGGTTCATATAGAGGCCCAAGGTATTCTGAACTCTTTTCTTTACAATCACAGAATCAAACGGTCGTGTGATATAATCTGTGATTCCCAGCTCATATGCCTTACGCATAGTATCAACAGCATCTTCAGAAGATATCATGATTACAGGAGTTTCAGCAATACACTGGCTTCTTTTCATTATTTTCAAGACTTCAAAACCATTCATCTGTGGCATATTGATATCCAAAAGCATCAGATCAATTCCAATATTTTCTCCTATCATCTGGATTGCCTGATTACCATTTTCGGCTTCCAGATAATTATAAGTTTCTCCGAGAATCTCCTTCAATATGTCCCTGTTTAATTTTGAATCATCTACAATCAGGATTTTTTGTCTTTTATCCATATTTTTTATTACCTTTATCCACTCGTTTTTTATGATGTTCCAAGCACTTGATCCAAGGCAGAAAGTCATGTCCCATCACTTAACGCTACAGTCCCTTCTTTATTCCTCCAATAGCTTCATAGCACTCTCGCATTGTCATATTTTAGTCTTCCTGTCAATTGTATTCCACTAATTCATGAACCTCTGCTAATCAATTATATACATACCTTAAAATCATTTTTATAACTTCATCAATCACAATCGGCTTTGACAAATGTGCGTTCATTCCTGCATCCAGTGATGCCTGAACATCTTCTGCAAATGAATTAGCTGTCATTGCTATAATAGGAATGTTTTTTCCATCCGGTCTGTCATTCATTGCCCTGATTGCTTTTGTCGCTTCATAACCATTCATTTCAGGCATCATGACATCCATCAGGATTACATCAAATGTACCTTTCGGATGATTTCTGAAAATCTCAACAGCATTCTTTCCATCCACAGCTCTTTCTACATTCATCCCGAACTCTTCCAACTGCACGGCAGCAACCTCTGCATTCAGTTCATTATCCTCCGCAAGAAGGACATTCACACCTGTAAGATTTACCTTTTCCGAAAAACCTGTGTCTGACTTATTACATTCCTTATCAGTAATTTCCAAAGGAATATCCACAGTAAATGTGGTTCCCTCATGCTTTTTACTCTGCACGGAAATGGTTCCACCCATCATATCTACATACTTCTTTACGATAGCCATCCCCAGTCCAACTCCATGGTACTGCGTTCTCACATCGGAATCTTCCTGTGCAAACTCCTCAAAAACTTCTTTTGTAAATTCCTCACTCATGCCAATACCAGTATCCGAAATACGGTAACGCATATTTATATATCCATCCCCGCCCTTTTCCAGACACCGGGCTTCAAATGTAATCGTCCCTCCATCCGGAGTGTATTTTACGGCATTGCTCAGAATATTGACCAGCACATCACGCAGGCGTGCAGGATCCGCAAGTACATTTGGAATCTTTGCTTCTTCACGCTGAATCTTAAAGTTGATATCCCTGTTCGTAAGAAAGCCTTTTGTAATATCCACTGCAGAATCTGTAATGTTTTTCACATCCGCCGGTACCGGATTGTATTTCACTTTTCCACTTTCGATGCGGGTCAGATCTAATACATCATTGAGCAGCGACAGTAAATGCTCTGAGCTTTCGTCAATCTTTTCCAGACAATTTTTCACTTCATCTGACGGATTGTTTTTCATTGCAATACCGGTAAATCCTATGATTGCATTCATCGGTGTCCTCATATCATGGGACATATGTGACAGAAATGCTGTTTTTGCCTTGGTTGCAACCTGTGCATGCTCTGCCAGTTCCGCCATTTCCTCAGCTTTCTCCTGGGCCGTCTTCTGAGCTTTTTTTCTTGCACTGAGACGCACCATTATCACAGCCATAGCAGTCAGCAGCCATCCAAAAATAAGAAGAACCCAAACAGTAACAGCAGGATGCAGACGTATCCAGTCAACAAATGTCAGCTCTGTTGCTTTGTATGTGGTATACTGTGCTGCAAGATCTTCAACAAGATTTGGGGGCATGGCATACATTGCTTTCGTCAGAATACCAGCCAGCGCATGGTTCTCAGTTGATGAAATTACCATGCGGTAGGTGAATGTAGGCTGTTCCAGCAGAGTATATGTCATGGTGCCCGTAGTGTCACTGTTCACAAACGCCTGTGCCATGTAATAGTAGACGAAGGCAGCATCTGCTTTACCCTCACGGACAGCTTCCATCATTTCCTGTCGGGTACTGCACATCAGTTTTTCTGCACCGGGTGCCATTGCATCTTCAATTGAATTTGATGCTGTCTGGTCAACAGTAGCAACAACATTAATTTTTCCATCAAAGTCACGCCGTGTCACCCTTGCCAGCTGCATCGTAATGAAAGGTGCAGTAATCCCCCATTTTTTCGTCTCAGCATAGTTATCTGTTTCCAGGCGTGCATCGATGCTCATATCTGTGGTTTCCGTATTTTTCTGATAAGCAATATACTCATCTCTGGTAGCAGGTGTAAGAAACTCATAGGAAATCCCGGCATAGTCTGCAATTTTCCGGAAGTAATCCGGGATAATACCCTTCATCTCACCATTTTCATTATAAGAATATGGATAACGGGTCGGATCACACAGAACATGAAGCGGGTTGTCCTTGGAATACTGTGAAATAATACTTTTTTCTTTCTCCGTATATTCCAGATTCTTAGTTTCTATGCTTTCATAATTTTTATTGTAAAGCGTCGTTTTCCAGTCACCCTCAACCGCATTCATCTGATCGATCGCATAATTGGTCTCATTCAGCAATTCTGTATTGCCCTTTTTAACAATGACATAGAAATCGCTGCTGCCAAATTTCTCCACGATTCGCTCATTGTTTGTTTTTCTCAGAGAACTGGTAACAATCGCATCAACTTTTTCGCTCTGAAGGGCTTCATCCATTTCTGTGGTCGTATCAAAATAAGATGGAACATATGTAAATCCTTTGTCGTCTGCAAAATCCGCAAACTCTTCATTCCGGGTGTTTCCGTTCAAAAGCGCCACACGCATACCGTTGTAAGTGCTGTAATTGCCGTCCACAATCGTGCTGTTGTCACTGCGGACGGTCAGCATCCCATAATTGGTTCCGATCGGACGTGAAAAATCAAACTTTTCTTCTCTGTCCGGTGTTTTGCGGGCAGATGTTACCATGTCAATCTCGCCATCTTCAAGCATCTGCTGCATATCATCCCAGCTCTTATCATATCCGACATATTCGTAATCTACATCCCAATAACGGGCCATCAGCCGAAGAAAATCATAGCCATACCCACTGCGGTTGCCTTCTTCATCCATCACATGATAACCATCCATGGCAAAGAAACCAACTTTGACAGTTTCATGCTGCGAACTGTCCTCGGCTGCATATGCAGTCTGGGGAGAAAATATCATACACACGCATACAAAAGCCAGTAATACTGCCACATATTTCTTTGCTTTCGAAATCATATTAAATCTCCTGTCCGTCTGTCTGTCTGTCTGTCTGTCTGTCTGTCTGTCTGTCAAATATATTTCTCTATACATCGCCTTGTCAACCTCCTGGTTTAATAAAATTGCACTGCCGCATCAAATCCATTTGTCACTGTTCAATAACCTGCGGTTCGGTACCCCCCCCCACCGGATTTTATGCTTCTGATCGTCTTTTCCAGCACTTTCATTTCAACCGGTTTTGAAACATGTGCATTCATACCGGCCGCCAGGGAATGCTGAATGTCCTCTGTGAATGCATTGGCAGTCATGGCAATAATCGGAATCGTCTTTGCCAGTTTATGGGAACTTCTGCGGATTGCCTTCGTTGCCTCATAACCATTCATAACAGGCATCTGTATGTCCATCAGGATCATGTCATAATCACCTGGAGCAGACTGTTCAAATGCTTTCAAAATCTCTTCGCCATTTTCACAGATGGTACATTCCGCACCTTCAATCTTTAACAGTTCCGTCAGGATCTCAGCGTTCAGCTCATTGTCCTCTGCACACAGGAATCTCATTCCTTGAAGGATATTACCATCCTGCTCATCTGTTCCTTCTTGTGCCGCCAGAGCAACCGTTCTATCCTCTGCAATTTTCAGATCCAAGAGAACCTCAAAACAGCTTCCCTGTCCCAATTCACTCTCCACATCAATGGTACCTCCCATTGCCTCAACCAGGTTCTTAGTAATCGCCATTCCAAGTCCGGTTCCCTGTATTTTGTTTGTAAGGGAACTTTCCGCACGGGTAAACGCATCAAAAATTGTATCCTTGAAATCTGCCGACATTCCCATACCATTGTCACAGACTAAAAAGCGGTACTTTGCATAGACAGATGACTTTGTCTCACATTCTTCTACAAAGAACTGAATTTTCCCACCTTCCTGGGTATACTTCACTGCATTGGAAAGCAGGTTGCTGAAAATCTGCATCAGGTGAACCTGATCCCCATTCACCCACTCATGCTGAATATTTTCTTTTATGATTGTAAGGGTCTGCTGCTTTTCATATATTTGAGAATGAAATATAGTGTCGAGTTCCTGCATAAAATCCAGAATAGAAAAGTCAGAATACTTGAAGACTGTTTTTCCTGCCTCAATCTTACTCATATCCAAAACATCATTAATAATTCCTAACAGATGCTGTGATGAAATATCTATTTTATCTGCATACTCTATAACTTTTGCTTTATTACCTGCATCATGTCTGATCAAAGATGTGATACCAATGATTGCATTCATAGGTGTACGAATATCATGTGACATATTAGACAGGAAATCCGTTTTCGCCTTATTTGCATTTTCAGCTGTCTGTAAAGCCTCTGTTGCAACGTTCTTTGCCTTTTTCAGTTTTTGATTGACTGCTTCCATTTCCTTCATTGTTTGTAAATGAAGTTCATTATTTCTTTTTTCATATTCTGCTTTTTGATCTGCAAGACTAAGTCTGGAAATACTGTAGAATAATCCGGCAAAAAGTAAAAATACAAAACCTGCCATGAGTGTTGTTGTAAACAACACCGTTTTCTGGTAATCCCTCAGCACATTGTCAACAACTCCTCTTGCCACAATGCATACCAAAATGGTGTTGTTGCTTTCTATCGGGCAATACCCCAGATAATAGGGGTTCTGTTTTCCCAAAAGTGCAACTCCGGATTCTCTGTTATCAAACTTCTTTTTGAACAAATCAGCCTCTTCTTCTGTAATAGCCTGTTCCCCTTTTAAATGTTTTAACAAAGAATAATTACGCAGGTATTTATCTCCACTCTGGTTCGTATACGTAATATTTCCGTCATGATCCAGCATGAACAAATATGCTTTTCCATGATAACCTTTCAATTTTAACATGGAATCCAGTTTCGAATGATCATACACAGTTCCAATTGCCGTATAAGTTTCTCCATTGATAGTGTATTCCTGACATGGAATCGCAACCAGATAACCGTCTTTTTTCTTCTGATCATAATCAAGACGCACCAGTTTTCCAATATTGTATTCGTTCTTTAAGTCCAGCAGAAGTTTACTTGGCATATCAATCCGCATTTTTGTTCCACCTGCTGATATTGCCTGACCATTTTCCTGAAGGAATATAAGTGTACTTTCCGATTCTTTTTCCCATGCTTCAAAGAAACTTTTGTTCACATCCGTTTCAAGAGACAGCTCCCTCTCATGAAGCAAAAATTCCTCAACCAACTGCAGCTGGCTGTAGTATCCACTCACCTGAAGATCATAGGTCTGCTGTATCTGTTCAACAACAGCTCCCATACTGCTTTTTCCATTTTCGCTGATATACTTGCCAGACTTACTTATAAGATACTTTATACAACCTAAGCTTAAAAGAATAATAAATAGTATAAGCAACAGCCTTGTTATTTTTTTTCTTTTATTTACCGTTTGTTCTATCTCCACTTTTACTGTTCAACCTCTATATAGTCTTCCGGTGCTGACGGCTGCTGTCCTTTTGACATTGCTTCGATCCATGCACCTGATAATGTTGTATCTTTAAACTGCTCAATCTCACATTTCGGATTTATTTTTTTCAAAACAGACATTGTGGTGTCTGTAAGAAGAATAGAGTATTCCTTTTCTTTGTCTATTTTCTTATCATTAACTGTCAAGTCCTTTAATGAAAATCCACTTTCCTCTTGGTTGACGATCATTTTCATACCGGATGCAATTGGTAATTCGTATTTATTGGTTACATAAAAATTCTCATCAGCTTCGGCGAGATAATTTTCCACGAGTTCACAAACCTGTTTACCATTAATTTTTGCAAAATACAATGCTGCATCTGAACTCTTCGCTGTCATCATGCCAACCCGGCTACTGGTGCATTCTCCTTTGTACATAGAAGAAGTGAAATAATAATATGGTGCCAGAGCCAGCTGTGCATCATTTTCTTCTCTAATCGTAGTTAAAATGGAAGATGCTGCATCACGGCCATTTCTATCGTTCAGTGAAATGGAATATTCATTTTCAAAATTCACCATTGCTTTTTCTTCTGGATCTTTACGATTCATTACACTGCGAAAAGTATCATAAGCCTGTGTTTCATCCATTTCCCCTGACAGCAATCCGTGAACAGCCTCAAGACTTGCATCAAATGATTTTTGGGCGGAATATCGGATATAAACAGCATTATTATTAATCTCCTCTTCCAGTCCAGGCACATCCTGCATCATGGTTGGAACATCTGTATTCAATGAAATAACACCGCTTCCATCCGCAATCAGCTTTTGCCCCTCTTCTGAAATCATACAATCCAGCACATCCAGTGCAGTATCCAGTTTCTCCCGATCTTTTTCCAGGTTTTTGTTAAATGCAATGTTTAAGGATGGAGTCATGTACACGTAGGATTCATCTGATGTCTGTGAAAAGTAAGGAATACGGATCAACTCCGCATCCATCTGTTTCTGCAGCTGCTGCATAACCGTCGGATGTCCATGAAACATTGCTGATTTTTTCTCGACAAACATCTGGGTTCCTGTATCGATGTCAATATTGATATCTTCTTTGCCAAAATGCGAGTCCTTAAGAAACTGACTGGTTTCTGAAAAAATACGTTTCCATAATACATCATCAAACTTTACTTCATCCGCTGCAGTCTCTGCACCGTTTCGCCATTCAATACCATCCAGGTTTGTAAACTCACCGATTGCCGCCGCCTGGATGATTTCATTATTAGACCAGTCTTCACCAAGATCCATGGAATACGGTTTTATGCCATTATCATAAAACTGCTGACATGCCTGTACATATTCCGCATAATTTTCTGGGATCTTTACGCCATACTGATCAAACAGTGTTTTGTTGGCAATGATCGTCTGTGGAATACCACAGATTGGTAGCCACTGGATTTCATCCTCCTCATTCTTATAATATTGCACCGCATAAGAATAGTACTTGGAAACAACATCATAAGAAGCAAAATCCATAAGATAAGGCTGTAAGTCCTGTGCATCTGTTCCGGAGAATCGACGTACTGTTATGATATCCGGTAATTCATCATGTTCTTTAAAATAACTGTATAAATCGGTATCATTGTTACCGATAATAAATTCAATATCCTGATCAGGAAACTGTTCATGGATATAGGGTGCAATATTTTTCATCAAACGATTTTCCCACAGATAAACTGTAAGATGATCATCGTTTTTAGATACTTCTTTCTTTGACTGTCCACATCCAGACAAGACAGCAGTTGCTACAAGTACACCTGACACCACTGCTGTCAGACAACGTTTTACCTTTTTCATACTTTACCTCTTTCTTTCCTGATAAAATCATTATTGTTACGTCTGTGAAATAACTCCGTAAAAAAACACTGTCAGACAGACAGTGCACGTCATTTCATGCAACTGGCTGCCATTTTAAAGGCCCTGTAGCTTTGCGTCCCAGACTTTCATCTGGTTTGCCGATTTCCTTATTATAGCTTTTAAACTTATGCAAAAAAACTGGTTTCATTATACTATAGTGCTCTACTGTACACAAGAAAAACATTACCGTTTTAACGTTCACAAACAAAAAAAGAACAGCCGATATATACATCGAACCGTTCTCCTACTTCCGAAATCCACGCAGCATTGACATTACTGTTTCCTGCTCATTTGTACTCAGATTGTTCCATATCCCTAGAACTTCTTTCTGTGTTTCTCACTATAAGCCTTCTTCTGTCAATGCTTACCCGGGTATGGCTGGTAGCAAAAGAACGCAAGAATAAATATCAAATACTGGCACGCGCAGATTCTCTTACTAATATTTATAATCGTTATGGATTTGATGAATTAGCAGAAAATATGATCTCTAAAAATCCACAAGCACATTTTGTAGCTGCGCTCCTTGATATTGATGACTTTAAATTTATCAATGATATTTATGGACATAGTTACGGAGACAGAGCATTAAAGATTCTAGCCGACAGCATGAAAGCTTTTTTTCCATCTGATGCATTACTTGGAAGAAATGGTGGTGATGAATTCTGCATTCTTTTACCAAATTGTACCTTTGAAGAGGCAGATGTACAGCTACAGCAATTCACCAAACTCCCAAAAATATTCTCATTTCATAATGAGGAACATGCATTTTATATTTCTCTTGGATATGCAGAATATCCAACATTTGCATCCAGCCATTCACAGCTCATGCGCTGTGCAGATGCTGCCCTTTATGAAATAAAGCTTCACGGAAAAAATGGATGTATGGCTTACCGAAAAGGTCTCCAGTCAGGAGCCCGCAAACAGCTTGGATTTGCACTTAAGGATATCTCTGAACACCTTCCAGGTGCATTTATCATATATAGAGCAGACAAGGAAGACGATGAGCTCTTGTAGAAAGCCAGCAATACGGAAAAGTATTTTATGTATTGTTCATGGATTGGGAAGATATGCATATTCGTTACAGTGATAAATTTTCTGAATAATAAATATTACAAAAAAGAAAATTCGGTTCATATTTTTAATCCGAATAGAATTATTATCATTACCCAGGCTTTGTTCAGAATTTGAGGAAATACTCCCCTGCAGCCTATCCGCGAATAAATTCACTTATATATCTACAGGACGTTTTATTTGTTCAGTATAGGAGAAATAGCTGTTTTCATGATTGATTTTCACCTGGTGATGGGCTTTTTTCTGTTCAATTTCCAGTCCCTGAAGGAGCCACTCAACCTGCTGGAAAGAGACTTTTATGAGGCGCTTACCTGCAAATGCCAGCTGACAGTATTTTACATTCCATAGCCAAAATACAACAGGCAGAAGGAATTTTCTTACCGGAAATTCTTTCTGCCTGTTTTTTATACTTATAATCCTTCTTCTGTTGTTTCTATTTATCATAGCATTATGCTTATCACATTTCACTTACAGAAGACAGTATTTTTCTTAATTTACTACCATAATCCTTTCCTGCTGCCCAGCCGCCGCCATAGGGATTTTCCTGGATCCCCAGCCACTCCACATAAGGAGCAGTTTCTCTGGTTACATAGTCAAAGCGCTCATCTACACATTCCTGATTTAAAGCTTCGGAGGATGCATAAGCCTTCAGATGCTGTACCTGTGCCCGCAGTCCTGTACGGACATCAGGGAAAGAATTTCCCTTCACTCCGTTTCCGGTTGTTCCCAGTCCTGCAAAATTAAACTGGGTAATCTCAGAATCACCACCATAAGACAGCCATCCGGTTTCCAACATGGATTGTGCAAATACCACTTCTCCACGGACATTTTCAGCATTGGCTTCCTCAATGATAATATTACAGAAAGTCTCAATATCCGGTGCCCCACCTGCTCCCAGTGCCTCCGCAGGATAAGGAATACCCTGCTCATTATACAGAGAACACATGGCATTTGCTGTTACAGTGGTTCCACCCATAATCGTATAATACCCATAGGTGTTATCTGTGGGATCCTCATTGGAAATCACTGCATCTGAGGATTCTGCCAGATATTCAGGCTTTGATATCTGTCCTTCCCCTGAATGATCCGGTTCCTGACTGTTATCCGATAGTGTCTGATCCTGCCCGGCACTTACGAAAGCAGGTGCCCCGAATATCAGGGCACCTGTCATTGTCATAAGCAGCCAGAAATGTTTTCCCGGCACTTTCTTCATCTTATGCGTTTACCTTTCTCATTGCAGCTTCTACTACATGACCAACCAGTACAGAAGTTGTTACGCTTCCAACACCGCCCGGTACAGGTGTAATAGCATCTACGATCGGCTCTACTGCTGCATAGTCAACATCACCGCAAAGTTTACCTTCTGCATTTACGTTGATTCCTACATCGATAATTGTCTGGCCTTCTTTTACGTATTCAGCACCAACAACACCAGCGCGGCCTGCTGCCACGATGATGATGTCTGCTTCACGTGCTACAGACGGCATATCTACAGTTCTTGTGTGGCAGATTGTAACAGTTGCATTCTTTTTAACGAGCATCATTGCTGCAGGTTTACCAACAACAAGGCTTCTTCCGATCACGACTGCTTTCTTACCTGTGCAGTCAATTCCGTAATGATCAAGGATTTCCATACATGCCTGTGGTGTACATGGCGGGAATCCGATCTGTTTGCCAGTGAATACACCGGACATGGAAAGATCTGTCATACAGTCAACGTCTTTTTCAGGAGCAAGTGCGTTCTCGATCACTGCCTGATCCAGATGTTTTGGAAGCGGACGGAATAATAATACGCCGTGGATCTTGTCGTCTTTGTTTACTTTATCGATGGTTGCAAGAAGTTCTTCCTGTGTAACGTCTTCCGGAAGTAAAATCTTCTCACATGCAACGCCTAAAGTTTCGCAGCGTTTTGTTGCTCCTCTTTCATAAGAGATATCGCTTGGATTCTCACCAACACGGATGATGCAGAGAGTAGGATTTACACCTTTTCCCTGAAGCTCTGCTACGTTTGCTTTGATTTTCTCGTTTAATGCTGCTGTTACTTCTTTCCCTAATAACTGCTTAGCCATTGATTGTTTCCTCCCAAATTGCACTCATTTTATCAGTTTCTGCTTCCGCCGGAAACTCCTGACAGGAAGCAAAAATACAATCTTATATGATATTATTTCAGTCTGCCAAGTACGCTGTTGAATGTGTCATCTGCGATCTTTGTGTATTTCTCAAGCATCGCATCTGCTTTTCTGTTTAATTCTTCTGCGTATTCTCTGTCAGCCATGGATTTTGTATTGATGTATACGTTCAGGCTTGCACCCTGTAATGCTGCTTTACAGAAAGCTGCACCAACACCTGCATCACTGATAGCAAGTTTGGAACCTTTTGCACCGAATTCTACGACCAGTTCGATGGCTTCACAGCATTTTTCCATGATTTCCATAGGTACGGAGCATGCGTCTTTTAATACGATCTCCATCACTCTGGCTTTCTCCGCTTTCTCTTCTTCTGTTTCTTTTGGCATTCCGTATGCTTTGGATAATGGCTCGAATACTTCGGCATCACGTTCGATCAGACGGAGGAAATCCTTCTGTAACTGATCGCATTTTGCTTTTAATTCATACATTTCGTCTTCTACATCAGCATATTTCTTTTTGCCTACTGTAAGACTTCCTACCATGTTTCCAAGAGCTGTTCCTACAGCACCAACTAATGCAGATGCACCGCCGCCGCCTGGAACCGGAGCTTTGGAAGCTAAAACCTCAACGAATTCTGTGCAAGTACTTGTTGAAAATCCCATCTTTTTCTCTCCTGCTTTCTTTTTATTTATCAAACAGATATCCTGATCTGCTTATTTTCAGAGAGTGTCCCGAAATATCTTCACAGACACTCTCATTCATTTTCATAAAAATAAGTAAAATTTAGAACAGACCTGTGATCTTACCTGTCTCGTCTACGTCGATTCTCTCAGCAGCCGGAACTTTCGGCAGACCTGGCATGGTCATGATCTCGCCTGTAAGGGCTACGATGAATCCTGCACCTGCGGAGATCTTCAGGTTACGTACGGTAACTTCGAAGTCTGTCGGAGCACCGAGTTTGGTCTGGTCGTCTGTTAAGCTGTACTGAGTCTTAGCTACGCAGATCGGGCAGTTGCCGAAACCAAGAGCTTCTA
>NZ_QUDO01000072.1 GCF_003477525.1 Ruminococcus sp. AF41-9
GCGGAAACAGGGCAGCATGGAATCGAACCATGCCTGGTGCTCCCCTCCCTGCTATAAAAGGAATCTCTTCCTCTTATATTTCTTCGTTTCCCAAAAAAGTCCCGTTATTGAGCGCTGCATCCACCCGGCGGATTCCTACCAGCTTCTTTTCATTTATGCCAAAATAAAACCGATAGCGTTTTCCCTCCAAAACTTTTACGTTTTTATCCAGCAAAAGTTCACTCTGCCGTCCGGTCGGATCACTTACCCGGATCTTCCGTAATCTTGCAAAGGGATTTTTCCCGTCTATCCCGGTTACCAGCCCTTCCACGATTTCATAGGTCTTTTTATCCGCGGTGCGGAAAATAAGATATGTTCTTATAAACCCGATAATCCCAAGCAGAAAAGACCAGAAAATAAAAGTTTTATCTTTCATCCATGTTCCCATAAATGATCCGAAAAGCAGGATAAAAAGAGACAGGATACCATATCGCTGGATCCTGTCCTTAAAAAATCCGGTATATTCTGATAACGTGTTCCAAAATCTTCCAAGCATCTATACAGCCTGTGCCAATACGGATGTTCCGTTTGCTTCAAGGCAGTCCTCCCTTCTTATGTTGTCGATCACAAGCTGTTTCTTATAGTAAAGCTGCGCTACACGGCTTATAAATTCCCGTTGGATGTGTTCCTGGAGGGAATCTGCTAAATTGGGTTCCCTGCTTTTTGCCTCTTCTTTTAAACATTTCAGGTGGCAGGAAACATCCCCTTCTCTCTGAAGATTGGAAAGTATCTGGTATTCCTCTTCTGTAAGCAGCGGCTTTTTAAAAGCCCTCAGTGAAAACTTCAGTCCTTTTCCCATGGAAAGGGCTTCCATAAAATGCTTCATGCGTTCTGTCCGTGAAAAGGCCATGGGAGACATGACTGACCGGCTGATAATGCTGTATACAGCTTCCTCTCTGGTACATCCTTCTGTCAGCACAACCAGGCCCCGCTTTACCAGACGGTTCAGGCAAAACTGAAAATCCTCTTTGTCCGCCCATTCCTGTGCCTGTTTTTCTCCAAGGCTAAATACAAGAAGACGATGCATCTGGGAATGGACCTTATCCTCTTCACAGAAAGACCAGGTGAGCGCAGCCCACAAAATAGTTTCCATTTCTGTAAGTACTTTTTCTTCCCCATCTACCCAGACACAAAACCTTCCATCTGCATCATCTTTTTTCATTCCGATTGCTGTATACCATCTCATGACATTTCCTCCTTGTCATTTTCACTCTTTCTAATCTCTGCTTCTGATCTGTTTTCTTTCATAACTTGTTACCCATACATCATCATTTCCAGGAGTTTTGGAAGTACATACCCCAAAAGCATGCCTGCTGCCGTACAGATTCCGATATTCGGCCGCCGCAGTTTCCATACTTCCTGTGTTTTGGTCCCGATAATCCTTGTTCTTCCCGGTACGATCCACCTGAGTTTCCGATAAAACTCCATGAATCCCTGATTGTCAAAGCCAAAGGATCGTACACAGAAAACATCCCGTTCCTGTTCTTCTTCATCCAAAAGGAAAAAGCTTTTCTGTTCTTTCCCTTCTTTTCGGATCACGATATAAAATTCCGGAACTCCCCGTCTGGTTCCTTCTACGATCTTATCCATCTCATCGTAAAAGATCCTGCAGGACTCATATTTTCCGTTTTTTTCCGGCTGGCAGACTGCCAGGCTGTCCTCTTCAAGTGCCATATAACAGTTTTCTGCCTCCATGATCCTCCGGCTGATTTTTATGGCCTGACGAAGAAGCAGGATTATCGCAAGCGCCAGTGCAGTACACAAATATGCAAGATCCCAGCATCTTTTCTGGTATATGAAAAAGTATGCGCTGATTCCCTCTGCCACACTGCATATTGCTGTCATAATAAAATACTGTTCTTTAAGGTCCATCAGATGATATACATCATCTTCTGTCGCCTGTAGTCTCAAGGGCATCCATCCTTTCCGTCATGCCACGCTTATTTTATCCGGGGATTTCTTTTTTTCCTCTCGGCTTTTTATATAGTCTGTACATTCCCGGATGGTCTGTTCACACAGGTAATAAGAAAATTTCCCGATATGTGTGTCCTTTTCCCGGAGATTCAAACGGTTCTGAAGCCAGATATATGTGCTGTGTTTGGTCATATAACCATTTTTCCAGATTGCATCCAAAGCTCTGTGTGCTTCGATCCGCTTATTACGCAGATTGCTGTCAGCCATGGTTCCCATGGGACGCATACTCTTTTTGTGTGCCCCAATGTATGAATCACAGGAAGGATAGCCGCTGCATACATACAGGTATTTCTCCGGATCCAGGTTGTTATCCCCATAGACATAGGCTGCCGGCCTAAGTACCCCGGGTCTTTTGCAATATGGACAGTACAAGGTTTCCCGCATCTGTTTTTTCTTCTTTTTTGCCATCTGACGTCACTCCTTTCCATCTTTATCTCCGATGTTAAAGAATTCCCTTTTTCTGTGTCAACAGAATTCTTTGAAAATCATAAAAACATTTTCAGGAAGCTCTTTTGATAAGCCTTGTGATAATACCTTCTGCCACTTCATAGTTGTCGTTGATGCGGGTCACCACAAATCCGATCTTATCTTTCTTTCCCGGAAGTGCGGACATATTGCAGGAATGTGCCACGGCATTGACTCCGATATCAAGGCGGATAAAATAGGTTCCCTTATAGACTTCCGTAATAATCCCTGTATATTTTCCCTGTTTATGGCATTTCCGGAGGTTATCTTTATTGATATTGGCTGTCGGACTCTTTGCATCCACTTCTATAATGATCTGGTCAACAGAGCTTGCTTCCACCTTATTGACCATGACCAGCACCAGATCACCTACCTGGAATTTTTCTCCGGCATCTACCATCCACTCCCAGGCCATGTCTCTGGCCCGGACAGATACTTCTACACCAAAGACTTCCAGGCGGACTGCTTTGGGAGCTACTGCGATCACCCTTGCTTCTACGATTCTGCCTTCATAGAGCATTGGTTTTTCTGTATCTTCTCCGATATAAAAAGTCTGTCTCTTTTTAAGCATTGCATCTTTTCTGGATGCTACAACGCTCCGGCTCTTGTTATCCAGATCTTTGATGATGAAATCAATGTCACAGCCGAGCATATTGTTTGCGATACGGACCTGACGGTTTAAGGTATCCGCATTTTCACGCCCGTCGCCCTGAAGGTTGATCATCATTTCATTCATTGGGATAATGATCTGGAAACCATTAAAGTATGTAACAGCGACCATCCACCCGCTCTCCAGTTTTTCAATGCCCCCGAGCTGGCCCGTCAGGATCTTTCTGGTACGATGTGCATTCAAAAGCTGATGCCATCTGGCTTCTTCCTGTTCCTCCATGCTTTCAACCTGTGCGTCTACATCAATTGTCAAAACACCATCGTAGACCGCACGCGGAACATCTTTTTCCCCATTTCCCGCCAAAACTGTTTTTTTGGTATCCTCCATATACTTCCTCCTGTTCTTATTTATTTTTGTCTTCTCTGCTCCATCCAGAAGACTCCTGTTCCTCCGGTACTCAGGAAAGACAAAAGAAGACACAAAAAAAGCAGCCCGTTTAAAGCTGCTTTCTTCATGCCTTCTTTTTACAGATACCATTCTATAATACATGGAATTCTATGTCAATATTACCTTAATTGCAATAGCGTCGCATATCGGTTTCTTTTATGAAATTTCGAAAATTATTATTGCAACAATAGCGGCAACTATCATATATGAGTAAGCAAAGTTCAACATTGCAGATATTCCCGATCCATTTTCAAAATATCGAAGCGGTAAGGGCTACCGCGTTTTGGCGTACCACTATCAAGGTCGTCGCGTTTCACGACACCCCTTTTGCATACAGAAAAACCGCCGGACAGGTTTCCCCATACGGCGGCAGAATGTTTATTTGCCGAACAAGTCGCTGTGTGTACCGGTGCGGGCCAGCGTCAGCACCAGAACATCATCTTCTATGCGGTAGACAAGTAGCCAGTCCGGGAGAATATGACATTCCCGATGACCTGCCCAATCGCCGGACAGGTCATGGTCGCGGTTCTTATCTGGCAGTGGTTCGCCCATTGCCAGCATTGCTACGACTTCCTCCAGCAGCTCGATCTTCAAGCCACGCTTGATGGCTCGTTTGTAGTCTTTTTTGAAACTGGTCGTGTACTTGACGGTATATTTGGTTTCTTTCATCTTTTCAGGTCAGCAAACAACTCGTCAAGGTCATTGAAGCCCTTTACAGACGGGTCTTTTGCAATCCTTTCCGCTTCCAGCATGGCAGCAACCGTTTCTTTGTTCGGCTGTTCCAGCCTTACTTCAAAGGGAATGCCGCCTTCACGAAGCGACTGACGCACAAAGATGTTAAACGCCGTAGTCAGGTTCATGCCAAGTTCAGTAAACAGTGCGTCCGCCTGCGCTTTCAAATCTGCGTCCATGCGGATACTGATGTTTGTGGTATTTCTAGCCATACGATCAACCCCTTTCTGCTGGCAATTATAGTATACGCCATTTGCACGAAGAAAACAATACTTTGCACGAATATTTAACAATAAATTCATTCAATGAGGTTAGCTGCACTGTCAACTACCCAGTCGTAGTAACGGCTTACGCCTCCGACCTTTTATCCCCAATAGGCATTGCTGCCTAAAGTGGCGTTACATCATTGGATGGTTGACAGCACCCTTTTTAGCAGAGTTTACTCTGTTACAACTGTATTAGGTACTTGGCTATCAGTAAGATAGTTTATTCCCATACGATACAGATTCATAGCTCCAATACGGTCATCATTAGACGTATAACCGCAGTTTTTGCAAGTAAACAAGTGTATTTTCTTATTACCATTAGACTTTTCAGTATGTCCACAAGCAGGACAGCATTGACTGGTATAACGAGGATCCACCTTTATTACAGAAGATTGATTCTGCTTTGCTTTGTAAATCAGCTTCTGCTCAAGGTCATAAAAAGACCATGATACAGAAACATAGCGGTCTTTTGTTTTGACACGCTCTGCAGCATTGCGAATACCAGTCAAATCTTCTAATACAAAGAGAGTATGCTTTGGATTACCGGTGGCGAGTGCCTTCGATACCTGATGGTTAATATCCTGCATCCAACGGTTTTCTCGCTGACCGATAGCTTTTAGTCTTCGTCTTGAGGATGGCGTATGTCGCATTTGAAGTTCTTTACGAAGCTTGGAATAATTAGCCCGTTTCTGTTTAATAGCTTTACCACTAACAAATCCGGACTTATGTTTGCTGTCATAAGTTGCAACAACAAAGTTGATACCTCTGTCAATACCTACAACATTACAAATATCAGAAATATTACTTTCTTCAACCTCATAGGTAACTGGTATATGCAGATAATATTTACTATCATGGGTATAGCGGATATGTTCTTGATAGGCTTCATATTCGGTCATGGAAAATCCCTCTTGATTACCCACCAGCAAGGACAGGCGGGGCTGTCAACGGCGGGCGTAGCCCATTCACTTGCCGTTGACTGGTTCGGCTGGGTTTGCTATTTTTGAATGGTAATTGCAGATTTAATTCTTGCGACTATATCCAATGGTGCTTATTATGAGGGAAATTCCAAAAATCAAAATTGCCGCTATCCCTGTTATTAGCACATATGAATGAACAGAATTTACCATAGCAGCCATTCCCGGCCCATCTTCAAAATATTTTACAAAGTAAAACATTGGAATTACCACAATCAATCCCATAGTTTGCGCAGAACGAAAACCAAACCAATAAGTTAATGGCAAGCAAATTCCTGTCCATAATAAT
Source organism: Ruminococcus sp. AF41-9 (assembly GCF_003477525.1). Lineage (GTDB taxonomy): Bacteria > Bacillota > Clostridia > Lachnospirales > Lachnospiraceae > Blautia_A. Next base: position 5,800 of record NZ_QUDO01000072.1, read on the forward strand.
GGGATAATAATTGCTGCTGCAATCGAAAATAACCAGATAAGCATATCAAAGTTTTGAAAAATTATGCTGGATAAACTATTGAACGCAATGCTTCCCAAAATGCTGATTGCAACAGTATATATTACGGAAACATATTTACTTGCAACAACAGTAAAATTGCTTATCGGCATAGCTAATTGATATTTTTTCCAGCTTGCCTTTTCATCACTTGCAAAACTCATAATATTTTGCATACCGATTGTCATGGCAAACATAACGGAAGCAAATAAGCCAGCATAAATTCCAGCATTAAAAATAAGCAGAACAATAGCTGCTGCTGCAATCAGAATAAGTTTCTTATCAATACTCTTGAAGAAAATGGATATGTCTTTATATATCAATCCTCGCATGATGTACCTCCTTTAACATAGAAAAGCATAATATCTTCTAATGTGGCATTATCCACAATGATGTTTTTGTATTTTCGTTTGAATGCTTCTTTGTCATGAACAAGACACTCCACGCTCATATTTGTAGTTCGGTGTATGATATAATCATCAGCGGAAAGCTGTGCAAATTTTTCTTTTCCGCACTTTACCACGCCATAATTATAAACAAGATTATCTTTCTGTTCCTCGAAAATGATTTTTCCCTGATGAATTAAAATCACATAGTCTGCAATTTTTTGTATGTCCGAAGTAATATGTGACGAAAAGAAGATAGAGCAATCTTCATCTTGGATAAATTCCAAAAATAGGTCTAACACTTCATCACGCACAACGGGGTCAAGACCCGTTGTGGCTTCGTCTAAAATCAACAGTTTAGGTCTATGTGCCATAGCGCAGATAATGGAAAGTTTCATCTTCATTCCTTTTGAAAAAGCACCAATCTTTTTCTTGGTTGGGATTTTGAATTTTTTCAAGTATTGCAAAAAGAGGTTACTATCCCATGTCTTATAAATGCCTTTTAAGATTTTTTCAATATCTGTGGCTGTAAACACATCATGAAAATTACATTCATCAAAAACAACGCCAATATTTTCTTTGACTGTCGGAATTGTGTGGTCTATTCCAAAGACCTGTATCTGTCCGCTATCTTTGTTTAGTTCATTTAATATCAGATTGATAGTAGTGCTTTTTCCTGCACCATTCTCGCCAATAAAGCCTACAATCCTGCCTTTTGGGACTTTGAACGAAACATTGTCCAAAGAAAATCCCTCAAATTGCTTGCATAAATTCTGTACCAAAATGTTATTATCCATGCCTATCACCTCTCGTTACTCCTCGTAAAATAGTTTTAGGATATTCGTCATTTGCTCCAGACTAATACCATGCGCCCGACCAATTTCTGCGACTTTTTGCAAAAGTTCTTCAGCAATTCGTAACTGTTCCTCTTGAATAAATTCCCTATTCTGTGATGCTACAAAACTGCCTTTTCCAGATACAGTTTCTATAAATCCATCTCTCGTTAAATCTTCATATGCTCTCTGAACGGTAATAACACTGATATGTAAATCTTTTGCTAAAGCTCTCATAGAAGGGAGGGCTTCGCCAGCAGATAATGTGCCGTCCATAATAAAACTTTTTACTTGCATACAGATTTGTTCGTAAATAGGCTTATCACTGCTATTACTTATGATAATCTCCACTTTCTCACCTCGCCATGCGTACTTATCGTAACAAGTGTACTTATTCGATAAGTACAGTATAGGCAATTTGTGTGAACCTGTCAAGAGAAAAGATGTAAATACATTCGGAAAAGAGAGTGGCTGTCTATCAAATTCTTGTGTGTTACTTTACCGCACATAAGCATTATGTGTGGTCTTGGATCCAGATGATTCTGGTTCCGTTGTTACAAAACAGTTACTTAATCACTTTTCTTAAAAAGGCAAAATAATAGAACGTATAGATTATTTCCATACGCTCTATCTCACATTTCATATTAGACTTTGAATTCTATAAACTTGAATTGAGATTTCATATATTAAACAAAGGGATTTAATAACTGTTATATTTTATTGTCAAATATCTCTCAAGCCCTTGAAAACACTAAGTTTGTCGCAGGTGAGCTTTTCCTTATTGTTTCCCTTGTATTATATTGTCCCATGAGTGTTTACGAACTCTGATAAGGGAAAAAACAAGGGAAAGAAAATCTTATAAAACAGCATAACACAAAATAAAAGTGACATGGTGAACTGATTGAAATGCTTCTGATTTTTGCAACAAATGATTGATTGAACGATAAGGAGATTTGATACGATGAGAACGATATTTGCAGAATACAATCCACAACGCAACAGCATTGATGTTTATACTTCTGCTGGCTATATGCTCCGCATTGACTGCTGGGAAGCGGAGAAGAATTTAACAACTACTCCCGGATCTGACTGTGCATTAAACGCACTTGCCATTGATGAACCACTTGAGTATGCAAGATTGTATCTTGATGGAACGATGCAAATGTGGATAGATGCGGAAGATTCCTTTTAGGTATACGCAAGAAACGGCGGCTCTGATTTCTCAAAACCGCCGTTAGGATAATAACTTAAAATAGGCGCGCAAAATCACCTGCCCCAGCCAGCGTTTTTTTCTTTCCCCGTAGTCGGGGCAGGTTCATGCGCTATGCAATTATTCTTCTTTAGCTTCTATCAAGCCGATATTTTTTGCTCTGCATTCCACATAGCAGCATATTTTCCGCCTTTCGCAAGCAATTCCTCGTGGGTTCCAGATTCAGCAATCCTGCCATCACCCATTACAAGAATTTGATCAGCGTTTTTGACAATGGAAAGGGTATGAGCAATCATTACCACTGTCTTTTTTTCTTTTAGCAGATTGGCGATGGCCTGCTTTACGGCAAGCTCATTTTCAATGTCAAGAGATGCTGTTGCTTCATCCAAAAGCAGGATGGGGCTATTTTTCAGGATAGCGCGGGCTATTGAAATTCGCTGACGCTCACCGCCAGAGAGAAGATTTCCATTCTCGCCAGTCGGCATATCGTATCCCTTTTCCATCTTACGGATGAAGTTGTCACAGTTAGCCTCCCGGCAGGCAGCCTCGATTTCTGTGTCCGTAGCACTAGGGCGAGCGTGGCGGATATTATCCCGAATGGTATCGTCAAAAAGAAATATGTCCTGGTCTACCATAGAAACTTGCTCCAGTACACGCTCTGCGACGACATGGTTAATAGGTTTACCGCCAATAGAAATCGTCCCGCCCGTTGCTTCATAATATTTTGCAATCAGGTTCAAAATAGTAGATTTGCCGGAGCCAGAGTCTCCGACAATGGCCGTGAGCTTTTGATCTGGCACCGTAAAGGTGGCGTGTTTTAGTACCGGTTCACCGGGAACATATGCAAAATCTACATTGTCAAATGTGATTTCATGGGTAGCTGTGTGAAGCGGCTCCATGCTGCCAGTTTCCTCCGACTCATTCATTACACTCAAGATTTTGTTTTTCGAGATCATCAGGTTCTTATAACTGGTAAGGTCTACGAAAATCGAGTTAGCCAGCTTTGCACAGAACAGGGGCAGCATACAAATCAAAAGGTAGTCCACCGTGTTCAGTGTCCCTGCGACCCATGGTGCATAGGCCAGCAAGATAACCAGCGGGCAGGACAGCCAACTCAAGATACCAAAGCCCGCACCAATAGGAAGCACTTTTGCCTCGTATACAAAGCTAATCCGGCAAAACTCCCGCATGGCGTTGATAACAGTTTTGTTCTTCATACCGCCCACACCATAGGCTCGAAAAGTCTGAATACCAGAAACATACTCAACAATGCTACTGACATTCTCCGCACAAATATCGTTCTTTTCTTTTCCATATTTCCGTACCATGCGGAAAGAAAGCCATAGGCTGGGGATTAAAAGAAGGTCGGCTATCAGCAGGATAATTCCAGCCGGAACATAGAGCGTCATAACAAAGACAATCAACATCAATGACAGGGCAAAATTCTTTGCCAAATCTCCGACTTTATGGGTCAGGATTTTTTCGTAGTTGTTTACGTCGCTTGTAATGGTGTTGATATAATCGCCAGTGTGCCCCTGCGAAAATCGGGACAGTGGGATGCGCTTCAAATGGTCGCCCATAAAAAGCCGAATCTTTTTGCTGACCTCTGCACCGCCAATCTGCGCTTTGGTATAACCGTAGCTGTAAATCAGGATACGAAGAAGAAAAACCACTGCAATTATACCGGTCAGAGCCAGAACACGGTTCATGTCAAATTGGCCCGACCACAAAAACTGCATAACAGAGTAAAGCAGCATAAACAGGCTGCCGGAGAGAAGTCCTTCCAGAACGGTTCCGCTGACACCAATATAGAAATTGTGGTTCTTTTTCAATACATCATGCTCATTCATGCTGCTCGCCTCCCTCCAACTGATAAGTGATATTCCGGGCTGTTTCGTAGTCTTTCCACGCATTTCGATAGTAGGCGTTGTTCTTACGAACTTCCTCATGGGTGCCAACGCTGGTAATTGTATGCTTTTCCACCACAGCCACCCGGTTGCACATTTTCAAAGCACTCAAACGGTGTGCTACTACAATGACTGTTTTGCCTTTGCATAGATTTTGAATAGCTTTATCAATCTCCATCTGATTTTCCGGGTCAGAGGCACTTGTGGCCTCGTCCAAAATTAAGATAGATGCATTTTTCAGAATTGCACGGGCAATCGCAATCCGCTGTTTTTCTCCGCCAGAAAAGCGTGAGCCGAAACTGCCCACTTTTGTGTCATATCCATCCGGCAGGGACATGATAAAGTCATCAATCTGTGCCTCTTTTGCAGCAGCCCGCACTTCTTCCAGAGTAGCGTTACTACCCATGCGGATATTTTCCAGCACACTGTCACGGGTGAGGAAAGTCTTTTGAAATACGATGGCTATATTTTTCAGAATGGTATCGTAGTCAAGCTCCTTGACATTTTTGCCGCCAATCAGCACTTCACCTTCCTGCACATCATAGAACCGGGAAATCAGTTCAATCACAGTGCTTTTACCGGCACCAGATCTGCCCACAAGAGCCATGCGCTCGCCATCACTGATTTTGAGATTGACACCATGCAGCACATCGGTTTTTCCGTCATAAGAAAATCGAACATTCCGAATCTCAATATCATGGTTTTGGGGGAAATCTGTTCCACCCTCATAAATCGGAATATCCAGTATCTCTTTGGTTTTGGTGATAGCGTTTAGTACATTTGCAAAGTTTGTTCCCAATTCCTGCAAAGGCCGGATTTCGGTTAAATACATAGAACCGACATACAAAAATAGCAAGAGCATACTGGCTGCCAGTGAACCTTTCAGAAAAAACATCCCGCCTATCGGAACCATCAGCAACATTCCACATTCAATGATAACGACAAACGCTGCATACGGAGGCCCCATACGCCGGGAAGTCTCATTCCACATGACGTTTTCCTCCTGGATTGCACCAGATAATTTCTGAAATGACTTACTCCCCATGTTATAGGCTTTAATCAGTTTCATTCCGCTGATGTATTCAATCATAACGGAGTTCAGTGCAGTAATAGATTGGTTGGCTCGTTCCATCAGGTCATCTGTATTGCGGAACATTATCCCCATTACTACCACGGCCAGAACCAGAGGAACAAGGGAAATCAACGCCAATGGAATATTAACGGTCATCAAATAAATAAAGATGACTACCGGCCCAACCATATAGCATACAAGATCGGGAAGATTATGTGCCAGAAATAGCTCCAGCTTTTCAATATCTTCATTCAGAACTGTTTTAATATCTCCTGTGCGCCGTTCATTCAAGGCACCCAAAGGAGCTCTGGCCATGTGTTCCGCCACCATACAGCGTACTTTGAACAGTGCGCCGTAGGCACCTTTATGAGCCGTCACGCCGGAACATCCGAACAGGACAAAACGCAGGGTAACAGCGGCGGAAATCATTGCAACAGTCTGCACCACAAGTTCTTTTGTGCAGGCATTGTTAAATGTGGCATCCATCAACCTGTAAATCCCAATGTATGGGACAATAATACACAGCCCGCTGCACATGGACAGCAGGATTGCCAGAAACAACCAAAATTTTTGTTCTCCGGCCCAATGGAGCAGCAATGCCACACTGTTTTCTTTTTTCTTCTTCATAGACTACCTCTCCTTTCCATCTGAAACAGAGAAAAGCTCTCTCAATTTCGGGAGAACCTCCATTGTAACTGATACGTCATCGGGCATTTCGCCTTCGTCAAAATGCAGGACACGGGAGCAGGTACGGCAGACAAATTCAAAATCGTGGGTGACAATGAAAATAACCTTTCCCATATTGGACAACCGGCGGATCAGTCCCGCCACCTGCGTCATACTGTCAAAATCAAGGCCGCTGGTCGGTTCATCGAATACCAGCAGATCTTTCCCACAAATCATGCTAACAGCTACAGCTACTCGTTGCTTTTGACCGCCAGAAAGCGTGTTTGGATGGCGCTCCCGATATTGGGTAAGGCCTAATTCCTCCAAAGTTGCATTTACCAGTGTTTGATCTGGATTGCGTATACCAAAGGAGCACTCTGCCTCCACGCTGTCAGCGAAAAGTTCATAATTCACATCCTGCATAACCATGTAAGAGCGTTTCAGCCTTTCCTTACGCTCAATCGGCTCGCTTTCCCACAAAAATTGTCCATCGCAGTCTTTGTGAAGCCCACAGAGAGCGCGGGAAAATGTAGTCTTTCCAGCTCCGTTGTGGCCGACCACACCAATCACTTCGCCCTTTCCGGCGGATAGCTCAATGTCATGCAAAATTGTTTGCTTCTTGTAACGGAGCGTCACATTCCGCAGCTCCAATACAGGGGGAGGCGCAGGCAAGTGGGCTTTTGGCGGGAATACCGCCTGTAGATCAACAGCTCGCAGACCCATGTGTTCACGATCAGGTTCAGATAGCTGCCGAAATTCTTCCGGGGTGTATATTCCTTTGATTTCTCCGTTTTCCAGATAAACAATTCGGTCAGCCAACTCCATCAGGTAGTACAGACGATGTTCCGCTATCAAAACTGTTTTGCCCTGTTTTTTTATCAGCCGCAAATGTTCCTTTAGTTCCTGGATCGAAGTCATATCCAGATTAGAGGATGGTTCATCCAATAGATAAATCTGTGGGTTCATGGCATAAACAGAAGCGAAGGCGATTTTCTGCTTTTCTCCGCCGGACAACTCAAAAATATTTCTGTTTCGTAGCTTTTGAATATGCAAATCTTCAGTTGTCTGCTCTACTCGCTCAGCCAATTTCTTAGGAGGGCGAGCTTCATTTTCAATTCCAAAGGCAATCTCACTGTCTGTATCAACATTGAAAAACTGCGTCCGTGGATTTTGGAAAACGGAGCCAACCTTAGCGGCAATCTGATACATGGGGATATTGCTGATTTCCTGACCATCTACCAGCACACGGCCATGAAGCTCCCCCTGATAAAACTGAGGGATCAGTCCATTCACCAGCCTTGTAATCGTTGTTTTTCCGCACCCGCTGCGGCCACAGAACAGGACGCATTCTCCGTCCGAAATTTTCAAATTAATGTCGCGTAGCCCACCATGTTCCTGCCTCGTATAGGAAAACGATACATTTTCAAACTCAATCAACCAATCACACCTCCTCGCACACATAATTCAAAAATCAGATAAGCTACGGCAACGGTCATGACGCCCCAATCGGCAATTCCGCATTTTATCTGGACAAGACAGGTGCGTGGATTGGGATTTTCAATTCCACGAGTGACAGAAGCAACAGAAAGATCATCCGCCGCTTTTGAAGCTGCCATCAATAAAGGTACATAAATACACTCAACCGTCATGCCCGGATGTGTTAAAAAGCCCGCCAGAGATGGTGAAACATCTCTCATCCGCATAGCGTCTGTGATATAGCGCCAGTCCTCTTGAATAGTTGGAATGTACCGCAGCATAACTGCCATAGGAATTACTAGCTTTTTGGGTGCGTGGACACGGTTCATAGCAGACAGGAACTCATTGACTTTTGTAGTAGTCAGAACAATCCCAGCCAAGGTTCCGCACGCATAGACCTTATGAAACAAGCCTAAAAAGGCAATAAACATTGTCCGCAGCGTGCCTGTCATTTCTGCCATGATCCAAACTGTCAGGGCACAGATGACCGCATAAAAGCATACAGCCTTAATGACATATTTCCACTTTCCAAAGAAAGCCCCCAATATCGCAATCAGCATAACAAGGATAAATTGATATGCAAGTGAGGGAGCAAACATGGATGATAAAACACACATAAGAATAAGAAAGAGCTTGGCCCGTGGGTCGAGCCAAAGCTCTTTCTTGTGGCGTTTACCGCTCATGCTGTAATACCTGCTTTTTCAAACTGCTTTTTCAGCATTTTGCAGCCTACAAAAGCGCTGATTGCAGATGTAATGATAACAGCAACAAACATAGCAATCAGGATGCCGGTATTTGCAGTTGCCTGCATGGTGTCGATGTAACTCTGTTCAGTTCCGTTTCCCAGCATGGTCTGCGCCCAGCCGTTGGGGTCAACAAAGAACACGATATATGAACCAGTGCCACCGAGAGAGAACAGAATATAAGACAGGCTGTTGAGTTTTTTGCTTTTGTACTGCCCTGCACCAGCAACAAAGTCCGCGACAATCGCCATGATTATGTAGCCCAATGCAAAAGCCCAGTGCATACCAGTCACGAACCAAATAATACCCATGATAACGCCCATTATAGAAAGGCTCCAACGCTTATGTACTTTTGCAATCAGCAAAAGATAAATGGGGCCAGCAAGCAGCCCACCTCCTGCTGGCATGAAAAAAGTAAGTACAGGATTCGTTGCAAAAAAGACACCGCCCACCAATACAAAAACAAATAACAATGCGGTAAAAATACCTGTTGTTACAAGGTCTTTCACTGTCAGACCTTTGTTCATAGAATTTACTTGATTACTCATTTTGACCTCCTACCTTTCATTGTCTTGACTCGACAAGTGGTTTGTGATATTCTTCGGTTAGATACCTCTAATCTTCGCCTAATACAATACGCATTTATCGAACAACATTCAATAGGTTCCGGCAATGTTCGTCTGTTCCTTTCAAAAGTTCGTCTAATCGTTGCAAAAAGGAGGCGGTCTGTTTTCATGTCTGAAATTATTGACCAGTTTTATACACCGCTACTGATTGAACACGGTTTTATCCGTAACCCAGACAACCAGCAATATGGGGCATTAGGTGACTGCTGGAAACTTTCTCCCGAAGTTGGAGAAGGCACCTACTGGACTTATGGACAGAAAGACTTATATGATATTAAAATCCATAACTTTTCCTTCCACGAAGATTTCATGTTGGAATGCTCCATGCCGGAATGTCTGAGTATCACTCGGTATGACTCTATTTCCGGGGAGGAATTATCTCCATACCGTAGACTGTCTGCCGGTTGTATCAAAACATTTATTGGAGGCTACGCTCCATACAAGGCTTTGATACATAAAAATATTCCAATCCGTTCGGTTGGGATTGAGATTGCACCGGCATATTATGAGGACTACCTGAAAAAACTGTACCCGGAGGCACAGATCAATCCTGTGGATGCATTTCGGAAGATCGACCAAACATCCGACTTTCCAGAAATGTCACGGTTACTCACAGAAATCAAAGACTATCGCGGGGAAGGGATTGCAGCAAAACTTTTTTATGAGGGTAAAGTCGCAGAAGCTGTTTCAATGGTGGTGGAATATCAGAAGAAACATCCTGATAAACCAGCCCATAAGCTCTCTCAACAGGATATTGAAAATCTCCAAATAGTTGCCGCTTATCTTAGCGATCACTATGCTTTTGATATTCCTCTGGAACGGCTAACACAGATTGCCTGCATGGGAACAACAAAGCTCAAAAGCTGTTTTAAGAAATACTACGACTGCACCATCACGGAATATGTTCAACAGCGGCGCATGAGCCAAGCAGAATATCTGCTGGCATATACAGAGCTGACAGTCGGGCAAGTTGCCCAAACAGTAGGCTATTCCACTTCAAGCCGATTTGCAGAATTATTCCGAAAAAGCACGGGATTGTTGCCATTAGAGTACAGAAAAAACGCACAGCGAAAATAAAATGAGCGCCAGAGGGAACTCTGGCGCTCGTAATTTTTTTCAGCCACATCCTCGCCACATTTGATTAGGTAAAACATCTACGGAATGCGCCATCAAATATCTCCCTGCACTTTGCGTTTGTCACTAAGATAGTGTAACTTCATCTGAACAGGAGTTTTTCATCCACATAATAAGCATAATCATACCTCTTATGTACCTGTTGTGCTGTCTATTCGATTGTCAATGTACTGATGAAGGAGGAAAACTTGTCCTTCTTATTAACACTGACAAAAAAGGCAAAAAACAGGCGCATCAAATGAAATTTTATCAAAAATATTTTACAAGTTGCTTTAATCCACGGCGGATACTGTCTCGGACACGGCTTGGATCTACACCTTCTACTTCGGCAATTTCGTTTACCGCCATTCCCAGATAGTATCGGGCATAAATCCTCTTTGCCTGTTTCTCCGGCAGCTTCATCACAGCGGCATAGACCTGCTCCTGAAACTGTTTTTCCTCCAGAAGCATCTCCGGTGTTTGCGGCTTCAATAGCACCGCATTTTCAATGCCATTCTCGCAATCCAGAGAATACTGTGCTTTATAACGATACATCTTTCGCTCATACGCAGCCTCCGCACGTTCAGCTGCTCGAATAGTCTCCATTA
>NZ_QUDO01000073.1 GCF_003477525.1 Ruminococcus sp. AF41-9
GAAAAAGTTTCAAAATAAATCAAAAAATATTGATGAAGTCTACCAATCAGTGTTTTTTCGTTGTATAATGTTTTATCGTACAGGGTCACTTTCCTTTGTAATGTTTTGGGTCAAATTCATTATACATCAGAAAGTCCTGTACGATATTTTTTTATGAAAAAGTTGTAAAGTGGTGATCTCATATTTAGAATCATTTAATAAGTTTTCATATTTTGCTTCTACCACTGATGCTATTTCTTCAAAAGGTTTCAAAGCTACCGTATTCTGTTCATTTTTAAAATCATAGATATAATTTATACTTAATTCTTCCAGACCACGGGCAGAATAAATAGCCTGTACAGGTGCATTATCTGGAGAATCATCTGCCATCTGCTTTGCAACACTCATTAACTCATGAAATACAGGAATACCAGTATTTTCCTGATAAGCGTAGATGAAGTAGGCTTCATCATCTGATGTTGGTTCACTTGTTTTTCCTTCTTCCAGCAAACCATTATTTAATTCCTGATATGGTGGCGCTTTTCGCCCCCAAATAGTGAAAGTGGGGGCACTTTCTGCCCCCACTCAGGAAATGTTGCTAAAATACTGTTTAGATTTATCATACATACAAAATGGAAGTTATCTATTTCTCCTCTTCGTTAAGACCTAGTTCATTACATATTACTTGCTATCCCTGATACCTTATTCTTTCTACCAGCGTTTCCTTTTTCAGATTACTGCTTAAAACGCAGGAAAGTACAATCTGCAACAGACCGACCAAAAAAATCATAATAAAAATTGGTACGATTGGAACATGATAGATATTCATTCCAAATATTCCATTATGTTTTGCATAGGAAAAAAGTGCATAGCCGAGCGGCAGACCAATGATCAAAGCTACGCATATGGTACCAACCGTAAAAATCAGTCCCTGTAACTGCAGGCATAAATTTAATTGTTTATTTGTCATACCCACAGCCTGTAATATACCATATTCCTGCTTTTTTGTCGTAATATTCATGATCATGGTATTCGCCATATTCATAAACCCGATGAGTCCTACAATAGCCATAAACAGATAACAGCCAAGCTTCATCATGCTGCTTGCAAATTCGGCAGATTGTAACTGCGCATGATAAGTATCCATTTTTATATGCGAAGTATTAGAAATCAAAGTATTCAGACTTTGTTCTACAGATGCCACATCTTTTTTATCACAGTCCACCCACAGATAGCCATAGGCTGTTCCTCTCGGATTCATGGAACGATATACACCTTCCGGAATGACAAGATAAGTGTCCGCACTTACAAAAGATCCTGCAATCTTTCCCTGATAGGTATAGGTTCCACTTCCATTCTCAAAGTCAAATGCAATGGATTCACCCGGAGCATATCCATCTTGTTCCATCCACGTTGACCAGCCAAAGAAAATATCACCATTCTTTACCGCCTGATCATAGTCCATAGAGCCAATATCCCCGTCCTGGCGCATAAAATCAAAATCATTTTTACTCACAATATCAGCCGGAAATCTTGTTCCGTTCAGATTTACAGAGACTATCTCTCTCGTCATGACATCTGTCACTCCCGGAATGCTTTTGATTTCTTCAATCAGCGAATCATTCAATGGATTATCCGTCAGAATCGTATCCAGATTATTCTCCGGATATCTTTCATCATACTCAGCAGAATAGTCAAGCTGCAGTTCAAATTGTCCATGATTAACGGAAAGACGTGCTTCATGCTCCGTGTCAATATTTCCCACATAATTAGAGATAATCACAAACAATACGCAAGAAAAACCCATTGTGAGGATAGTACCAATAGTTCTTTTGGGATTACCCGTTATATTTGCCATTGCCATAGAAAACACGGTGACATTTTTTCTGCCATTTCGTTTTCCTTTTTTGTGTGTTTCTGCATTTTCTAAATACCGTGTTGCTTCGATAGGTGAAATCCGTGAAACAATTTTCATTGGTTTACGCAGTGCCAAAGCAACGGTAAGAAATGATACGAAAATACAGAGAAGCATAACAGGCAGGGAAAACAGAGGCACCTGCTGATTTTGAACTCCCATAGAGCCAGTTCCGGTTGATACAAGGTTCCCCTGTTCTACCAGCCAGTTAAAACCGCATTTTGCAATCAGAAAACCAAGAAGCAATCCAACTGGTATTGAAGAAATTGTCAAAAACATACCCTCTCTGAAGATCAGTTGTTTCATCTGCTTTTTTGTCGCTCCCAGAGCCTTGATTTTTCCATACTCCTGTATCTTGTTGGCAATACCGACCTGAAAAATATTATAAATGACCACAACAGAGAAAAGTACAATTGCAAGAATCAAAACCCCGCATACCGCAATCATTTCATAACTCGGCTGCAAGACCCATTGCAAATAGAGATCATTGACTATAACGTTTTTTTCTTCGATCCCACAAGCTGCTGCAATCTGCTTTATAACCGAATCAATATTATTCATAGATACATTTGCAGAATCATTTAAAGTAAAATAAATATTATACTGTCTGTCATTCTCTGCGACGTGCTCATCATAAAACTCCTGTGACCCGAAAGCAACATAAGATGCCTCGATGGTATACTCATCCCGATCATATAGGATTCCGCTGACAACAAATTCTTCCGGCTTATATTCTGACTGCATCCCTGCGCGGTAACCCAGTGTAACCGTATCTCCGATCTTTACATCACCATACCCCATTGCACGAAAAAATGCTCTTCCTGCGGCAATTTCCTGCATTTTTTCCGGATACTTTCCTTCCTTCAACTCATATTCTTTATTATAAGGAAGCATTTTTCTTGCAGTCTCATCCATGCAGACAAACCCGCCTTTTTCATTGCCTTTTATGATACCTTCGGTGCACATAGTGCCTGTAGCATCTATTTCCGCACGGCGGTTTACTTCTTTTAACTGCGATCCGTCTGCGGAAACAAACAGACCATAATTGCTTCCATATGATCCTGCCGCCTGACTTTTCTGTAAATGAATTACCCCATTTCCCACAGTACTGATGATAACAAGCAGCATCGTGGTCAGACGGATTGCCATCATGATCAGTATACTTCTTGTCCTGTTCCTTTTGTCATTGCTATATGCAATCCTGCTTATTGTCTTCATCTGAAATCCACCACCTGTCCGTCCTCAATCACCAGAATACGGTCAGCGACCTGTGCAATTTCGTCATCATGGGTAATCATTACAATTGTCTGTCCATATTTTTTTGCTGTCATCTTAAGCAGAGCGATTACCTCATCACTGGTCTTAGAATCAAGATTTCCTGTCGGCTCATCTGCAAATATAATTTCCGGACGATTCACCAGTGCTCTTGCAATTGCTACTCTCTGCTGCTGTCCTCCGGATAACTGATTTGGCAGATTATAAATCCGGTTTTCAATCCCCAGAGTTGCAATAATATCATTTACATACGCTTCATCCACTTTTCTTCCATCCAGCCCCAGTGGCAGTACAATATTTTCCCAGACATTAACAGATGAAACCAGATTAAATGCCTGAAAAACAAATCCGATTTTTCTTCTGCGGAAAACAGCAAGGGCATCTTCCTTCATCCTGTATAAATCTTTCCCTGCTAAAGTAACACTGCCTTTTGTCGGGGTGTCTAGCCCTCCAAGCATATGAAGTAATGTACTTTTACCGGAACCTGACTTTCCAACAATTGCGACAAATTCTCCCTGTTCAATCTGAATGTCCACCTGATTGACCGCTTTGACCTGATTCTCACCTGCGCCATAAAACTTACAAAGCTGCTTGGTTTCTAATATCACACTCATGTGTTGCCTCCTTTTCAATTCTGTAAAGCGTACCTTTTCAGCACGCTTTCTTTGCCTGTTTATATATTTGGTCATTTTTCAACCTGCATCCAAATTGTATCAGGACAATCTTTCATTTCACTTTCAAAAAACGAGCAGAAATCTTACAGAATTGTAAGATTTCTGCTCACTTAAAATTTAACCAACATATGGTAATTGAATCACAAACGTGCTTCCTTTTTTCTTTTTGCCGGAGGTTACCGTAATCGTACCTGCGTGTTTTTCGATAATTTCTCTCGATAGAAAAAGTCCGATTCCTGTACCACTCTTTTCCATGACCTCCTTGGAACTTCCTCTGTAAAATCGTTGAAAAATTTTGTGATACTCATTCTGCGGAATACCAATTCCCTGATCCTCAATTTCCATTCTTACAAGATCGTTTCTTTTTTGTAACCGGATAAATATTTTTGAACCATACGGACTGTACTTGACCGCATTATCCAGAACGTTGATCACAGCTTCACCAAGCCACCTTTTATCCTGCATAATCGTGCATGTTTCCAGCTCTTTTTCATAGTCAAAAACGAATTCAATTTCTTTCTCATCCGCTTTAGGATAAGTGCGGTTCACAGCAGATATGACAGTATCCATAAGCGGAAGTTTTTTCTTATTAATCTGAATCAGTCCAGTTTCCATCTTGGATATTTCAAGAAGCGACTGCAATAATGTCTCCAGTCCATCCAGAGCACTCCGACAACGGATACGAAACTCCTCCTGTTCTGTGGCACTTAAGTCATTCTGCATCAGCACACTAAAACATGTATCCAAAGCTGCAACCGGTGTCTTTAACTGGTGAGAAATATCAGAAACCATTTCTTTCGTGTTCTCCTTTTCTGCCCTTGCTTCTTCCTTTATCAACTGAATATGATGTCCGATTGCTTCAAGCTGGTCATTCAATTTTTCCAGTTCTGCATGATTTTCCGTTTTCAGTAAATCATCAAATTTATTTTCACGGAATCTGATCAGAAATTCTTCCAACTGGTCTAAAATTTTCTGATGACACGCATCTTCTTTTTTCTTCCAATAAAGTAAAAAAGTCAAAAGAAGCACGCATATCACAGTGCTTACAGCACCGGTCACCATAACCTGATGCCGGAATTGCAAATAAAATGCATTCCCTTTATTCCCCCAGTATCCATATTGTTCCAATAATCGCCTTCCCTGTTCGTTAGTTTCAATATCCTTATCCTTAAGCAATTCCGAAACAGCATCCAGCCCGGAAAATTCTTCCTTTGCAGCAATCTTTGTCATAAGATTCATTTTATATTTATAATCTTCATAAAACACATACGTGGTAAAGCAATTTAATATTGCAAACAATAATACGACAGGTAATACCAAGGAGAGCACTACTGTAATCTTCTTGCGATATCTCTTTGTCACTGCCTTACCTCCTGATTCCATATATACCCAAGACCTCTGATATTCTTTATATAGACCGGTGCAGCCGGATTGTCTTCGATTTTCTCACGGAGTCTTCTGATATTGACAGCGATTGTATTTTCATCCACAAAATCCCCTTCCAGATCAAACACATTTTCCAATATTTGTGTTTTTGAAAGAATCTGTTTCGGATTCTGAAGAAAAAAAGTCAGCATTTTCAACTCCGTTTTTGTCAGACTAATTTCACGACTCTTTATCAGAACTTTCATTTCTCCTGCGATAAATACGATATCTCCCGAAATCATCTTTCCGGCTTCCGTTTTCTCCTGTCTGCGGCGGAAATGTGCTTCTATTTTCAAAAGAAGTACCGAAAGACTAAACGGCTTTGTAATATAATCATCTGCCCTGCTTCATATCCCATGACCTGATCCATCTCCTGATCTAGTGCTGTAAGACAAATAATGTATGTATTATAATTGCATCTCATCCACCTTACAAATTCCAGTCCATTCCCATCCGGAAGATTCACATCACAAATGGTAACATCCACATTATTATCACTTGCAATTCTTTTCGCTTTTTTCACTGATTCTGCTGAAAAAACCTCATATCCGGATTTTTTCAGTGAAAATGTAATTCCACGATTTAAATTTTCATCATCTTCAACACGAGTATACCTGGCATAGCATCTGCACCTCTCTTTATTAACTATTCATCGTGACATGCTCCCACCACTTAAATCTCTGATTTTGAAGTGGGGGCTTCTTGCTCAATGGCTCTACTGAGCCAAGTATCTACAAGCTATCCTCGCGTGCCCCGCGATTTTTTGCCCGGACACGGGCATATTTCTTACTTATTGTCTTGTCCGGATACGGACAGTTTATGCTGCCAGCATCCTTCTTGCCTCTTCACGGATGTTGATTGCTGCATTTCGATCTCTGTCCATCTCATTTCCACACGTACAGCGGTAAACTCTTTCGGATAATTTCAGCTCTTTTTTTATCTTTCCGCATTTACTGCATTTTTTGCTTGACGGGAAAAAGCGGTCTACCTTTACTAATTCTTTTCCCTTCCAGGCAAGCTTATAATCCAGCATATTCCGGAACATCCCGTATCCATTATCCTGTATACTTTTCCCAAAATGCAGGCACTGGCTCATCGCTTTCATATCAATATCTTCCACCGCAACTATATCGTACTGGTCTGTGATCCTGCGGCTCAGTTTATGCAGATAATCTCTTCTCTGGCTGCGTATTTTTTCATGGCACCTGGCAACTTTCTTTTTCTGTCGCACATAATTACGGCTTCCTTTTACACATCTCGACAGTTTACGCTGCTCCCTTGCCAGCCTTTTTTCATTTTTTCTGAAGAATCCTGCTTCTTCCATCTCAATCTCTTCTGAAAACACAGCCATCCCCTGCATCGCATAATCAATCCCAAGTATTTTAGCATTACTGTAATCCTTATCTGCTGCTTGGTTTTCGCAGCTGTATCCTTCATACAGCAGACTTGCAAAATACTTTCCGGATGGCTCCATACTGACTGTCACTGATTTCAAACGGCAGTTTTCTGCAGGCTCCCTGTGTTTTTTCATGGAGATCCATTTTAATTTCGGAAGCCGGATCCGGTTATCTTCTACCAGAATATTTCCGTTGACTACATTTGTTGTATAGCTGTTTTTGGAGTGATGTTTTGACTTGAAACGTGGAAATCCAACCTTAGGATCACGAAAAAAATTCTTATATGCTTTTTCCAGATGGAGCTGGACATTTGCCAGTGCCAGCGAATCAACTTCTTTCAGAAATGGATACTCCTTTTTATACATAGCTGGTGTATTCTTTAACATCTTCTTTGTCTTTTTATACTCCTGGATCTTGTCATTAAGCATCTGGTTGTACAGAAAACGACAGCAGCCAAATGTTTTTCCAAGGAGTATCTTCTGTTCTTCTGTTGGATAAATCCGGAAACGATATGCTATGTTCAATTCTTTTTCTCTCCCTGATTTTCGATGTATTGACGGATCACTTCTACTGGTGCCCCTCCTGCCGTCAAAAGACAGAAACTCTGACTCCAGAACGCTTCTTTCCAAAGTTTTTCCCGGATTTCCGGATACTCTTTTTTCAGCAGCCTGCTGCTGGCACTTTTATAAGCATTGATAAATTTGCTGAGTTCTGTTTTAGGTTGTGCACGAAACATTACATGAACATGGTCAATATCATGATTCCATTCCTCCAAAACAATTCCATACCGTGGGGCAATATATCCCCATATTTCCTTTGCTCTTTCTGAAATCGGATCATTGATAACTTTTCTTCGATATTTCACCACCATAATCAGGTGATAATACATCAAGTACACTGAATGTGCATTATGATCCATATTTTCCATAAAACCAGTCCTTTTTTTGAGTAATTATCTTATCGGCTGATTCTATTATACCATGGATCTCACTACCAAACAAGCGTTCTTTTTATTTTTTGCAATTCATCTCCCACCTGTGTTACTGTTCACTCCGTTCACAGTAACGTAGCCAAAATTCATTCCAGATTGCCTGCGGCAATGGAATTTTGGCTCGTATGTCTCGGGATTTTGGCATATTCATGCCAAAACACCTCGCGGGATAGTGGTGTGTGAACAGTAACCCACCTGTAGAGGAAGGAGAATTCTTGCTATATATTATGTTAAAATGCTTCAATGCCTCCACAATTGCACTCTCTTTATCTTCTGGACACTGCGGTTGCCTGCTATCTTCATTTTTAGGTAAATTATAATTCTTTCCAACCTCAATTCCGCATTTTCTCTTTACCTGTGAGATATACAGATTGGAAACCTTCATGCCGGCATTATGTTCAGCCACATACTTCTTTATCTCATCATATGTAGCCTTAGTCTCTGCAGATGTTATATCCATATCATCAAGTTCAATCGTGACATTAATGTAATCATCCGGCTTTGTTTCAGTTGGGACAAAAGAACAACCGTCTCAACATGGAATACAGTGCAGTTCTAATCTGTATCGCGGCGAAGTAAAACGAAACGAGGTGTATTGTAGAATATTCTTGAGGTGAACCGAGATGTTAGATCATTCGCAGCGTTTAGCTGACGCCGTAAAGAACGCCCGGTTGGAACTCGGCCTCACACAGGAAGAAGTAGCCGACAAGTGCGACACTGATGTGCGCACCATCATCAATATGGAAATGGGCCGTGGAAATCCAAAGTTCAAGACTTTATTCAAAGTTGTTCGTGCGCTTAAAATAGACGCAAGAGAGCTTTTTGACGATGGTCCGCAGAGCGACAGTCCTTCTGTTCGCCGCGTGTACCTGCTCATCAATGAATGTAGCGAGGAAGAAGCGGCTATCTTGTTTCCCGTGATCGAGGCTGTTTTGAACGCTTTGCGTACCAACAAGGGAAGCAAAATTGAATAGTCCCACAAACGCAAACAGAGCCTGCTACCGGTAAAATATCGGGTAGCAGGCTCTGCGCTTTAAGCGTCCGGCTCTTTGCTGGGGACCATTTTCAGTTTTACCACGTCGATCAAAATCTCCCGCTTGCACTTTGGACAATAGAGCGGGAACTTGACCAGAACGGTATCTTCATACACCTTTGTTCTTGTTTTACCGCCACAGATCGGGCAGTGTACCCATCGTGACTTCATTTTAGAATCCATGATTCACACCTCTTTTCTTGCATCACAGCTCTGCATTGAATGTCAGGCTTTTATAGAGGCGTTTCATAATTTCTTAGTAACGCAGATAGGGTTTAGTATTTTACAAGTTCTGTGATATGTTCATATCCCTGAGAAATAATTGAGCGAACATGTTCATCTTTTAGAACATAGTAAATAGCCTTTCCACTCCTGCGCCAGCGAACCAATCCGTTCATGCGTAAAATTTGGATATGGTGAGAAACAGCAGACTCTGACATATTGAGCCTGGCAGCTACTTCAGTGACACACGCCTCTGAGGAACCGATCTGAAACAGAACCTTCATACGGGAAGGGTCCCCCAGAACCTTAAACAACTGTGTCAGGTTTTCCAGTTCCCGCCCTTGCGGTTCGCGGGGCCAATAATAATGCATTAGGAACCCTCCTTTCTGTTTTCGTCTCTCACGAAACCTTAAAGATTTTTCACAAACAGTGCCCGGATAGCATTGAGGACGGCGATGATCATTACGCCCACATCAGCGAACACGGCCAGCCACATATTGGCGAAACCCAGCGCAATCAGTACGAGGCAGGCCAGTTTTACGCCGATGGCCACCACGATGTTCTGATAGACGATGCCAAGGCACTTGCGGGAGATTTTGATTGCTTTGGAAATTTGCATTGGGTCGTCATCCATCAGTACTACATCCGCAGCTTCAATGGCAGCGTCAGAACCCATAGCGCCCATAGCAATGCCGATGTCTGCCCGGCGAAGCACCGGGGCATCGTTGATGCCATCTCCCACAAAAGCCAGTTTTTCTTTCTCCGGCTTGTTCTGGATCAACTGCTCCACTTTCTACACCTTGTCGGCAGGAAACAGTTCACTGTAAACCTCATCCAGCCCCAGTGCGGAGGCTACACTGTCAGCCACCTTCTTGGCGTCACCCGTAAGCATCACGGTCTTGCGGACACCCGCAGATTTCAACGCCTGGATAGCCCCCTTGGAGTGGGGTTTTACAATGTCGGAAATTACAATGTGCCCGGCATATTTGCCGTCAATCGCCATGTGAATGATCGTCCCCACACTATGGCACGGGATAGCCTGGACATCCAAACGACTCATGAGCTTGTCGTTTCCAGCCGCGACCTGATGATCGTCCACTGTGGCGATCACGCCGTTGCCGCTGAGCTCCTGAATATTGGTTACACGGCTGCGGTCGATTTCCATACCGTAGGCTTTCTGTAAGCTCTTGCTGATGGGATGGCTGGAAGCGCTCTCTGCCAGAGCGGCGTATTCCACCAGCTTGTGCTCATCCATCTCATTGTGATGGATCGCATTCACCTCAAATACGCCCTGAGTCAGTGTGCCGGTCTTGTCAAAGACCACGATCTTAGCCTGCGACAGGGTCTCCAGATAGTTGGACCCCTTCACCAGAACGCCCGCCTTACTGGCTCCGCCAATTCCTGCAAAGAAGGACAGAGGAATGGAGATGACCAGAGCACAAGGACAGCTGGCAACAAGGAAGGTCAGTGCCCGGTATACCCAGGTCTCCCAGCCTGCATCCAGCCCCATGGCAAACATCCGTACCAGCGGCGGCAATACAGCCAGCGCCAGCGCGGCATAGCACACCGCAGGAGTGTAGATCTTGGCAAAGCGGGAAATGAAGTCCTCCGACTTGGACTTCCGGGAGGAGGCGTTCTCCACCAGATCCAGAATCTTGGAGACAGTGGACTCGCCAAATTCCTTGGTGGTCTGGATATGGAGCAAGCCTGTCATGTTGATACAGCCGGAGATGATCTCATCCCCGGTTTTGACCTCGCGAGGCAAGCTCTCGCCTGTGAGCGCGGCGGTGTTCAACGTCGATTCACCTTGAACCACCATACCGTCAATAGGAACTTTTTCGCCAGGCTGTACCACAATAATGGTGCCGATCCCCACTTCGTCCGGGTCCACCTGTTCCAGTTTGCCATCCCGTTCGATATTGGCATAATCAGGACGGATGTCCATCAGATCACTGATATTCCGGCGGCTCTTGCCCACAGCATAAGACTGGAACCATTCGCCCACCTGGTAGAACAGCATAACCGCGATGGCCTCCAGATAGTCGCCGTTTTCATATATGGCCAGGGCAAGCGCACCCAGCGTAGCCACCGTCATCAGAAAGTGCTCATCGAAAACCTGACCGTTGCGGATACCTTTTCCGGCTTTTTCCAGAATGTCGTAGCCAATGACCAGATAATCCAGCATGAACACAGCCAGACGTATCCAGCGGCCTGCCGCGCCAAACACTTCAAATGCGCCTGCGCCCAGGACCTGCAAAATCAACAGTAGAACCGTAGCAGTCAGAATCCGCCACAACATCACTTTTTGTTTTTTGGTCATACCGGCGGAGGGCCGCGTGCCGATGATCTGAAGGATCACGGCCAGCAGAGCCACCACGACCAGCAGACCGTTGATGATATACTCCTGCATTTCGTTTTACTCCTTTCACGATTGCTTATTCGTTTATTTGTCTAAGAGAAAGAACGCCCTGCAAGCTGCCGCTCAACAGGGCATTTCGTTTCGCTGGCTTACAGGAAGATCTCGCAATCGGGTTCCACCTTCTTGCAGACTTTGCGAACCTCCTGCATAACAGCCTTGGGGTCCTGACCTTCCTCGAACTCCACGTTCATCTTGAGGGTCATAAAATTCACCGTAGCGCTCTGTACGCCGCTAGTCTTGCGGGCTGCATCCTCCATCAGGTTGGCGCAGTTAGCGCAATCCACATCAATTTTGTAAGTCTTTTTCATTTTGAAAATCTCCTCTCCGAGTAGTAATTTTGTGTCAAACAATTAAATCATTATTTAACTGTATCTTCATCATACGCAGGAAAACCGTCCTCGTCAACGCTTTGAACCTATATCCTTCCATTTGGGAAAAGGGTTCTTCTACTTGGGCAAAAAACAGCTTTTATCGGCACATTCCAGTCCCCTGATAAGGGCAACCCGCGCACTTCCCGCGATTTTCTTTTCGGCGTTTTACCATGCGTCTCAAAGACCAGATACAATATACCGCCAATACAATGAGTAAAATTAAAGATGCCATATAAACCTCCTCCATTTGGACTCTTTGCAAAAATAGCTTGCTTAAAGCACTACAAAAAATCCAATCTGGTACACTACAAAAGTGACAATCCACGCCACCAACAACTGGAAAATGGCGGTAAAACCCATCCATGCCCAACTTCCCGATTCCTTGCGGATAGTAGCCAGAGCCGCCGCACAGGGAATATAGAGCAGGCAGAACACCATCAGGCAGAAGGCATTGAGAGGCCCGAAGCCGATACCGTTCAATGCAGATGCAAAAGCACTCATCCCCTCTGGCGAGCTGGCGTTGACAATGCCGAACAACACAGCACAGCTGGACACCACCACTTCCTTGGCGGAGACACCGGCAATCAGAGCCACGGCAATCTGCCAGAAGCCTAAGCCAATGGGGGCAAAGAAGAGAACCAGGCACTTACCAATCATAGCCCCGAAACTCTGTGCCATGTCCGGGGAATAGCCATGGAGGCCAAAGTTCAGCAGGAGCCAAATCGCCAGCGTAGCAATAAAAATCGTAGTACCTGCCTTTTCAAGATAATCCTTGACCTTCTCCCACACATAGATGGCCACCGTCCGGGAATCGGGCAGCTTATACTCCGGCAGTTCGATCATCAGGTAATTGACGCTCTTTTTCCGATCCAGCAGGTGGATGACGGCGGACACCACAATGGCAACCACAATGCCAATCAGGTACATGGAGTAAGCCATCAGCATGGCGTTGTCTCCGAAAAACATCTCGGAGAACAAGATGTAGATGGTCAGCCGGGCGTTGCAGCTCATAAATGGCGTTACCAGCATGACCTTGAAGCGGTCCCGCTTGCTTTCCAGCGCACGGGAAGCCATGATGGCGGGAACCGTACAGCCAAATCCCAGTAGCATGGGAATGAAGGCTTTGCCGGAAAGCCCCAGCTTGCTCATGATGCCCTCCATCACATAGGCCACACGGGCCATATAGCCGCTGTCCTCCAGTAGTGCCAGACACAAAAAAAGAATCAAAATATTGGGCAGAAATGTGACAATGGTGCCCACGCCGCCGATGATACCGTCCACCATCAGCGAGATGAGGATTGTCCCGGCGTGAACTGCCGTCAGACCCCTTTGCGCCACGCCGGAAAGCCAGTCAATGCCCAGCTCAAAATACCCCTTGATCCAGTCGCCAATGGTAAAGGTCAAAAAGAAGGTAACGGCCATGATTCCCAGAAAGATGGGGATACTCCACACTTTGCTGGTGAGCAGTTTGTCCGCCCGCTCGGTGAGCAGATCCTGCCGTTCCTTGTGGAGCAGGACTTCACCGATGATTTCCCCGATGAAGTCATATTTCTGGTTGATGATGTCCGACTCATAGCTGCGGTCCAGCACCTGGGGAAGGTTCACCGGGTACTTCTCCGTAATCTCCTTATCCTCCTCCAGCAGCTTCAGCGCGTGCCAGCGGTAGTTCATCAGACCTGGATAACGACGCTTCAGCTCCGGCATGATCTGGTCGATTTTGTCCTCGATTTCATCGGAATAGACCATGGCATACTCTGAGTGGTGATCGTGCTGGTGTTTGGAACGGACCTTATGGTGGTGGATCAAACAGTCCGGGTCGGTGCAATCCTTGTGGTGGGCGGCGGCATGGAGCAGAATATCTAGCCCACGGCGCTGACGGGCGGAGACCGGGATTACCGGGATGCCCAGCATCTCCGGCAGACGGTGCAGATCGATCTCCATGCCCCGCTTTTCCACAATGTCCATCATGTTCAGAGCCAGCACCACTGGCTTGCCCAGCTCCAGCAGCTGCAAGGTCAGATAGAGACTTCGTTCCAGCGCGGAGGCATCCGCCACATTGATGATGACATCCACCTCATCGCTGAGGATAAACTGCCGGGAGACGGTTTCCTCCATGGTATAGGAGGTCAGGCTGTAAGTGCCGGGTAAGTCTACCAGATGGATGGTAAGGTCGTGGTCCTTCATGATGCCCTCCACCTTCTTCACGGTCACGCCCGGCCAGTTGGCCACTTTCAAGTTGGCCCCGGTATAGGCGTTGAACAGGGTGGTCTTGCCGCAGTTCGGGTTGCCGATAAATCCAATGGTCATTTCATGCTCACTCATGCACTTCACCTTCTTCCACCGTAATATTTTGGGTAATGTTATACCCCAGGGCAAACCGGGTGCCCCGCAGTTTAATAATCAAAATTCCCTTTCCTTTTCGGTTCAGCACAGAGATGGCGGTCTGACGGGTCATGCCCAAAGCCTCCAAACGCCGCTCAAGCTGAAAGGGAAGATGAATGGACTTTACGGTATAAGCCCGTCCAATCTTCGCATCCTTCAAAAGCATCTTTCTCACCTCTCAATATCAATAAACAATCATTTAATCGTTCTGTTTACATTGTAGAGCGGGGAAAATCGAAAAGCAATGGACGGAGTACAAGCCCTTCCAAGAGGGACAAGAAAACTTCTGAATGGGTAAACAGTGCTAAAAAAGGTTCTGACATTGAAGCACAGCTCCATGTCAGAACCCATTTATTTCACAAATTATTTTTTGGGGTTGCGTCGCCCGGTGTTTTCCGAGCCACGCACTTCCTCATGGTAAAAGTAATCCACAATGACCGGGTGCCCAGGCTCTGCCCGGCCGTAGGGCAGCTCGTTGTCCACGAAGGGACAGCTGTTTTCTTGTGCCAGCCGTTCCGCTTGATCCTCCAAACCACAGAAGTAGCTTCTGTCTCTCTTGTTGTAGATAGCGTCGTACAGCGGAACCAAGTCAGGATATTTTTTACAAATATAGTCCATGATGTCTTTTTTGAATCCGCCTCGCAGGTTTAGATTTTCTAACCATATCAGGTCGCATTGATTTCTGACCTGATGGAAGATAGCCTCAAAATCCGTGATACCCGGAAAGACAGGGGCAATAAAGCAGACGGTGCGAATGCCCGCATCATAGATCTGCTTCATGGCATCCAGCCGCCGCTTGATGCTGACGGCATCGTCCATATCATTTTTAAAGCCTTCGTCCAATGTATTGATCGACCAAGAGACCGTGACCTTTCCCAATTTTTTCAGAAGGTCAATGTCACGGATTACCAAGTCTGACTTGGTACAGATGAGAATTTCTGCCTCACTGCCCAGGAGCTGTTCAAGAAGCTTACGGGTGTTCTGAAACTGAGCCTCCTGGGGCAGATAGCCATCGGTCACTGAACCGATGACTACGCGCTGCCCTTTGTATTTTTGCGGATTTTTGATTTCTGGCCAATGTTTCACATCCAGGAATGTCCCCCACGGTTCGGTGTGCCCGGTAAATCGCTTCATAAACGAGGCGTAGCAATATTTGCAGCCATGGGTACAGCCCACATAAGGATTGACGGAATAGCCGCCCACCGGCAGGGAGGATTTTGTCATAATATTTTTGGTTTCTACATTCTGAATCAGAATGCTGCTCTCTTTTACTTCCGCCATGTCTTCTGCTCCTCCAATACCCGGTAAAAAGCCGGGGGAAATTCTTGTACCATCTGTGCCTCTCCCATGATAGGAAGCAGATCTTCCTTCATAAATACAGGGATGCCAAGCGCATGGGCCTGATGTGTCAGGTTCCACACCCATTCCGGTTTCGATACGGCTTTGCCCTTCCTATGTCCAGTCTCAGTCCCAATGACGATCCACTCAATTCCGGTAAGGTCCACCATGCCAACCTCATCAAACATAGGTTCAAAGGTCACATGATAGTGTCCGCCATGGATATGCTCCCGCAAAGTCTGGATACGGTTTTTCTCTTTACTGGAGGTAACAGTTACACCAAACCACGCATTCTCCAGGGTAGTGGAAAACACAATATTCTCCGGCCGCTTGGTCAAAAACAGATATTGGTGCTGCGGATTTTCAGTCATCTTGGCAAATATCTGTTCCCGCCACTCTGGCTTCCAGTGGGAGAAATCACTCATGCCGGTGAGCAGAAAATTCTGTGGGCGCTTTTTCTCCATCAGCCGCAGCTTATTTGGAAAAAACTCTGGCTTTTCAAAGTCGTCGATCATGTGAAACCGGCGGACATTATTTCTGGCGTAGCAGTAGCTGCAACCAATCGTACAGCCGATCACCAGATTCATGTTCTGAATACAGTCTTTAATACAAACAGTCACCGTTGACGCCTCCTTACCGTTTTAGATTTATAGGCGTTTGCGAAACGCCAAAAAACGCATAAATACGGCATTTTTTCTTGTTAAAAATAAAATATCTCCTCAAGGTTTATGGTAAAATAGAGTTGTCGAGAAACTATCAACCAATCCACCTAAAGGAGATATACCTACATGATAACATATAAGCAACTCACTTTGGCAGAAATTTTTGAAGATTGCCAAAATAAATTCGAC
>NZ_QUDO01000074.1 GCF_003477525.1 Ruminococcus sp. AF41-9
AGTAAGGGAAAGTACACTTGCTACAAACTTAGTGTTTTCAAGGGTTTGCGAAGAATTTGATAATCAAATATAATAGTTATTAAATTTCCTAAAATAAGTGGAATATCAATTTGAATTTGTGGAGGATAACTATTGTGGATAAAGCAGTTATTTATATACATGGAAAAGGTGGTAATGCTGAAGAAGCTATTCATTACAAACCGCTCTTTAGTAATTGTGATGTGATTGGTCTCGACTATACTGCACAGTTTCCATGGGAAGCAAAAGAAGAATTTCCATTACTTTTTAATTCAATTTATAGAAACTACAAGACTGTTGAAGTAATTGCCAATAGCATTGGAGCGTATTTTGCTATCAATGCCTTATCAAATCAGCAAATAGAGAAAGCATATTTTATTTCGCCCGTTGTAGATATGGAAAGGCTTATTGCTGATATGATGATTTGGGCAAATGTTACAGAGGATGAACTCAAAGAGAAAAAAGAAATTCAGACAACCTTTGGAGAGACCCTTTCATGGGATTATCTTTGCTATGCAAGAGAAAATCCTATTATATGGGAAATCCCAACGCACATTTTGTATGGTGAAAAAGATAATCTTACCGCTTATGGAACGATATTTGAATTTGTACAGAGGACTAATTCAACACTTTCTATTATGAAAAATGGAGAGCATTGGTTTCATACGGATGAACAAATGAAATTTCTTGATGAATGGATAATAAAATCTTCCAAATAAATTCAAGTTTACAGAACTGAATCAAAAGAGCTCGAAGGAGCTCTTTTTCCTTTTTTATAATAGTATCATTATGGTATAATAGAGACATTAAAATCGGAAGTTGGAGGATACACGCATGAAAATTGTAATCATTAATGGAAGTGCCAGAAAAGGAAACACGCTGACAGCAATCAATGCATTTATAAAAGGAGCATCAGAAAAGAATGAAATTGAAATCATTGAACCTGACAAACTCAACATTGCACCATGCAAGGGATGTGGTGTCTGTCAATGCTCTAAGGGATGCGTCGATAAGGATGATACAAATCCTACAATTGATAAAATTGCTGCCGCAGATATGATTCTTTTTGCTACACCAGTTTATTGGTGGGGAATGTCAGCACAATTGAAACTTATCATTGATAAGTGCTACTGCCGTGGATTGCAGTTAAAAAATAAAAAAGTTGGCACGATTGTTGTAGGCGGTTCTCCCGTAGACAGTATCCAGTATGAGCTGATTGATAAGCAGTTTGACTGTATGGCAAAATATCTTTCATGGGATATGCTTTTCAAAAAATCATATTACGCAACAGCCAGAGATGAACTTGAAAAAAACAAGGATTCCATGAACGAACTTGAGGGGATCGGAAAAAATTTATAAAGCACGTTCCAAATTCCAGTTTGGAGAATTGAAAAAACGGAATTTACCTATTAAGACATATAAACTCTTGACAATAAAGCTCCTATATAGTATATTTTTAATAAACTACTATATAGGAGCTTTTGTATGGAAATGAATGGAGGATTTCTTGTCACCAAAATAAAACAGCTTGGAGACCGGATTTTCGAGAAGATTCTCAGTGAAAAGAATATTGATGCGTTTAATGGAGCCCAGGGACGTATTCTTTATGTGCTGTGGCAGGAGGATGGTATCTCAATCAGGTCACTCTCGACTAAATGCGGATTAGCGATAACATCTCTTACTACGATGCTGGAAAGAATGGAAAATCAAGGGCTGATAAGCCGTGTTCAGTCTGAAACGGACAAAAGGAAAACACTCCTGTTTCTGACTGAGAAAGCACATGCCTTAAAGGGCGAGTACGATTCTGTATCTGATGAGATGGGCAGTATTTACTACAAAGGTTTTTCAAAGGAAGAAATTACCCGGTTTGAGGAATGCCTCGACCGCATCAGAAAGAATCTTGAGGAGTGGCAGAAGTCATGAGTATTTGTATCAAAGATCAGATTCAGAACATGAATATCGTCATCGGCTGCACAGTGGGGTGTACATATTGCTATGCCCGCAACAACGTGAAACGCTGGCATATGATTGATGACTTCGCTGACCCTGAATTCTTTCCGGGTAAGCTCAAGATGATGGAAAAGAAACGTCCGCAGAACTTTCTTCTTACCGGGATGAGCGATCTCTCCGGATGGAAGCCGGAATGGAGAGACGAGGTATTTGCAAAGATCCGTGAAAATCCACAGCATCAGTTCCTGTTTCTTACCAAGCGCCCCGATCTGCTGGATTTTGATACCGATCTGGAAAACGCATGGTTTGGCGTTACGGTGACGAGGAAAGCAGAACGGTGGCGTATCGACGCCCTTCGGAAAAACGTCAGAGCAAAACATTACCATGTTACCTTTGAGCCGTTATTCGATGATCCCGGCACAGTTGACCTTTCTGGAATCAATTGGATCGTTGTCGGCACCATGACCGGAGCTCAGAGCAGGAAGATTCATACGGAGCCGGAATGGGCATGGTCTCTGGCGGACCAGGCACATAAGCTCGGCATTCCGGTGTTTATGAAGGAAGACCTTGTCCCTATCGTAGGGGATGAAAATATGATTCAGGAAATGCCGGAAGAATTTAATAAAGTGTTGGAGGTGCAGAGATCATGGAAGAAGTAATAAATGGAATCCTCATTCGTGAGGTGGAAACAAAGAACATCATGACTAAGTCCAGTCTGCCGGTAGGCGGTTACTCGGTCAATCCCTATGTGGGCTGTACACATGCCTGCAAGTATTGCTATGCTTCTTTTATGAAGCGCTTTACCGGACACACGGAGGAATGGGGCACTTTCCTTGATGTGAAGCATTGGCCGGAAATTAAAAATCCGAAGAAATATGCCGGACAGCGTGTGGTCATCGGTTCTGTGACGGATGGCTACAATCCACAGGAGGAGCAATTCGGGAATACCAGAAAACTTCTGGAGCAGCTGATCGGCAGTGACGCAGATATTTTGATCTGCACAAAGTCTGATCTTGTGGTACGGGATATTGATCTGCTGAAAAACCTTGGACGAGTGACCGTTTCATGGTCGATCAACACACTGGATGAAAATTTTAAGAACGATATGGACTCTGCTTCGAGCATTGAGCGGCGCATCGCTGCTATGAAGCAAGTATATGATGCAGGTATCCGTACAGTCTGTTTCGTATCTCCGGTATTCCCCGGCATCACGGATTTTGAAGCCATCTTTGAGCGGGTAAAGGATCAGTGTGATCTGTTCTGGCTCGAAAACCTCAATCTTCGGGGCGGCTTTAAGAAGACGGTTATGGATTATATCGCCGGAAAATATCCTGACCTTGTACCACTTTACGACGAGATCTATAACAAGCATAACCGCAGCTACTTTGAAGCACTTGAAGTAAAAGCTGAGAAAATGGCTAAGAAGTATGATTGTGCCTTTGTGGATAATGAAATGCCTTATGGCAGAGTCCCGCAGGGACATCCGGTGATCGTAGATTATTTCTATCATGAGGAAATCCGTGGGACAGAGAATACCGGAAAAAGAAATCGCTAACTTTCAGTTTTTCGATTAGATGCTTGACAGGTGAATTATAATAAGAAGAAAGAGATATTCACCCTGGCGCGTTGATATCTCTTTTTTTGATGATAGAAAAGACTACTCTGCAATCCTTCATAAAATGAAGAGTAGCCTAACCTAAGTCCGGATGGAGGGGGTGCATTAGGGGGTGCAATCGTTTCATTGTATCAAAATGGTTGTTACGATGAATCCCTGTCCATGCGGATATTATCCTGCGTTATTAATGTTATAAATGTATATATGATAATTAAATTGCTAAATTTATTGAGTTTGTAAAAGCAGAGTTTTTTGATGATATATTATCATAGTGAAAGAGAGAAGTAGTTGTAACGGATTGCTTCTCTTTTTTAGTCTCAGGAAAGGAGAAAATCTGCGAATGAACTGGATAGAAAGTCTTTTTAAGATTGCCGGTGAGGTTTTCCGCATGATCGGCGAAGCAATCGATGAAAACAAAAATGAGTGAGAGGTGAACGAATGGTGGAGAATGAACAGTCTACAGAGAAAAAGGAACTGACGGAGATCTTCTGCCTGCGTCTGAATCTGGAACAGAAACGCTACAAAAAAAGAATGATGAAAATGAGTCCGGAAGCAGTATTCGGTAAAGCATATGAAATCAATTGCATGCTTTCTATTTACGAAACCCTGCTTGATAAGGCAGAGAAGATGGAAGCAGATGTCCTGAAATGTCTGATAGTCATTCCGGACATCCTGCATTTCTTTTACCGTAAATGGATGAAAACAGGGGATTCTTTTCAGCAGGAGCTGGAAAACAGCATGGAGAACGGGATGAAAGAGATTAAGGCAATCTTAAATAAGCCAGAGAGGAAAGCAGCGTGAGAAAGCGTGTCATTTGTGTACGGACCTGTCTGGTAAGGGAGGCTTCCGTATTATACGAAAGTGAAAATGGAAAGAGAAGCATCACGTCACCAGAAGAGGCAGCGAAATTTGCTGCCTCTTTTTTTGAAGGTTCTGACAAAGAAATGATCTATGTATGCACTTTAAATGGAAACAATGAGCCAGTGACAATGGAAATGGTGGCAAAAGGCAGTGTGAATTGGTGTAAGGCAGATATATCACAAATTTACAAGACTGCGATAATCAGCAATGCTGCAAGCATTATATGTTTTCACAATCACCCGTCAGGTTGTATAGAGCCGAGTGGGGTGGATAAATTGATTACGGAAAAAATGGAGACAGCAGGAAGATATCTGGATATTCCTTTGCGGGATCACATCATTATTGGAGAAAATGGAAATTTTTACAGTTTCCGCAGAGATGGAACAGAACTTGAAACAGAAACGGAATGGTTTGAATAAAACAGTGAATAACAGGAGGAAAAAATTATGTCAGCAAGTATTGAAAGTATGTTTTATGTGAGAGAAACACCGTGGCATGGATTAGGAACAAGAGTAATCACAGCACCGACTTCTAAAGAAGCTCTGGAAGTGGCAGGTCTTAACTGGAAGGTGGTACAGGAACCGGTATACACCGAAGCAGATGAACTCATTGAAGGTTATAAGGCGAACGTCAGAGACAGTGACCGCAAGGTACTTGGAGTAGTAACAAACCGTTACAAAGTCATCCAGAATGAGGAAGCCTTCAGTTTTACGGATGAATTGCTTGGCGAAGGTGTACGTTACGAGACAGCCGGTTCCCTGCAGGGAGGAAGAAAGGTGTGGCTCCTTGCAAGGATGCCACAGGACTATATTATTACCGGAGAAAGAATCAGTCCGTACCTTGTATTTTCCAATACACATGACGGCTCCGGTGCAATCAAGGTAGCTTTAACTCCGATCAGAGTCGTGTGCAACAACACGCTGAATCTTGCTTTATCCTCTGCAAAGCGTTCCTGGTCTATGATTCATACAGGAGACATTCAGGGAAAACTGGAAGAAGCAAAGGATACTTTATTCAAGGCAGAGAGCTATATGGATAATCTGGGGAAAGAATTTGAAGCCCTCCGTATGAAGAAAATGACAGATAAGCAGATTTTGGATTATATTGAAATCTTACTGCCGCTGGACGAAGAAAATGCAACAGCACAGCAGAAGAAAAACATTATCCGCTTGCAGGAAGATATGAAGATGCGTTATTTTGATGCGCCGGATTTGAAAGACGTAGGAAACAATGCCTATAGATTTATTAATGCAGTATCTGATTTTGCTACACACGCTGCACCGTTAAGAAAGACTGCCAATTATAAAGAGAATGTCTTTTCCAGAACGGTAGAGGGCAACCCACTGATTGACAGAGCTTACCAGATGGTGTGCGCAGCATAGGAGGGGATGATGAAAAAATGGGGAATTTTAGATTGGATTATTGTTTTACTCACACTTGCTGTTATGCTGGGGATTTTTGAAAGCCAGTTGACGGAGTATGTGGCAATTCTTATGAGATAGGATAATAGAAGCAAATAAAAATATGGAGGACAAAGAATATGAAACGCAAAACAATACCAACAGGAAAGCTCACAAGAATGGAATGGTTACAGCTTAGAAGAAAGGGAATCGGTGGTTCGGATGCTTCGGTTGTAATGGGAAAGAACCCTTATAGAAGTATTTTGCAGCTCTGGGAAGAAAAAACAGACAAACTTCCGGTAACAGACAGCGGAAATGAATATACCTACTGGGGCAACGTGATGGAACCGATTATCCGTAAGGAATTTATGAACCGTACCGGGATTAAAGTACGCCAGAAACATGCAATGATCTTCCATCCAGATTATCCGTACCTGTTTGCTGATGTGGACGGGATTGCAACAGATGAACGTGGGGAGAAGTGCATCTTTGAGGCAAAAACGGCAAGCCAGTATAAGGAAGAACAATGGGAGAACGAGGTACCGGAAGAATATGTGTTGCAGGTGCAGCATTATCTGGCAGTATGTGGCATGAATAAAGCATATGTGGCAGCCCTGATTGGTGGAAATAAATTTGTATACCATGCTATTTACAGAGATGAAACAGTGATTACAGAGCTTATCCGGAAAGAAAGAGAGTTCTGGGAGCAGTATGTAATCACAGGCAAGGAGCCGCCAGCAGATGCTTCCGAAGCGACTAAAGATTATCTCGATAAAAAATTCAGTGATACGGTGACGGATGCTTCTATCCAGTTACAGGACAGTATGAAGGAAATTTTATCCGAGTATCAGGAAGTTGATTCCAAGGTAAAAGAACTGGAAGAACAGAAAAAAGGACTGGCAAATCAGATCAAGGCAGCAATGGGAGAATATGAAGTCGGGGAGGTGGATGGAACTGTCGTTTCTTGGAAGAAGATCAGCAGAAAGTCTCTGGACAGCACAAAGCTGCGTAAGGAACTGCCGAAAGTTTTCGAATCGTATTGCAGCACTACTTCCTATCGAAAACTGTCAATTGCGTAAGGAATACCGGAGGGAAAACAGATTATGGCAGAGAAGAAAATCCGGAATCTAAATCCGGAAGAGATTGATTGCCGTGTCGGAGCCATTATGGAGCAGGGAATTTCTCTGCTCCTGTATAAAGATGCAAGGGTAGATCAGACGATATTAGATGAAGTCTTTGGAATCTATGGATGGCAGAGAAGGCACAATATAATCGGCAATGAACTGTATTGCATCCTGAGTATCTGGGATGATGAAAAACAACAGTGGGTAGAAAAAGAGGATGTAGGGATTGAAAGTGACTACCAGAAGGCTAAGGGAGCTGCTTCAGATTCGTTTAAGAGAGCCTGCTTTAATGTGGGAATTGGAAGGGAGCTGTATTCGGCTCCCTTCATTTACATTCCACTGAATAAAGTTAGAATGGATGATAAAAACGGTAAGAAAGCTGTAAAAGACAGTTTTTCCGTAAAGTCTATTGAAACATCGACAGATAAGATTATCACAGCTTTAGAGATCATAAATCAGAGAGGTGAGATTATCTATACCTATCGCTTAAATAGGAAGCAGGTACAACCTGTTCGTGAGGAAGAACCACAGGAACCTCTCTCGACAGAAGAAATACAGTTATTATACATGGAACTGGGAAGGACAGGGGTATCTGTACAGCAAATACTCAGCAGATATGGAATTACAGCTATTCAGCAAATGGACCAGAAAACGTATAAAAAGGCGATCAGTGCCTTAAAGAGATCGAAAACAGCAGCATAAAAAGAAGGATTGGAGGAAAAAAGGATATGGATTATCAGGGATTTGTGAAAAAGTTAATGAAAGCTATTACAGAGAAAACCGAATATAAGACGGAATTTCATGAAGCGGATGAAAAAATGAATATGTATACTGTCTATGTGTATGTCAAAGAAAATGAAAGCAGCACAAGTATTATGCGATTATATGCTGAAGAATATTACAGTGCATGGAAAGATGGAGTAAAAATGGATGCTCTTGTGAGGGAAGTTATGCAGGATGTAGAAGTATTCAAAAACATTAATCTTACAAAAAAGATGCAGGATTTTAAAGACTATGAAAAGATAAAGAGCAGGCTGATACTCCGCTTGATTAGCTGCGAAAGAAATAAGGAAGAACTGCAGGGGGCTTTTTACAGACAGGTAGATGATATCGCACTGGTATTATATATGAAAACTTTTGCGTCAGATGAAATGACTATGACAGTGAAAGTTCCGGCAATGTATGCAAATGGTTGGGAAATAAGTGAGGAAGATATTTTTCAGGTAGCATTACAGAATACTGTCCGACTGATGCCGCCAAGAGCATACGATTTTCGCAAAATGATTTTTAATCCGGCATATGAGGGAGAGGATGTGTACGATCCAGACTATATTCCAGACAGATCAGAGATGGGAAACTGCCTGAGTACCAAGACGAAAGCATATGGTGCAGTAGCAATTTTTTACCCGGATGTCGCAGATTTGTTCTGTCAGCTCATGAATACAGAAGAATTGTATTTAGCATTTACGAGTATTCATGAAGTGATGGTACATGATGCAAGAAGAATGGGCGATTCTAAAAATCTGCAGGAAGTATTGAAAAACACTATTGCAGAAGCAACTTCAGAAAGTGACTTTTTGACGGAGCATATTTATCATTATGATATGAAAAAAGAAAAAATTGAAATGTTGCAGTAAAAGAACGGAAATTTACTGGAAAACAGAAAGTCAGGAGACAGGAAATGCCTGTCTCTTTTTTTAGAAAGATGGGAGAAAGAACATTATGAATTATACAGAGTTTGTAGAGAAGTTGATGAAAATGATTACAGAAGAAACAGGATATAAGGCTATGTTTTTTGAAGCAACACCAAAGCAGACAGAAGATAAAATTCTGATCTGCGCAGGAGAATGTGGTTCTCACAGCTTTATCATGGGAATCTCTGCGAAGGAATGCTATTTTGCATGGGAGGAAGGAAAAACTACGATGGAAGAAATTGTCCAGGGACTTAAAGACAGCGATGCTATTTTTGATAAAAAAGAAGTTGAAGATACTCTGAAGAATATGGAGGATTATGAAAAAATCAAAAACTTCCTGTTTATCAGACCACTTAACTATAACAACCATCAGGCAGAACTGGAGGATTGCCTTTACAGAAGAATCGGAGAAATTGCATTGGTCGTATATGTAAAGATTTTCGATGAAGATAACATGATGACAAGTTTCAAGCTGCCAGTGGAATATGCAAAAAGGTGGAATATGGAAGAACAGAATGTCTTTCAGAAGGTTATGGAAAACACAGCCCATATGATGCCGCCCAGAGTATACTCCCTGCTTGATATGATTATTAATCCGAATTGTGATGGAACAGATATCTACGACCCGAATTTCAAACCGTCAAAATCTGAAATGGGTAACTGCTTCAGTACAACTGTAAAAACAAATGGTGCGGCAGCTATCTTTTATCCGGGAGCAGCCAGACGTATGAGTGATCTTATGGGACAGCAGGACCTGTATCTGGTTTTTACAAGCATCCATGAAGTGATGGTTCATTATGCACCTGTCGTAGAACCGAAAAATCTGGAATTTGTGTTAAAGGATACTATTGAGAATGCAACACCGGAGGGCGATATGCTTACCAGACATATTTATCACTATAGCAGAGAAGATAATGAAATCAGAATGTTGCCATTGTCCAGTGAAGAATAAGAAATGTAGTATTTCAAAGAAAATTTTGGAGGAATTTGTAATGGACTACAGAGAAAATGAAAATAATAAAGTGATGTTGCAGGGAAAAATTACCATGCCATTTTCACTTCATGTTACATATGAGGAGGAATCTTTTTATAGAACGGAGCTGGAAGTGGAACGTCTCAGTGGTCGAACTGATACGATCAAACTTCTGGTGTCTGAAAAGCTGGTGAATGTGAAAGAGGACTGTACGGGACGTTTTGTGAGAGTCAATGCTCAGTTTCGTTCGTGTAATCAACACGAAGGAAACAAAATACATCTGATTCTTCACGCATTTGTCAGAGAATGGTATTTTATGGATTCTGAAAAGGGAGTATCAGGAGAAAATGAGATTACACTAAATGGGTTTTTATGTAAGCCGCCGGTTTATCGCCGCACTCCACTGGGACGACAGATTACAGATCTCTTGCTGGCAGTTAATCGGGCGTATGGAAAAACTGACTATATTCCGTGTGTTGCATGGGGAAGAAATGCAAAGGTATCAGCAGGTTTCAAGGTGGGGGACCAGATTCAGGTATCTGGCAGGATACAAAGACGGGAGTATGATAAGAAAACTGCGGATGGAGTGGTAAAAAAAATTGCCTATGAGGTGTCTATTTCAAAATTGAATCTTGTAGAATGAGACTTGGAAGATGTATCTACAGCATAGGGATTGATTTTCCTATGCTGTAGATACATCAACATGTACAGTTTTTCATTTCATAAAAAAGAGGAAAAATAAAAGAAATGGTATATGGATACGCAAGGGTCAGCAGTACAGAACAGAATCTGGACAGACAGATTCTGGCATTACGGGAATATGTTCCGGAAGGAAATATTGTTGTTGATAAAGCAAGCGGCAAGGATACTGAACGTGAAGGATATCGTGCATTAAAAGGAAGGCTTGGATTACGCGAAGGTGATACCTTATATGTGACTTCTCTTGATCGTCTTTCAAGAAATAAAGAAGATATTAAGAAGGAACTTCAGTGGTTTAAAGAACGAAAAATCAGATTAAAAATCCTCGATCTGCCTACGTCACTGGTAGAAGTTCCAGAAGGACAGCAGTGGATTCTGGAAATGATACAGAATGTATTGATAGAGGTTTTATCAAG
Organism: Ruminococcus sp. AF41-9; assembly: GCF_003477525.1. Classification (GTDB taxonomy): domain Bacteria; phylum Bacillota; class Clostridia; order Lachnospirales; family Lachnospiraceae; genus Blautia_A. Next base: position 10,751 of record NZ_QUDO01000074.1, read on the forward strand.
CATTGCAGAACAGGAAAGACTGACGATAAAAAAGAGACAGAGAGAGGGAATTGAAGCTGCGAAAAAACTGGGAAAACACTTAGGTAGACCTCGCTTAAAGGTACCAGACAATTTTAATGAAGTTATATGTCGTGGAAAAAAGGAGAGATCACAGCAAAAAAAGCGATGGAAATATTGAATATGAAAAGCTCCAGTTTCTATCGGAAGGTGCAGGAATTTGAGAATCAATAACCCAAAATCTCTGTCATTTTTGACACATGTTTCAAAAGAAAAAAAGTACTTTTTGGCACACCAGAATCCATGCGAGAGGTGGTATGCCAAAAGGTAGAGGTTATGACATAACGTGATGTGTAGAAGCAAGTGTGCCCAGAAATTAGAAAATAAAAAATAGAAAAAGAACAAAAAGCAGGAAAAAACCTGCTTTTTTGATGAAAAATTTTAAAAAGTTTCTAAAAAACTGGGCACAATCAGCAACGAGATGCTATTTAAGTGTTCTGGTTTTATATGATAAATCCATTAATTTTAAAAGCTCACGACAGTCATTAAGTGCGGTCAAGGCTGACTTATATTCTTCTTCAGATGGGGAAATATGCTTGGTAAGCAGATTCTCAAAACGATTTAATGCGTCATGAATTTTAAGCAAAGTATTAGGATTGTATGCAACATAGTTAGTGGGAATATCCAACATTTTCAGATAGAAACTGGTAACAGTAAAAAGGAACTGGATATTCTGACTACTGCATATTTTATCTTTCCATTCCAGATATAATTCATTATAAGTATGAGAAAAATTGATGTATGTATCTGCAGATGGAACTAAGTGACAATATACAAAGGGATGATAACTTTGCATTAGTATATGGAAGAAACGTTGCAGGTCAGCTTTAAATTTTAAGTCATAGGATGCCACAGGACTTCCCTTTAGTACGTGATAGTATTCTTCACCGAATTTTATGTAATGCATTTTGTATTCTGGATAAAATACAGCTGAGAGATAGTGATAAATCATATTCACATAACAAGTGGTTGTTTCCGGTAAAGAGTTCTGGGAAGAACATTTTACCACTTGAGTAAGTGTTGCTATATAAGAAGAGCATACTTTATCCAGAGGAATACTATAGGCAAGATGTGATTTAATATCTTTATAAATCTGCATAATGAATCGGTCAAATGTAATCATAAATATATTAGAAACCTGTTTTCCTATGTTAAAAAAATTTATAGGATTTTTAAGATTAACCCAATCAGGGAATTGGTCAAAGTTAGAAAGTTGTTTATCTATACTTTCTACAATGTGATCTTTATCACCACCAAATGCACAATAGAGTGAGAGTTCAACAGAGTCTTTTGACGCTGCCTGTATTGGTGTAAGCTTTTTACTTATTTCATTATTATAATTCGATGTAATATATAATTCCTTGGTTAAGTCATCTGAAAATTTTTTGTGTCCGAGGCTGGAATAGTATAAGACTGCATCTGAAAGAAAGCTGTTCCATGAATCAATGCGAATTTGATCGTTTTGAGATGGACGTGACTTTAACTTGATAGTATCATGTTGAAAATAAAAAAGGGAGTTATAAATAGTGCAATATACTAAATCGAAATTTTCAGCAGAGACTTTGGTAATCATGGATTGATATATAACTTTACGGAATTTTTCTTCATAATCTAAAAAAGTGAGTGGGTATTTGTTGAGTATAGTTTCAGCAAGTATGGTTGGCATAGATATTATTGCCCGTTCCTTATCGTTAAACTGAAGAAGTCCGTATTCTATTGCGGTATGTATAGTTTTAAAATCAACAATTGTTTTTAAATATGCCATAGGAATTGAATATCTCGTCCATAATGCCAGCTCGGATAAATTACTGTTCATAAACCACTCTGGGAAATCTGACAGCATTCTTTGTAATATTGCAGTTATATACACTCCGGTTTTATCTGTAGATTTGTAAGAACTATGTGTTTTCGGAAGATTTTTCTCATGCCAAATCCATGTCTTGGAATCTAAAAGAGCTGCTTTTAAACTTCGCCTTTTATTTGAATCAGATTTTTTCAGCATTTTAGCAATTAAAGAGATTGCCAAAGGATTGTAGCTGACTCTGGAGCAAAGAGTTCTGAAGTCGTCATCAGAAAAAAGTTTGCTCTTAGGAAGCAGTTTACTAAATATTCTTTTCAGAACAAGTTCATCATATTTGGCAAGCTGTACTGAAACTCTGGAGTTATCTATTGGAGTACGCGTGATAATAATATATTTAATTTTTGTAGGTTCTAAATACTGACTAATAAAGTCAAAATCTTCCTTTTGTAAGAAAGGACAGTTAATAATTACGATAGCAGGTGTGGTCTTCTGTTTTAGAAGGTCACACTTTTGGCTTAAATCAGTAAGTTCGTTTCCCAAAAAGGTGAAAGATTTAGAGAATGCTGCCTTTAGTGAAGAATCCGATGAAGTTACATCTAACCATGCTATATTGTATGGAAGATAGCTGCGATGGGATAGAGCATAATCAAGATAATGACGTACCAGTTGCTTTTTTCCCGTGCCAGGGAAACCGCTTACAAACACGATATTTGATCCTTTTAGGCTATCACGTAATTCCGTATTCTTATCAGACCAAGGAACATAGTAATCAATAGTCGTTTGTGTATATTTAGGAAATATAGCAGTATCAGCAGTGCCGAAAAAATGTAAACGTATCAAAGCCTTGATTTGATCGCTAAAGTCGTTCAAAGAAGAACGGGGAAAATATTTGGTATATAACGCGGAAATGTTTGCAACTAGCCTTTCAGATTCAGAGGTAGTTAGATCTCTGTCAAGACCATAAAAATAACTAAGCCTAGAGAGACTCCAGTCATCAGAAGCTGCAAGATAATTTAAAATAGTTTGAGAAGGAATTCTTTTGCTATTGGATATATCCTGTAGCATGGTTTCAGATAATGGATGGGATTCAGTTTCTTCTAATTTGTTGCCGAGTAGGTAGTTTACACTGTCGATTACAGAAATACTATAGTTCGCAGATTGTTTTAAAATTAATACAATTTTTTTGAAGATGTTTTCATCAGTCATGGTGTTTGCTCCTTTGGAAAATGCTTGAAAACACTGAGGAAAAATGGCTACAGGGTTGTCGCACCTGCTTGTGACATTAGAGAGCTTTATTGTGTGGTATGGTAAGAATGTAACCGGAAATCAAAAATCAAAGAAAAGGAGAGAACGAATATGAATGATTTTTATAATTAACTCGTTGTGCTAGATAAAATAAATATAAAGAAACTTCAACAAAATGTGCTATCCTATTTGTAGGGAATACAACGAAAGGAGGCATCATTATGTTGAAGTTCCAAGATAATAATACCACTGTTATTGCAACTTTTGAAGACTTTATTTTAACTACTTACGTTATTATTGACGAATTGTATCATCAGTTTGCACCTCCAGAAGTTACCAGC
>NZ_QUDO01000075.1 GCF_003477525.1 Ruminococcus sp. AF41-9
TCTCATACGCCAGTCTGGGTTTCCCTGCTTTTTCTCCTGACTTTTCCCACAGATCCATCCGTGTTTCGTAAGAAGATACACTTCCCAATGCATGCTGGATTGCGGCTCGCCTCAGGTAGGACGGCATCTTCGGAAAGCGAAGATCAAAATCAAAGCGTGCAGGATTCTTTTTTGTAGTATGCACCAGATGCTCTGCAGCATTAAACCGCCTTTTGGCATCCGGTATCTCTGCCAGTTCTTCCCACACCTGCTCATATATTTCTGTCAGGTAACTGACCGCAGACCGGTAGATTTCCAGTGTCTGGCGGACTGGGATATTCTGTTTTCGTAATTCTACGCCATAGCTGGATACGGTCTGCATCTCTTTTCCTCCAACAAATCATTTCTTCTGTCAGGCTTTTTTCTTTTCTTTTTCCTTTTGTCCTTCGATGTAGGCAAGCACCTGGTCTCTGCTCCTGTCACTGACCGTTATGGCACAGTAAGACGGATTCCACAGATGCCCGCCCCACAGTTCCTTTTTTAACTCCGGATGCGCAAGAAACATCTGGCGTGCAAGATTTCCTTTCATGATCTTGATCATATCTGAAATATAAAACTGAGGTTTACAGTCCACAAGCAGATGGATATGATCCGGCATCACCTCCATTGCCAGGATCTGAAATTTATATTCTTCTGCAAGATTCTGTAACATTTCTTTGCATTCTGTATCGATTCCGTTTTTTAAAACCTTTTTTCTGTATTTTGTACACCAGACAAGATGATACTGCAAGGAATAGACATATCCCCTACCATATGAAAGTTTGTTTTTATCTATATTAAATATATCTTTTTCCATATAAATATTATACCATATGTATTGGTTTATGTAAACATTTGTTCTGTTGTTTTGTAAAAAAATTTGCGCGTCTAACTCATCACTGGAAGTAACGAGAATGCGACGCGCAGTTATTCAATATCAGACAAAACTCAGGGGAAAAAGAAACCTGCATCCTGCATTTTCCTGATTCAGCTGCCTTTCTCAGCGCAGATAAACCACCGCCTTCTTCCGCATTTTTGTCAGGCACCTCTCCATCATTGGTAATCTGAACAGTATATTCATCTGCATTTTTGTCTATCTTCACCCAAACAGTACTGCCATGGGCATGTCTGGCACAGTTTGTCACACATTCACGGATTGCCCTGTCTGTCAGCAGCCTGTAAGATGGATGCATGGGAAAGTTCCCACTGATCTGAACTAAAATTCCAAGCTCTTCTGCATGTCTGATTGTATCCTTATATACTTCTTCCATACTCTCAACAGCAGAACCGGTAAGAATATAAACCAGATGTTTCAATACAGACAACTGTTTATCCATTTTATCCGGATCTTCTTTCCTTTCCAATATTCTGCGTATTGACAGAAGGCTTCGTCCAAAATTGTCATGAACCTGCATTTTCATGACAAGCGTCTCCTGCTCTCTGATTTTATCTCCGATTTTTTCGTACATTTCCTCCAGCTTATGATTCAGGATTTCCAGCTTTTCATTGTTTGCCCTGATTTTTTCACCATTGTAATAAATTTCTGATACATTAACTGCCACTGTCTGCAGATATCCTGCACAATCCGGCTCCTGCAGACTATATTCCTGAAACATCCAGACGGAACCATCAGGAAAATAAAACACATTACTGTCTTTGCTCAATCTGCAAAGACCTTCCGATTCAGGTTCCCCACTCATTGCTTTCCTTAATACCTCATAATCCTGCAAATAAGAACCTGTCATGATTCTGCTCAGTTCCTGCATCTTGGTATTACACAAAACAATCCTTCCAAGAGGATCCGAAAAACAGACTCCACAGGGGACATCATTCACAGCCTCATTTACAGACCAGTAAGACAGAGAATGATGATATCTGCGCCTCTCGCTCCGGATTGCCCGGCAAAGATAAAGCAATAATCCTATAACCACCGTCATTAAAACACTGACCGGATAACCCTGAAGCATTGGCTGATAGGAACTTTCTCCCAGGCAATATCTGTGATCATTCATCAGAGCACCCATAAACATAAAAGAAACAACAAAGACAGCCACTGCCGTTACGATTTTCTTTTTCCCGGAAAAGCAGGTGATTCTTACCAGCAGGAGGATTAATTCCAGAATCATGCAGATTTCAAGAAGAATCATCAGAACATTCTGTATTGCCATACTGCATTCCACAAAACTAATCATCTTCCGCCTCTCTTTCTGAAGACGATACAACTAATAAACCATTCGTTTTCATCTTCCTGCTGTACTTTTAATTCCGGCCTTTCCGATATGAATCCACGCAGATCCGCCTCTGATACAATATGAACCGAAACCCGCAAGGCATCATCAATCTGCGACACACGGTAAAAAACAGACTGCATGGTATCAACCAATCGTTCCACAAGCCATTCAAAGATGTCATAGCATTTTAGTATATCATCTGCATTCAGCCGCACATCCACATTTTCCACGTAGTAAGCAGCCCGAATCCTGCATAATTTTAAGCTGTCACAGGATTCCGCCAGGCTTTGTCTGAGATCTTCCATTGTAAGCAGATTTCCATCTGATGCATATTGTGTCAGCACCAGATTCTTTCTCCGCTTCAAATACGTACCAACAACTACAATTTTACCGAGAATCCAATCATATTGTTCCCTTGATTCTGTCCGTTCTAGCTCCTCCATAAACTGTGACAGCAATTCTAGCTGACCTGCTGTCTGATTCTGTATCATATTTAACAGACGGTTCTGTTCTTCTGTCTTTCTCCGCTCAGCCTCTTTCTGATAAGCTTTCTGTAACAAACGATTTCTGGCAGTCAGTTTCTCCTGCTGTTCCCGAATATCCTGATACTGATCCAGCAGTACCGAAATATCCTCTGACCAAAACAAATGTCCTCCCCTTATAGGAATATGGTTGATCCGGATTCCCTGTTCCTGTACTGATGATCTGTCTATTATGATTTTACGCAGTTCAGACGACAGCTCTGGGAAATCGCCGGAATGATAATAGCGCTGAAAAGAATGATCCGTAATCTCTGCATCCAGTCCTCCGGAAGTCTGGAATAATTCAAAATATCGATTATTGGTCTGTATCAATCCACATAATATACAACCCTGAAAAATTGCTGCCATTAAAAGGCAGCACACTGCCGTCATATCCCCTGCAATGATTTTGATGAAAGGCAGGCGGAGTATATTTCCGATATTCCATCCCAGAAGTAATATTCCCGGAATCACTGGCAGCCAGAACTGTTTCTTTCCCGGAATTCTGCTTTTTCTGATCAGAATGATTTCCATCCCTGTCAGACAGATCAAGATCCATCCCTGAATCACCATAAAAACAATACCATAACTGTAATCTTTATCCGAAAATGGGGGCTGTTTGGAAAAACGAAATACCAGCTGATGCAAATCATTTGTAAAAACACTTACGATCAATATCGCTGCCACGGTCAATAAAATTATAACCTTTCTGACCGTTTTCTCTTCCTCCTTTTCGCCCAAAAACATTGCTGCTGCCAAACCCAGAACCGGAATCAGAATCATGGGAATATAATATAGATACCAGCAGATATGTTCTCCAAGAGGATCATGAAAAATATGAAATTTTACTGTCCGCACAAAGAACCAGAATACCATCAGACAGCCAATTGCAGTCAGGCATCTGCGCGTTTTTTATGTACTACATGTTTTCTCAGATAAATCACCCAGGCATAGTACATTCCCAGATAAATACAGCTACGACACTGATCTGCCAGATTTCTCATAAAAACATTTTCCGTTCTCACCTGCCTGCAGAAATAAGCCAGCAACACACTTATCAGAATCACTCCATATGACAGAGCCCTCTTTTTACTGTATGTCATGAAAATTCCTCTTTCACCGGAGCGGGTTTGAAAAATGCTTTACGCAAGATGTGCGTCACAATTTGCGGGAATGATTTTTCAAACACACCCAACCTATTTTTGTAATAATTATACTATAAAATACCATTTTATCATATAGTTTTCAGAAGAATCATCTATTTTCAGAGTTTTTATCACAAACAGAGTGAACAATCCTGTCCACTCTGTTTCCCATTGCTTAAAACGGTCTTGGCTGACCACAGTATTCACAAAACTTTCCGGTATTCTCTGCACCGCACTGGCATTTCCACGAACTGTTATTCTGTTGCATTCCTCCGGTCATGTTCGTTTCTGACATTCCCGTCTGCTGCATTCCTCCGTTCATGTTCATTCCCGGCATTCCGGGCTGCATCCCTCCATTCATGTTCATTCCTGGCATTCCGGGCTGCATTCCCGCTGCATTTGGTGTCAGTGCTGCAATAATCTGATATGCGGTCTGCTCCACTTCCATCAGTTCTCTTCTTTTGTCACTGCTTATGGAAAAAGTATTCAGGCGAAAATCCATATCATCAAACCACTGAGTTCTCACTTTAATACGCATGGTATAATCAAATTCATATTTATATACCGGTGGCTGATAACTTACATTTTCTCCATCCTTTGTATATGTTTCCTCTTGCTGCTGTTGGTCTACATCAACTCTGCACTGTACAATAGCTGATAAAGGAACTATATCCGGGTTTTCATTGACATCCAGTTTCCGTGCAACAGTAAAATTCCCCTTATTATCATCAATAAAAACATTGTAATTTCTGGTATTGATCTGACGGGTTATACAAAAGTCCATTACCGCTTTTTTGTTTTTTTCACGATATTCCAGCTGACGTTTGATATCCTCTACTGTACTGTGCCGCCGCTCCTCAAACCATGGTGATAATTTTTTCGCACAATCCTTACATAGATTTCCGTCATCCAGTTTTCGATTTCCCAATAAACCGATTTTCTCCCCGCAGATGTCACAGATTTTCTTATCAAATAATCCCATACCCTATCCTCCTTTTTTATCTGAAATCCCATACTGCCGCACCGGAATGGTGCGGCAGTATTTTACCTTATTCTGTAACAATTATTTTTTCAAAATATGTCTTTACGGAAAAATCAACTTCACCTGTTTCAGAATCATCTGCTTCTTCGCCGTCATCAGATTCCTCTGCATCATCTTCTGCTATCAAACACAGTTTTCCATCATCCAGTAAATTGAACTTCATATTATCAAGACTGAAAAACATAGTTCCTGCCTCATCCTCTGTTACAGCCTTTAATACCAGTGCATTTCCTTCCACGTCGCCCTGAAGTTCTACTTTTGTCTCTTCTCCGCTCTCTATTAAGATAATTTCAGCCTTTCCGTCTTCCACAGACATACTCATTTCAAATCCTGTAAAGTCAGCATTAACCGGCATCTGCATTCCAAATGCTTCCATCAGAGTACAGCTCCATTCTCCTTCAAAATCCTTCATAGTTGGATTTTCTACCGGTTTGCCCGGTACATAAGGCTCATACTCTTCCTTTTCCTGACTCAGGATCATTGTCATTCCATCTGCTGTTAAGGTTATCTTACCATCCTTGTACTCACATTCTTCTGTCTGATCATTATGAGTCATCAGAATTTTATCATTTTCTATTTTCCACTCTGATTCATCTACTTCAGGCTCTTCCCCATAAACAGAACTTGTTGTTTCCATTTTACCGTCTTCTTTAATGTCCACGGTCACTTCCATTCCCATTGCCCCCGGATGAAAGGATGCACCTTCGCCCATAGAAAGCTCATTTACATACCAGGTTCCAATAACATCCTTTTCTTCAAGGGCATAAACACTTACGCTCATAAAGCCTGCCATTAAGACTCCTACCGTTCCTGCCATCCACAACCTCATTTTTTTACTCATGCAAACATCTCCTTTCTTTTTTAATGTACTCCTCGGACTCTTTTTTACTTAATTTTGTGAGAAGATTTTTTGTTTATCTACATTATACGTGAACACTCAGATATTTACACTAGCACTTCTGACAGTATGCATGTAATTTTTTGGATAAATTAAAACCTGCTGAAAAGTTTTTAACTCTTCTCAGCAGGTTCATTAAAATACTTTCTGTTTTGGCGCATTCTCTCCAGATTTTCCAGAATTATATCTACACTGATTGGTTTGGCAATATGAGCGTTCATACCCGCCTTGATTGCCTTTTTACGGTCTTCTTCAAAAGCATTGGCAGTCATCGCAATGATTGGTATATTTGCGCATTTCGGATCATTCAATGTACGGATTTCCCGGGTTGCGGTGTATCCATCCATCTTCGGCATCTGAATATCCATGAAGATCAGATCATATTTTCTGCCTTCTGCAGATGACATGATATTCACAGCATCTGTACCATCCTCAACGCAATCCACATCCAGACCAATTTCCTCCATGATCGCTGTTGCGATCTCCCGGTTCAGCTCATTATCCTCTACAAGAAGAACTCTCTTCCCTTCATAACGCCTCTGGATTTCTGCCCGGATTTTCTGCTTCTCATTCTTAAGGGGCTCTCTTTGCTCCGGATCAGGTTCCTCCTTCACAGTCGTCCCTGATATTTCACATTCAAGCATAACCGTAAACTCCGTTCCCCTTCCAACTTCGCTTTCAACCTGAATCGTACCGCCCAGCATATCCACAATGTTTTTGGTAATTGCCATTCCGAGACCGGTTCCTCCGATTCCATTCTCCGTAACGGTATGTTCTCTTGTAAATGAGTCAAACACCTGCTCCCTGAACTCCGGCGACATCCCAATTCCATTATCCTTCACACTGAATACCACTGTTGTATATCCGTCTCTTCTGCATGATTTCTCAGAAACACGAATATTAACCGTACCCCCGACCGGTGTAAATTTCACAGCATTACTGCTGATATTCAGAAGCACCTGCGTCAGGCGTAGCTTGTCGGTAATGATATCTTCATGGAGTATATCCTGTGTATCAATATAAAACTCCTGCTGTTTAGAATGTACAGATTCCTGTATAATTGTATTTAAGTCATGCAAGATATCCGGCAGGTGTACAACTGTATATTCAATCCGTACAGAACCGTTCTCGATTCTGCTCATATCCAGCACATCATTGATCAGGCTGAGCAGATGCTGACCGGATATATGGATTTTTTTCAGATAATCCAGAACAAGCTCCTTATTGTCAATATGTGTTGTCGCAAGCGCAGTAAATCCAATGACCGCATTCATCGGCGTGCGGATATCATGAGACATATTATTCAGAAACACAGTTTTCGCCCTGTTCGCATGTTCTGCAGCCGCAAGTGCATTTCTCAGATTCCTATCCTGCGCAATCTCACGTTCTTTTTCTTCTGTCGCATCACGGATTGCAACCAGAACTGTACACAATTTCCCATCTTTATCATATCCCTGTGGCACAATGATCATTGTCATCCATCTTTCATCCACTGTCCGGGCTGTAAAACTCAGCGTTTCACGTTCTTCCAGACGCTTTGCCACCGTACTTATATCGACAAATTTCCAATATGCCTCCTGAAATGGCTCTGCAATCACCTGCCTTATAAGTTCTTCCTGATGCGCTTTGGAAAGCATATCCCCTTTCTGATCCGGCTTCATATTCTCTGAAGATTTCAGGATTTCGATTTCCTCTGTTTTTAGATTCACAAGAGAGATCGAGGAATATGCATGCCCCAGTGCATTAATCACCCGAAGTCTTTTCTGGTCCTGAAGGATACTTCTCTTTTCTGTTCTGCTCCTGCTCACTCGGTAAAGTAAGAAAAGAAGCAGCGCAAGCAGCACATAAATCACACATATAATATTTCGTGTGATGTACACCTGACTTTCCGGGAAAAAGATATATGCATCGTAGTCTTTGATCTTCTCCCGACGTCCGAACCAGTTTCCTATCTCTGAACGAAGATGGACAATTCCATTCTCATCTGCCTCAAATTTATTTTTATACTGACTTTTTGCTTCTTCTATAGAGCGGGCAGTCAGCTCCTGTCTGTTTGTACTGACAACCTTATCATCATCACAGATCACAACACTTCCATTCATCTCAAAAGGAAAGTCAGGAAATAACGATGCCATCGTCAGATCTCCGTTAAGCTCATTTACTTCCTCCTTCTGCGCATATGTGATCAGGATACCTGCTGCATCCTGTCTTGCCACTGCCGCAAAATCATAGATCTTTCCTTTATTTCTCAGACGAGTGATATAAGTCTTTTCCGGATGCTCTGCAATATCACGTACATAATCACTTTTGATCAGCTTCTGCCACAGCGACATAGTATCTCCATCTTTTGCACTCTGTTCTGTCACCTTCAGATTCTGATCCAGTACAAGGATTCCTGTCAGGCGCTGTTCCCTGGCATATTCGTCCAGCATTTCTGTACTGAGATTTCCTTCCTGTTCTATGACTCTGCTTAATTCTGTTGTTTTGTCCAAAAGACGTACCAGGCTTTTCACCTGATCATTGGTGTTATAAATCTCATAACTTTCAATTCGGTTTTTTACAAAATCAAAGGTCTCATCCAGAGTACTGTTCAGCTTGCTATTATCTCTCGCTGTCAGCAGAAGAAAAGTCAGTATTCCGGAAAAAATCAGAATAAACACAAGCAAACACGCATTTCTGTCGACCCTCTTTTTCTTCTGTTTCTGCGGTATCTGCCTTCTTATCTGCCTTCTTATCTGTCTGCTCATTTACTTTCTCCTCCCGGCAGAGTTTCGTCCGCGTCCAATCCGTATTTTGTAACTATTTTTTCTGTAATCCCTTCATTTTGCATCTCTGTAAGCGTTTCTGTAAGTTCTTCTGCCAATTCTTCGTGAGTTCCTTTTTTGAAAGCAATTCCAAGTTCTGATTTATAAGGACTTTCCTCCAGCATACGGTAAGCGCCCTTGCCATCCTGTATCAGACTGCCAAGCATTGCCTCATGTCCCGCAATCGCATCTGCATAATTTTTTCTAAGTGCAGCATAAAGCTCATTCGACGAAGAAAAACAGTTCACCTGTTCTGTCTGCGGAAGATTTGATTCTATATTATGAAGAAAAAGATCTTCTGCTTTTGTGGTCGCCTGAACTGCAATCTTCTTCCCTTTCAGATCCTGAAGTGTCCGGATTTCACTCTCGGCTCTTACAACCACCATCTGACGACTGTACATATACGGTCCTGCCCACTGATATTTGTTTTCTCTTTCATTCATAGAATAGCAGCTCCACAGACAGTCTATTGTTCCATCTGACAGAAGTTTCTCTTTATCTTCCCAGACAACCTTCTCAAATTCAGGCTGATAGCCCAGCCTCCGAAAGGCTTCCTCTGCAAGTTCCACATCAATACCTTTATACTCGCCATCACTCGTCTGATAGCTGTAAGGTTCAAAATAATCTATTCCGATAACAATCTCCGGCAGTTCACTGTCCGATGTTTTCTCTTTCTTTATTCCACATCCTCCCGGTATAAGACTGCCTGCCAGAAGAAGTGCTGCAATACAAATTCTTTTTCTGCGGGTATGGGAGTCATTCTTTCGATTTTTTCTCATATCCAGTTCCTTTCCATTTATTACTGTTTCGTAATCTGCGTGTCGGTTCCCATATAAGTGACCATCTTTCCTCAATTGAAGCAGAGGGCTTATCCGATTCGGATAAACATCGAAACGATACAAAAAAAGTTCCACGTAAAAAATTTTTACAGGAACTTTTTCATAAGCATCTCAGATTTTTGACTGATCTGCCTATAAATCTGTCAACAAGGTTTCTGATACAGATTATACATTTCATATACTTTCATGTCTACAATTATTTACTGCTCTGAAGTATAAAACACACCTCTTTACGGATTTCCGGTTTTGACATTTGGGCTTTCTCATCGTCAATTTTACCAGTAGCTTCGTAAATAACTATACCAATCGCGCAGGATGCGGATTCGAGTGTGCAGGTATAAAAACGCAGGCATAGCGGGCTTCGTCTTACACATAGAACGATTTTTTATTTCCGGTCAGAAGTAAGGTATACAGGTACCGGATCCTGAATTTCCATTCTGTCAGGTTCTACCAGGCAGTCATAGGCCAGAATATGAACTCCTGCCCTTTCCGCCTCCTGCAGGGTTTCTCCAAATTCCCGATGAGTTTCCCAGTTGGGCTCAAACCTGTCAACTCCCTTCATCTGGATCACCAGAAGCAGATAAGATTCGTATCCTTCCTGCATACAATGGATCAGTTCCTTCAGATGCTTTACCCCTCTTTCTGTCGGTGCATCAGGGAAACGTGCTATATTGTCAGATTCCAGAGTGACGCCTTTCACTTCTATAAAAGCCTTGCGTTTCTCTGAACAGACATAAAGGTCAAATCTGGAATTTCCGTAGGTCTTCTCCGGCGTTACCTGAATCTTTTCCGGAAAAGATGTCCTGCCTTTATCCACTCCAGTGCTGCCTTATTGGGAATCTGAGAGTCCATATTAATCAAGCCCCTGCCCTCTTTATTTACACAGACCAGATCATAGGCCGTCTTTCTCGCCGGATTGCTGCTCCTTTCCAGAAAAACCTGTGTACCCGGGATCAGAAGCTCCCTGCACCTGCCTGTATTCTTTACATGAACCGTTTCCATCTGCCCATTGATCTCCACATGTGCAATAAAACGATTGGGGCGATCTATGAAACGGCCCTCTGTGATATGTTCGTACTTCATTTTTTCTGCTCCTCTTTACGCATTGTATACATACCATAACATGTTTTCCTCATACCTACAACATTTTCACTTTAAGAAACTTTTGTCTTATTTTGCCTATGTTTTTGTACCTATGTTTTGAAAAAAATTCATTCCGTTTTTTCATTTCTGTGCTATAATGTTCCATCATAAAAATATCCGATAAAAATGAGGTGAAACAGGTGAAGAAAAAAAATCTTGTGCCTCTTATCGTTTTTTTACTGAGCATGTGCCTTGTTGGTTTCATCGTATACAAAACAGACACTCACGAAAAATGGCAGAGACGCACAACCGCACAATTAAATGTATCAACCTACGGCGAACGTATTAAAAATGAAATTACAAATGGAATTGCGATCACAGATGCTCTGAAACAGGTTCTGATCAGTGAAAATGGAGATATCAAGCAATTTGATACGATTGCAGAAAATCTTATATCTGATTCTATTGAAAGTGTACAGCTTGCTCCGGACGGTGTTGTAACAGATATTTATCCTGCTGAGGGAAATGAGGCAGGTAAAATTGATCTGCTCCATGATAAAGACCGTGGCAGAATTTCCTGTTATGCAAGAGACAACCATACAATCATTACACAGGGACCCTTTGAATTGAAACAGGGCGACTATGGAATTGCTGTCCGCAATCCGGTCTACCTGAATGATGAGAACGGACAGGCGTATTTCTGGGGATTTACCATTGTTATCCTGCGTGTTCCTGATATTTTTTCAGACTCGATTCATGCACTTTCAGGTTTTGGATATGAGTACAGACTTTCCAAAACAGAAACTCCCTGGAGTGATACTTATAAAATCGTTTACCAGTCAGATGGGCAGATGACTCAGCCGGTTTCTTATGATTTTACCATAGGGAAAGAAAGCTGGAAGTTCGAAGTAACTCCTGAAAGCGGGTGGAGAAACAATCTATTGATCGTAACAGTCAGCACGATTTTTACCGCTATCACCTTACTTCTGTCGGGACTTACCCGGGTATGGCTGGTATCAAAAGAAAACAAAAATAAATTTCAGATACTGGCACGCACGGATTCTCTTACAGGTATTTACAACCGCTATGGATTTGACAAATCAGCAGAAAAGATGATGGATAAAAATCCGAAAGCACATTTTGTGGCTGCACTCCTTGATATTGATGATTTTAAGTTTATTAATGATATCTATGGTCACGCTTATGGAGATAAAGCATTAAAGAGTCTGGCAGACAGCATGAAAACATTTTTCCCATCTGATGCATTACTGGGAAGAAACGGTGGGGATGAGTTCTGTATCCTTTTACAAAATTATACCTGTGAAGATGCAAAAGAACTGTTGCAGCAATTTACCGGGCTTCCAAAGACATTCTCATACAAGGGAAAAGAACAATCATTTAACATTTCTCTGGGATATGCGGAATATCCCACATTTGCAGCCAGCCGTTCACAGCTCATCCGCTGTGCAGATGCAGCCCTTTATGCAATAAAGCTTCATGGAAAAAACGGATGTATGGCTTACAGAGAGGGTCTTCAGTCAGGAATCCGTAAACAACTGGGATTCGCATTTAAGGATGTCTCTGAACATCTTCCGGGTGCATTTATCATATACAGGGCGGACAAAGACAATGATGAACTCTTTTATGCAAACCATGAGTTCCTTCATATGACTGGATATAAAGATATGGACGAGCTCTTCAGACTCACCAATAAGCGCTTCCGCAGCCTGATCCGGGAAGATGAACAGAAACAGATTGAATCCAGCATCTGGGAACAGATTGATAGTGGTAATGAAAATGACTATATTCACTTTCACCTCCGAAAAGCTGACGGCTCCTATCTTTCTGTCCTCGATCACGGAAGAATCGTAGAAAGCCAGCAATACGGAAGGGTGTTCTATGTATTATTCATGGACTGGGAAGATATGCATATTCATTACAGTGATAAATTTTCCGGATAATAACAGACATACGACTGTTTTTCACGAAAAGGCTTATTTTTCAACTATAATGGAATACTTTCTGCAAGACATAATCGCCCCGAGGATGTCAAGTCATTGCTACAAAAAATATGCGGCTTTTTTGCCACGAAAATGGCTTAAAACCGCATATTTCTGTATAGAGGACGTTATATAATTGTCACAAAGTAGGTGGAGAGGATGTTACGTCATTGTCACACTCTGTATCATTATTATTTTTAGGTTTTAATGTAACTAAAATATCCAAATCCATCGCTGTTGCTAATTTTACCAACATCTCTAATGTTGGATTATATTCCCCACTTTCGAATCTTGATATATTTGTTCTCGAAATTCCTGCTCTCTCTGCCACCTCTGCTTGAGTTAATCCTTTTAACTTTCTTAAATATGTATATTCTCTAACCAATGATTTTCTGACGTTATTTTGTATATATTCTATATTGATTCCACTTTTATAAAACTGGCTATCTTCTTTTTTCTTAACACACAATTTTAGTCAAACCTTCTACATATTCGTAATTATCATCAACCTCAAAAGATATATAATCATTGGGGTCCAAATAAATCTTGCAACCAGGATAAAAATTATTAAATATCAGTTTTATAAATGAATTAAAGCACATTGGTTTTTCAATAAATATTCTACATTCCATATGTTCTATATGCATATGTACTGGTGGATGCGCAGAGGACACAACTTCTTTTCTTGGATCATAATCTATTCTGACCGGAGAACGCATTTCTATATTTTCATACCATTTATCATCTTCTAAAAAATCTGAAAGCATTTGCTTCGGAGGAACATCATCTAGTGAAACACCAGAGTATTTATATGGTGCAGGCCACCAAAGCAAATTATGTCCGACAATACAACCATTTTTTATGGTATAACTCACTCTGATTAATGAACCATCAAATAAAACACAAAGGTAACTCTGATTGTTTATAATTTGTTTGTATTGTTCTAATTTCAAGAAATTATCTCCGGAATTGAAAGATCCCGATAAATGGTTGTTCCAAGATAATCTTATCGTATTTTTATCTAAATACTCTCTTTTCAACTCATTATACGTATATAGCAACCCTTTTTCCAACAACATTTCTAATGTATTTGATATTTGTTCTATCAGCTGTTCATCACAATTTTTTCTACCTTTTTTCATTCTTATTACCCTCTTTTTAACAACTCCATCAGTTTATTAAGTTCAGGTAACAACTCTGAATCAACTGTCCCCTTTTCTATATTATCCACCACTTTACAACTTTTTCATAAAAAAATATCGTACAGGACTTTCTGATGTATAATGAATTTGACCCAAAACATTACAAAGGAAAGTGACCCTGTACGATAAAACATTATACAACGAAAAAACACTGATTGGTAGACTTCATCAATATTTTTTGATTTATTTTGAAACTTTTTC
>NZ_QUDO01000076.1 GCF_003477525.1 Ruminococcus sp. AF41-9
GAAGCTGCAAAGGGATTGAGATGCTGGTCAATCTGATTAACATCAGTTACTGTGCCATGAAGATTCTGCCCTATCAGAACGAACATTTTTCTGAGTACCGTACAAAAAGTGTACAGGAGTTTCGTTTTGAATTAAGTCAGGGTATTCGCAGTCAGATATTTTTTGCCACTTTCGTGAAAAATATCGAAACACACATAAAATCAAATGCTATGACAAGGGCTTTAAAACAGTTGGTTTTTCAGCAAGTCTACCATTTATAAAGTTGTAAACTGGTGATATCAGAGCCAAAAGGTCAAAAACCGTTCGTATCTGCACGATAAGGTGTTTGAACCTGAAACCTGTGTTTCTTATTTTGCGCTGATCACGTCGCTCATATCATAGCGTCCTGCCGGTTTGCCAGCCAGGAATTTCGCTGCTTCGATCGCACCTTTTCCAAATACTGCCTTGGAATATGCAGTATGCTTAAATTCGATCACTTCGTCCGGACCGGCAAAGATCACTTCATGCTCTCCGACAATGGTACCACCACGAACTGCGGAAATACCGATTTCTTTGTCATCACGCATCTCGCGTCTCTGGCTGCGGTCGTAAGTGTAATGATACTGATTGTCCATTGCCTCATTGATGCTGTCAGCCAGTGCCAGTGCGGTTCCGCTTGGAGCATCTACTTTCAGTCTGTGATGTTTCTCAACAATCTCCATATCAAATCCTGCTGTTGCCAGAACTTTCGCTGCGTCCTGAAGCAGCTTCATTAATGTGTTGATTCCGAGAGACATATTTGCAGACTTCAGAACTGCAACATTTTTAGCAGTCTCTTCCACTTTTGCAAGCTGTTCTTCACTTAAACCTGTTGTACATAATACAACCGGAAGTTTACGTTTCTCACAGTAAGCAAGGAGCGCATCTGTTGCTTTTGCAGAAGAAAAATCGATCAGTGCATCTGCCTCCACCTGACATTCTTCCATATTTGTATAAACAGGGTAGCTGTTCTTTCCCTGATCTGTCACGTCAATACCAGCTACGATCTCAGCATCCGGATCTTTCTCTACAAGCCCTGAGATCACCTGACCCATATGGCCGTTACAGCCATGCATAATAATCTTTACCATTTGTTTTTCCTCTCCGCTTTGCGCTTACACAGATTTGTTTTTTCTGTATGGAACTTATGCAAGTTTGATTCCAAAATCTTTCATAGCCTGTGCAAGTTTCTCTTTGTTTGCTTCTTCCATTTCAGATAATGGCATACGAAGCGGTCCGACTTCCTGTCCCATCAGGTTCAGAGCTGTTTTTACAGGAATCGGGTTTACTTCGCTGAACAGTGCATGGATCAGCGGGATTGCTTTTAACTGGATCTCTGCTGCGCCTTTGGTATCGCCTTCCAGGAATTTCATAACCATGTCATGTGTTTCCTTCGGAGCTACGTTGGAAAGTACGGAAATTACACCAAGTCCGCCAAGAGAAAGGATCGGAAGTACCTGGTCATCGTTTCCGGAATACAGCTCGATTGCTCCGTCAGCCATGGACATCATGGTTGCGATCTGAGATAAATCTCCGCTTGCAGCTTTGATACCAACGATATTCTTTACATTCTTTGCAAGAGCAACTGCTGTTGCAGGCTGAATGTTACATCCTGTACGGCTCGGAACATTGTACATAATGATCGGGGTTTCCGGAACTGCCTCTGCGATTGCTGTATAATGATCGATCAGTCCCTTCTGTGTTGCTTTATTATAATATGGAGTTACAACCAGGAGCGCATCTGCACCGTAGGAAGCAGCCTCCCTGGACAGCATGATCGCTGTTTCTGTACAGTTAGAGCCTGTACCTGCAATGACAGGAACACGTTTGTTTACCTTATCGATCGCGAACTTGATCGTTTTGAGATGTTCGCCGTGTGTCATTGTAGATGATTCTCCTGTTGTTCCGCAAATGATGATCGCATCTGTACTGTTTGCAATCTGATACTCCAGGAGTTCCTCAAGTTTCTCATAATTAACCTTACCGTCTTCATACATCGGGGTTACGATTGCAACACCTGCACCTTTAAAAATTGCCATTTGCCTTCCTCCTTTATTCTTCTGTAGTTTCCATAGTTTTGCAATTATTTTATGCAACTGTCCGGCTGCCTTACAGGATAGCGGCTGCCAGATCTGTCAGAACCTCCGGCCAGTTACTGTTTTGCTATTTCTCCAACAATTCTGTTGTCAGTGTCGTGATACTGTCCGCATACTTTCGCAGACCTTCCGGCAAAGTACGGCCGGTAAGCAGAATATGCATACTCTCATCCTTCATTTTAAGGATTTCACCGATTGCCTCTTCTGTGGTAATGCCGTAATCCAAAAGTCCAAGAATCTCATCCAGCAATAAGAAGTCACATTCCTGGGTTGCGATTACCTTTCTCGCAAAGTTCAGGGCATTGAGAATATTGGTCTTCTCCTCCGCCTTCTCCTGATCTGTCAGCTCCTGATAGCATTTCTCCAGCTTTTCAAAACGGAAAATCTTGATATCCAGATTCTCCAGTTCCTCCAGAAAATCTAATTCCCTGCGCTCTCTTCCTTTCAGAAACTGAATGATAATAACGCTTTTTCCCTTGGCTGAAGCTCTCAGGCACTGGCCAATCGCCAGCGTTGTTTTCCCCTTTCCGCTTCCGCAGTAAACTTCTGTAAACTCTCTTTCCATAATAAACAATTCCTCTTTATCGTTACTGAAATTGTACCTTCTTTTTTATTTTGAATATGCTTATATTACCGCAGTTTCTGAATAATTGCAAGCAGTTGTTCGTGCCGCACCAACGACTGCTGATCTCTGCATCACATTCCTCTGTCTCTTTTTCATTTCACAGAAAATTGTTCTGCAGTATTCTCAGGAGAAGAATAACTTTGCTTTTATTCCATATATTCCAGCTTACTTACAGAAACTTCATACGCCACTCGTTTTTCTGTCTCATTTTCACCGATCCGTTTCATATATTCCCTGCTCTGGATACGTCCCCAGATCAGTGCATGACCTCCCACTTCAAAGGCAGATGCATAGCGGGCATTTCTTCCCCAGCAGATACATGGTATGTAGTCGGATTTTCCATACGGTCTGTTGACCGCCAGAAGCACATCCGCAATCTCACGGCCCAGAGGCGTTTTTCGATAGACCGGAGGTTTACAGATAAATCCATCGAGAAAGATCTGGTTCACCGGAACTGTCTCGTCCTCTTCCTCCACAAATTTCAGTTCCCGGGTAAATACAGAAAGCACAAGGCGGTTGTGTTTTTCCTCATGTCTGTTATAGGAACGGAACTGTCCGTGAATTTCCACGTATTCTCCGATATAATCCTGTGTCACATCGACCAGCCGTTCTGACACCATCACCGGAATCCTGTCCTCGGATTCACTGAGTCTTTTGACCAGAAGCTCTGTCATATAGAAACCCTCTCCAAAGACCTGGTGGCTGAAAGTAAATCCTGCTGCTATTTTTCCCATCATAGATACCTGATTGTTTTCAATAATTTTATCTGCCATAATGTGGTTCTCCTTCCTTGCAGTTCCATAGCAGGCGATTTTTTTCTCTGCTATCCTCTGCTGTGCCTTAATATTGTTCTATACTAAGATATGTCCATGTCCGGAAGTTTATTACAGAAATTTACCACAAAATTAAAAAAAGTTTTTTCAACACCTTGTAATCTGGCGAAAATGTGGTAAACTGGAAATTCGGGTAACTCATTAAAGAAAAACACATAATAATAGGAACAAACAAGTTACTGCCCGCTCACTTTCGACGGTCAGCAACAGGTTTCGTTATTTATTTCAATTATTTATTATTTTTAGATTCGAAAGGAAAGGAAATCATTTTATGAGAACAAAACGTGAAGACGTACGTAACGTAGCCATTATCGCACACGTTGACCACGGTAAAACTACTCTGGTTGACCAGCTTCTGAGACAGAGTGGTGTATTCCGTGAGAACCAGGAAGTTCAGGAACGTGTCATGGACTCCAATGACATCGAGCGTGAACGTGGTATCACTATTTTATCCAAAAATACAGCGATTCATTACAAAGACACAAAAATCAACATCATCGACACACCAGGACATGCCGATTTCGGTGGTGAAGTAGAGCGTGTACTGAAGATGGTAGACGGCGTTATTCTTCTCGTTGACGCATTCGAAGGTGCTATGCCTCAGACAAAATTCGTTCTGAAAAAAGCTCTGGAACTGGACCTTCATGTCATCGTATGTATCAACAAGATCGACCGTCCGGAAGCCCGCCCGGATGAAGTTGTAGATGAAGTTCTGGAACTTCTCATGGACCTCGGTGCTTCTGATGAACAGCTTGACTGTCCGTTCCTGTATGCTTCTGCAAAAGCTGGCCATGCTGTGATCGACTTAAACGATACTCCTAAGGATATGGCTCCACTGTTTGATGCGATTCTTAAATATATCCCTGCTCCGGAAGGAGATCCGGATGCAGATACTCAGGTTCTGATCAGCACTATCGACTACAACGAATACGTTGGACGTATCGGTGTAGGTAAAGTTGAGAATGGTAAGATTGCCGTTAACCAGGAACTGACTCTGTTAAACCATCATGATATTGACAAGCGTAAAAAAGTTAAGATCAGCAAGCTCTATGAGTTTGACGGTCTGAACAAAATTGAAGTAAAAGAAGCCAACATCGGTTCTATCGTTGCGATTTCCGGTATCGCAGATATTCATATCGGTGATACTCTCTGCGCAGGAGACAACCCAGAAGCAATTCCGTTCCAGAAGATTTCCGAGCCGACTATCGCCATGAACTTCATCGTAAATGACAGTCCGCTGGCTGGCCAGGAAGGTAAATACATTACTTCCCGTCATCTCCGTGACCGTCTCTACCGTGAGCTGAACACAGACGTCAGCCTTCGTGTAGAAGATACAGAGACAACAGAAGCATTTAAAGTTTCCGGACGTGGAGAACTTCATCTTTCTGTCCTGATCGAGAACATGAGACGTGAAGGTTATGAATTTGCAGTAAGTAAACCGGAAGTTCTGTACAAAACAGACGAACGCGGCAAGAAACTGGAGCCAATGGAAATCGCTTATGTCGATGTTCCGGAAGAATTTTCCGGTACTGTGATCCAGAAACTGAGTGAACGTAAAGGGGAACTGCAGGGTATGAGCACTGCCAGCGACGGTACTGTCCGTCTGGAATTCCACATTCCTTCCCGTGGACTGATCGGATTCCGTGGTGAATTCCTTACTTCCACTAAAGGTACCGGTATCATCAATACCATGTTTGATGGATATGCACCTTATAAGGGAGACTTCCAGTACAGAAAACAGGGATCTCTGATCGCATTTGAGGCTGGTGAAGCGGTTACTTATGGTCTGTTCGCTGCTCAGGAGCGTGGTACTCTGTTTATCGGACCTGGTGCAAAAGTTTACAGCGGTATGGTCATCGGACAGAACGGTAAAGCTGAAGATATCGAACTGAATGTCTGCAAGACCAAACATCTGACCAATACCCGTTCTTCTTCTGCTGATGATGCACTGAAACTGACTCCACCAAGAGTTCTGAGTCTGGAACAGGCAATTGACTTCATCGACCAGGATGAGCTGCTGGAAGTTACACCGGAGTCTCTCCGTATCCGCAAGAGACTGCTGGATTCCAGAGAACGTAAGAGAGCGGCTTTCAGAAAAGCCTGAGATAAATAAAAAGGGACGCTCCGGAGCAAGTATGTTTTTCCATGCGGTTTCGGAGCCTAAGAAAAGCTAAGCCCCTCGGAATCTGCTAAAACCATTCAGAAAAATGCAAAACTCGCCTGTCGGCTCAGACAGTTGCATTTTTCTGAATAACGCAGATTTCGAGGGGCTAAGTTTTTCTAAGACTCCTGCAAATGCATGGAAAAACATACTTGCTCCGGAGCTGTAAGCTGATATATTCATGTTTTATATACTCTTATTTTCTATATGTTCTTAAATCTATTATAGTCAAGCGGATATTCGCAATCCGCTTCGCTACTTGCTCATAACCAAATAACTGCTCCGCAGTTTATCAGAAGGCGCTTGCACGCCTCCTGATACAAGCAAGTCCCCACCCACTGCTTATTGCTTTTCGTAATTGAAGCAGGGGACTTACTTGATTTGGTTAAAATATCTGTTTTTCTCAAAATCCTTCAACAAATTATATTGTCATTTTTATACAAATTTCGAAGTTAGGATTTGTTAACTTTTTTATCGTTTTGTTGATTGACAAATGATTAACGAAGTCATATAATAGCATCATCGAGGTTGTTAATTTATTAACGTTATTTTTTTAACTTTCTCTCAGTTGCCAACCAGAAAAATTTCACAGTCGTCTGCGTTTTGTCGGTCTTGTTAAATTTTTCTCATATATTCTGACAATTGATATTTTATTCACATTATTTACGTGATTATGCACAATTTTCACCATAATATTTCGTTATGCTCATATTAATGTTACTGTTGACCGAATAATCAGTTTATTTGTATAATAAAAACATAACAGGCAACGGTAAATACTTTTAACGAAAACACAAACAGGAGGATTCCCAAATGGCAAAAAAAGAGAACACTATCCCAACCATCATCGACACCCCTGAAGCCCTTACTGCAAAAATCGCAGCCATGAAAGAGGCACAGAAGATTTTCGCAACATTTACCCAGGAGCAGGTAGATAAGATTTTCAAAGCTGCTGCTACTGCTGCTGACAAAGCCCGTATCCCGCTTGCAAAAGACGCAGTGGAAGAAACCGGAATGGGTATTGTAGAAGATAAGGTTATCAAGAACCATTACGCTGCTGAGTATGTATACAACGCATATAAGAACACAAAAACCTGCGGTGTGATCGAAGAAGACACTGCTTATGGTATTAAGAAAATCGCGGAACCGATCGGTCTGATCGCAGCCGTTATTCCTACAACAAACCCGACATCTACTGCAATCTTCAAAACTCTGATCGCACTTAAAACACGTAATGCGATCATCATCAGCCCGCATCCCCGTGCAAAGAAATGTACCATCGATGCAGCAAAAGTTGTTCTGGAAGCTGCTGTAGAGGCTGGTGCACCGGAAGGAATCATCGGATGGATCGATATTCCAAGTCTTGACCTGACAAATCAGGTTATGCGTGAAGCTGACATCATCCTTGCAACAGGTGGTCCTGGAATGGTTAAGGCTGCTTATTCTTCCGGAAAACCTGCATTAGGTGTAGGACCTGGAAATACTCCTGTTATCATTGATGACAGCGCAGATATCCGTCTGGCAGTTAACTCCATCATCCATTCCAAAACATTTGACAATGGTATGATCTGTGCTTCCGAGCAGTCCGTAACTGTTCTCGAGAGCGTTTACAAGAAAGTAAAAGAAGAGTTCCTTTACAGAGGATGCTACTTCCTGAAACCGGATGAATTAGAGAAAGTAAGAAAAACGATCCTGATCAATGGCGCATTAAATGCCAAGATCGTAGGTCAGAAGGCTGCTACTATCGCTGAGATGGCAGGCGTTGCAGTTCCTCCTGAAACAAAGATCCTGATCGGTGAAGTTGAATCTGTAGATATCAGCGAAGAATTCGCACATGAGAAACTTTCCCCTGTACTTGCCATGTACAAGACCAAAACATTTGATGAAGCAATCGCCAAAGCTGAACAGCTTGTAGCTGACGGCGGTTATGGACATACATCCGCTCTCTACATCGACACAAGAGAGAAAGAAAAGATGGAAAAACATGCAGCAGCTATGAAAACCTGCCGTATCCTGATCAACACTCCATCTTCTCAGGGTGGTATCGGTGACCTTTACAACTTCAAACTTGCTCCGTCCCTGACTCTGGGCTGCGGTTCCTGGGGTGGCAACTCCGTATCTGAAAACGTAGGTGTAAAACATCTTATTAACATTAAGACAGTTGCTGAAAGGAGAGAAAATATGCTCTGGATTAGAACACCGGAAAAAGTTTATTTCAAAAAAGGCTGCCTGCCGGTTGCTCTGGATGAGCTTGGCACTGTTATGCACAAGAAACGCTGCTTTATCGTAACAGACTCTTTCCTTTATAAGAATGGATATACCAAGAAGATTGAAGATAAATTAGACCAGATGGGTATCGTACATACCTGCTTCTACGATGTAGAACCAGATCCATCTCTCGCTTCTGCAAGAGCCGGTGCTGCTGCAATGAGAATGTTCGAGCCTGACTGCATCATCGCAATGGGCGGTGGTTCCGCAATGGATGCCGGCAAGATCATGTGGGTTCTCTATGAAAATCCGGAGGCTAACTTCGATGACATGGCTATGGACTTCATGGATATCCGTAAGAGAATCTTTAC
Source organism: Ruminococcus sp. AF41-9 (assembly GCF_003477525.1). Lineage (GTDB taxonomy): Bacteria > Bacillota > Clostridia > Lachnospirales > Lachnospiraceae > Blautia_A. Next base: position 8,313 of record NZ_QUDO01000076.1, read on the forward strand.
ATTCCCGCATATGGGTAAGAAAGCTTACTTCGTAGCTGTTCCTACCTCTTCCGGTACAGGTTCTGAGGTAACACCATTTGCTATCATCACTGATAAGACTACAGGTATCAAATGGCCTCTGGCAGACTATGAATTAATGCCTGATATGGCGATCGTTGATACAGATAATATGATGAGCGCACCAAAAGGACTGACCTGCGCTTCCGGTATCGACGTTATGACTCATGCACTTGAAGCTTACGCTTCCATGATGGCTTCTGATTATACAGATGGTCTTGCATTAAATGCGATCAAACTGGTATTTAATTATCTGCCGCGTGCATACAAAGATGGCTCTGATGTAGAAGCAAGACAGCATATGGCAAATGCTTCCTGCATGGCTGGTATGGCTTTCGCAAATGCATTCCTTGGTGTAAACCACTCTCTTGCTCATAAGCTGGGTGCTTTCCATCATATTCCACATGGTATTGCAAATGCTCTGGTTCTGCTTCATGTACTGCGCTACAACGCAGCCGAAGTTCCGGCTAAGATGGGTACTTTCCCACAGTATCAGTATCCGCATACACTGGCCCGTTACGCTGAGATCGGTCGTTCTGTAGGTCTGACCGGCAAAAACGACAGCGAAGTATTCGAGAAACTTCTCCAGAAACTGCAGGAACTGATGGATACCATCGAAATCAAACATACAATCAAAGAGTACGGCGTGGATGAAAAATACTTCCTTGAAACTCTGGACGAAATGACAGAGCAGGCATTCAACGACCAGTGTACAGGCGCTAACCCGAGATATCCATTAATGTCTGAGCTGAAAGAAATCTATCTGAAAGCTTACTATGGAGAGGGAAATGTACCGGAACTCAAAGAAGCTGCTCCGAAAAAAGAAGCAAAATAACAGAATCACCTTTTCTTTTAAACAAAATATAGTGTTCCAACCATAGAGGAAGCCTCCTGTGCTGCTGTTATATCCGGCAGTCAGGGGGCTTCTCCTGTTTATGTCTTTATAGGTTTATGCTTTTATATCTTTATGCTTTTATATCTTTATGCTTTTATAAGTTTACCTGCCTGTTCATTTATTTATGTTTTTATACGTTTATCTAGTTATTCATTCATCCGTTTTACTCAGGGAACGCATCGGCTTTACTTAGAACTGTACCGCCTGCTTCTGCATCATACAGTAAATAATTACCAGTACAGCAATCACGATTACAATTCCCACGATCATTCCGGTCGCTCCTGAGAAGAAACTGATCATGCCTGCAATTCCCAGGCCGACTTTTCCCAGAATGGAATTTGGTGCGTCTGTTATCGCATCAGCAATATTCGGACCACCGAGGCAGAATGCCATCCACAAGGTCCACAAAATCACTCCGACAACCTTTCCAAAATACATCCATAATGTTCCAAACAGAATAGATACGATCGTAAATACCAGCAGTGCCGGAAATCCATATCGTATTGTCCATGACCAGATGAGTTCTGCTTTCTTTCCGGCTGCAACATTATGCGCTACCAGAAATGGTCTGGTTTTCTTTTCCAGCAGGATCAGGAGAACCAGAAGAATATAGTTTCCTGCATTGTACAATGCCTGCACCAGCAGATAGGATAAGAAGAAGATTCTTCTGGTACTTCCCATTGAGATTTCCAGAGCAAATAACAGTTTCGTCTGAAAAATCTGCGAAAACAGAATACAGAGTCCGCATAGTCCCAATGCCATAATTGTTCCCAATGGAACATACTGTGCTTCTTTTCTAAGTACGCCACGCAGCACAAGCCACATCACCATTGCTGCAAGAAAACCCAGAATACTCATTACATAACTGAGTATTGCATGATCATACGTCGATTTTAATTGTCGTTTTACTGCTTCCAACATAATCGTCATCCTCCCCTCCTATCGTGCTTCCAGTCTGCATGTCAGCTTTCTGGCAAGGAAATATGCCAGGATAAAGATGAGAATCCCTGCAGATACCCATTTTACATTTACGGAAACTGTTGTAAAAATTCTGTCTATTCTGATGATACGGAGACTTATCATGTCCAAATCTTTAAAGTTTATTACAGTCAACGCTCCGACGATGCCTCCCACTAAAGCGCCAGTAATAAGCGAAATCAGAACCAATACTTTTCCGCCCCATTTTACAACAATTGCACCTGCCGCCATTGTAACTGCACATACGATAAGAAGAATACTGAACATCACCCATATAGCGGAAAGCATTTCTATCTGCTCACCCATAACCGCTTCTTCTATTTTCCATACAATCCCAATGACCAGGCAGATAACTGCACTCAGCTCTGCCAGCATAACTGCGATCTGGATGACAGCATTTTTTCTGGTTACATTCATGGAAAGCATAACCGGCAGATAAACTTTAAACAGCCCTATACCGCACGAAAAGATCAGGATCACACCTGCAATATAAATAAACCATGGGTAAAAAATTCCCAGAAAAGATACCAGTGTTTTATCTGAGGCATTGCTCAGTCCATTTAGCCCCAATATTTTGAACAGATAAAAGATGGTTCCGATTCCGATACTGATCAGGAGCCATGTGACAACCACTTCCTGCCAATATTTGAAAATTCTTGTGTTCCTGCCATTTTTAATGTAACTCGCACTCTTACTTCCGCTTCTGACTGAATTTCTGCTATCTGTTTTCTCTGTCATGTCATTCATTTCGGATCACTCCTCCCCGCAAAGTGCTACAAAGAGTTTCTGAAGATTCGGTTTCTGTACACGAAGTTCCGGTGACACTTCCAGCTCCTGTCCAGGCTGCAGAAGTACGGTTGCTCCCATGCTTCTTCCGATATGTTCTTCATGGTAAAGCTGCGCCTGCTGTCTGGCTGCTTTTACCAGATCTTCATGGCCGCTGATATGATATGCTCTGTCCAGAAGTTCCTGCGTATTTTCTTTCAGGAGGATTTTCCCCTTGTCTACAATGATCACTTCTTCGAAAATGTCCGAAGCCTCTTCGATGATATGCGTAGAGATGATAAAAGTTCTTCCTGTTTCTGTGTATTCATCCAGAAGAAGCTGGTAGAACTGCTCTCTGGCTACCACATCCAGACCGGCTACCGGCTCATCCAGAAATGTAAATGGAGCTTTACTTGCCATTGCTGTGACGATCGTTACCATGGAGAGCATACCTTTGGAGATTTTTCCAAGCTTCTGTTTGATATCCAGATGGAATTTCTGCACCAGACTGTCTGCTATTTCTTTGTCCCAGTATGGATAGAAGGTGGATGCGATTTTCAGATATTCTTTGATCTTCATTGCTGCCAGGCCGCTTCCGTTAGATGGAGTCAGTTCTCTGGAAAAACAGAGCTGGCTGAGTACTTCCGGATTCTCCCATACCGGCTGTCCATCCAGAGTGATGGTTCCGGCTGTAGCAGGGTTCTGGGCTGTCAGGATGGAAAGAAGGGTTGTTTTGCCGGCACCGTTTCTGCCGATCAGACCATAGATTTTTCCACTTTCCAGTGTAAGGTCGATATTGTGCAGAACCTCTTTTTTTCCGTAAGATTTGGTTAATGCCTGTGCTGTTAATTTACTCATTTTCATTTCCTCCCTCTGCGGATTCTTCGATCATGGCGATCAGCTCCTGCTTCGTAATGCCTAAGTTTCTGGCTTCTGCCATGAGGCTTTTAATGTAATCATCGTAGAAATGCTCTTTCTTTTTTTTCATGATCTGTTCTTTCGCTCCTTCTGCTACAAACATGCCAATTCCACGTTTCTTGTACAAAATCCCCTCGTCTACCAGCAGGTTGACTCCTTTGGCTGCTGTAGCAGGGTTGATCGCATATAGCTTCGCCAGTTCATTCGTACTGGGCACGCGCTCCTCTTCCAGGAGTATGTCACGGAGAATGTCACTCTCTATCATTTCCTTGATCTGAATATAGATGGACTTCTCCTGAGTCAGGATCTCATTCAAATGGGACTCCTCCTTTTTTATTGTTTCTTGGTAATGGGAATAAGATGAACCATTTTGTGCCGTTAGCTTCTTCTGGATTCAGGCTGGCTATTGTTCGGGTTAGTTATTTGGTTCATTACTTGTGTAATTAACCATAGCACCTCGAATGTGATTTGTCAACTATATTTTGAGCAGAAAAAAACTGGCAGGGAGCTTTTGGTGAGCTGACTGCCGGTTTTTTAAGATTACAGGAAAGCATTGGCTTTTTACCAACGCTTTCCCCATTTTAGACTTTCAGAAAATGTTTCGTTTACTGGAAATTATATTCCATATTCTTTATACATCTTTTTTCGTATTTCTGCGTTTGTTACGACAGACTGAATCTCTGTACTTCTTCCATCCAGTATCAGACGATTAATCAAAACACTCAAGCGTTCCTCGCCTCTTGCTTCGCCTTCTACTTCGCCTATCGCTTTGCCCTCTGCCCAAAGTCGTTCAGATTCCAGTTCAAGAACTTTTCCCCCCATAACCTCACCAATTCCCTTTCTGACTACTTCCTCACTCTGGCATATGTAGTCTGCTATTTTTATGATAAGTTTGTTTAAATCCATATACAGAGCTGCCTTATCTGCTCCTGACAATTCTTTTACCAGGTTTATCCGGATTTCTTCATATTCATTTAACAAACATTGAAACAATTCCGGATTCTCACTCATTTCATGAATATCCTTTTCATACCGCATGATATAAAACGGTAGAAGCATCAGCAGTTTTTTTTCAAAAATGCCGTCTTTCGTATATGTTTCCAGTTTGATAGTCGGAATCTGGTAAAGCACTATATTCCCATTTGCAAGTGCCATTTCTACTTCCAGAAAATCCGGTGTGTTGTTTCCGCTTCTTAAATATAATACGCAGGATTTCGGAAAATCCATCCTATATCTGCGTCCTTGTTTCTGCGCATTTTCAACAGCAATGGAAAAATCATATTCTATCATTCTGATTGCCATGGTTGTATCGTCCAGGCTCTGACATTCAATATGATACAGTTTGCCGCCAATCTTTAAACATGAATCCGTGATGATCTCACCATTTTCCTGTTGATGTTCATTACGAAGCTGTACAATCGGTACATCATGCGGATATGAAGTATGAAACACTTCATTAATTAATGGAACTGCCAGGTATGGCATTTTCTCAATCATTGTACGAAATACATCGTCAAATATCGTATTATTCATCTAATCCCTCGTTTCTATTATAACACGTACAGTAACAATGTTTGAATACCCAACTTTCACATAAACTGTGTATAAGTCATATATTTCTTATCTTTCGTACTTGATATATCATAATGGAGAAAAATCAACCGAACAGTTTAGAAACTTCTCAGATCTGTGAATTCAGTGTATCAAATGTATTTATCTCATGTCAATCAAATTATTTTTGTACCTTGCTTTTTAATTGTAAGCCTGCTAATTAATATTATTTATTGTAATATTTTTTTCTTATCTTTTGATTATCATAATCTAATA
>NZ_QUDO01000077.1 GCF_003477525.1 Ruminococcus sp. AF41-9
AAACTGCTACGGTTATTGTAGCATATTGGGTAACAATTTACAAGGCTCCTCCCACCGCCTAAAGGCAGTGGGTTTCCGCCTATGACAAAGGAAGGGATTTATTTATGAAGAATAAAACAGTGAAATTTTTATCAATTCTTCTCTCAGTGTGCATGCTGGGAACATCTTCCGCAGGTGCGGCAGAATTTTCCTCTGGGCCGATGGCAGTAGAGGAAGTTCCGGCACAGAACGAAATTCCGAATACAGAAACGTCAGATGCGGCAAATGCAGATACGCAGAGCAGGCAGGAAGATTCCTCTGATCAATCAGAAGCTCTTACAGATCAGGACAGCACAGAAAAAAGTGAAGAAGATGCATTTGACACCGGAGAAGAAACATTTTCTGATTCTGATGAAAACGAAGTACAGGAATTTTCCGCAGAAGAGGAAATTCCGGAAGTAGAAGAGGAAGTAGTGGCAGGTCCTGTGGATACTACTCTGGAAGCCAGAATGAAAGACTCGGCAGTGGAAGCAGATATAGAGGCAGACCCGAATGTAAAAACCACTTGTAACGTGTACACTGGAAACAGTGTGGAAGCACAGGATTATGATATGTATGGTCATCGTATCAGCTCTTATTTGACAACCAGTCCGGACGGCGGGCTGATGCGTGTTCAGGCAGGTGCAATTGATGATAAGGTTCTGGTAGAGTATTACGACAACTCCTATAACATTCAGCAGACAGTAACCGTTCCGCTTGCACTTCCTTTATTTGGTGCATTCTATGAGAGCAGCAATAACTATTATATTCTGACCGGGCAGAATAATGACAGTCAGGATGATAACAAAGCAGTTTATTGTGTGACTAAATATTCCAAAGACTGGGAAGTGCAGGGTTCCTGTAGCCTTACCAGCAGTACGCAGGGAATCAATACTGTACACCCGTTTGAAAATGGATCGGCGCGAATGACTATGAATGGAAATTATCTTTATGTGAGAACCTGCCGTACCATGTATGCAGTTGCCAGACAGAACCATCAGTCGAATCTTACATTTTCCATTGATACTTCCAATATGACTCTCGCAGATCATTATGGCAGTCCGCTTGGTACAAAGTATGGCTATGTTACCCATTCTTTCAACCAGTTTATTCAGGTTGACAATGGAAAACTTGTGGGGCTTGACCAGGGTGACAGCCATCCGAGAGCGCTTGTGCTTCTGAAGTATCCTTCGGATTTAAGCGGAGGTAAGTTTGCACCAAAATCACAGGAAAATGGCTGCGAAGAAATTCACTTTATGGATTTTACAAAAGGACAGGACAACTATACTGCAGCTTCTGTAGGTGGATTTGAATATTCAGATTCTTCATATCTGACAGCAGGAAACTATGACAGTGACGGAATGTATTCTTCCCGAAATGTCTTCGTAGCTTCTGTACCAAAATCAGGTACAACACCTACGGTAAAGTATTTTACCAATTATTCTGGTGAAGACAGTGCATCCACACCATATCTGATCAAGACAGGAAGCAACCAGTTTATGCTGATGTGGTCGAATCGTGGAACGGTTTACTATACTGTACTGGACGGAAATGGAAATCAGGTGGGAAATACCTACAGTATGACCGGAAATCTTTCAGACTGTGCGCCTTCTGTTATCAATGGAAAGCTGATCTGGTATACCTGGCATGATAACGCAAATGTATTTTATGAGATTAATCTGTCATCTCTTTCCGCAACACGTGCAGTGAAGATCGTCAATGGCCATCAGTATGTTTACGGAAAAGTGAATGATGGCAGAGTCACCAGAAAGTGCAAGATTTGTAATCAGGATCTGGGAAGTGTATTAGTTCCAACAGGAATAGGCAGAGTTTCTTATAAAAAAGGAAATTCCAAACGTGCACTGGAATCAGGACAGGAATTTTCTGCCGGACAGAGCTATGAAATAGAATGGGAAACGCAGCATGAGAACTGGAGCAGTGATTTAGAGGCTCTGGATGACTGCGTAGTCAGCAGTTCTGATGAAAGTATCTTATCTGTAAAACAGACAGATGAGAATCATGCAGTGATCACAACGAAAAAATCAGGAAAGGTAACTCTGACGATCGCTCCCAAATATAATCCGGAAGCAGCCTTAAATATTAATCTTTATATCGATATGCATTTGCTGGATAATAATGGATATAAAATCACATTTTCTCCTTATAGTTTCACTTACAATGGTAAGGAACAGAAGCCAAAAACAGTTCTCCAGATTCTTTCAGGAGGTAAATGGCAGGATCTTCAGGAAGGAAAAGATTATACAGTCAGCTATGACGGTGACTTCACCAATGCAGGAACACATACAGCTACTGTAACAGGAATCGGCAGTTATACGGGAACTTTAAAGAATAACTTTACGATCAATCAGAAAAGGTTAAAAGACGGATGCACAGTTACGCTGGCGAAGGATTCTGTCAGCTATAATGGCAAGGAACAGAAACCAGATTTCATAGTTAAGGACGGCGACAGGACACTGGTTCCGGATAAAGATTATACGGTTACATACAGAAACAACATAAATGTAGGTACCGCTACAGCAACAATCAGCGGAACCGGAAATTATACAAGCTATGTCACAACCACTTTCAGAATCACTCCGGCTCCGACTGAAAAACCGGGCAAACCAGACCAACCAGAGAAGCCGGATCAACCGGAGAAACCGGACAAACCAGAGAAATCAAATATCAGCAAGTGCACAGTAACGCTTTCAGCAACGTCTTTCAAATATGATGGGAAAGAGAAGAAACCATCCGTAACAGTAAAAAATAGAACAAAAGTCCTCACTGCAGGAACCGATTACACAGTCAGCTACAGCGACAACATAAAAGCCGGAACAGCTAAAGTCGTGATCACCGGAAAGGGAAACTATACCGGAAGTGTAACCAAAACATTCAAGATTGTAGAAGAGACGAAAGGAAACGATGACATCAGCAATGCTTATGTGCTTCTTTCGAAAAATTATTACGTGTATGATGGAGAAGAACACAAGCCGACAGTTACCCATGTATATGTAAACAATAAACTGGTCGATCCGAAGAATTACACTGTTACATATTCCAAAGATCTTGTAAATGCAGGAGAACCGGAGATAACAATTACCGGAACAGGAAGCTTCACCGGAACCTGCAAGACTACATTTACCATTGCACCCCGTGAATTTTTAAACTGTACAGTCATAGATCCGGAGGGACCATTTTACTATTATGAAGGAACTGCTTATACACCTAAATATGTAGTCAAAGACGGAGATAAAACTCTGGTAGAGGGAAAAGACTACAAAGTTACCTATAAATATAACGATAAGCCGGGACATTCCTGGAATACGATCGAGGGTATGGGAAACTACAGAAATGATGTGATTCAGAGACAGTTTTACATCATTCCGCCGCTCTTAAGTGAATGCGTGGCATCTCTGGAGCAGGATCCGGTCATTTATGAGGGGCATCCGGTAGAACCGAATATCATCGTAAAATTCGGAGAAAAAACACTGAAACTGAATCAGGATTATACAGTCAGTTATGTGGGAAATGACGGACCTGGTACAGCAATCGCATATATTAACGGAAAAGGAACTTACAATGGTCTTATCATTCTGAATTTTACGATTAAAAAAGCAAATGCCAAAACAAAAGATCTCAGTAAAGCAAAAGTCACGATTTCCGGCGATGCAATACACTATGAAAAAAGAGTCGAAATGCCACAGGTAACTGTAGAGCTGGATGGAAAAGTTCTGACTAAGTCTGTAGATTTTATTGTAACATTCAGAGGCAGTGTCGGAGCCAAAACCGGAACTCTTATCATTACCGGAAAGGGCGACTATACGGGCGTGATCGAAAAGCCGGTTAATGTTGTTTATAAAGATACAAATACAGAACAGCCCAAAGACATCAGCGGCTACACAGTGGGAATCGGAGGAGATACTTTTACCTATACCGGCTTTGAAATTAAACCAAAAGTTCAGGTTTCATCAGAAACAGAAACTCTGAAAGAAGGAACCGATTATACCGTTTCCTATAAAAATAACATTGAAGTTGGCACAGCAACAGCTGTTGTAAAAGGAAAAGGAAATTATACAGGCACCCTGACAATTACTTTTAAGATCGTGAAAAAATCCCAGGATGATGGAAATAAAGATAAGATTTCTGTCGGAAAATGCGACTTTATTGTTATGGATGATGAAGAAACCTACGATGGTACTGCACACAAACCGGATGTAATCGTTGCCTGGCTGGAGAATAAACTGATAGAAGGAACCGATTATACCTTATCCTACAGCAATAATGTAAATGCCGGAACTGCAAAAGTGACCATCACTGGTATAGGAAAATATACCGGATCTGTTACCACAAGTTTCGAAATCAAACCGGCTTCTCCTGAAATTCAGGCCAAAAACAAGACTGTAGATATGGGTAGCGGAAAACAGAATATCATGGAGAATGTCCGGACAGATGCGAAGATAACCTGCATCTCTGATGCTCCTGGCATCGTAGAAATCTCCGGCTATAAATTTATTCCAAAGAAACCGGGAAAAGCTACGATTATTATCACTACAACAGGGGAAAAGAATTATTTTTCAATGGATTTGGTCAGACTTACAATCACAGTACGTCCGATTAATACACAGAAACTCACCCTGAAATCCAGCGCCAGAGGAAAAATGACAGTCTCCTGGAGTACCGCGAAATCTGTCAGCGGGTATGAAATCCAGTACAGCAGATCAAAGAAAATGAAAAATGCACAGTCTCTGACAATCAAAGGAAAAACCACACAGGTAACCCTTAAGAATCTGGCTAAGAAAAAAAAATACTATGTACGCATCCGTACTTATAAAACAACCAACGGTAAAAAATACTATTCCACATGGAGCACCGTAAAAACTGTTAAAGTGAAATAACGGATGCAGACAGTAATTATTTAGTTGTATTTGTCTGACTGTTCTGTTCCGGTATAAATTCCATAATATCGGAAATCTCACAGTTGATAACCTGACACAGCGTATTCAGAGTGGTAGTCGTGATCGGTCTGCCGCTTCTGAGGCGCTGGATCGTGTCAGGAAGGATTCCATGCCGGTTGATCAAAGCATACGTGCTGATCTGACGATCGGCAATGGTTTTCCAGAATGGTTCATAAGAAATCATAGCATTCACCTCAATATAATAGAAATGTTAACATGATTCTTATTACCTATATGTATGTTTAAACATCTATTTTATGAAACACAAAAAAACAGAAAAGATATTCAAAACATAAAAATATAAGAAGAGATATTTGTGATACAGCCTGTAAATATATTGATATAAATCAAGCGGATCAGAAATAAAAGAAAAACTCTGGCATCCTGAAACATTGTTCAGTCTAAAAAATTTCTGGATGTTCAGAGTTTTTTGCAAAATATAAAACTTTTTCCGCTTTTCATTTGTCAGTTTAGTGAAAGGAGAAAAATTTCTATTTTTACAAAAAACTTTATTTATATGGGAGGAACTGCAAATGTGGAAATGAGCAAATTTATGAAGTGGTTTGTGAGTCTGCTGCAAAGAGAAAGGGGATATACACAAATGTCAAAGAAAGATAAAGAGCAGATATATCTGAAAACTGTCAAACAAAAGAAATAACAGAAAGACAATACCAAAAAATAAACTGTTGAATCGGAATGTTAAAAAATCTATAATAAAAACGACACTGATAAAGAAGGAGAAATCTATACAAATGAATTACAAACAGGCTGTGGAAGCAGCACTTCAGGGAAATGCGGATGCGTTTTCAGCACTTTATGAATCAACGCAGAACAATATGTATTATCTGGCCTTGAAATATATGAAAAATCCGGATGATGCGAAAGATGTTCTTCAGGATGCCTATATAAAAGCATGGCAGTCATTGCCGACATTGAAAGATCCGGAACATTTTCCGGCATGGCTTGGAAGAATCGTGGCAAATACCGCCAAAAATATGCTTGTAAAGAAAAAAACGGACCTGTTTTCGGACCTGGAAAAGGAAAATGAGGACGGAGATGAGTTCGTTTTCCAGATAGAAGATGAAAATACATCGTATCAGCCGGAACTGAATTATACACAAAAAGAAACACAGATTCTGGTGAGAGAACTGATTGACAGTCTTTCCGATGAACAGAGATTCTGCATCCTGATGTATCATCTGGAAGGGCAGAGTATCAAAGAAATTGCGGAGACATTGGATGTATCTGAAAATACGGTAAAATCCAGACTTAATTACGGAAGAAAAGCCTTAAAGAACAAAGCAGAAGAACTGAAAAAGAAAGGATACCAGCTCTACAGTATTGCTCCACTGCCACTCTTACTGTACCTGCTCCGCAGCGAAAGCAAGTCTCCTGCATTTACGCATGCAGCCAAAACAGTTATGCTTTCCAGAAAAGAAACCATTATGCAGCATGCAGGACAAAGTGTGCAGCTTTATAAGAATAATAACGGAAATGGAAGCGACAACGCCGGAAACGGTAATAATAACCGGAACGACAAAGGAAAAAATGTTTCCGGAACAGTTGCGAAATCAGCCGGTACAGCAGCAAAGCATTCCTTCTTGGCAAGCACAGCAGGAAAAACAGTTCTGGGTATAGCAGCAGGGCTTATTATCGGAGGAGGCGGTGCAGCAGGTGTAATATACCTGCATGATACTTTAACAGCGGTACCGGTAACTCAATATGAACCAGAGGGAAATGAAACAGAACAGACAACAGAGGAAGAAGCTTCCCGAAATACTGCGGATATTACAGAAACCCCACAGGCAGAGACGAATCAGGAAGAAGAGACGCAGGCAGAAGCAACACCGACACCGGAACCGTCTCCAACACCGGAATTGTCTCCGACACAGGAACCATCCCCGACGCCGGAACCAACAGAAGGTGAGTCGGATTCGGTTACGGCAGCTTACCAGGCTGTTCTTGAGCAGATTGCGGCAGCTCAGCCGGAAACAGAGTTCAGTGAGGAACTTGGAGAAGCACAATATTCTCTGGAAGGAACGCCAGTCTATACATTATATGATATGAACCAGGATGGAACAGACGAGCTGATCGTGGGACAGGGATTTTACGAAAGCAGTCCGATTGGGGAAATGGTTTATCGTGTGTATACCTGTGAAAATGATGGCTCCGGATACCAGGCAAAAAAAGTCAGCGGAACCTGGGGCGATAACTGTTCTATTTTCCGTGCTCCGGATGGAAATGGACTGTATTCTTATTATTTTTCGAGAGGAACTGGAAAAGAAAGCTACACACGGATCACGATTCAGGACGGAACAATCGTAACAGAACTTACAGATTATGAGACACTGATGGGCTCAGAGGAATCCAATTCATTTTATGAGCAGTACCACCTGAACATGACAGACGTCTCTGATCTGAGCGCACTGGGAAATTGATGTTTCTGTTCTGAGTGCACTGGAAAATTGGTGAGAATGGATATTGTATTGACCATAAAATCATGTAGCAGTACAATAATCTTACAAAAAATACTCAGAGATGAGTGAGAAAGGGAGAAAAAGTTTATGAAAAAAACGATGAAAAAACTCATTGCATTAGCAGTAGTATTTGTCATGCTGCTGACTGCAGTTCCGGCGTTTGCTTCCGGACAGTCCTGCATCTACGGAGAAGACACAGTATCCGCAGTATTTTATCCAAATCAGAAGATGCACAACCAGTACTTTGGAAGTGTAGGAAGCACAAAGAAAATACAGGTAAAATCCAGCAACTCCAGAGTTGGAGTGTGCGTTACAGAAAAGTATGAGTATGGCTATAGTCTTTATTTCAGAGCAAAAAGACCAGGAACAACAACTCTGACAATTAAAGTTGGAAATGAAACAAAAAAGGTTAAGGCCATTGTAGCAAATTACACGAATCCGGTATCTTCCATTAAGCTGGGAAGCACAACAATTTCCGGAAGAAAATTCAATAAAGCGGACAAAATTACTGCAAGCTATGCACCACATGCCAATAAAAAAGTAAAAGTCAATGTTAAAGGAAAAAAAGGATGGAAAGTTCTGTGTGTTGATTACTTAAAGAAGGGCTGGATGAAAACAGAAAGAGTAAAAAACGGAGCGAAAATTCCTGTAAATGGAGGACGTGGCTATATCGTTATGGTAACACTGGAAAATGAAAAAACCGGTTTACAGGAAATGGTACAAGTGACTTTAAACTAAAACCTGAAAATATAAAAGCGTAAAAGAACGTTGCATTTCAGGAAAAACATAGATGCAGCGGTTCTGATATAAGGAGAAGAAGATATGAAAAAATTATTAAAACGGATTTTGACAGTTACTTTAAGTATTATGATGATTCTGGCAGCAATTCCTGTTCAGGCAGCACCACCATCTTATCTGACGAAGAGCAAGACGATCACTCTGTATACGGGAAAAACTGCAAGACTTATGATGTATCAGAAAACATGGCTTGGCTTTTTTGCATCAGGAGTGGACAAAGTTAAATCTGTGAAAAACAGCGATCCATCTGTTGCGGAAGTATCAGCAGAATATGGAAGTATCTATGCAGCTCCGAAGAAAACGGGAAAAACCGTGATCACAGCAACAGATGGAAAAATTACTAAGAAATGTACTTTAAAAGTAAAAAAATATAAAAATCCGGTTGCATCTGTAAAAGTCGGAAATAAAACTGTTCCGGGCAGTAAGTTTGATGCAGATGCATATAGAGTTTTAAATTACTCTCAGTTTGCAAACAAGAGGAAAAAAATAACATTCAATCTTAAAAAGGGATGGTCAGTACAGGAAGTATATTACGCACAGAGTGGATGGATGAAATCTGAAGATATGCAGAACGGTGAGATTATCAAAATTAAAGGCGGTAAAGGATTCCAGGTTGGTGCGGTAGTAGTGAACGACAAAACCGGACAGAGAGAAGACCTTCTTCTCTGGTTTAAATAAAAATAAGAAAATATTCTGGAGCATGATATGATTCTTTCGAGGGTCTATTGTTTCAGGATAGTCGAGAGATCTCTTTCAAAAAATAAATCTTTTTGGAGAGGTCTCTTTTTGTTATGAAAGTGCTGGAGGTTCAGTAATTAAGCAATTATGATCAGAAGATGGAAGTCGTGCTATGATTAGATCTACTTTTAACCGAAAAATCGAAAACGCCCGAAACCCTGTAAATACAAGGCTTTCGAGCGTTTTAAGAGCAGGGGATGAGAGAATCGAACTCCCACCAAAGGTTTTGGAGACCCCTATCATACCATTTGACCAATCCCCTATTTCAGTTGTTTTGTAAAATTTCTTTTACTGTTGCAATTATACATATAAAAGCGACGATTGTCAAGGTTATTATGCATTTATTATAAAAAATAATTGAGAAAAATTATAATAAAAGCGGAGATGGAGGGATTTGAACCCTCGCACCGGTTGCCCGGCCTACCGCATTTCGAGTGCGGACCCTTCAGCCACTTGGGTACATCTCCATATTAAGAAAAAAACAGTTCCACGGTGCAACCGGAACTGTTTTTTATTATATAAGGAATTCGCGGAAAGGTCAATTCTTTTTTATTGACGAATTGTTTTCACTGTAATAAGATAATAACAAACTGTATCTGCTTTATTCTGATGCTGATAATATTTGAGACTGATAAATGCGAAGCAGTGATTCGATGTAAAGCCGCATAGCGGGGCGGATGATTTTTTCCGCCTGGCTGACAGAACAGATAGGAAACAGTTCAGAAAAGCAGTTGCGATAAAAAGCAGAATAAGGTGAAAATCATGACAGATAAAAAGAAAACCATTCTGGAAGCTGTTGAGAAGCTGACAGATACTTACCGTAAAGAAGAACTTTTTCTGGGAAGGGACAGAGAACGTCTTCCGAATAAGAAAGAAATCATTAACTTCATCAAAGATATGAGATCTATTATCTT
This sequence comes from Ruminococcus sp. AF41-9, assembly GCF_003477525.1. Classification (GTDB taxonomy): domain Bacteria; phylum Bacillota; class Clostridia; order Lachnospirales; family Lachnospiraceae; genus Blautia_A. The sequence continues at coordinate 9,901 of NZ_QUDO01000077.1, forward strand.
TCCTGGATATTTCAGTGTGGATTCCAGTGCGAGTGTGTTCCCGGAGCATTATGTGGCATACCGCCTGAATGATCTGTATGACTGCTTACAGGAGCAGATTGAGATTGCGTTTTTATATCAGGGGGAAGAAGAACAGAAGGCGAAGGAACATACAGAGCAGATTACAGAGAGATTCTTTGCAAACGTACCGGAGATTCAGCGTATGCTTTTAACTGACCTGCAGGCAGGATTCGACGGGGACCCGGCTGCCAAGAGTAAAGAAGAGATTATTTTCTCTTATCCTGGATTTTATGCGATTTATGTATACAGACTGGCTCATGTTCTGTATCTGGAGAATGTGCCGTTTATTCCGAGAATTATGTCTGAATATGCACATGGTTATACAGGGATTGATATTAACCCGGGTGCGACCATCGGAGAATATTTCTTTATTGACCACGGAACCGGTGTTGTAATCGGTGAGACAACAGAGATTGGAAAAAATGTCAAGCTGTATCAGGGTGTGACTCTTGGTGCGCTTTCTACCCGTCAGGGACAATTACTTGCCAATGTGAAAAGACATCCAACCATCAGAGATAATGTGACAATTTATTCTAATTCTTCTGTATTGGGCGGAGAAACTGTGATTGGTGAGAATACCATCATCGGAGGTAACACCTTTATCACAGAATCTATCCCTGCAAACACAAAAGTCAGTGCAAAGAGCCCGGAACTTGTGATTAAGAAACCGAGAAGCGCAGTGGAAGCTACGAATGTGTGGGACTGGGAGAACTGATATTTTTCAGGGAAGTTTCCTGTTATGATGTTGGAGCACAGTAAAAAATATAATATTTGAGGTATCTTTTGGGCTGTCAGTCAGTACCAGAAGAAATCTCTGATTAACTGAAAAATGATCCTGACAAGTGCAGCATTTTCTAGAATTACATCTTGCTCAGGATCATTTTTTATTTTATGTTTTATAGAGTTGGCAGAGAAATACAGTTTCTGTTATTGGAACATGGTAAACAGTCAAGCGGATATTCGCAATCCGCTTCGCTACTTGCTCATAACCAAATAACTGCTCCGCAGTTTATCAGGAGGAGCTTGCACTCCTCCTGATACAGCAAGTCCCCACCCACTGCTTATTGCTTTTCGCAATTGAAGCAGGGGACTTACTTGATTTGGTTAAATTCAGCAGAAATATCCCGTTTTTATAAAGCGTTTTTTAATATTTCATTCCATTTCTGTACGACCGATGCGTTCATTTTTATTTTCTTACGGTCATAAGTAATCAGGCCGTTTGTCTCTTCCTCAATATCTGAAAGCTGTGTATAAACAGTCGCAGAATATCCTTTTTTTGCAGAAGGTACAATCGTATCTTTCATCAGTCTGGAAAAACCATCAGTAAGAGCTTGTCTGCTCTTAAATTTTTTATACCCATATACATTTTTGCATGCACTGTGCTTCGGGATGCGAAGGGAGTAGCCGCCGAATTCAGAAAGTGCAAGCACACGGTCTGATTTTGGAATTGGAAGTCCAAGGAAATAATAGTGGAGACTGTTGACATCGCCACAGTTCTGGTCGAACCAGCCGCTTGCGGAATCTACCAGACGGGAGGAATCCAGTTTGTGGATGAAATCGGTTACTTTCTTCGTAGAAACTGACCCCAGCCTTCATTGAAAGGTACCCATGTGACAATGGAAGGATGATTGTACAGGTTTTTTATCATGTCACGAAGTTCACAGATATATTCCTGACGGCCGTCTTCGTCTGTGCGGGAGAGAAGGTGGGCATGGATATCTTTTACCGGAATCCGTGCCCAGTTCAGTAATGTGGCCAGGTAGGTGACAAACCAGTGCTGATAGTCAGAGCCGCCGTTTGGCATATCCTGCCATACCAGCATTCCCATGCGGTCACAGTGGAAGTACCAGCGGTCAGATTCGACTTTGCCGTGTTTGCGGAGCATATTAAAGCCAAGATTCTTCATTGCCTGGATATCATAGATCAGTGCATCGTCAGAAGGTGCTGTGTAAAGTCCGTCCGGCCAGTAACCCTGATCCAGAACACCGCTCTGGAAATAAGGCCGGTTATTCAGGAAGAAACGGGGATAGCCATCCTCTGCCATTTGGACATCGCATTTGCGGAGGGCAAAATAGCCGAGAATGCGGTCTTCGCCGTATTCGAGAGAATAAGGGTACAGCCACGGTTCCTCCGGAGTCCAGGATCTCTGCGCATCTTCCGGAATGGCGATGGTGGCTTCCCTGCCTGGATGTATGACCGCAGAAGTAATTTCGTTGTTCAGTAAAGCATCTGTGAGTCCTTCTTCGTTCAGAAAAACAGGCTGATAAATCCGGCAGGTAATTGTATGGAAAGACTTCTGGCTTTGAGTGAAAGCTGTACGAACCCTGATGCGAACCTGACCATTATCGTAATCCGGGGTAGTGCGGATATCTTTTATATATTCATTTGGCACAATTTCCATCCACACAGTCTGCCAGATTCCGCTCTGTGCAGTGTAAAACATACCCCCGCGTTCCAATTGCTGTTTGCCTCTTGCATGGTAGGAAGTGTCGCTGAAATCACGGACACTGATGAGAATCGAGACGGTAAGAGTTTCGGAAACAAAATCTGTAATATCCACGGTAAACGGCAGATATCCGCCCTTATGATAAGTCACAAATTTACCGTCTATGTACACGCTGCAGATCTGATCTACAGCACCGAAATGCAGAAGAAGCCGCTGACTGCTCACATCCAGACAGCCTTCCGGAAGCTGGACCACACGGGAATACCATAGGACTTCATCAGGCAGAAGCTGTCTGTTTACCTGAGAAAGCGGAGCTTCTGGTGAAAATGGCATCAGAATCTGACCATCGAATGGAAAATATTCATTTTCATAAAACTGATATGGCAGAATACGCTTATCTGTGATCAGATAATCCCACATACCATTCAGATTGATCCAGTGTTTTCGTTTCATACCCGGACGCGGGTATTCTTTTAATGTCTCTCCCTGGGCTGCTGCTTCAGTCCAGATGGTTTCCAGATTTTTCAAATTTATCTCCTCCTTAAATTATAAAGTTTTCTGAGTAAATCAGGTAAGTATTCTGAATTCGGGTGTTTGGGTAAATTTATCAGGTAATATCAAGTATATAGTTACTATTATATTACAGGAAAATCTTAGAGTCTGTCAAAAGAAACGGGAAAGGAAAAGAACAGAATTGTGCCTGTTGTCAAAAAAATATAAAAAATTTAAATTTAGTGTTGACAAATGAAGCTTCATCATATATACTAGTCTTTGTCGATGAGACAGAGACGTACAGACAACAGGCTGTGCGGGTGTAGTTCAATGGTAGAACACCAGCCTTCCAAGCTGGATACGTGGGTTCGATTCCCATCACCCGCTTATGCGATAGTGGCGTAGTTGGTAACGCGCGACCTTGCCAAGGTCGAGACCGCGGGTTCGAGCCCCGTCTATCGCTCTTAACAATTAAATATCTGCGGGTGTAGTTCAATG
>NZ_QUDO01000078.1 GCF_003477525.1 Ruminococcus sp. AF41-9
AAACGCTGAAGGCATCTAAGCGTGAAGCCCCCCTTAAGATGAGATATCCCATTCGAAAGAAGTAAACCCCCTTGAAGACGACGAGGTAGATAGGGCAGAGGTGGAAGTGCAGTAATGCATGGAGCTGACTGTTACTAATCGGGTGAGGGCTTGACCAAGAATCGCAGGAAGTAATGATTTTCAGGGAATGTCAACATGTATGTAGTTTTGAAGGTACAAAACCTTTTTGAAGGTGCAAACCTTTATTCCTCCTTAGCTCAGTCGGTAGAGCATGCGGCTGTTAACCGCAGTGTCGTTGGTTCGAGTCCAACAGGGGGAGTTTTCGGAAACATGAAGTCCGATACCAAACAAAAAATTTTCTACCAGGCTCCATGGTCAAGCGGTTAAGACACCGCCCTTTCACGGCGGTAACAGGGGTTCAAATCCCCTTGGAGTCACTTGTAAGATTTCTCTTACATAAAATTTCATATGGTGCCATAGCCAAGTGGTAAGGCAAAGGTCTGCAACACCTCTATCCCCGGTTCAAATCCGGGTGGCACCTCTGTAAAGCCTCAGATAATGGAAATTATCTGAGGTATTTTTTTGGAAAAAATTTGGACTTTCAAACAATTAAATAAAAGGAACTAAAAGCTGTTACGAACTAAAGTCAGTTACAAATAAAAACATTTACAAACCAAAGACAATTACATAAAAGATAATTACAGATAAGGTAATTACAGATGAAATAAAAAATGATGACATAAAAAATCAGGCAGGAAAATAGCTGCCTGATTTTTTAATTATACGTTTTACGGACGATTGAAATTCGGAGCAGGCTGATCCGGAAGATGCTCACCGATCAGTTTTTCCATCCATACCATGTTGTACCAGCGGTGGAATTTATAGCCGCATTTGTAAAATTCCCCTACCAGGCGATAGCCCATGTGACTGTGAAATTCAACGCTGTTTTTGTCCAGATATTCATCATCAGCAGGGGGATAGGCGATGCAGGCGTTCATATTCAGGATTCCCTGTTTTTTAGGGCAGATTCCAGGGCATCATGGAGTTTCTTTCCGACTCCTCTGTGGCGGATATTCTGATCTACATAGATAGAAGTTTCCACTGCCCAGTCATAAGCAGGACGGTCATGGAAGGGACTGGCATATGCGTATCCGAGAAATCTGCCATTTTCCTCTGCCACAAGGTAAGGATATTTCAGGAGTGTATGCGCAATGCGGGAAGAAAATTCTTCGATGGAAGGCACTTCGTACTCAAAAGTAATGGCAGTATGCTCCACATAAGGGGCATAGATATTTAAAAGAGCCTGTGCGTCTGCCTGGGTGGCAGTGCGGATGATGATGGAATGTTCCGTGTTCATAAATGATGTCCTTTCCAGAAAAAATTCTTTTTAATCGTTACTGTTCACTCCGTTCTCAGTAACACGTTTCGGTTTGTCTAATTAAAGCGAATCAGGTAAGCAGCCTGCTTTATTGCGAATATCCACCTGACAGGATAAAATCATTCTTCGAACTCTGCGGTTACGATAAATCCTCTGGGTGTGTGCTCAATATTGCGGACAATACCTTTCGGGCTTTGATCCTCTGGGAGTTTGGATAGCAGCCGGACATGGCAACAGCGGGTTCGATAATGTAACTGTAGTTCATGAAGGACTGGTATTCAGAAATTTCAATTTCATCTCCGATCTCGATCAGTCCCTGTCTTTCCATTTTAAATTTTTCCTGACGCATAAAAATTCCTCTTTTCTGTATTCTTTTCTGAAAATTTTTGAAAAAATAATTTTTAATTGTTTGATTATGGTATGATGGTATCAGGGGAAAAGGTTAAAATACTTTTTTACTCTGATATTGTATTCTTTGTATAGTATACCACAAAAAATGTATATGAAAAATAAGAAAAGAACGGAGAGTTGACGAGATGAAAACAGCATTGACAATAGCAGGAAGTGATTCCAGCGGGGGCGCGGGAATCCAGGCGGATATTAAGACAATGATCAGTAACGGGGTATATGCCATGAGTGCGGTCACAGCGCTGACAGCGCAGAACACCACTGGTGTGACTGCTATTATGGAGGTGACGCCGGAGTTTCTGGCTGAAGAACTGGACAATATTTTTACAGATATTTATCCGGATGCAGTAAAGATCGGAATGGTTTCTTCCGGTGCCCTGCTTCATGTGATCGCAGAAAAACTTCAGGAATATAAAGCCCGCAATATTGTGGTCGATCCGGTTATGATCGCTACAAGCGGAGCAAGGCTGATCAGTGAAGAAGCGGTTGAAGTGCTTAAAAACAGCCTGCTTCCCATGGCAGCGCTTGTGACCCCAAATATTCCGGAAGCAGAGGTGCTGTCCGGCAGGAAGATTGTTACGCCGGAAGACATGATCAAGGCTGCTGCACTGATCGGGGAAACTTATCACTGCGCAGTGCTCTGCAAGGGGGGACATCAGCTGAATGATGCCAATGATCTTTTATGGAAAGAAGGCGGATATCGATGGTTTCGGGGAGAGCGGATCAACAACCTGAATACGCACGGAACCGGATGCACGTTATCCAGTGCCATTGCTTCCAATCTTGCGAAGGGGTATGAACTGGAGTCAGCAGTAGAACGTGCCAAGAAATATATTTCCGGCGCACTTGCAGCAATGCTGGATCTGGGAAAAGGAAGCGGGCCGATGGATCACGGATTTGACATTCACAGTGAATTTACCAGATAAAAAAGAAAAGACAGAGAAAAAACACTTGTTTTCAGGAAAACGATTCGATATAATACAAAAGACTGTTTTGTTTTGAAATTGTAATATTTTTTGAAATACTGTAACTGATCTGAGATTTTGTGGACGTGCTATAGAAAGGAAGGACGTAAATGCAGAGAATTGTCATCTGTGATGATGTGGAAATTGAACGAACTCTTATGAAGGAAATCTTAACCGAATATTTTGATGAAATTCATAGAGAAGTTTCCATTATTGAATATGATTCCGGTGAGGGACTGATTGCAGATGTAGAAGAAGGATATCTGGACATGGAGCTTCTTTTTCTGGATATTTATATGAAGAAACTGAACGGTATGGAAACGGCGAGAAAGCTGAGAGAGATTTCGTGTAATGTACCAATTGTATTTCTTACAGCATCACCGGATTATGCGATTGAAAGTTATGAAGTACAGGCATCCGGTTACCTGCTGAAACCTTTTTCCGAGGAAAAACTGAAAACACTGATCAATCGTATCCTGAAAACAGATATGAAACGAAGAGTGGCGATCAAGAGTAAACGACAGTATCGCTATCCTTACACAGATGAGATCATGTACATAGAAAGTGACAGGCATAATGTTACGCTTCATCTGTCGGATGGCTCTGAAATTGTCACGGTGGATAAACTGGTAGAGCTGGAGAAAAGAATCAACGAGAACCGTTTTCTTCACTGCCACCAGAGTTATCTGGTAAATATGGATTTTATCACAGATGTAAAGGATGATTTTATACTGTCAAATGGTGAGATCATTCCAATCCGTGTGAGAGGAAGAAAGGAAATGGCAGATACCTATTACAGTTACTTTAAAAATCATTTTGATGATGAAGAAGAGTAAAAATTCTTCCGTTTGTTGAGTTTTTTGCAAAAAAGTTGAAGATTTTGCATGAAAACGAACAGCAGTAAAAAAATTGTTATAATACATTTCGAAAGGTAACCACTGGTTCCCAAAACGCGGAAAGCTCAGGAATGGGGAAACAAAGAAAGAGCAGACCCCATGAAGGCCAGCCGTATTACCTGTTTTTTTATTGAAAAATGTGTGTGTAAAAGAGAATCCCCGTCACGCTTTCCATGTTTCCGCGGCATGGAAGGCGGGCGGGGATTTTCTTTATGTCATGAAAGTAACCTGCCGCAGGTGGAGAAGCCTTCAGGCAGGATTCTTTCCTGTTCAGAGGAATGACTGACTGCCTGCGTTTTCAGGAAGCATTATCTGATTCGGATGAGAGAGCCAGTTCCAGTGAGGTATCTGAGAAGAAGGTATTGGCATTATACAGATACAGAACTTCATCAACATTTTCAGCCTGCATCAGTTCTTCCAGATTTCCGTAGTAATAGCGGGGGTCTACCATAATGATCCTGCGGTAATGCTGCGTGAGAAAAGGAACGAAACTGTTGGCGTAGGAGTCCTTCAGCACCAGAAGCGTATGATTTGTTTCCACGGGGGTGCTAATCTTTACTTTTGCATGATTTCCACCGAAAAACAGGGCATATTTATCACGGCTTTTTAACTTTTCCGTGTCATAGAAACTGGCGGATTTTTTCTGCTCATCTACATAATTGACAACGGAAGAAAGCGTATTGTCACCATCTGGAAGGAACACATCAATTTCATCTTTTTCGCCGGAGCGGAACCCGCTTTTGGCAGAGAGAGTTCCCTGAAAAGAACGGGTTACAGGTGATTTGACAAAGGCGTCGGAGGAAGTATCGATTTCCATTTCCTTTGCTGCCTGGAGGTAAGCATAATAGGCACCCTGGGTCGTCCAGTGATGATCCGTATGGTAATAAAGATCTTCCATTTTATGATCCTGGAAAGTGGCACGGACATCAATAAATGTAACACCCGCAGCAGTCAGGGAATCTTTCAGGTCGTCCAGCCAGAGGTTCTGATCTGTGACGGGAGCAAAAGCCGGAAGTTTATCTTTTAAAATATTGACAGAATTCGGTGCGATCAGGGCATACTGTTTCAGTTCAGAATGTCTCTGTGCGAAGTCTGTCATTGCCTTAACTGTAGAATCATACTGTGTCTGAACAGGAGATTTGAATTCTTCCATCAGATAACCGTTTTTTCCAAGAAGAACACCGTTTTCTTCTACTTTTCCCATCAGACAGTCTGCACTGGCCTTCAGAGTGATCCAGAGATCGCGGAGAGGAAACTGATCGTTTTCGTAAGTCTCGAACTGTTTTTCAAATCCACCTGAAGTGAGCTGATTCAGTTTCAGACCGGGTGCAGAAGCCAGCACCCTGTTTTCTTTTTCCGAAAATCCGCGGTCCGGAAGTACAATGCCAAGTACCAGGATAAGGAGGGGGAGAAAGAAAAAAATAAGTCCCATCCGGTGAAAGAAAAACCGGGAATTTCTTTGTGATTTTTTTATTTTCATTGTTTTTTAATTGCTACCTTTCTGAAATACAATAACATTTGCGGCGGAGCAGATGACCGGGTCAGATTTCTGCGTGGTCAGAATTTTGCATATAAAAAAGGAGTATAAGAATTATAAACCATATATGCGACGGACAACGCCAGCAGGAGCAGATTGAGAACTACAGCAGTCATCGGTCTGCGCTGGATCAGGCGTCTGAACCAACGGTAAAGTCCGGGCCTGCAGGCAAAGATACTGATGAGAAAGAGCACCAGTCCTGTTTTCAGATAGTAAAGAGCTGTGCTGTCTGCAAATCCCCTGGCACCGATTCCAAACAAAGTTCCAAGGTAATGTCCAAGCACTCCGAAATCTGTCTGGCTGAAAAATACCCATCCGATCATAACTGCCAGCATGGTATAGGCAGTGCGAAGCCAGCCGGGAAGATGCTCCAGTACATTGGCCAGTACAAACTTCTCAAGCAGCAGGAAGAGTCCGTAATAAACACCCCAGAGCACGAAGTTCCAGCTTGCTCCATGCCAGAGTCCGGTCAGCGCCCATACGATGAGGATATTTCGGATATGTCTGAGCGTAGAAACACGGTTTCCACCGAGTGGAATGTAGATATAATCCCGGAACCAGCTTCCAAGAGAGATATGCCAGCGTCTCCAGAATTCGGATACACTGGTGGAAATATAGGGATAATCAAAGTTTTTCTTAAATTCAAATCCCAGCATACGTCCCAGTCCGATCGCCATGTCGGAATAACCGCTGAAGTCAAAATAAATCTGCATGGTGTAAGCAAAAATACCGATCCATGCAGTCAGCACAGACATGGAAGGATTTCCGCAGATTCCTGAATACAGAGCAGAAAGGTTGTCTGCGAGCAGAACCTTTTTTGCCAGACCTTTGATGAAAAATTCCGCTCCGATCCCGAAACGGGTGATATTGACTGAGCGGCGGTTTAACTGTTCCTCGATATCAGCATAGCGGACGATCGGTCCGGCAGAGGTATAGGGAAACATGGTGCTGTATACGGCAAAGGTAAGAAAACTGCGCTGTGCGTATATTTTGCTCATATAAATATCGAACAGGTAGGACAGGTTACGGAACGTGTAGAAGGAAAGCCCGATAGGAAGCGAGAGTTCCGGATGCGGGATTTCAATTCCTGCGATTCCTCCGATCGTATTGAGCAGAAATCCATAATATTTGAAAAATACCAGGATTCCAAGATTTACGAGAATCGCAAAGATCAGGTTGTGTTTCTGTTTCCTGTCATTGTCATAAAGCCGTTCCAGTTCTGTCCCCATATAATAATTAAAGACACTGGAAAACAGCATGAGAACCACATAGACCGGTTCTCCCCAGGCATAAAAAATAAGGCTGCCCAGAAAAAGAATAAGATTGCGAAGCTTCCCCGGAACCAGATAATAGACCAGCATAAAAACCGGAAGGAAGCAGAAAATAAAAAAGATACTGTTAAATACCATAAAATGTTCTCCAATCTGTATGTATGGCAGATGAAGCGGATAAAAACAACCGCTTTACTGCCAGCTTATAAGCAGATCACTGCTGTTATGTCCGGGCTATATCAGGTCAAGGAATGCCGAGCGCCAGCTCTGTGCATCGGCTCCGCACATATAATAAACGTAATTTCCTTTTTTACCTACGGCTGCATTATTTAAAAGTGCCATCTGATCTGTGCCGTAGCCCTCAAAAACCTGTTTCTGGCTGGAAAGATGAGCCTGGGCATTTTTCAGAAGGGAATCAGCCTGACCGTGATTCCGGGCCTTCATGATGCAGATTTCTTCTACAGCCATAGGAGAGGCTGCTTTGTAAAAAAAGTATCCGTCCAGATCGCGGTCATCCGTCTGATAATAATGTTTCAGATCCGTTCGTCCTTCCTGATTTAAAGAAGTAATATTCTGATCCTGCTCCAGAACCTGCGCGATCTGTTCTACAGGTACATTCCTGGCATTGTCAGAATTGTACAGTGTACCAAGGTAGATCACAAGGAAAAGAACCATGGCACCTTTTATGAAAAAATGTTTATCTGTTTTAGCTGTTTTTTTCATGAATGTAACCCCGCTGCCTGTGCCATATGGGTAAGCCATTTCGGATAATAATCTTTAATGACGTGTTCTCCGTCCGGCTCATACAGGTTTTCGGAACTGCTTTCTACAATAGAAGCATTGTCAATATAGGTACAGCCCATTTCCGTGCAGAGACTCTGCAGACCCTGGTTATACTGCGGATAATAGGCAAGGTCCGGAGTAGCTGCAATCGCGTCATCTGTGATGGGCAGGATACAGTTGATGTAAATCGGAACATCCGGAAGGGCATCCTGTATTTTCTGTATCTGCGTCCGATAAGCACTGATAAATTCAGAAGTATTGGAACCGTAGATTTCCAGATCATTGGAACCAAATGCCATAAATACATGGCTGGGATTCAGCCCGATGGCAGTATCGATCTGTTCATCGGCAGCACCTACATTGAGTCCACGTTTACTGACTACTACATCTGTGTCAAGATATCCATATTCTACGATGGACTCTGTAATAGAATCGCCGAGGATCACACTTCCGGAAAATACCTGGCGGATTTCCACATCGCTGAGAACGGTGCCGCCAGTGGGATCTTCGGAACCATCTGTGGCGGAAGTTCCGGAGTCCTTCTGCGTCAGTTCCTGAATCTGTTGTTCTGTCGCTGAAATGTCAGCATTTTGCAGAGTTTCCAGTTTTGCGACAGTTTCCTGACAGACAGAATCATCCCCGGAATGATGGGTGCCCCAGAATATCAATCCGCCGATTACACCGGCAAGGACAACCCCGGCAGATGAGAATAAAAACTTTGTTCTTTTGTTTACGTTTCAAAATAAATCCTTCCTGAAAAATATTCATACAGACATTCCGGATGGCAGTCTGCTGAAAAATTTCATATTATAATGTATTCTCATTCATTATAATACGAGGGGGGAAAACTTCAAGGAAAAATTCACAAAATTTACACAAACTGACACGGTTGTATGTGGACGGGCGGAGCGAAAGAGGGTATACTTCTGTTACAGAGAATAAAGTAAAAAATAACGGAAACGTACAGGAGGAGAATTATGGGAAGAAAAATCTCAAATATCTTGAAAGGTGAGATCGTATCATCCATCTTTTATATTGCACTGGGGCTGTGTCTGCTTCTGATTCCTGACCAGACAGTCAATATTATCTGCAAAGTGATCTTCGGGCTAATCATGATCGCGGCAGGTGTGTATCATGTTGGAATTTATGTGGCTGAGAAAGAGAAATCAACGATTCTGGATCTTTTTACGGGAGTGATTACGATGGTGCTGGGAGTATTTTTGTTTTTTACTCCGCAGATCGTGATTAAGATTCTGCCGTACCTGCTGGGTGCGTTTGTTCTGGTGGACAGTTTCTGGAAACTGAAAGGGACTCACCGGCTGAGAAAAGCAGAGCTGGGAATGTGGAAGATATTCCTGATCGGAAGCCTGATTTTTATTCTGCTGGGAATCGCTGTAATGTTTTATCCGTTTATTTCTGTGACAAAGATGATTCTGTTCTGTGGATGCATCCTTACGGTGAACGGAGTTGTTGATCTGGTATTTCTGATCATGCTGAAAGTTGGGCTCAGAAAAGCGGAAAAACGCCGCCAACAGGAGAAAGAGAAGGAAGAAGAGAAGACGGAAACAGAGAAAAAAGAAGCTACCGTTGTTATAAATGATACAATAGAGCAGAACACCGCAGAGAACGGACGGGCAAAGAAAAAAATAAGCCTGAAAAAAAGAAAGAAGGCAGAAAACGCTGAGGAGAATACAGGATCAGACAGTACAGATGTAAATGGTACAATGCCAAACAGTACAGATGCAAACAGCGCAGATTCAAATAATATAGATTCAAATCATGCAGTTTCAAATTGTGCAGATACAGAGCTGACAGACAATGAAAGTAATGTAATCGAAGAAGATAGTAAGCTGCCGGAAAAAACAACAGATGTTTCTTCCGAATTTCCTCCGAAATTTGCCACGGGCGACCTGGAACTGGAGACAGAGAAAACAGCAGAGGCTGCGGATGCGGACAGCATTCTGAAACCCAGAGACAAATGGTCAGAGGATACGGCTGAAATGGAGAGTCCAAACAGAGAAATTCAGGAAATGCTGAAAAATCATGAGGAACCTCTGGAAGAATGGAAGGATTGAAACAAAAATGAAAAATCAGACTCCGATTATCATAATGAACTTTTCGGGAATTTATAAAGAAGAAGATTTTTATAAAGGAGATTTTTGGAAAGGAAAAGATTTCCGGAAAGATAAAGAAGAAAATACGGGAGAAAATATGGAAGGAAAGGGAATATTCTGGATGGAGCTTCAGGATATTCCCGGAACAAACTGCTACTGTGACGAAGAAGCTATTGCAGAGATCAACAAAAAAACAGAGAACCTGACAACTGCCGGAATCCATTTTATCGATTCCGGCAATTACCACTATATGACCAGGCTGTGGCTGGCGAAAATGGAAGTTCCGTTTGCACTTCTGGTATTTGACAATCACACAGACATGCAGCCACCGGCTTTCGGAGGTCTGCTTTCCTGTGGTGGATGGATCGCTGCGGCTCTGGAAGAACTGGAAGATCTTTGCCATGTGATCCTGATAGGACCGGATGAAGCGGCTTATGAGCAGGTGGACGAGGGGCTGAAAGAGAAGGTAAGTTTCCTGTCCAGGGAGCAGCTTCAGAAGATGGAGGATGAGGAGATCGGTTATTATATCCGGACGGCGTTGAACGAAAAATGTGGCTGGGAGAAGCAGGATGGCAGACTTTCACTGTATATTTCCATAGATAAAGATGTCCTGTGCCCGTCGGATGCCCAGACGACGTGGAGTCAGGGGGATATGAGGCTGGATACGCTGCTTTCCTGTGTACAGACAGTGAGGGAGTGTGCAAAGGAGTGTCAGGCAGTGATCGCAGGTGTGGATATCTGCGGCGAGGCGGATATGGAGAGCATACATGAGAACCAGGCGAATGATCTTGCAAATCAGAAATTGCTGAAGGCATTTCTGGGAAGCCGTGAATATGCAGGAAGTGAGACTGTGAAAGAAAGGGACTGTAAAGAATGAAGAATGAACTTTTGCATATAGGTCCTCTGACCGTATATGGATATGGTTTTATGATCGCCATGGGGGTTCTGGCAGCGTGGTTTGTGACAGAGCAGAGAGCGCGCAGACTGCATCTGGCATATGAACATATTTTTTATCTGGTTGTCTGGTGTGCCATTGGTGGTTTTGCTTCTGCGAAGATATTGTTCTGGATCACCAACTGGAAAGAATTTCTTCAGAATCCGCGGGAGATCATCGGATCAGAAGGATTTGTGGTGTATGGCGGGATTATTGGCGGCATCCTTGTGGGATGGCTGTACTGTACGATAAAGAAACTGAAGTTTCTGACGTATTTTGATCTGATGATGCCGTCGATCGCACTGGCTCAGGGATTTGGAAGGATCGGATGTCTTCTGGCAGGATGCTGTTACGGAAAAGAGACAACAGGTTCGCTGGCGATCACGTTTACGGATTCTGCTTTTGCACCGAATCATGTGCCGCTGATTCCGACGCAGATTTATTCGGGTATTCTGGACTTTGCGCATTTCTTCCTGCTTTTGTATGTGGCGAAGCATAAGAAGGCGGATGGACAGGTGGCAGGATGTTATCTGATCTGTTACAGTATCGGGAGATTTGTGATCGAGATGTTCAGAGGGGATATTGAGAGAGGAAACGTGGGAATCTTTTCCACTTCACAGTTTATCAGTATCTTTATTCTGATTATTGGAATTGGGCTGACTGTGGCAGCAGGGAGAAAAAAATTCAAAAGTAATCCGTGAAAATGATAATCTGTCGTTTTCATTTGTTATGACAGTAAGAGGCAGAAGAAGAAATGGGAATGTCAGGAGGATATATTTCTGAAAGTATAAAAGTATAAAGTTAAAGGGAATCACATATGATGTAAAAAATAAAATCCCAGGAGTGCCATGATGTTTGGACCTGATGATTTTGAAATGCAGATACAAGAAGAAATCCCCGGCGTTCGTACTGAGCCGTCTATTCCACCGGCGCAGGATGAGCAGTACGGGGATTTTATTGTGAAATACGGACAGAATATCTGGAGAGATTATGAAAACAGGCCGGATTCAGAATTTCTTCCGGTGAATGAGATGTTTGGGATTCTGTATGTTCCGCTGAATGAGATCGGGCCGCTGGAGATCAATTCGTATTCGTATGCGTCTTTTCCGAAGTGTTATACGTTTATGGATGTGGATGCGCTGAATGCGTCGGGAATTATCCGACTGCATAATCAGCCTTATCTGAAACTGCAGGGGGAGGGAACGGCTGTTGCGGTGATCGATTCGGGGATTGATTACAGGAATCCGGTTTTTCGCAGCGGGGATGTGAGCAGGATTGCGTATATCTGGGATCAGACGATTCCGGGAAATGAGGATGAGAGGGTTCCCTATGGCAAAGTGTTTACCAGAGAGGATATTAACCGGGCATTGCAGTCTGAAAATCCGCTGGAGATCGTGCCTTCGCTGGATACTGTGGGGCATGGAACGGCTGTCGCAGGACTGGCAGCAGGGAATTTTGTGCCTGCGGAAAATTTTTCAGGGGCTGCTCCGAAGGCGAGTATTATCGTAGTGAAACTGAAGAAAGCGAAATCGTATCTGTGTGAGTTTTATCAGTATCCGCCGCAGGCGCAGGTGTTTCAGGAGAATGATATTATGCTTGGGGTTTCTTTTGCGGTAAAGGCTGCCCGGGAGATGGGGATGCCGGTTTCAGTGTGTCTGGGGCTGGGAAGCAGTCAAGGGGCGCATATCGGGGACAGTGAGCTGAGCAGGTATTTGAATTATATCAATGAGGATTCGCAGGTTTCGGTTTCTGTGGCGGCCGGGAACGAAGGGGCTGCGCAGCATCATTATACGGCAGAATTGGGCGGGGGAAGGAATCAGAATGTGGCAGAGCTGCGGATCGCGGAAGGGGAGCAGGGATTTTCCATGGAGTGCTGGGGAGATCCTCCGGATGATTATGCAGTTTCGATTCAGTCTCCGGCAGGGGAAATGCTTTATGTGAGCAGTTCTCTGGGGGCAGGGACGCAGGAGCTGAATTTTATTTTTGTGGAGACGAAGGTGCTGGTGAATTATGTTAGAATGGAGAGGCAGACCGGGAAACAGTTGATTTATTTTCGCTTTTTTCATCCGGCAGCAGGAATCTGGAAGATTCATGTGAGTAAGAGGGAGAGACCGGGGAGCCGGTTTCATATGTGGCTGCCGGTGCAGGGGCTGATTTCGGCGGAAACTTATTTTCTGGAGTCAACGCCGTATTCGACGGTTACTTCACCTGGGGATTCGAGCAGGAGTATTACGGCTGCTGCTTATCAGTATCGGGATAACAGTCTGTTTTTTCAGTCGGGAAGAGGGTTTACTCCGAATGATCAGGTGACACCGGATCTGGCTGCGCCGGGGGTGGATCTTATCATTCCGGTTTTGAATGGTGGATTTGGAGTCGGATCGGGGAGCAGTCTGGCTGCGGCGATTACGGCGGGGGCTGCGGCACTGGTGCTGGAGTGGGCGATCGTGAGGGGGAATATTCCGTTTGCTTCGGGGAACAGTGTGAAGTTTTATTTGCAGAAGGGGGCGGTACGGGAGGAGGAGATGGATTATCCGAATCCGGGATGGGGGTATGGGAGACTGGATTTGTATCGGGCGTTTGAGGTCATTAGCTGATGGCAGGTAGTTCAGGAGGGACGGGCAGAAAAACAGTTTGTTTCGTGTGCGGTTTCGGACTCTAAGATATTCTAAGCCACAAAAAATCTGCTAAAACCATGAGAAAACAGAGCCAAACTCGCCTGCGGCTCAGACAGTGTCTCTGTTTTCTCATAACGCAGATT
>NZ_QUDO01000079.1 GCF_003477525.1 Ruminococcus sp. AF41-9
AAAATGTCCGATTATCCATTTTTCATTCCACAAGTCGTGCTCTTCGCGAATTCTTCCTTGTTTTGGTTCAAGGTTGCGAACGAGCACCGCGAGTTTCGCAATTACCTATTGTATATTAGAAATTATTTCTCATCATACTGTGCCATGTAATTGTTTACGCAGCGTTTGATTCTGTCTACCGGGTTGAGCAGGTGGCTGACAGACTGGTCATGATTTAAGGTATCAATGATCAGTGCGATATACTTGCTCATATCGCAGGAGATATAGTAATCTTTTGCGAGAAGTTCCGGTGCCTGATAGATTAGGTTGGTGGTGAGAAGTTTGTCAAATACGCCTGCTTTATGTGCCTCGTCAAATTTCTCCAGACCATCTGTGAAAAGACCGAAAGTAGAGCAGATATAAATTCTTCCGGCTCCACGCTCTTTCAGAAGAGAGGAGATCTTAAGGACAGTATCTCCGGAGGAAATCATATCATCGATCAGGATCATATCTTTTCCTTTGAGGTTTGGTCCAAGGAACTCATAAGCTGCGATCGGATGACGGCCGTTGATTCTCTTGGAATAATCCAGACGCTTATAATACATACCCATATCCACACCAAGAATGTTGGCAAGATAGATTGCACGGCTCATGCTTCCCTCATCCGGGCTGATGATCATGAAGTGGTCATTGTTGATGTGAAGTCCTTCTTCGTGTTTCAGAAGTGCCTTGATGAACTGATAGGAAGGCTGAACGGTTTCAAATCCGCTTAACGGGGTTGCGTTCTGTACACGGGAGTCGTGAGCATCGAAGGTGATGATATTCTCCACACCCATGTTTACCAGTTCCTGAAGTGCAGTTGCGCAGTCAAGAGATTCTCTGCCTGTACGGATATTCTGACGGCTTTCGTACAGATATGGCATGATGACGTTTACTCTGCGGGCCTTGCCGCCGATTGCACCGATTACACGTTTCAGGTCCTGAAAATGGTCATCAGGGGACATCAGATTTGTGTACTGTCCGATATTGTAAGTGAGGCTGTAATTACATACATCTACCATCAGATAGATATCGTCTCCACGTACAGATTCCATGATCGTACATTTCGCTTCACCGGAGCCGAAACGGGCTGTCTGAACCGGAATGAGGTAAGAACCTCTCTGATAGCCCTCGAATGCGAAGGAGTCAAGTTCTTCGTGACTGCGCTCTTTACGCCACTGCACCAGCCAGTCGTTAACCTTTTCTCCCAGCTCACTGCAGCTGATCAGCGGGATCAGACCGAGTCTGCCCACCGGAAGTGTAGTTAAATCTTTTGTTGTTACCTGTGCCATGATTTTATTTTCCTCCTAAAAAAATTTTCTGTATACGGATGTCTTTTCCTTCCAGTTTCACCATGCGGTAATTGCTGGCGATACGTGAGAAGGTTCGCTCGGAATAGGTTTCCGAGAAGTTCTCCAGTTTCAGGTTCGTTGAGATGATCGTGGACTTCCTGCGCATAATACGCTCGTTTATGCACAAAAACAGCTGGGAAGAAACAAAGCTGTTGGTAAGTTCGGTTCCCAGATCATCAATGATCAGCAGATCGCTGTCAAATACAAATTCTTCTCCCTCTGTTTTGTCTCTGGAAAATTTGGAACTTGCCAGAAGATCAAACAGATCAAAAGCAGAAAAGTACATGACGCAATGTGCAGATTCCAGAAGATCGTGAGCGATACAGTGGGAAAGAAATGTCTTGCCTACACCGGTATCTCCATAGAGAAAGAGATTCTCGAAAGAATCATCAAAGTTTTTCACGAAGTTTCTGGCAATATCATATGCCCGCAGAGCTGTTTCCCTCTCGGTCAGCCCTGTGGCTTCGTTTTTCATTGTATCAGAATAATAATCAAAAGAAAAGTGGTCAAAGTTTTCTTTTTTGAGAATTTCTTTTAAATTAGACTGTGTATAAAGCAGTTCAATGGCTGCTTTCTTAAAACAGGTACATTTCTGGTTCCCCACATATCCGGTATCCTGACAGATCGGACAGGTGTAGGGAAGCTCCAGATAATCCTCCGGATAGGAGTTACATACAAGCAGGGCAGTTCTCTCCTGTGAAAGAAGGGAGATGGCTGCTTTCAGGTCCTCCAGACCGGAAGATTCCCCACTTAACAGGGCACGGGCTTTCTGCGCACTGAGGGAAGCGACTTCTCCGTCGATTTCTTTGATACGGGGGATTTTCTCATAAATTTCCTGTGTACGTTCTTCGAGAAGACGGCGGTTTCTGGACTGTGTCTTGCTGTATTCCCTCATAATGATATCATACTGATAATTCTGTAGAGACATAATGAATGCTTACTCCTTTTACTGATTCAGCAGTTTTTTCTCATATTCACTGAAATCATAGGTTCTCTGGTGGAAGTTGTTAAAACGGTTGGAAGCAGCCGGTTTCGGTGCCGGAGTCCGTTTCTTTTCTGCAGCTTTTTCCAGTTTCTTTTTCTGATGTGCGGCATCAAGAAGGCGGACATCAGCCAGAGTCTTTACATTTTTATCTTTCCATCCGGAAAGTATTTTATCCGCATACTGGAAACTTGGCTGTCCGGTGGATAAAACGGTACGGGTGCATGCTTCCTGAATGATATCCATGGTAAAGCCATAATCTTTCAGCCATTTGTTCATAATACTGATTTCCGTATCAACAGGATTGCGGCCGCTGATTCCCATTGCCTTGAAAATGGTAAAGTATTCTTTGGCATAGCGGGAGTTGGCTTCTTTTGCATGGTGACAGTGTTGATCCCTTCTTCCGCCCAGGCAAGGGCAACGGTTTCTATGTAACGCATGCTCTTATGCCCTCTGCTTACGCTGTACTCGATCAGATACTCGATCAGGTCAGGAGAAAGTTTCAGTTCATCATAGAAGAACAGGATTTTTTTCATCTCTGTAGGAGTCAGAGTCTTGCCGAGATACTGTTCTGCTATGTAGAGTAACTGTACGATCTCTTCGTTCTGCTTCAGTTCTTTTACACGGTCCGGAGTCAGAGCGGAAGCTGATTTCGGGGTAGATGCAGAAGCACTGGAAGAAGTCTGTGCATTCGGCGGCACTGCCTGCGGAGCTGCCGGAGATATTGCATGTGCCTGGGATACAGGTGTATTTCTGACAACAGCGGAATGGGCTGCCGTTTCCATAGTTACGTTCGTATCAGAGGTATTGACAGACGGATCTGACAGAATACTGTCTGGTATCTGGAAAGCGGCAGCCTGTGTTTTTACAGGTGGAACATGAAGAACGATATCTGCGATGTCCTCATTGTCCCGATAGGTTAAGGTGAGAAGTTTTTCCTTCTCCCAGTATTTCAGGGCGCGGACGATATCTCTTTCTGTACAGAAAAAATGATCCGCCATCTGCTCCAGACTGAACGGAATGGATGCGTCAGAAAGAAGCCTCAGAAGATAGATATAAACTTTTACAAACTCTCCATTGGCTTCGGGCATATAGTTGTCTATGAAATTGTTGGTTAAAACAGTAATTCCGGTGTCCGAGGAATTCTGTAAGGTGATCATAGCCATGAGTCCACACTCTCTTTCTTTTTCGTCAATTTGCGATAAACTGAATTATAGCACAACCTTTTTTAAATGAGAATAGGAGATTTTTACACGCGGGTTCTTCCACATTTCAATGTGGATAATGTGGAAAGTGTGGAAAAACGAATTGCAGTATAAATTATGGGTAACTGAAAAATGGCGTATTTTAAGGAAAAATAAGATTTTTTTATTGTGAAGAATGGCGTATTATGTCAAGTGGTTTATGCACATGGAAATCCACACACAGACAGGAGAAAGAATGTGTATAACCATGTGGATAATGTGGATAAGTCTTATAAATGTCGAAAATACGCGGAAAATGCGAGGGGATAAAATGTTTATAACTTTTTTACAGCCAATCCTTGTAAATCCGAAACACCAGTGTTTATCGGAGCGGAACAGGAAAAATTGCAAAAAAAGAAGCTGCATGCAGTTGCAATACAGCTTCCTGATAAACTGCGGAACAGTTATTTGATGTAGAGCCACGTAGCGAAGCGGATGCTTTTATTCGCCTGACTTATTGCTCAACTTCCTGCCTGATAGCACAGTTTATGCTTATTTGCCTAAAAGATGCTCACCGATATTTACAACATCTCCGGCGCCCATTGTGATCAGTACGTCGCCTTCCTCACAATTGGAGAGCAGATAATTCTCGATCTCATCAAAAGTCGGGAAGTATTCACAAGGGGTTCCCAGTTCCAGAATCTGTTTCTGGAGATCTTCGGAGGAAATACCGATGGTATTTGTCTCTCTTGCCGCATAAATATCTGCCAGAACGACATGGTCAGCCAGAGTCAGAGCTTTGGCAAACTCCGGAAGGAGGGCTTTAGTACGGGTGTATGTATGAGGCTGGAATACACACCATAATTTTTTATGCGGATAATTATGTGCCGCATGTAAAGTAGCCTCGATTTCTGTCGGATGATGTGCATAGTCATCAATAATGGTAACGCCTGCAACCTCTCCCTTGTACTGGAAACGGCGGTCTGTTCCTGTAAAGCTGCCAAGACCTTTGATAATGACTTCTTCGGAAAGACCAAGAAGATGTCCCAGAGCGATAGAAGCCAGAGCATTGGATACATTGTGGATGCCCGGTACTTTCAGGTAGTAGCTTCCCACTTTGACACCGTTACGCAGTGCAGTAAAGGAAGCGTGGCCGTATTTATCATAGGTAATATCAGCAGCCTGATAATCAGCATCATGTTCCAGACCATAGGTAATTACCTTGCATGGAAGATCGCGGATGATGTCTTCATACTTCGGTGTATCTGCATTGATGATCAGTGTTCCGTCAGCAGGAAGAAGTTCTGCGAAGCGGCGGAAAGAATGACGGATGTCATCGATATCTTTAAAGAAGTCAAGATGGTCTGCATCCATATTCAGGATCACACTGATCTTAGGGAAAAAACTTAAGAAGCTGTTGGTATATTCGCAGGCTTCTGTTACAAAAGTCTCGGATTCACCGACACGGATATTTCCTCCGATTGCAGGAAGGATACCACCTACACTGATAGTAGGATCGCAGTCTCCTGCCAGAAGGATATGGGATACCATGGAAGTAGTGGTTGTTTTTCCATGAGTTCCGGAAATGGCGATCGGTGTGTCGTAGTTGCGCATGATCTGTCCGAGAAGTTCGGCGCGGGTCAGCATAGGAATACCTTTTTCCACGGCGCAGGCATATTCCGGGTTATCCGGATGGATAGCAGCGGTGTAGACAACAACCTCTACTTCATCTGTGATGTTGGAAGCACGCTGGCCGTAATAAATTTTGGCACCTTTTTTCTCAAGGGACTGGGTGAGCGGGCTTGATTTCGCATCGGAACCGGAAATGATGAAATCTTCACCAAGAAGGATTTCTGCCAGACCACTCATGCTGATTCCGCCGATACCGATAAAATGGACATGAAGCGGTTTATGAAAATCTATCTGATACATAAATATAATCTCCTTAAATGATTTTTGGCTACTGTTCCTGTTCTGTGAAGCTTCGGAAAAATATATCACAGGATAAATGTGGTACATTGCAGGATATCTTAACTGACAGACGTCTGATCCGGAACGCAGCATATTTTATCTGAAATGACGGGAACAATAACGATTTCACCAAATCAAGTAAGTCCCCTGCTTCAATTGCGAAAAGCAATAAGCAGTGGGTGGGGACTTGCTTGTATCAGGAGGCGTGCAAGCGCCTTCTGATAAACTGCGGAGCAGTTATTTGGTTATGAGCAAGTAGCGAAGCGGATTGCGAATATCCGCTTGACTTTATTATACATCCTGCCCGGAAAATTGAAAAGGGGAAGAAAGAGAAAATAAGATTGTCAAAAAAATACAAAAAACTCTAAAATATATGGAAAAAGTGCATAAAAACACAAGGCTTCAGAGAAACGTGACGAAAAGAAACGTATGCAATAATTCCAAAAAAAACAAAATATAAGAAGAAAAATTGTAAATAATGTTCACGGATGGCTCAAAGTGTGCTATAATGAAAAAATCATAACATACAAGAGGTGATTGCATGATTAAGAAAGAAATGATAGCCATGCTTCTAGCTGGTGGCCAGGGCAGCAGGCTGGGTGTACTGACAGAAAAAGTAGCAAAACCTGCAGTCGCTTTTGGCGGGAAATACCGTATTATAGACTTCCCCTTAAGCAACTGCATTAACTCGGGTATCGATACAGTAGGCGTATTAACACAGTATCAGCCACTTCGGCTTAATACACATATTGGAATCGGTATTCCGTGGGATTTAGACAGAAATGAAGGTGGTGTAACGGTATTACCGCCTTACGAGAAGAGTACAAGCAGTGAGTGGTATACAGGAACGGCCAACGCGATTTTCCAGAATATGGATTACATGGAACAGTATAATCCGGATTATGTTCTGATCTTATCCGGTGACCATATCTATAAGATGGATTATGAAGTGATGCTTGATTTCCATAAAGCGAATAAAGCAGATGTGACAATCGCCTGTATGCCTGTACCTATCGAAGAAGCAAGCCGTTTTGGAATCATGGTAACAGATGAAATGGGAAGGATCACTGAGTTTGAAGAGAAACCGGAGCATCCGAGCAGCAATCTGGCATCCATGGGTATCTATATTTTCAGCTGGCCTGCTTTAAAAGAAGCACTGATGACTCTGAAAGACCAGAGCAGCTGTGACTTCGGCAAGCACGTTCTTCCGTATTGTAAAGAGAAAGGTGAGAGACTTTTCGCCTACGAATACAATGGCTACTGGAAGGATGTAGGAACACTTGGTTCTTATTGGGAAGCCAATATGGAACTGATCGATATCATTCCGGAATTTAACCTTTATGAAGAGTTCTGGAAGATTTATACCAAAGGGGATATTATTCCGCCTCAGTATATTTCCGCAGATGCTGTGACAGACAGATGTCTGATCGGAGAGGGTGCTGAGATTTACGGAGAAGTACATAATTCTGTGATCGGACCGAATGTTGTGATCGGAAAGGGCAGCGTGATCCGCGATTCCATTATCATGCGCAATTCTACTATTGGTGAAGGCGTACAGATGGATAAGGCGATCGTTGCAGAAGACGTTACCATTGGCAATCATGTTGTTCTGGGATGTGGAGAAGAAGCTCCGAACGTTCTGAAACCTGCAGTTTATGCTTTTGGCATTGCGACAGTAGGTGAGCGCAGCGTGATCCCGGATAATGTAAAAATCGGCAAAAACACAGCCATATCAGGGGTTACGACAGCCGCAGATTATCCGGATGGAGAACTGGCCAGTGGACAGGTAATTGCAGCAAAGGACGGTGACGAGGCATGAGAGCAATAGGTATTATTTTGGCTGGCGGTAATAACAACCGCATGAGAGAATTATCAAATAAGAGAGCGATCGCGGCGATGCCAATCGCAGGAAGCTACAGAAGTATTGACTTTGCTCTGAGCAATATGGCAAGTTCTCATATTCAGAAAGTTGCTGTTCTGACACAGTACAATGCCCGTTCCCTGAATGAGCATTTAAGCTCATCCAAATGGTGGGATTTCGGAAGAAAACAGGGCGGCCTGTTTGTATTTACACCGACCATCACCAAGGAGAACAGTCTCTGGTATCAGGGAACCGCAGATGCCATCTACCAGAACCTTCAGTTCCTGAAGAACAGCCATGAGCCGTATGTTGTGATCGCATCCGGCGACTGTATCTACAAGATGGACTATAACAAAGTTCTGGAATATCATATCGCAAAACGTGCAGATATTACAGTGGTATGTACTACCTGTGATGATCCTGCGGAGATTGAACGTTTTGGCGTTCTCCGCATGAATGAGGACTGCAGAATCGCAGAATTTGAGGAGAAGCCTATGGTTTCTTCCTATAATACAATCTCTACAGGAATCTATGTGATCCGAAGAAGACAGCTTATTGAACTCATTGAGAAAGCTGCACAGGAAGGAAGACATGATTTGTACAGGATATCCTGATCCGTTATAAGAATCTGAAGAGAATCTACGGATATAAGATCGATAATTACTGGAGCAATATCTCCACAGCAGAAGCTTATTATCGGACAAACATGGATTTCCTGAAACCGGAGATCAGAAACTATTTCTTCAAACAGGAACCAACGATCAAGACTAAAATTGATGATCTGCCACCGGCAAAATACAACCCGGGCGCACAGGTGAAAAACAGCCTGGTTGCCAGCGGATGTATCATTAACGGTACGGTAGAGAATTCCGTTCTTTTTAAAGACGTATTTGTAGGAAATAACTGTGTGATTAAGAACTCTGTGATTTTAAACAATGTATATCTGGGTGACAATACTCACATCGAGAACTGCATTGTGGAAAGCCGGGATACTATTCGTGCAAATTCGTATTACTGCGGCGAGGGGGAAGTAAAGATCGTCGTGGAGAAAAATGAGCGCTATCCATTATAAGAACGATAGTGCATCCTGTTATTTACGTTCAGGAAAAATGCAATAAAAAACAGCCGGATAGAATCGGTAAAATCGAAAGGGGTAAATTATATCATGAACATTACAGACGTGCGTGTGAGAAAAGTAGCTAAAGAAGGAAAGATGAAGGCAGTTGTTTCTATTACAATTGATGAGGAATTTGTAGTACATGATATTAAAGTGATCGAAGGAGAAAAAGGATTATTTATCGCAATGCCAAGCCGCAAAGCTACAGATGGCGAATACAGAGACATTGCTCATCCGATCAATTCTGCAACCCGTGACAGAATCCAGACAATCATTCTTGATAAATATCAGGAAGTCATGGCAGAAGAACCGGAAGCAGAGGAAGCTGTGGCAGAATAAAGAAGATTATAAACAGGACAGTGTCCGCATGGAACACTGTCCTGTTTTTTGTGTCATATTTTTTGTGTCATAGGAAAATACTCTGTAATGTTTCTGTGATACCCAAATGTCCTCCGGGCAGGCTCTTTTTTGTGTCTAAAGAGTGAAATATTACATATTTGTTACAGAAATTAAGAAAAAGTGTTGATTTTTTTACAGAATATGTTATACTTACCACCAGAATAAGATGAAAGGTGATTTGTTTATGAAGAAAAAGGTATTTTCGTTACTGCTGGCAGGTATGCTTGCTTTGTCTATGGGAACAACTGCATATGCAACAGAAGGTGAGATCGCAGATATGCAGGCTCAGAAACAGGAAGCAGAAGCCGGACTTGCACAGGCACAGGCGAATATCAGCAGTCTGGAAGACAAGAAGCAGGAACTTGAGAACTACCTGTCAGATCTGAATGCACAGTATGAAGAACTGACCAATACAATTTCCGATTTAAGTATACAGGCTGGCGAGAAAGAGAACCAGTTAAAAGAAATCCGCGCAGAATTAAAGAAAGCGAAGAAAGCATCTGAGAAACAGTACGAAGACATGAACTTCGTATTCAGTATATGTATGAGAACGGAGGAACCACTGCACTGCAGACAATCCTTTCCTCCAAAGACCTCTCAGAGTTCCTGAACAATGCAGAGAGCATTGCCAATATTTCCCAGTATGACAGAAGTATGCTGGAGAAGTATGAGAACCTTCAGGAGACGATTAAAGAGCAGGAGACGCAGGCAGAAGAGGAGAAAGCATCTATTGATGCACTTCTTGCAGAAAGAGCTTCTAAACAGCAGGAAGTTCAGAACATGGCAGCCAGCACAAGCGACAATATTTCTTCTTATGTAAGCCAGATCAGCGCAAGCCAGGAAGAAGCAGCAGCACTGACAGAGCAGATCAACAGCGCAGACACTGCCATTGCACAGCTCGTACAACAGGCAGAAGAGGAAAAAGCAGCCAGAGAAGCGGAAGCAGCAAGAGCAGCAGCCGAGGCAGCGGCAGCACAGGAAGCTGCTGAAAATGAAGCATCACAGGATTCTTCTGATGATTACAGCGAGTATGATACAGTAGATGAGTCCTCTGATGTTTATAATTCTGATTCCGATTCCTACAGCAATTCCGAAGACGCAGAGTCCTACGATGAGGACAGCTACACAGAATATTCCGAATCCTCAGATGGTGCAGACTATGCGGATGATACAGAATATACAGAGGACACCTCTGACAGCAGTGACTATTATGAAGAAGATACATATGATGAAAGTGATTATGCGGACAGCACAGAAGACAGCTCTGCATCAGAAGAATCACAGGTATCTTCCGAAAGCTCTTCCTCCGGTCAGGGTACCTACCTTGGAAACTTTACACTGACAGCATACTGCAACTGTGCACAGTGCTGCGGAACAGCAGGCAACCTGACAGCCAGCGGAACCGTACCGACAGCAGGACGCACTGTGGCAATGGCAGGCGTTCCGTTCGGAACACAGCTCCTGATCAATGGAAATGTTTATACAGTAGAGGATTTAGGCACACCTTATGGACACGTAGATATTTACTGTGGCAGCCACTCTGAAGCATTAAGCTTTGGACTTCAGACAGCGGAAGTGTATCGACTTAACTAATGCAAGATAATAAAAAGATTATGAAAAAGAATCCTGATAAAACGGGATTCTTTTTTGCGTTATGTGATAAAATTGCTATAAAATCAAGTGATACAGGAGGGCGCAAGATGCGAATCTGTGGATTTAATAAAACAACATTGCTGGATTACCCGGGAAAGGTGGCCAGTACGATCTTTCTGGGAGGATGCAATTTCCGATGCCCGTTCTGCCAGAACAGTGTACTGGTACTGGAACCAGGGCAGCAGCCGGATTACAGTCAGGAAGAGATTCTGGCATTTCTGAAAAAAAGAAAAGGGATTCTGGATGGAGTCTGTGTCTCAGGAGGAGAACCGACACTTGCGAAGAAACTGGAAGAATTTTTACATAAGATCAAAGAACTGGGATATGAGATCAAACTGGATACCAACGGCTCCAGACCGGAGATCGTAAGAAAGCTGGCAGAAGAAGGACTGATCGATAAAGTGGCTATGGATATCAAAGCCTGTCTGGACAATTATTCTGTTCTGACCGGAGTTTCTGATCCGGATATGGATAAAATCTGCGAAACTGTAGATATGCTGATTCATGGGAATCTGAATCTGGATTATGAATTCCGGACAACAGTAGTGCGGGAATTACATACACAAAAAGATTTCGAAGAAATTGCAGAGTGGCTGAAAGGTGCAAAAGAATATTATCTACAGGCATATAAGGACTCAGAGGGAGTCCTTAAGCCTGGATTTACAAGTTATACACTGGAAGAACTGAAAGGTTTTCAGCAGATCCTTCAACAGACCATCTCATCTGTGGGAATCAGGGGCATCGATTAAGTTATACCAGTAGCCGCCCCTGGCTCGCGGAAGTTCGATGTAAGTACTCTCTTTGAAATAAGGGAAGCCAAACATATTTGCCATAAACCGTTCCTGCTGGTTATACCCGCCCGGAACTCCCAGAATATACTGCCCGTCATTTCTTTGTCCCAAAAGCAAATGTCCGAAATTATAATGTCCATACTGAATAAAACGATTGTTTCGCAGGGCATTATAACGGCGCGGAAATTGCTTTAAATCATTCAGATGTATCTTCCAGGCAGCAGCGAGTTCTCCGTCGGAGAATGGCGTAAATGGCTGAGGCTGGGAGGCCGCCTGTGAAGATACTTTTGAATGATGTGCAGCTTCAGAATGAGAAGCTGACTCTTTAAGGACAGCGGATTGTGCAAGGGAAGAAGCATTTGCAGGAGTGCTGTTGGGACTATTGCTGTCTGAGATTGATTTTGGTCTTTCAGGCTCATTTGTAGATATGTTTTCCTTTGCCAGTATATTCTGGTTTAACTGTGCAGAATCTTTGGGCTCTGTCAGTTGTTTTGTTTGTGGAATCTCTTCGGAATTTAACATTTGCTGTGGTTGTGTAAGTTTCTCTGGCATTATAGATGCCTGTGGTTTTGTATTGCTTTCTGCATTTATAAATTTATCCGGTACTGTGAAACTGACAGGTTCCACCTGGGTGTCAGAAGCTTCAGGATGTGAGACTTTGGGCGATTCAGATATGTTGTCTGAAATTTGCTCTGATGGAGCAGAGGAAACTATGTTTTCTGCGGAATCTGAAAGCTCCTGACTGGTTGTTGTAATGTCAGGAACAGTAGAAATTTCAGAAGCAGCAGAAACCTTATTGCTTTTTTTATCAGAATGTGCTGTAGCTGCCTTGGCTGTAGTATCAGAGGCAGCAGGAACAGAAGGAGAAATTGATACTATATTATCATAAGCAGAATTACCCTGAGATGCAGCCTGCTTCAGCTTCCGGAAGTTTTCAGGACGGATCGTCTGGTCATCCCATTCCGTGCCAAAGAAACTTCCTGCATCTGTGACCAGAACCATTCCTCCCATCTTTGCCAGTGAAACATCAGAACCATTCATGTTCAGAGCATCTGTCTCAATCAGACATTCCACAGTTTCAGATTCTGTCTCGCAGGTATCCAGAAGAATCCCATTGATCAGTCCGTCCTTTCGTATAAATCCATAAATCCGGCATGGAATATCCGCAGGAAGTCCCGGACAATGCAGATGCACTTCCACAGAACACTGCTGATCCTTCACCTCAACTTTGAGAAAACCACAGTTGCTTCCTTTTTTCCCTTTCTGGTATTCATATACATACGCGATAAAACGCCGATATCCGGACAAAATAATTCCTCCGAAAAAGCAGATTCAATAATGTATATGAGGACTCAAAAAAAATATTCAAAAAAAATAAAAAAATCCCTTGACAAATATGCCTGATTCTAATATACTATCACTTGCAGCGACGAAGCGTGGCTCAGTTTGGTAGAGCGCTGCGTTCGGGACGCAGAGGTCGTGGGTTCGAATCCCGTCGCTTCGACTATATGCAGGAAGCCTGAGGACAATAAGTCTTCAGGCTTTTTTAAATTCATAAATGGAAGAAATTATAGCAATTCCAGAAAATAATGCAAGCAATCCAGCCCATCAGAGCGTGAAGTCCTGCGTCAGATATCTTTGCCGTGCGTCAGCACGCCTGCAGATACCTTCCTTGT
>NZ_QUDO01000008.1 GCF_003477525.1 Ruminococcus sp. AF41-9
TATCTTGGAACTTCAACATAATGATGCCTCCTTTCGTTGTATTCCCTACAAATAGGATAGCACATTTTGTTGAAGTTTCTTTATATTTATTTTATCTAGCACAACGAGTTAAATTATCTGATACATAACAGTTATTTTAGCTTATTTGACAGGTTTGTACAAGATAAAAATCCTGTTGATGCAGGTAATCCGGAATAAATTTGTGCTATATGTCTCGGGATTCTGATTTATTCGTGTAAGAACACCTGAGGGGACAGAGGGATTCTCAGTAATCCATATTTCACTGAAAATGTCATTTCATCCCATGTATCTTGAAAATGCAGTCAAAATTTTTTATAGTAAGACCATAGAAAATAAGCAGGACGAAAATGAAAAAACATTTTCAAAATGCAACAGAAAGGGATGGTAAGTAATATGAAAAACTGGAGAAAATTAATGGCAGGTCTTTGTGCAGCAGCGATGGTTGGTTCTATGGTAGTTCCGGTATGGGCTTCTGATGATGCAGCAGAGGAAGAAGCAGACGGCGATGTTGCAGACGTGACAGAAGCACTGGTAGGACTCTGGAAGGACAGTGCGGGAGATATCTACGGATTCTATAATGACTATTCTTTCTTTGGTCAGTGGGTAGATGAAGAACAGGATGTATTGGGTGCTTATGCTCTTGCTTCAGACGGAGATTACACAGCACTGGTAATGCAGCTCGCAAATGATGACGGCACGTATGATGAAGAAAATGAAGTAAGCTATCTGGTACAGGCAAATGTGGATGAAAATGTTCTGGAACTTTATGATCCGGACAGCCAGGAGCTGACAGCAACTCTGGAACCTTATGAGGCAACAGGTGATGAGGAAGACTATAACAAGACTTATCAGGACATGGGAGAACTTCTGACAGAATGTTATTCCGGTGAGACAGATGCAGGAGAAACTTTTATCTATGCAAGCAATGATGATGGAAGTTTCTGCTCCGTACTTGTGATCGATCAGGATGACAATTATGTAAGTTTCGTTGGCGAAGGAACTCTGGACGAAGAGAATGCAATCGTAACTATCACTGATGAAGTTTCTGAAATGTCTCTTGGATTTGGCGTAGAGGCAAATGATGACGGAAGCCTGACTCTGGATATGGGAGATCTTGGAAACGCAACCGTAGAAGAATCTACAATCGCAGTTGCAGTTCAGGGACTGAAATATGCAGTAGAAAACGGAACTCCGATGAACTAACTGATTGACAATGTAATGGAAAAAAGTAAAAAATATCGGATATCAGGAAGAAAATGAATAAAAAAGCCGAATGATAATCCCCTGAAGGATGACAGAAGGCTGCTGAGATAACAGACAGCAGCCTCTGGAATTTTTCAGGGGATTTTGTTTTGGCGTCAGCCTGTTTTGGCATCTGTCAGCTCTGGAAATGATGTGTCACTGAGAACGGAGTAAACAGTAAACGTCAATGATATTTTTTTACCGGGGTATCCGGAAGGTTTGCCACAGCCTCAGAGGTATGCTATAATAAACATAAGTTTGTCCTGAAGGCAGAAGACGATCATAATCCGTGAAAATCATACATTATTTTTGGATTCTGCTGTAAAAACGGCACAGGCCGTCATATTCTGTCAGGACAGAAAAAAATACAGGAAAGGTTTTGTATACATGAACATTTTAAACATAGAACATATTTCCAAAGTATTTGGTGAAAAAGTAGTTCTGAATGATGTTTCCTATGGAATCCATCAGGGAGATAAAATCGGTATTATCGGTATTAACGGTACCGGTAAATCCACCATTCTGAAGATCATTGCAGGTCTGGAAGAACCGGATGAGGGACAGGTCATCACACAGAACGGACTGCGCATCACATACCTGCCGCAGCTGCCGGAGTTTCCTCAGGGCTCTACGATCCTTGATTATGTGGCAGAGGGAAAATGGCAGAAGGACTGGAGTACAGAGAGTGAAGCCAGAAACGTGCTGAATAAGCTGGGAATCACGGATCATGAAGAGAAAATCGACCATCTCTCCGGTGGTCAGAAGAAAAGAGTGGCACTGGCAAGAACACTGGTAAATCCCTGTGATGTGCTTCTGATGGACGAGCCGACCAACCATCTGGACAATGAGATGGTGACCTGGCTGGAAGATTTTCTGCGGAAATTCAAGGGCGTAGTGATCATGGTTACCCATGACCGATACTTCCTCGACAGAGTCACCAATAAGATCCTGGAGATTTCTCATGGAAATCTTTATGCCTATGAAGCTAATTATTCGAAGTTCCTGGAATTAAAAGCTGAGAGAGAAGAGATGGAACTTGCCAGCGAGAGAAAACGCCAGAGCGTTCTGCGAATGGAGCTGGAATGGGCGAAACGTGGATGCAGGGCAAGAAGTACGAAGCAGAGAGCGCGACTGGAACGACTGGAGGCACTCAAAAACGGAAAAACACCGGTACGTGATGCCAGTGTGGAACTGGACTCTGTGGAGACCAGAATGGGTAAGAAAACCATTGAGCTTCACCACATCAGCAAGAATTTCGGAGAAAAGAAGATTCTGGATGATTTCAGTTACATTGTACTTCGCAATCAGCGTCTGGGAATCATCGGACCGAACGGCTGTGGCAAATCCACACTGATCAAGATCATTGACGGCATGATCCAGCCGGATGCAGGAGAAGTGGAGATCGGAGAGACGATCCGCATCGGATATTTTGCACAGGAAGTTCCGGATATGGATACAAATCAGCGTGTGATCGATTATATCCGTGACGTGGCAGAATACATCCCGACCAGAGATGGAAAGATCACGGCATCCATGATGCTGGAACGTTTTCTTTTTGATTCTTCCATGCAGTATGCACCGATCGCCAAACTGTCAGGAGGGGAGAAGCGAAGACTTTATCTGCTGAAAGTACTGATGGAAGCACCGAATGTACTGCTTCTGGATGAGCCGAGCAATGATCTGGATATTCCGACCTTGACCATTCTGGAAGACTATCTGGATTCTTTTGCAGGAATCGTGATCGCAGTATCTCATGACCGTTATTTTCTGGATAATATTGTGGACAGGATTTTTGCCTTTGAGGGAGATGGACATCTGACGCAGTATGAGGGCGGCTACACGGACTATGTGGAAGCTTTTTCCAGAAAAAATGCCTCAGCAGGTGCAGGCGAAGTGGAAACTGTGACAGAGACAGAGAAGAAGAAATCTTCTCAGGCTGACTGGAAACTGAACAGACCGCAGAAGCTGAAATTTACCTACAAAGAGCAGCGGGAATTTGAAACGATCGATGATGACATCGCAGCACTGGAAGAGAAGCTGGAGAAACTGGATCAGGATATGGCGGCAAATGCTACCAATTCCATGAAACTTCGTGAAATTATGGAAGAGAAAGACACTACGCAGGCACAGCTTGACGAGAAAATGGACCGCTGGGTATATCTGAATGACCTTGCAGAGAAGATTGAGGCACAGAAAAATCAGTAAAACTTTTATGTATCATTTTATGTATCGATGGGGGATTTTTGTATGAAGGTAATCGTATGTGTGGATGATGGAAATGGAATGCTTTTTAATAAAAGACGCCAGAGCCAGGACAGAGTGCTGCGGGATGATGTACAGAAAATGACAGCAGGGCAGAAACTGTGGATGAATGCTTATTCTGCCAGACAGTTTCAGGAAGGAAGCCAGACAGGCGAGAATGTTACAGGAGTTTCTGAAACGGCTGCTCTCATAGTTACAGAAGATTTTCTGAGGCAGGCGGGAGAAAATGATTTCTGTTTTGTGGAAAATGAGAAACTTCTGCCTTACAGCGACCGCATAACAGAAGTGGTTGTATACCGCTGGAACCGCAGCTATCCGGGAGATTTCCATCTGGATCTGGATTTGAAGCAGTGGAGGCTGGTTCAGACGACGGAGTTTGCCGGATATTCTCATGAGAAGATTACAAAGGAGATTTACAGGAAGTAAAGAAATCAGTAAGAATTAAAACTACAGGAGATGAGACAAAAATGCAGAAAATAACGAAGAAAATTGCGGCTTTTGTCATGGCCTTATGCCTTTGCATGGGACTGGTACCTTTTTCAGTCTTTCCGGGTGCTGTACAGGAAGTAAGTGCGCAGCTTCAGTCTGAGGATATTCCTTCCTATACAGGAAGCCCTTACACACAGATCAACGACAATGTACCGGATTTTCCACTGGATGATTACACGACAGAGGCGTTTGAGACGTACAGTGATCTGGATGAGCTCAGCAGATGTGGAGTTGCCTATGCCAATGTATGCCAGGAACTGATGCCGACACAGAAACGTGGAAAAATCGGCCAGGTGAAACCTTCCGGATGGCAGACTGCGAAATATGACAGTGTAGACGGCAAATATCTCTATAACCGCTGCCATCTGATCGGCTATCAGCTCACAGGCGAGAATGCCAACGAGAAAAACCTGATCACAGGAACCAGATATCTGAATGTGGATGGAATGTTACCATTTGAAAACATGGTAGCCGACTATGTAAAAGAAACAGGAAACCATGTCCTTTACAGAGTAACGCCGATCTTTACCGGTGATAATCTGGTGGCAGACGGTGTACAGATGGAAGCCGAATCTGTAGAAGACAACGGAGATGGAATTTTATTCAATGTATTCTGCTATAATGTACAGCCGGGAATCGGAATTGATTATGCAACAGGAGACAACTGGGAAGACGACAGCATCCCGCAGGCAGAAGAACCGGATGAATCCCAGACACAGCCTGCCTACGATGAGGAGGAAACAGACACACAGAGCGAATCTGTGGGAACGACCTATATCATCAATACCAATACAGGGAAATTCCATTATCCGCAATGCAGCAGTGTGGGACAGATGAATGACAGCAATAAAGAAGAATACACAGGCAGCAGGGATGATCTGATCGCACAGGGGTATTCTCCGTGCAAGAGATGTCATTCTTAAGGATCAGGCGCGAAGGCAGCATGTTACTGAGAACGGAGTGAACAGTAACGTCAACATAACTCATTCCAAGTTATTGTTGACAGACTATTGACTTTTTAATTGATTCTCGAGTATGATACAAACTATGGTATATGAAACAGATTTGACAGAATCAGACAACAAGGCGGACGTAGATGTCCGACCGATCAAAAAGAAAACAGGAGAAAAAAATGGCAGAACAGGTCAGAGTAGTTGTAGATGCAATGGGCGGTGACAACGCGCCCGTAGAACCTGTCAAGGCTGCAGTGGAAGCTGTAACAGAGCGACAGGATATCAAAGTAATACTTACAGGAAAACAGGATGTGATCGAAAGAGAACTGGCAAAGTACTCCGGATATCCGAAGGAACAGATTCAGATCGTAAATGCCTCAGAAGTCATTGAGACAGCGGAACCACCGGTTTTTGCAATCCGTAAGAAAAAAGATTCATCAATCGTGGTAGGACTGAATATGGTTAAGAAACAGGAGGCAGACGCTTTCGTTTCTTCCGGAAGTACAGGGGCTGTCCTCGTAGGCGGTCAGGTACTGGTCGGAAGAAGCAAAGGAGTGGAAAGACCACCGCTTGCACCACTGATCCCTACGACAAAAGGTGTTTCCCTCCTGATCGACTGTGGGGCAAACGTAGATGCCCGCCCGTCTCATCTGGTACAGTTTGCGAAGATGGGTTCGATCTATATGGAACATGTGGTAGGCATTAAAAACCCGAGAGTTGCCATTGTCAATAACGGGGCAGAGGAAGAAAAGGGAAATGCACTGGTAAAAGAAACATTCCCGCTTCTGAAGGAATGCAAAGGCATCAACTTCATCGGAAGCATTGAGGCAAGAGATATTCCTGCCGGATATGCAGATGTAGTGGTATGTGAGGCATTTGTGGGAAATGTCATCCTGAAATTATACGAGGGTGTCGGAGCTGCACTGGTTCATAAGATCAAAGAAGGAATGATGACCAGCTTAAGAAGCAAGATCGGAGCCCTTCTGGTAAAACCGGCACTGAAATCCACACTGAAATCCTTTGATGCCAGCGAATACGGCGGAGCACCGCTTCTGGGTCTGAAAGGACTGGTTGTAAAGACACACGGAAGTGCCAAGGCGATTGAGATCAAGCATGGTATTTTCCAGTGCGTACAGTTTAAGCAGCAGAAGATCAATGAAAAGATCGCAGAGAGAATCCTGGAAGATCAGGAGTAATGCAGAAAGAATCCGGGAACAGGAAGGAGACATAGATTATGGAACTGGAGAAAATAAAGGCGATCATCGCAGAAGTGCTGAACATAGACGTGGAAACCATCACAGCAGATACCACGTTTGTGGATGACCTGGGTGCGGATTCGCTGGATATTTTTCAGATCGTGATGGGTATTGAAGAAGAATATGATATAGAACTGGACAATGATACAGTAGAACAGATTCAGACCGTGGGTGACGCGGCAGAAGCAATCCGCAGGATGAAATAACTGCTGTAGATAAAAACAGGGATACAGGGTACAGGGCCGGCTGATCCGGATGTTCCCCTGTATCCGGTATTGAGAGGGACGAAACATGAATAAAAAAACAGAAGAATTAGAAGAGATTATCGGATACCATTTTAAAAACAAGCATTATCTGACACAGGCACTTACTCACAGTTCCTATGCCAATGAGAAGAAGTTGGGAAAACTGGGCAGTAACGAGAGACTGGAGTTTCTGGGAGATGCAGTGCTGGAGCTGATCAGCAGTGATTTTCTTTATGCCCAATTTACCCAGGTGCCGGAAGGGGAACTTACAAAAAAGAGAGCCAGCCTGGTCTGTGAGCCAAGTCTTGCTTACTGCGCAAGAGAGTTTGGCCTGCCACAGTTTCTGCTTCTTGGAAAAGGAGAGGACATGACCGGTGGAAGAAACAGAGACTCTATCGTATCCGATGCAACAGAAGCTTTGCTTGGAGCCATTTATCTGGATGGTGGTTTTGCTAATGCAAAGGAGTTTGTGCTGAACTTTATTCTGAATGATATGGAACATAAGCAGCTCTTTTATGATAGCAAGACCATCTTACAGGAGATCGTGCAGGAAAACGGAACTCAGCCTGTAGAATATGCTCTGATCGGAGAAGAAGGACCGGATCATAACAAGAATTTCACAGTAGAAGCAAGAGTAAACGGAAAAGTCATGGGACAGGGCAGCGGCCATACCAAGAAAGCCGCAGAACAGGCAGCCGCATATCAGGCGATCCGTGTCATGAAACAGTAAACAGGTGAATTATGTATTTAAAGAACATTGAGGTACAGGGCTTCAAATCGTTTGCCCAGAAGATCAATTTTGAATTTCATAATGGAATTACCGGAATTGTAGGTCCTAACGGAAGTGGAAAAAGTAATGTCGGAGATGCAGTGCGCTGGGTGCTGGGAGAGCAGAGTGCCAAATCTCTTCGAGGCGGAAACATGCAGGATGTTATTTTCTCCGGGACGGAAACCAGAAAACCGCTGAGTTTCGCTTCGGTTGCGATCACGCTGGATAATTCTGACCATAAACTTCCTGTGGATTTCAACGAAGTGACGGTGACCAGAAGGCTTTACCGCTCCGGTGAGAGTGAATACCGGATCAATGGAAGCGCATGCAGATTAAAGGACATCAATGAGATGTTCTATGATACAGGTATCGGAAGAGAAGGATATTCGATCATTGGTCAGGGACAGGTGGACAAGATCCTGAGCGGAAAGCCTGAAGAACGCAGGGAGCTTTTTGATGAGGCAGCAGGAATCGTAAAGTTTAAGAGAAGAAAAAATGCGACGATCAAGAAGCTGGAAGATGAGCGTCAGAATCTGGTCCGTGTGACAGATATTCTGACAGAGCTTACCAGACAGCTCGAACCGCTGGAAAAACAGTCTGAGACAGCCAGGATTTATCTTGCAAAAAGAGAAACACTCAAAGAACTGGATGTCAATATGTTCCTTCTGGAGTATGCAGGCACGGCCGAATCCATGAAGGAACTGGAAGGAAAGCACAGACTGGCGCAGGGGGAGCTGGATGAGGCACAGAAAGCCTATGAACAGACAAAGGTAGAATATGATCGTCTGGAGCAGGAACTGGAGCAGTTAAATCATGAGATGGAGGCTCTGCGCAGCGACAGTCAGGAGCAGGCTTTGAAACGGCAGCAGATGGAAGGACAGGTCAATGTCCTGAATGAGCAGATTCTGGCAGGTGTGCAGAATGAAGAACATTATCAGGGGCGTCTGGCTTCCATTGAGGAAGAACTGTCCGGCAAAAAAAGTTCCATAAAAGAATTGCAGGAAGAGAAGTCCGATCTCCGTGCGCAGTTAAAAGAGATTCAAAGCCGCCTGAAAGAGAAAGAGGAAAAACTTCAGAATACCCGGGAGAACATCGAAATCTGTACGCAGGCGGTTGAGGAAGGAAAGAATGAGATCATTGAAATCCTCAACAGCCGCGCCAATACCAAGGGAAAAGCGCAGAGATTTGATGCCATGATGGAGCAGGCGGATATCCGGAAAGCGGAGATCAGCCAGAGAGTACTTCGTCTTAAGAGCGAAGAGGAAGAACAGCAGACCATTCTGAAAAAGGCACAGGCGCAGTATGATTCCATCACAGAACTGATCCGGTCCATGAACGAGGAGTGTGAACGTCTTAATCAGGATGTTTTTCACATTCAGAATGAACTGAAAGAGCAGAATAGCCAGATGGAAGCAGGACAGACTGCCTACCACAGAGAGGCATCCAGGCTGGAGTCTCTGCGAAACCTTACGGAACGGTATGACGGTTATGGAAACAGCATCCGCCGTGTGATGGAGCAGAAAGAACGGGTACCGGGAATCCAGGGCGTTGTGGCGGATCTGATTCAGGTAAACAAAGATTATGAGATTGCCATTGAGACAGCTCTTGGCGGAAGTATCCAGAACATTGTCACAGACAATGAACAGACGGCCAAGACCCTGATTGAATTTCTGAAAAAGAACCGTTATGGCCGTGCTACATTTCTGCCGATGAGCAGCATTACTCCGAGGGGAGAATTTTCTCCGAGGGATGCGCTCAGAGAACCGGGAGTGATCGGGATTGCCAGTGAGCTGGTAAGTACTGCACCACAGTATCAGCAGATTGCGAAGTTTCTTCTCGGCAGGGTGCTGGTAGTGGACAATATTGACCATGCGATTGCAATCGGAAGGAAATACAGACACAGCCTGCGAATGGTTACCATTGAGGGTGAATCCTTAAGCCCGGGTGGTTCCATGACAGGTGGTGCTTTTAAGAATAACAGCAATCTTCTCGGCCGAAGAAGAGAGATTGAGGAGCTGGAAGCGAAGGTAAAAGGGCTGAAGGAACAGCTTGTTACCGTGCAGAAGACAATTGACGAGAAACGAAGCCGACGAAATGTGATCCGTGAGACGATCGCGGATTTTCAGGAAAAGCTGCGCCAGCAGTATATTGAGCAGAACACTGCGCAGATGAACATTGCACAGCAGGAACAGAAGGCAGAAGAAATCCGAAGCGGTTATGAGCAGATCAACCGTGATCAGGCGGAGATCAGGCGTCAGGTTCAGGAGATCCGTCAGGATCACGAACGGATCGCTCAGGAACTGGAGAGTTCGAAGCAGGATGAGGCAGAGCTGGAAAGTTATATTGAAGAGAAGCAGAGTGAGCTGGATGAGTGGAAGGAAGAAGAGGGAACGATTTCCAGGGAACTGGAAGAGATTCGACTGCAGACTTCCACACTGGAGCAGAAAGACAGTTTTGATCAGGAAAATCTCAGCCGAC
The DNA here is from genome assembly GCF_003477525.1 of Ruminococcus sp. AF41-9. Classification (GTDB taxonomy): domain Bacteria; phylum Bacillota; class Clostridia; order Lachnospirales; family Lachnospiraceae; genus Blautia_A. Next base: position 9,716 of record NZ_QUDO01000008.1, read on the forward strand.
TGTTAAAGGAAACGAAGGCTCTGGAAACAGAGAAAGCGGAGATCGGAGAGTCACTGGCACAGAACAGCCGGGAGATGGAAGCGAGAAAGCAGTCCATTGAGGAGCTGAAAAAAGAAGCAGAAAACTCTCAGGAGCAGGAAGCGCAGGCGAAGGTAAGACTGGAAGAGATGCAGAAGAACAAAGAGGAAAAAAATTCCAGTCACAAGGAGTTCTTTGAGAAGAGGGACGAGCTTTCCGGACAGATCAGCCTTCTGGATAAAGAATGTTACCGTCTGCAAGGGCAGATGGAGAAACTGGAGGAGAGCCGGGAAGAACGGATTTCCTACATGTGGGAGGAGTATGAGATCACTCCGAATAATGCTTTGCAGTATAAAAAGGAAGAGTTTGATGATCTTGGAGAGATGAAAAAGCAGACTGCACAGTTGAGGGATGAGATCAGAAGGCTTGGTCCGGTAAATGTCAATGCGATCGAGGATTACAAGGAATTGCTGGAGCGTCATACGTTCCTGTCAGGTCAGTATGAGGATCTGGTGACTGCGGAAAAGACGCTGGAGCAGATCATTCAGGAGCTGGATGAGGGAATGCGTAAGCAGTTTACCGAGAAATTTGCAGAGATCCAGAAGGAGTTTGACAAGGCGTTTAAAGAGCTTTTCGGAGGTGGAAAGGGAACGCTGGAGCTGGATGAGGAAGCGGATATTCTGGAGGCGGGAATTAAGATCATTTCCCAGCCGCCGGGTAAAAAGCTTCAGAATATGATGCAGCTTTCCGGTGGAGAGAAGGCGCTGACTGCGATCGCATTGTTGTTTGCGATTCAGAATCTGAAGCCATCGCCGTTTTGTCTGCTGGATGAGATCGAGGCGGCTCTGGATGACTCGAATGTGGGACGTTTCGCCGGATATTTACAGAAGTTGACGAAAAATACACAATTTATTATAATAACGCATAGACGTGGAACTATGAATGCCGCAGACAGGCTTTATGGAATTACCATGCAGGAAAAAGGGGTATCGACACTGGTTTCTGTTGACCTTGTGGAAAACCAGCTTACCCAGTAACAGGAGGAGAATCATGGCAGAAGAAAAGAAAGGTTTTTTTAAACGACTGGTCAGCGGACTGGCCAAGACCAGAGACAATATCGTAGCCGGATTTGATAATATTTTCAGCGGCTTTTCCAACATTGATGAAGATTTTTATGAAGAACTGGAAGAGATTCTGATCATGGGAGATATTGGTATTAATGCCACCACTTCTATTATTGAGAATCTGAAGAAGGAGGTTTCCGAGCGTCATATCAAGGAGCCGATGGAATGTAAGCAGCTTCTGATCGATGAGATCAAGCAGCAGATGCGTGTGGACAGTACAGAGTATGAGTTTGAGAACCGTAAGTCAGTGGTGCTGGTGATCGGTGTCAATGGCGTGGGTAAGACGACTTCTGTCGGTAAGCTTGCCGGTAAGCTGAAGGACCAGGGCAAAAAGGTGATCCTGGCGGCTGCGGATACGTTCCGCGCGGCAGCGGGTGAGCAGCTTACTCAGTGGGCGAACCGTGCCGGTGTGGAGATCATTGGCGGACAGTCGGGGGCTGATCCTGCGTCTGTAATTTATGATGCAGTGGCAGCAGCCAAGGCGAGGGATGCGGATGTGCTTCTGTGTGATACAGCGGGACGTCTTCATAATAAGAAGAATCTTATGGAGGAGCTTCGTAAGATTTACAGAATCCTGGAGAGGGAGTATCCGGAGGCTTATCTGGAGACACTGGTAGTACTGGATGGTACAACCGGACAGAATGCTCTTTCTCAGGCGAAACAGTTTGCGGAAGTTGCAAATGTAAACGGAATTATCCTGACGAAGCTGGATGGAACTGCCAAAGGTGGTATTGCGGTGGCAATCCAGTCAGAGCTTGATATTCCGGTGAAATACATTGGCGTAGGAGAAAGTATTGACGATCTTCAGAAATTCGATGCAGATGCCTTTGTGAATGCGTTGTTTGATGTGGACCATAAAGAAAACCCGGACGCTTATTAATTTTACTTGAAGAGTATAACAAAATGGAGGAAAAAACATGCTTACGTTAGAGAGTTTTGAACAGGCATCAGAAATCGTGAAACAGGTCACACAGGAAACAAAGCTGATCAAGAGCAGTTATTTCAGTGATCTTACAGGAAATAAGGTTTATTTAAAACCTGAGAATATGCAGCGTACCGGTGCGTATAAGGTCCGTGGTGCTTATTATAAGATCAGTACTCTTTCTGATGAGGAGAGAAACAAGGGGCTGATTACTGCTTCTGCGGGTAATCATGCGCAGGGCGTGGCTTATGCGGCTCATAAATATGGGGTGAAGGCGGTTATTGTTATGCCGACGACTACGCCATTGATCAAAGTTGAGAGAACGAAGAGTTATGGCGCGGAGGTGATTCTGCACGGGGATGTGTATGATGAGGCGTGTGCGCATGCACTGGAGCTGGCTGAGAAGGAAGGTTATACGTTTATTCATCCGTTTGATGACCCGGCTGTTGCTACTGGTCAGGGTACGATTGCGATGGAGATCGTTCAGGAGCTTCCGTTAGTGGATTATATTCTGGTTCCGATCGGTGGGGGCGGACTTGCTACTGGTGTTTCTACACTGGCTAAGCTTCTGAATCCTCATATTAAGGTGATCGGTGTGGAACCGGCCGGGGCTGCATGTATGAAGGCTTCTCTGAAGAAGGGGGAGGTTGTGACGCTTCCGCATGTAAATACGATCGCAGATGGTACTGCTGTTCAGACACCTGGTAAGAAGATTTTCCCGTATATCCAGAAGAATCTGGATGATATCATCACGATTGAGGATGATGAGCTGATCGTGGCTTTCCTGGATATGGTTGAGAATCATAAGATGATCGTGGAGAATTCTGGTCTTCTGACTGTGGCTGCGCTTCGTCATCTGGATGTGAAGGGGAAGAAGATTGTTTCTATCCTGAGTGGTGGAAATATGGATGTGATCACGATGTCTTCTGTTGTGCAGCATGGTCTGATCCAGAGGGACAGAATCTTTACGGTTTCTGTTCTGATTCCGGATAAGCCGGGTGAACTGGTGCGTGTGGCAAGTGTGATTGCGAAGGCGCAGGGGAATGTTATTAAGCTGGATCATAACCAGTTTGTAAGTACGAACAGAAATGCGGCTGTGGAACTTAAGATTACGCTGGAGGCGTTTGGTACGGATCATAAGAATGAGATTGTGAAGGCACTTGAGGATGCAGGATGCAGACCGAAGGTGATTCGTCCTAGTCTTTAATCGTTTTTTTTGAGTTGATAGTTGTGAAGGTTTTGCAAAAATAGAATAATAATTGAAGAAAAGATAAAGCTCTGGTGCTTCTCGGCATTGGGGCTTTTTCTTTTGGGGTGGCTGATGGGGGAACTAACTCAGGAGGTACGCGCAGAAAAATCTTTTGTTTCGTGTGCGGTTTCGGGCTCTAAGATATTCTAAGCCGCCATAAATCTGCTAAAACCATGAGCAATCTGAGCCAAACTCGCCTACGGCTCAGACAGTGTCTCAGACGGCTCATAACGCAGATTTCTGCCGGCTAAGAATATCTAAGAACCCTGCAAATGCACACGAAACAAAAGATTTTTCCGCGCTGATGTTGGAAGAAACTCTTCAGACAGTGTAGAGTGAATCAAAAATATATTAAGTTGTATGGGGGTCAGTCTTATGAAACGTATAGACTATTGTAAAAGAACATGGTATGATGTGAGATATTAAGGGATTTCTGTATGGATTTATAATACTGATTATTATTATGAAGAGGATATTATAATGAATATTGAGAAAGCATATCTTAGTAATGAAAAAGATATAATTAAATTTCAATATGGAGAAAAAATTATTCGTTTTCGTGGACCATATTCTTTGGAATATTTTACATCTGTAAAGGAATGGGAGAATGGATTCAAAGCAGTGGCGTGGACAGAATCTGCTAGGATATGCGTTGATGCTGGTAAGGGATAAAGTATAATTAAAACAGTGTAGTATTGAATATACAAAATCTCGCCTGCGTATTCCTGACGAATCAAGATTAGATGTGGCGAGATTTTGTGGGTGTAAATACTTCGTATAAAAAAATTCTTAAAAGCAGGGCATATGTCTTTCGTGAGAGTTATAAAGAGAACTGACTGAAATCAATGGAAAAATCATCATAAATTCCAGCTTTCACAATATCTGCAAAAGTGTATTGGTCGGAGGTACTGTTCTCAAAATTATATACCAGAATCAGATTCTTTATCGGATCTACAATCCAGTATTCGCGAACATCAGAGTTTCGGTATTTGAATAGTTTGGTGAAATAGTCCATTTGTCTGCTTCCGGGGGAGACAATCTCGATAATCCAGTCAGGAGCTCCATTGCAGCCTCGATCATTAAGTTTGTCTGGATCACAGATGACACTTATATCCGGTTCGACATAATTCTTGTCATTCTTGTTCAGGAAGACAGCGAAAGGAGCGATATATGGTTCGCAGGAACCACCATTACTGTCAATATAATGTGAGATAGCAGCGAATAGTTTTCCTGCAATCTGTTGATGCTTTCGGCTTGGCGGAGCCATGTAATAGATTTGTCCATCAATTAACTCGGCTCTGGTACCTTCTGGTAATGAAAAAATATCTTCTATTGTATAAGCTTTATGTTGGGGTAATGGCATGTTAACACATCCTTTCATGCTTGAGTGTTATAAAATCATATAGGATTCTTCATTTATGGATACATTATAAACGAAATCATTTATAACGACAACTGTTTTAAGCCTTTAAATGGTTTTATGTGAACAGTAACTATAGGTATTATTGTCCGGTTATCGCATGAATGAATCATAATGAAAACAAGAAAAAATAAACTTCGTCAAGAGAAAATGCTTGACAGCAAATTGGAAATAGGGTAAGATAGTCAAGGTGATTACAGATGGAGAAGTTTGTAGAGCAAGGTTATTTATATGATTTTTATGGAGAACTTCTGACAGAGAGGCAGCAGCAGGTTTATGAGAGCGTGGTGCTGGAGGATTATTCCCTGAGTGAAGTCGCAGAAGATCTGGGCATCAGCAGACAGGGTGTGCATGATATGATCAAGAGATGTAATAAGACCCTGGAAGAGTATGAACAGAAGCTCCATCTTGTAGAGAAATTCCTGAATATACGGGCACAGGTGAAGCAGATCCGGGTGCTTGCTCAGGAGTATCATTCCGAAGAAATTGCAAATATTTCCAATGAGATTTTAGAGGAGTTATGACATATGGCATTTGAGAGCTTGACTGATAAACTGCAGAATGTATTTAAGAAGTTACGAAGTAAGGGACGTCTGACAGAAGAAGATGTCAAGCTTGCCCTGAAAGAAGTAAAGATGGCTCTGTTAGAGGCCGATGTTAACTTCAAGGTTGTGAAGCAGTTTACCAAATCCGTACAGGAACAGGCCATTGGACAGGACGTTATGAACGGACTGAATCCGGGACAGATGGTGATCAAGATCGTAAATGACGAACTTGTGAAGCTGATGGGAAGTGAGACAACAGACTTGCCTCTCCGTCCGGGAAATGAGATCACAGTTTTCATGATGGCTGGTCTGCAGGGTGCAGGTAAAACTACCACAGTTGCCAAACTTGCAGGTAAGCTGAAATCCAAAGGAAGAAAGCCGCTTCTGGTAGCCTGTGACGTTTACCGTCCGGCGGCAATCACACAGCTGCAGGTCAACGGTGAGAGACAAGGTGTGGAAGTTTTTCCATGGGAGACAAGCAGAAACCTGTGGACATTGCGAAAGCAGCAATTGAGCATGCAAAAGCCAACCAGCAGAATGTAGTCCTGATTGATACAGCGGGACGTCTTCATATTGATGAGGACATGATGCAGGAGCTTGCAGATATAAAAGAGAACATTCATGTGGATGCCACAGTTCTTGTGGTGGATGCCATGACAGGACAGGATGCGGTAAATGTTGCCAAGACATTTGCGGATAAGGTAGGAATTGACGGAGTCATCCTTACCAAGATGGACGGTGATACCCGGGGTGGTGCAGCCCTTTCCATTAAAGCAGTGACAGGCAAGCCGATTCTCTATGTAGGTATGGGCGAGAAGCTTTCCGACTTAGAGCAGTTCTATCCGGAGCGTATGGCTTCCAGAATCCTTGGAATGGGCGATGTTATGAGCCTGATCGAGAAAGTGGAAGCTTCCATTGACAAAGAACAGGCACAGGACATGCAGAAGAAGTTAAAGAAAATGGACTTTGACTTCAATGATTATCTTACCAGTATGGAACAGATGAATAAGATGGGCGGCATCGGCAGTATCCTGAATATGCTCCCGGGTATGGGAAACAAGATGAAGGATATCGAGGGTATGATCGATGAGAAAGCACTGGACAGAACCAAGTCCATTATCCTTTCCATGACACCTCAGGAGCGAAGCAATCCTTCCATTCTGAATATTTCCAGAAAGAACCGTATTGCCAGAGGCGCAGGAGTGGATGTCTCCGAAGTAAACCGTCTGGTGAAGCAGTTTGAGCAGAGCAAGAAGATGATGAAACAGATGCCCGGTCTTATGGGTGGAAAAGCCGGTAAGCGCGGTGGTGGATTCAAACTTCCATTTGGTCTATAAGGACAGCGGGAAGATGCCCGACTGGGCAGTAAAAGAGTTAGCGAAGCGGTATTTATATGTATCCTATGTGTCATATGGACTGCTTTGATATAAAGATTGTTCCTGTATATAAGAAAACGGGAATGATAGACACAAGGCTGTCGTTCACGGGGTGAGCGGTGGCGACAAATATAAAAAATCATACAATTTATTTAATGGAGGAAAAGAAACAATGGCAGTTAAAATCAGATTAAGAAGAATGGGACAGAAGAAAGCACCTTTTTATAGAATCGTAGTTGCAGATTCTCGTTGCAAACGTGACGGAAGATGTATCGAAGAAATCGGAACATACGATCCGAACCTTGAGCCAAGCGCTGTTACAGTTGATGAAGAAGCAGCTAAAAAATGGCTTGCAGCAGGAGCTCAGCCTACAGATGTTGTAGCAAAAATCCTCAAAAATGCCGGAATCGAAAAATAATCAGATTTACCAGTAAGGTATTTCTGCAGCGTCCGTACGGGACAGGTCAGGGAGGTATGTAATGAAAGAATTAGTGGAAGTAATTGCAAAATCTCTTGTTGAAAATCCGGATGAAGTAGTCGTTACCGAGACAGAAAAAGATGACGCGATCATCGTTGAACTGAAAGTCGGACCTGCTGATATGGGTAAGGTTATCGGACGTCAGGGAAGAATTGCCAAGGCAATCCGCACTGTCGTCAAAGCGGCATCTTCAAAAAGCAGCAAAAAAGTGATTGTAGATATTCTGCAATGAAAATAAAGGGTCAGGAGCTGTGGAACATCCCATGGCTCCTGATTTGGGTTTTAACGAAAATATAGGAGTCAGCAGATGGAAGATTTATTAAAAGTTGGTGTGATCACCACTACACATGGAGTCCGGGGAGAGGTAAAAGTGTACCCCACCACAGATGCAGACAGATTTATGGATCTGGAATATGTTCTGCTTGACACGGGCAGAGAAAAAAGAAAACTCGAAATTGAGAATGTAAAGTATTTCAAGAACCTTGTAATTTTGAAATTCAGGGGAATTGACAATATTAATGATATAGAAATGTATAAGCAGAGAGAACTCTGGGTGCCGAGAGAAGAAGCACAGGAGCTGGATGAGGATGAATATTACATTGCAGACCTGATCGGCATGGAGGTTGTTCTCGAGGATGGAAGCAGGTTTGGAACTTTAAAGGATGTTATGGAGACTGGTGCCAATGATGTTTATGTGGTAGAAGATACCAAAGGCGCAGAAGTTCTTCTTCCTGCAATCAAGGAATGTATTCTGGATGTGGATGTGGAGAAGAATGTGATGACCATACATCTGATGAAAGGATTAGTATAAATGAATTTTCATGTTTTGACCCTGTTTCCGGAAATGATCGAGAATGGGATGAATACCAGCATTACGGGACGTGCCATTACGAAGGAACTTCTGACATTGGAGGCAGTGAATATCCGTGATTATGCTTTTAACAAGCATCAGAAAGTAGATGATTATACCTATGGTGGCGGAGCCGGTATGCTGATGCAGGCAGAGCCGGTTTATCTTGCCTATGAAGCGATTGCCAGCCGTACTGCGAAGAAGCCGCGCGTGGTTTATCTGACCCCACAGGGACAGGTGTTTAACCAGGCGATGGCGAGAGAGATGGCGCAGGAGGAAGATCTGGTATTTCTTTGCGGTCATTATGAAGGAATCGATGAACGTGTGCTGGAGGAAATTGTGACAGATTATGTTTCCATCGGAGATTATGTGCTCACAGGAGGGGAACTTCCTGCCATGGTTATGATGGATTCTATTTCCAGAATGGTGCCGGGAGTACTGAATAATCAGGAGTCCGGTGAGACGGAATCTTTTGCAGGCAATCTTCTGGAATATCCGCAGTACAGCCGCCCGGAAGAATGGCATGGAAAAAAGGTGCCGGAGGTTCTGATGTCCGGTCATCATGCAAACATTGAGAAATGGCGTAGGGAGCAGTCCATTTACCGTACAGCCAAAAGGCGTCCGGATCTTCTGAAAAAAGCGGATCTGACCAATAAGGAATGGAATTACGTGCGCCAGTTAAGAAAACAGTGGAAGGAAGAAGAGGAGCAGACGAAATGAAAACAGCAGATTTTTATTATGATCTTCCTCAGGAACTGATTGCTCAGGATCCTCTGGAGGACAGAAGTTCATCCAGACTGATGCATCTGTCTTTACAGGACGGAAGTATTGAACACCGCCATTTTACAGATGTACTGGATTATCTGGAAGAGGGGGACTGCCTGGTTATCAATGATACAAAGGTAATTCCTGCCCGTTTATACGGACATAAAGAAGAAACAGGTGCTCTGATCGAGATCCTGCTTCTTAAGAGACGGGAGAATGACATCTGGGAATGTCTGGTAAAACCTGGAAAGAAAGCCCGTCCGGGTGCGAAGATTACTTTCGGAAACGGGATTCTGAAAGGCGAGATCATTGACGTGGTAGAAGAGGGGAACCGTCTGATCCAGTTCCACTATGAGGGAATCTTCGAGGAGATTCTGGATCAGCTTGGCGAGATGCCTCTGCCGCCTTATATCACTCATAAACTGAAAGATAAGAACCGTTATCAGACTGTTTATGCGAAGAATGAAGGTTCCGCAGCAGCACCGACCGCAGGACTGCATTTTACAAAGGAACTTCTGGAAAAGGTCAAGGAAAAGGGAGTCAATATCGCCCATGTGACTCTCCATGTAGGTCTTGGAACTTTCCGTCCGGTTAAGGTAGACGATGTGGAAAGCCACCATATGCATTCTGAATTTTATATTGTGGAAGAAGATCAGGCAAAACTGATCAATGATACAAAGAAGGCCGGAAAGCGTGTAATTTCCGTAGGAACTACAAGCTGCAGAACATTGGAGTCTGCAACCGGTGAGGATGGAATCCTGAAAGCGGGCAGTGGATGGACAGAAATCTTTATCTATCCGGGTTATCATTTTAAATGATCGATGGACTGATTACAAACTTCCATCTTCCGGAGTCTACGCTGTTAATGCTGGTATCTGCGCTTGCAGGAAAAGAAAACATTATGCGTGCATATGAGACTGCTGTACAGGAACGCTACAGATTTTTCTCTTTTGGAGATGCAATGATTATTATTTAAGAGAAGTGAATTTTTGATGAAAAAGCTACGCAGGATTAAGTTGATATCCTGACGTAGCTTTTTTGGAAGATATTCAGATCAGATAGATCTATTCAACAGTATCACTGATGCTATTGGAATCAGTGTTGTTACTGTCAGTGCCGATGGCATCGGAGTTATGATATTCAGCAGCGAAGGTAGTACCTTCAGCAGTGGAAATCCAGGAACTTCTTTCATTAATCTTTTCGAGAATCCGTGTTGCTTCATCACCCTCAGCCGGAGTAGGCTGATAGTTGTTATAGCCCTCGTAGGCAGCAGAGGAAATGGAGCAGGGGATAATATTTGTCACGTTATCTTCTTTTACGCCGTCAGAATCGACGGTAAAGGTCTGCTGGTAGATCATGGTGTCCATATCACTCGGGGAACTGTTGCCTCCGAAGCAGAAATTTCCCAGGCTGTAAACAATATTTTTGCCTTTGTAGGTTTCGATGCCCTGAAGGACATGAGGATGATGTCCACACACCAGATCAGCACCTTCATCGATTGCCAGACGTCCAAGGGTGGTCTGATTACTGTCAGGGACGGTTTCGGTTTCATTTCCCCAGTGGAAAATAACGACGATGAGCTGAGCTCCGTCTGCCTTTACTTTGGCGATATTGTCTTTTAACTGCTGTTCTCGGCCGAGATGGTCGTTCAGTTCATAAATTCCTACCATGCCGACTTTGACACCTTTTACGTCCATGACAGCCGTCTCGTCATAGCCGAAATGGACGATTCCTGCGTCATCCAGAGCAGCCAGTGTATCTTCAAAGCTCTGTTCACCGTAATCGTGGCTGTGATTATTTGCAGTGTTGACTGCTTCCACAGAACCTTCTGTCAGGATGGAAGTAAAAGAAGCAGGTCCCTTGAATGAAAAAGTCTTATCTTCCCGTTCCTCTGAGTCTGTCAGGGTTCCTTCGAAATTAGCAATCGTCAGGTCATCGCTGGAAAAGATTTCTTTTACGTTCTGGAGAAAATAGGCTCCTCCATAACTCTCATAGTAGGCGTTCAGACTGGTATCATAGTCAAATGTTTCGTCTGTGCCCAATGTACAGTCACCGACAACGCTTAAAGTCAGGGAAACCGGTTCGGTCAGGGAGGCGAAGTTATTGCTGTTGTCCGATGCTGCGTCTGCGGTACCGGAAGCATTGGAACTGTCTGCTGTAGCGGAACCGTTTTTGCGGATCCGGAAGAACTGTTCATGGAAACCACATTTCCGGAAGATGCCTTTCTGGAACTGAGAAAACTGCTGCATCCGCGGATACCAAAGATCAGTAAAAGCAATACTAAGACTGCACCGCCAATTCCCCCGATCATGTAAAAGCGTTTTCGGGATTCCTGATAATAGCGGGACTTTTTGTATAGTTCCTTTTTCCGGGCAGCGGCTGACCTGCTCCGGACGGGTTTCTTTTGTTCGGTCATATAAAACTCTCTCTTTCTCTTTTTTCAGGCAGATAACAGAAAAGAACTGCCTGTAAATGTCAGAATTTATCGTGCTTCTGTCCATACTTTTAAGTATATAGAGAATTCACAGAATCGTCAACAAATACCTCTTTTCTTGCAAATCTATTTTTGTTATAATTATTTTTACAAAAGGTTACATAAATATTACAGACAGAGGATGAAAATATGTTATATATAGGAAATCACACAAGTTCTTCCAAAGGTTATACGGCAATGGGACGCCAGATGCTTGCAAATGGCGGAAATACATTTGCATTTTTTACCAGAAATCCCAGAGGGGGAAAGGCGAAGGAGATCGATCCTGAGGATGTAAAAAAATTTCTGGAACTGGAGCAGGAGAATGGTTTTGGAAAATTAGTCGCTCATGCGCCTTATACCATGAACTGTGCAAGTGATAAAGAAAATCTCCGGGAGTTTGCCAGAGAGATACTGGCGGATGATATGAAGCGTATGGAACTGACACCGGGAAATTATTATAATTTTCACCCGGGCAGCCATGTTGGTCAGGGAGCGGAGGCCGGAATTGCGAAGATTGCAGAGATTCTGAACGAAGTTCTTACAAAGGAGCAGACAACGACTGTGCTTCTGGAAACCATGTCCGGCAAAGGCAGCGAAGTGGGAAGGAATTTTCAGGAGCTTCGCCAGATTATCGATCAGGTGGAACTGAAAGAAAAACTGGGTGTCTGTCTGGATACCTGTCATGTCTGGGATGGCGGGTATGATATTGTGAATGATCTGGACGGGGTACTGACAGAATTTGATCAGATCATAGGTCTGGACAGGCTGAAAGCAATCCATCTCAATGACAGTATGAACGGTCTGGGAAGCCACAAAGACCGTCATGCGAAGATTGGAGAAGGAGAGATTGGTCTGGAAGCACTGGTGAGAGTCATCAATCACCCTGCGACCAGAGGAATCCCGTTTATTCTGGAAACACCGAATGACGATGAAGGATGGAGAAGGGAAATCTCACTCCTCAGAGAAAAATATGAAGGATAGAAATAAAAGGAAAGATAAGAGAATTTTACCATGGAGAAGAAAAAGGTATTAATTTTTAACGGTTCACCGAGAAAAAACGGTGAGACTGCATTTATGATAAAGACATTACAGGAAGAACTGGGTGAGGGATATGAATGTAAGACGGTAAACGCATATAAAGCGGATATTCGGCCATGTGTGGATTGCAGATGGTGTTTTACACATCCGGGATGTGCCATAAAAGATGAATGGCAGGAGATTCTTTCTTATATTGAAGAATGCGACCATGTTGTGATGGCATCTCCGGTATATTTTGAGGAAGTTACGGGAATGCTTCTGTCAGTACTCAGCAGATTACAGACATATTTCAGTGCCAGATATATCCGGAAAGAAGAACCGGTTCCGAAGAAAAAGACAGGAGGAGTTTTTCTGGCAGCGGGAAGCATCGGACCACGTGAAAAGGCTGAGAGCACCGCGCAGATGCTGTTGAGGCAGATGAGCTGTGAGAGCCTGGGAACTGTATATGTAAACAGAACAGATAAAGTGCCTGTCAGAGACCGGGAAGATATCATACAGGAGATCCGGACTCTGGCACAACAGATGAAAGGATGATAAAAATGACGAAAATGAAAAAATTAAAATACTTTTTAGTGACAGGGATGGTGCTTGCAAGTGTGGCACTGGCTGGATGTGGAAAGAAATCAGAGGATGATATCACAAATAAGGAAATTTATCAGGATGACCTTCAGCCGCTCACTGAAGAAGAACTGGAGGAAATGGATGCTGATACATCAGATGAGGATATGAAGCAGATTGATGATCCTGGTGATGAGGAGGACACATCATCTGATTCCTCAAATACAACAAAAACGAAGTAGTAAAGAAGAGATAATGGCATGAAATAAACGAGTAATGCAAAGAGAAAATATGAGTAGTCATACTGTATGGAATAAATGCAAATAAAAAAGACATGATATCTGTCAGGTGTTGCTGATTTACGAAGCAGTCTGTGGATATCATGTCTTTTTACTTTTATAATTTTCAGAAGCTTGTATCAGGCAGCAGATGTCAGCCTGATACAAGCAAGTCTTCACCCACTGCTTATTGCTTTTCGCAATTGAAGCAGTGGGATGGGGCTTGCTATAGTTCATTTATTAAGAAGAAAATATTATGAGAAAACTTCGTTTTTCAGTTCTTCACCATTCATATATGCTTTTGCATTTTCCATCGTAGTTTCTGCGATATTTGTAAGAGCTTCTTTTGTAAAGAATCCCTGATGAGAAGTCATGACTACGTTCGGGAAGGAGAGAAGTCTCTGGGTGATGGAACTCTGAAGAATGCGCTCAGACATATCTTCAAATACGAAATCAGTTTCTTCCTCATAAACATCCAGTCCGACTGCGGAGAATTTATGATCGCGGATTCCGGAGATCAGGTCTTCTGTCTTGATCAGACCACCACGGGAAGTATTTACAAGAACGACACCATCTTTCATCTTAGCGATAGTTTCTTCGTTGATGATGTGTTTGGTTTCTTCTGTAAGTGGGCAGTGAAGGCTGATGAGGTCACTGGTTGCAAGGAGTTCATCCAGAGATACATACTCCAGATAATCCAGGCTCTTGTTCGGGTAAAGGTCGTAAGCGATGACTCTCATGCCGAATCCCTTGCAGATTTTTGCCATTGCCTGGCCGATTTTACCGGTACCGATGATTCCGGCAGTTTTCTGATAGAAGTTAAGGCCCATCAGACCGCTTAAGGAGAAGTTGTTCTCACGGCATTTGATATATGCTTTATGTGTGTGGCGGTTTGCAGTCAGGGCAAGTGCCATGGCATGTTCTGCAACTGCTTCCGGAGAGTATCCCGGAACACGCAGAACTTTCATTCCGAATTTATGAGCGGTTTCCAGATCTACGTTGTTGTAACCTGCACAGCGCATAAGGATGAGTTTTACACCCTGGGTATGCAAAGCTTCGATTACCTGAGTACCTAAGTCTGCATTTACGAAAGCGCAGATTGCTTCATAGCCATGAGCAAGGGATGCGGTTTCTTCATGGATATTTGCTTCTGTAAATTTAATTTCAATTCCCGGATAGGAGGGAAGAAGCTTTTCAAAAAATTCTTCGTCGTAGTTTTTTGTGCCGTAAAATAAAATTTTCATAAAATGTAGCTCCTCTCTGGTAAAACGCATATCAGTGTGATATACTCACCGTGAAAAATATAGTGTTACTGTTTTCCTGTTTCTTCATGTTGCAGCAGATATCGAAAAAGATGATCCGTTTATGTCGGGTTAGATGACTGTAAAAACGGGATACTGTTAAAATAATAACGAACTTCCGCTGACAGTTACCCATTATAAACGATTTGCTGCAAAATGAAAAGAGTATTTTGGATAAATTTTCTCAAGTATCTATAAAAATACAAAACAGTAAAAAAGTTTTTAACCAGATCAGGCAGGTAAGGAAGCGGATAAATTTCTCCGCCTGACCTGAATCAGAGAAGTTTCCGGCTTTCATTATGGAAAGAATAAAGAGAAATAAAGGAAACAGAAAAAATAAAAGAGTAAAAGTAATAAAGCAGCATCCGGAACTTACTCACAGGAATAATATGCACGTAGGAGGAGAAAAATATGCAGGAAGTATATGTAAACGGAAATGAATTTGAGAATGCAGGGGAGATTCTGGAATATCTCAGAGAGGAACTTGGACTGGAAGCAGGAAGTGTCAATGATCTTTATGATGAACTGACAGAATTAAGCGACGATACGAAGATTACAATGGATATGTCACAGGTTGCAGATGATGATCTGCTGGATGCGATGGAAAGAATGGCGGAAGTGATGGAAGATGCGGCAGGAGAGTGCGATTATCTGGAAGTTGTCTGTATAGAATAAAAAACCAAAGATTTTATTGAAATCAAAAGATAAGGGGAATGCTACAGGATTTTTGACTGATAGCATTCCCCTTTGATGTTATATGGCTATGAAATTATCTGCACAGAGCAGGAAAAGGAATATAAAGATTCCCTGTAACTGCGGAGATACTGACAGTTACGATTACTTTTTGCTGCTGTTCTGCCTGGAAGAACGGTACCAGCTTGGTGTGACACCCTCATAGCGGCTGAATGCCCGTGAAAATGTGGCAGAGTTGGTATATCCGGTCATAAGTGCGATCTCTTTAATGCTGATATTATAGCGATCCTCTAAAATAACGCATCTTAATCCAGTCCATCAGAGGGTGAAATCCTGCGTCAGATATCTTTGTTTTCCAAGAGAATACAGATCCTCATAAAATTCCGGATAGGAAATTTTTACGCAGTCGCCGTCTTTAATGGTCAGGGTACCGTCACAGATTGTACCTGCCACAGCAAAGGACATGGCGATGCGGTGGTCGAGATAGGAATTGATTTCCGCACCGTGTAGTGGCTTGCCGCCGTGGATGATCATACCGTCATCTGTCGGCTGGATGTCAGCCCCCATGCGCTTTAATCCTTCTGTCACAACTGCGATACGGTCGGATTCTTTTACTTTCAGTTCCTGTGCATCTTTGATCACAGTTGTTCCTTCTGCAAAGGCAGCCATCACTGCGATCATCGGGATTTCATCGATCAGTGTCGGGATGATTTCGCCCTCTACTGTGGTTCCGTGGAGACTGCTAGTGCGGATCAGAAGGTCTGCGGTAGGCTCACCTTCTGTACTTGCATTTAACAGGGTGATATCGGCTCCCATGGCTTTACATACGCGGAGCATACCATCTCTGGTAGGGTTGATGCCTACATTTTTCAGAAGAATTTCACTTCCCGATGTGAGAAGACCGGCTGCGATGAAATAGGCAGCAGAGGAAATGTCACCAGGCACTTTGATTTCACGTCCGTTCAGCACCGGTTCCGGTTCAATAGAGGCGGTAGTTCCCTCAGAAGTCACCTTTGCGCCAAAATAATTCAGCATGATTTCTGTATGATTTCTGGAAAGTACCGGCTCTGTCACACTTGTGATACCATCTGTGTACATTCCTGCCAGAAGGACACAGGATTTTACCTGTGCGGAAGCAACCGGTGACTGATAATGAGTGGCGTGTAAAGGTTTTCCTGTGATGCGTAATGGTGCGCATCCATTGTCTTTCAGACTGACGATATCAGCTCCCATGGAAAGAAGGGGAGTCATGATACGCTTCATAGGACGTGACTGGATGGAAGCGTCTCCATTTAATTCACTGGTAAAAGACTGTCCTGCCAGAATTCCGGAGATCAGTCGGGTAGTTGTTCCGCTGTTTCCTACATCCAGAACTCCGGATGGGGTGCTCAGTCCATGGAGTCCTTTGCCGTGAACCAGAATTTCTGAAGCATTTCTTTCAATATCAATTCCCATTTTCCGGAAACAGGAGATTGTAGAGAGACAGTCTGCTCCCTCCAGAAAATGTGTGATCTTTGTGGTACCCTGTGCAAGAGAACCGAACATGACTGCTCTGTGGGAAATAGATTTATCACCCGGTACAGTCAGTTCTCCTGACAGATGTGTCTGTTTTTTGATTTCCATATATAAATTCCTGCCTGTTCTTTACTTTATAAAGATTATTTTGTGTTATTTCAGATTTATAGCAATTCCATATCTTTTGTCTCTTGTATCTGCCTGTTTATACTTACTTCGATATCTTATGGAGAATCATACAGCAAAAACAGAAGACAAGTCGCAATCTGTTTTATTGCACTGTTTTATGACGTATTCAGCGTTCGTAAACGATATAGTTTCTTTTCTTAAGAAGTGCAGCTCCTTTTTCCATGGAAGTTCCGTCATAGAACTCAATCTTAAGAACACCTTCCTCAAACTCACGGTTATGAATAATGCCGATATTCTTGATGCTGATCTTTTCTATCGCCAGAATGGTAGCGATCGTAGCGATACCGCCGGCTTCATCTGCGATGTCCAGATACAGCACGTATGCTTTTTTCAGCAGGCCATTGTCCACGACGTCAATGGAATCACGGTAATCTCTGGAGTTTGCAAACATCTGGTAGAGACTCTTGGAGTCTTTGTTATCTACGAAGCAGCGGATCTGAACTAACATACGGATATAATCATCCAGAACGTTGGAGATATTCTGGCTGTTTTCCACACAGATCTGCTCCCACATGATCGGAGAAGAAGATGCGATACGGGTAATGTCACGGAAACCTCCGGCTGCGATGGTTTTCATATATTCCTGGTCACTGTCGAGCATGTTGACCAGATTTACCAGTGCAGAAGCAATGATATGAGGCAGATGGCTGACTCCGGCTGTGATAAAATCATGTTCCTCGCTTGTAAGAACCATAGGAATCGCACCCAGGGAAGAAATCATTTCCGTAAAATCAGTCAGTCTGTCCAGCGCAACCTCACCGCCCGGGGTGATGATATAATAAGCATTCTCGATCAGACGGTCACTGGAAGCCTCGAAACCGGTTTTCTCAGAGCCTGCCATCGGATGTCCGCCGATAAAACGAGCCTCCATTCCAAGGCGTTCCACTTCCTTATGGATAATCCCCTTAACACTTCCTACATCTGTGATGATCGTATCAGGACCAATATTATCCTTAAAATATTCCAGATATTTTACATTATATTCCACAGGGGCACACAGAAAAATATAATCACAGCCCTTGAATCTTTCGTCATGTTCCTCGCATACTGCATCGATCATGTTGCTGCTTACTGCAGTTGCAAGTGTTTCCCGATTCTGGTCATAGGCAAGAATACGGTAATCTTCATGGTATTTCCGGATGGCTTTGGCAATAGAGCCGCCAATCAGTCCGAGACCGATAAAACCGATGGTTTTCATAATGGTTTTGCATCCTTTCAGGTAACATTTTTAGTATTGGTGTTGCTGTTCACTCTGTGTCCGGCAACGTATTGACAACCTCTGTCTGTAACGTATGAAGACATCAGAAAGAGGCGTTTGTATCATAATTTACTATTTTAATGGATATGATTTGAAAAGTCAATTCATACGGATACTTTTATACATAAATAATTTAAAGCGACAGAGTGACAAAAGCATACAACAAAATCAGTATAATAATAAACCTACATTCCGTAGATGATGCAATTGTGATAAAATACACAGTGAAAACCGGTTTAAATTACTGAAAATATATAAAATGCTCATGAAAATACAAAGAGTTCATAAAAAAAGATGTTAAAATTTCATAAAATACTTGAAAAATATAAAAAAATTTAGTAATATATAGCCATATCGTTGCTGTGGGCGTTACAGGCAGCACAACATAACAGACAAACAGGGAGGTACGCAACATGGATGTATTTAGAACTGACCGAATTAGAAATGTAGTCCTTTTAGGTCACGGGGGAGCTGGCAAGACTACTCTTGCTGAAGCAATGGCTTATTTAGCAGGAATGACAAACCGTCTCGGAAAAGTAGAAGACGGAAACACAGTCAGCGACTATGACAAAGAAGAGATTAAGAGACATTTTTCCATTTCTACCACATTGATCCCGGTACCGTGGGATAAGATGAAGATCAATGTGCTGGATACTCCCGGATATTTCGATTTCGTAGGCGAAGTAGAAGAAGCAGTAAGCGCAGCAGATGCGGCGATCATTGTAGTTTCCGGTAAAGCCGGTGTTCAGGTCGGAACACAGAAAGCATGGAATTTATGTGAGAAATATAAACTTCCGAGAATGATCTTTGTAACAGATATGGATGTAGACGATGTCAGCTACCGTAAAGTTGTAGAACAGCTTACAGAACTCTACGGCAAGAAGATCGCACCGCTTCATTTCCCGATCCGTGAAGACGGTAAATTCGTAGGATATGTAAACGTAGTAAAACAGGCCGGACGTAAATACATAGATAAAGGTAAAAAAGAGGAATGCCCGATTCCTGAATACCTGGATGAATATCTCGAGAAATATCATGAAATCCTTATGGAATCTGTTGCAGAGACCAGCGAAGAATTTATGGACCGTTACTTCGAAGGAGATACTTTCTCAGTAACAGAGGTTTCTGCAGCACTTGCAATGAACGTACAGGAAGCAGCTATTGTACCTGTATGCATGGGCTCACCGGTTAACCTTCGCGGTGTATCCAACTTACTGGATGATATCTGCGGATATTTCCCAAGCCCGGACAAACGCTCCTGCAACGGAATCGCACAGAAGACCAACGAGATATTCGAAGCAAACTACGACTTCACAAAAGCGAAATCCGCATATGTATGGAAAACAATCGCAGATCCGTTCCTCGGCAAATATTCTCTTATCAAAGTATGCTCCGGTGTTATCAAATCCGATGATACTTTATTAAATGTAGAGAAAGGCGAAGAAGAACGTCTGAACAAATTATATGTACTGGAAGGCTCCAAACCGATCGAGGTTCCGGAACTTCATGCAGGTGACATCGGTGCCATTGCCAAACTGAACAGCGTACAGACCGGTGACAGCCTTGCAGCAAAAGCAAACCCGATCCTTTATCCGAAGGCACTCCTTTCCACACCTTATACCTGCAAACGTTTCAAAGCAGTGAAGAAAGGTGATGAGGATAAGATTTCTCAGGCGCTTTCCAAGATGATGAGTGAAGATAAGACACTCCGCATGGTAAATGACAGTGCAAACCGCCAGAGTCTCCTCTATGGAATCGGTGACCAGCATCTGGATATCGTAGTAAACAAGTTAAAAGAACGCTATAAAGTAGACGTTGAACTGAGCAAACCGAAGGTTCCGTTCCGCGAGACTATCCGCAAGAACTCAGATGTAGAAGGCAAACATAAGAAACAGTCCGGTGGACATGGACAGTACGGACACGTTAAGATGCGCTTCGAGCCGTCAGGCGATCTGGAGACACCTTACACATTTGAGCAGGTTGTTGTCGGCGGTGCAGTTCCGAAGAACTTCTTCCCGGCAGTTGAGAAGGGACTTCAGGAATGCGTATTAAAAGGACCTCTGGCTGCATATCCTGTAGTTGGTGTGAAAGCTACTTTATATGATGGTTCCTATCATCCGGTAGACTCCTCAGAAATGGCATTCAAGATGGCAACGATCCTTGCATTCAAGAAAGGCTTCATGGATGCATCACCTGTACTCTTAGAGCCAATCGTATCCATGAAAGTAACTGTTCCGGATAAGTTCACAGGCGATGTTATGGGTGACCTGAACAAACGCCGCGGCCGTGTTCTTGGCATGAACCCGGATCATCAGGGAAATACCATCATCGAAGCAGACGTACCTCAGCTTGAGATTTACGGATATTCCACAGATCTGCGCTCCATGACAGGCGGAAGCGGAGATTTCTCCTATGAATTCGCACGCTACGAGCAGGCTCCGAACGATATTCAGGCAAAAGAAATCGAAGCAAGGGCAAGCAAAGTGGATAAAGCTGAAGAATAAAGTATAAGGTTTATAAGGTTATTGCAGGAATAACCCGATTACTGAAAGAGCAGTAATCTGTGTCAGCGCTATGAATTAAGAAAAAATATATAAGAAACAGGAAAGAAACAGGATGTTTTGCAAAAAAAGCAGAATACCCTGTTTCTTTTTCTTATACGCTTGCCGTTTCTTATTTTTTGTAATTGAAGCAAGGAACTTGCCTGATCCGGTTAAAACAGAGATTTTCTCTGAAAAACAGAGATAGTCTCTATTTTTACCGCAAAAACAGGCAATCCCACGAAACGTTACATTGACAAACTGACTTCATTGAATTAAAATGAATTTTTAGATACAACAAATGTTGGAGGAAGCATAGAGATGAAATACTTGTTTAAAAAGATCGAGCCTAAGTGGCAGGCGAAATGGGAAGAGAGCAAAGTCTTCGAAGCCAAAGATAACAGTGACAAACCTAAATTCTATGGCCTGGTAGAGTTTCCATATCCGAGCGGTGCTGGTATGCACGTAGGACATATCAAAGCATATTCCAGTCTGGAGGTTATTTCCAGAAAACGTCGTATGGAAGGTTACAATGTACTTTTCCCGATCGGATTTGATGCATTCGGTCTCCCTACAGAGAACTACGCAGTAAAAACCGGAACACATCCACGTATCATCACAGATGAGAACATCAAGAGATTTTCCAACCAGTTAAAGAAAGTTGGATTCTCCTTTGACTGGAACCGTGTGATCGATACAACAGATGAAGACTACTACAAGTGGACACAGTGGATTTTTCTGAAAATGTTTGAAAAAGGTCTTGTATTCAGAGACAGAACACTGGTTAACTACTGCCCGCACTGTAAAGTAGTCCTTTCCAATGAGGACAGCCAGGGTGGTAAATGTGATATCTGCCACAGCGAAGTTGTTCAGAAATCCAAAGATGTATGGTATTTAAGAATTACTCAGTACGCAGATAAACTTCTGGAAGGTCTGAAAGACGTAGACTATCCGGATAACGTAAAACAGCAGCAGGTTCACTGGATCGGTAAATCCAAAGGTGCTTTCGTTAACTTCGACGTTGACGGAATCGATGAGAAACTTGAAATCTATACAACCAGACCGGATACCCTGTTCGGTGTAACCTTCATGGTAATCGCACCGGAGCACCCGATCATTGACAAATATGCAGACAAAGTTACAAATATGGACGAGATCGTTGCATATCGTAATGAGTGTGCAAAGAAAACAGAGTTTGAGAGAACTCAGCTTGTAAAAGACAAAACAGGTGTCAGAATCCAGGGACTCGAAGGTATCAACCCGGTTAACGGCAAGAAGATCCCGATCTACATTGCAGACTATGTAATGATGGGATATGGTACAGGTGCCATCATGGCAGTACCGGCTCATGACCAGCGTGACTATGACTTTGCCAAGAAATTTGGCATTGATATCATCGAAGTTATCAAAGGCGGAGATATCTCCAAAGAAGCCTACACAGGCGACGGCGAGATGGTGAACTCCGAATTCCTGAACGGATATACAAAGAAGAAAGACTCCATCGAGCGTATGCTGGAAGAACTGGAGAAAAAAGGCATTGGTAAAGCCGGTGTTCAGTACAAGATGAAAGACTGGGCATTCAACCGTCAGAGATACTGGGGTGAGCCAATCCCGCTTATTCACTGCCCGAACTGTGGTGTCGTAGCAGTTCCGGAAAATGAACTTCCACTGCGTCTGCCGGATGTCAAAGATTTCGAGCCAGGTGAAGACGGACAGTCCCCACTTGCTAAAATTGATTCCTTCGTAAACTGCACATGCCCGAAATGTGGTGCAGCAGCAAAACGTGAGACAGATACTATGCCTCAGTGGGCAGGATCTTCCTGGTACTTCTTAAGATATACAGATCCGCACAATGCAAACGCACTGGCAGATATGGACAAACTGAAATACTGGATGCCGGTTGACTGGTACAACGGTGGTATGGAGCATGTTACCAGACATATGATCTACTCCAGATTCTGGCATCATTTCCTGTATGATCTTGGTGTTGTAAATACACCGGAACCATACGCAAAACGTTCCATCCAGGGACTGATCCTCGGACCGGACGGAGAGAAGATGAGTAAATCCAAAGGCAATGTAGTTGACCCGCTGGATATCGTAGAAGAATACGGTGCAGATACTCTCCGTACTTATGTACTGTTCATGGGTGACTACGGCGCAGCAACTCCATGGAGCGACAGCTCTGTAAAAGGCTGCAAGAAGTTCCTTGACCGTGTTGCAGGTCTGACAGATATCCTTTCCGAAGAATCCGTATCTGATGAACTGGAGATGAAACTCCACCGTACCATCAAAAAGGTATCTTCCGATATCGAAAACCTGAAATTCAACACAGCTATTGCCAGCCTGATGGCACTGCTCAACGAGATCACAGCAGAGGGACACTTAAGCAAAGATGACCTTACCATCTTCATCAAACTTCTCAGCCCGTTCGCACCACATATCTGCGAAGAAATCTGGGAGTTCATCGGAGGAGAAGGTTTACTGGCAGTTTCTGAATGGCCGAAATACGACGAAGGCAAAACAGTTGCCAAGACCGTTGAGATCGGTGTACAGGTAAACGGTAAAGTAAGAGGAACCATCGTAATCCCGAACGGATGCGAAAAAGAAAAAGCATTCGAGATTGCCAAAGCAGATGAGAGAGTAGCATCCTTCCTGGAAGGCAAAACCTTATCAAAGAGATTTATGTACCAAACAAGATCGTAAACTTTGTTGCAAAATAATATACCGTACAATTCTATTTGATAAGTCTGAGAAATAATAAAAAATAGAAACAGCAAAAAGAGGACCGGCAGAATTTTTCTGAACAGTCCTCTTTTTGCTATATAAAGGAGTCGTAGAATGAAAAAATCAAGAATGTTCACCTTCTTACAGCTTGTCTGCGGAATACTTGCCATTTGTGGTGTTTACATAACCGCCCTTGAGTATAGAGAACTGAAAACTCATGTGGAATGGAGTACTCCTGCATATTACAGCCTTATTAAAATGGGGATTGTTATTCTGACAGCGATATTATTTACCGGCATTCTTCAATGGATGAAACGAAAACGATAGATAATTTCGTATTTGTGTTACTTGCATAGCTGATAAATTTATTATAATATTATGAGTAGTAATAAATCGAAAGGATTCGATAAAATTCGATACAAAACTATAAGACTATGATAAATGAAATAAATGATCAGATGAAAAATGCAATCGAAAATTTAAAAAATGCCTGTACAGAAGAAAACCTCTGGCAGGCAATCGTAGCTTTTCAAAACTTTCCCTTTTATACGGCATCCGGACTTCCTTTTTATTATAGCCTGAAGACCGGAAGAAACGGTGAATTAACGAAAGAATTATGGGTAAACCGCAGGGAGAACAGCAAAAGTCTGGCGTGGAGCAGCGTAGTACTTGCTTTTCAACACGCCAGACAGACCACAGGAGAAATCTCCGGTCCGAAAAAACTGGGAAACATCCGCGGAATTTCCTATATTTATTCCATTTTCTGGAAACTGGAACTGATAAAAGTCCCAGCATCAATTGCAGAGAAAATGAAGTGTTGATATATATTTTTGCAGGACAATATACTAATATATAGAAGCCTCAGAAGTTTTGGAAACATCATCGGGCAGTCCACTGCTGATTTTTCTGAAAACCAGAGTAAATACAATTCCTTTTGCAACAGAAGAAATGGTAAGTGCCCACCAGACACCGTTCAATCCCATACCTATATGCGTCAGGAATAATGCCAGCGGAATCCGGGCTCCTGTCAGGATCACACTGATCGTACTGGAAAGCCGGGTACGCCCAAGTCCGGACAAGGCTCCGATCGTCATCAGCTCAATGGACATGAACGTTTCACTGAATCCAATAATGATCAGGTAATTCACAGCAGTATCCAACGCATCTTTCTCATGGAAAAACAGCCCTGCGATCGGCCGTGGGAGAAAGACGAAAGCAGCAGTAACGATCAGACCCCATACAGCAAGAACCCGAAATGACAGACTGTAACCTTTACGGATACGGTCTTTCTTTTTTGCCCCGTAATTCTGTGCCACAAAAGCATTCAGGCAGAAGCAAAACCATCCGCTGTATTCCATGATACGGACTCGATCTGTCCCCCTACACGCTGCGTTGCAATGGCGGCCGCACCATAAGAAGACACCATACGGGTCAGGATCATGGAAATAAAACAGTAAATACTGCTCTGAACCGCAGTGGGAAATCCAATCTTAAAAACATTCCCGTAATATTCCCCTGAAAAAACCGAAAACAGCTTCAGATGCCGCAGAACATCAGGCTCCAGCCGGGAGTGCCTGATCCTTATGATCATTACCACAGAAACCAGCATCTGGGAAGTCACCGTCGCAATCGCAGCACCTGCAATTTCCAGCCTTGGAAAAGGTCCCACACCAAGGATCAGTAACGGGTCCAGAAGCATATTTCCTGCAAGCCCGATAAAATTCGCCAGCAGAGGAGTTCTGGAATCCCCCTGCGCGGTGGAAAGCCCGGTCAGAGTCAGATTCAGAAAAGAAAACAGAATCAGCCCACAGGTGATCAAGGTATAAGACTTCGCAGAAGCATAAGTCTCCGCATCTGTCAGATGAAAAAATCCAAGCAGAGGATTGATAAAAATCACACACACAGCCGCAAACAAAATTCCAAATAAAACAGTAAGCTGTAAAGAACAGGCCGCGTAAGAACGCGCCTGTTCATAATCTTTACGCCCACATGCCTGGGCCACATTTACCTGTCCGCCCATCCTTGGCATTGCTGCAAGCCCCTGTGAAAGCCAGACATACATACCGCCGACTCCCACACCGGCCACAGCCTTCGCGCCAAGCAGACCGATCCATGCCATATCCATAATACTGTAAGCGGTTCCCAGCATGGAAGAAACCATAATAGGCAGAGCCAGCTCCGCCAGATTCTTCAGGATCGGACCAGAAGTCAGATCCACAGTTTTTGCTTTACTCATTTGTAATACCCTTCAGTGCACCAACAAACAGATACACACCCCTATCGTAATACTTTATATTTATAATACTTTTGTCGTCCATTTACTGCAGTCCCATACCTGAGAAACGACATCCCGGTAAAACTCCGGCTCATGACAGATCAGCAGAATACTGCCTTTATACTCGATCAGAGCTTCTTTTAAAGCTTCCTTTGCATCCACATCCAGATGGTTGGTAGGCTCGTCCAGAAGCAGGATATTTGTCTCTTTATTTACCAGCTTGCAGAGACGCACCTTTGCCTGCTCCCCACCACTCAGCACACGCACCTGACTCTCGATATGCTTGGTAGTCAGACCACATTTGGCAAGTGCAGAACGTACCTCGTACTGTGTATAAGACGGAAACTCTGCCCAGATTTCATCAATACAGGTGGTTTTATTATCACCCTTTACTTCCTGCTCAAAATAACCAATCTGAAGATTTTCCCCGAGTTCACAGGATCCTTTCAAAGACGGGATCAGTCCCAGAATACTTTTCAGCAAAGTAGTCTTACCGATACCATTCGCTCCGACAAGAGCAATTTTATTACCTCTCTCCATAGAAAGAGTCACCGGCTTAGATAACGGCTCATTATAACCGATCACCAGATCCTTTGTCTCAAAAATATATTTCCCCGGAGTACGTCCGTATTTAAAATGAAACTCAGGCTTCGGCTTCTCGGCGGCAAGCTCGATCACATCCATCTTATCCAGTTTCTTCTGCCTGGACATTGCCATATTTCTGGTAGAAACCCTCGCCTTATTTCTTGCAACGAAATCTTTCAGCTCACTGATTTCCTGCTGCTGACGTCTGTAAGCGGCCTCAAGCTGAGCCTTTTTCACCTCATACACTTCCTGGAAATGATCATAATCCCCGACATAGCGGTTCAGCTCCTGATTCTCCATATGATAAACCAGATTGATGACGGAATTTAAAAACGGAATATCATGGGAGATCAGAATGAAAGCATTCTCATAATCCAGCAGATAACGTTTCAGCCATTCAATATGCTCCTCATCCAGATAGTTGGTAGGCTCATCCAGAAGCAGAATATCCGGTTTCTCCAGAAGCAGCTTTCCGAGCAGCACCTTCGTTCTTTGTCCGCCACTCAGATCCGTAACATCACGTTCCAGTCCGATATCCAGCAGACCCAGCGCTCTGGCGACTTCCTCCACCTTCGCATCAATGACATAAAAATCATGCATAGTAAGCGTATCCTGAATGGTTCCCAGTTCCTCCATCAGCACGTCCATTTCTTCCGGAGAAGCAGTACCAAGAGAATCACAGATCTGATTCATCCGTTCCTCCATCTCGAAAAGATAAGAGAACGCAGATTTCAGTACATCCCTGATGGACATACCCTGAGAAAGAACAGAATGCTGATCCAGATATCCAACCCGGACATTTTTTGCCCATTCAATTTTACCTTCATCCGGCATCAGCTTTCCGGTGACAATATTAAAGAAAGTAGACTTACCTTCCCCGTTTGCCCCAACCAGCCCGATATGCTCACCCTTAAGCAGCCGGAAAGACACATCATTAAAAATCGCACGATCTCCAAAACCATGTGTCAGATGTTCAACATTTAAAATACTCATAAAAAGAATTTCTCCTTCTGTTAAATTTTCTTAAACTTCCTTAACTCCCTTTAATGACGGCTCTGCCATCAGAGAATAGTTTGTATAATAAACTACAAATCCCGGCTTGGCTCCGGCAGGTTTTTTCACCTGTTTCTTCTGAATATAGTCAATCTCCACTTTAGGAGCAGTACGACCTTTGGAATAATAAGCAGCAAGCTGACCTGCAATCTCAAAAATATGATCCGGAAGCTCCCCGTCCTTAGACTTCACTACAACATGAGAACCCGCTATCTTCTTGGCGTGGAACCACCAGTCATTTCCTGTGGCAAACTTAAACGTAAGCTCATCATTCTGGAAATTATTTTTTCCAACATAAATATCAAACCCATCCTCAGTCACATAATGGAACGGCTTTGATTTACTCTGCGCCTTCTGACCTTTCTTTCTGTCATAATGCTTCTTGATATAGCCATACTCCATCAGTTCTTCCTTGATCTGAGCCAGATCACTCTCAGCCAGAGCAATGTCCAGAGCATTGGAAACAGATTCCAGATGCTCAATCTCACTTCTCGTATCCGCAATCTGTTCCGTCAGAGCCTCCTCCGTACGCTTCAGCTTTCCATATTTATCAAAATACTTCTTGGAATTTTCGGCCGGAGTCATTGTAGGATCAAGCGGAATGGTAATCTCTTCATTTGTATAATAATTCAGAGCCTTGAATGATTTACATCCATCTTCCAGCCCGTATCCATAAGTATTGATCAACTCTCCATAAACCTTATACTTATCCTTTTTGGCAGTATCTTTCATCTGCTTCTCCTGCAAAGAGAGCTTCTTCCGGTTACGCTCCAGCGCAGTCTGCACGATTCTCCTCAGATCCGAAGATTTCTGGTGAATACGGGTCAGTGTATTCTTTGTCGCATAATAAGTCTCCAGCATTTCTGAAACACTGCCGAACTCCACAGAATGATATTCCGGACCATACTGCTGAAAAGCAAAAACTCCGTATTCCACAGGCTCTTCCCCACGGTAAATAATATTCGGAGTAAAATCCCCCTCCCTCACCTGATCCATCAGCCTGCAGAATGTATGATACAGATGCACCTGCGCCGCCTCGTCCAAAGCCTGCGCCGCATCACTTCCATCCACAGAAGCCCGGAAACAAACTTCCTCCGCAACAACAGGACTGATTCCTGTAAGAGAAGAGTAAATTGCCTTGGAAATATTACACGGCTTTTTGCATACAACCTCAATAAATGTTTCTTCATCGACAGTCAGCGGGTCCAGTTTATCCTGCGTCTGTGGAATAAAATACTCCCTTCCCGGAAGAACCTCCCTCACGGAACTCATATGCGAAGAAACATGCTTGATACTGTCCAGGATCATATTTTTATCATCACAGAAAATAATATTGCTGTGTTTTCCCATCAGTTCCATAATAAGCACTTTTTTACACGGGTCGCCCAGCTCATTCAGATGCTCCAGCTCAAACTCTACCACACGTTCCAGTCCCGGCTGCCTGATATCTGAAATCCTTGCACTGCCGATATGCTTCCTCAGAAGCATACAGAAATTCGGCGCAGTCATAGGACTCGGTTTATTTTTTGATGTAAAATAAATCAGCGGGAGAGAAGCGCTCGCGCTCAACAGCAGTCTGCACTGCCCATTTGCTCCCTTTCCCGTAATCAACAATTCATCTGCCTCCGGCTGTGCGATCTTATTAAAACGTCCGCCATCCAGATTCCTGTGCAGCTCCTGAACCATAGCCGCAATTGTAATACCATCAAATGCCATAAAAAACACTCCTTCATAAATACCATAAAAACATTTAAGCAAGTATACCACACAATTCCCCGCCACATCAACGAAAAAATATTTGACTCCCATTCTATAATGAACTATAATAAATCTGTATGTAAACACGAACTGCGATTTACATGAAAATAACAAACCAAGCCTCACAGGCCCATAGACTCAAACAGTTCTATAAATAAAAAAGACCGACAAAGAGAGAAAAACTATGATAAAAAGCATGACAGGTTTCGGCCGGGCAGAGGTCGTGACCGACGAAAGAAAAATCACCATCGAATTAAAATCTGTCAACCACAGATATCTGGATCTGAGCATAAAAATGCCCAAGAAATTAAGCTTCCTGGAAGGTGCCATCCGCAACCTGATGAAAACCTATATCCAGCGAGGCAAGGTAGATGTATACATTACTTACGAAGACTACACCATGAACAACGGAGCTCTCAAATACAACAGAGAACTGGCATCCGAATACATCACCTGTCTGAAACAGATGCAGCAGGACTTTGGACTGGACTATGACATCAAAGTCAGCACCCTTTCCCGCTATCCGGAAGTACTTGTCATGGAAGAACAATCAGTAGACGAAGAAGCACTCTGGGGATTCATAGAGCCGCCCCTTCGCGAAGCCTGTGAGAAATTTATACAGACCCGTGATCAGGAAGGACGAAATCTGGAAAAAGACCTTCTCGACAAGCTGAAAGCACTCGATGAAAAAGTCATTTTCGTAGAAAACCGTGCTCCGGAAGTTGTAAACGCTTACCGTACCAAACTGGAAGCAAAAGTAGCCGAACTTCTCGCAGACACGCAGATTGATGACAACCGTATCGCAGCGGAAGTCATTCTCTTCTCTGATAAAATCTGCAACGATGAAGAAACTGTACGCCTTCACAGCCACATCAGAAACATGCAGAAAATGCTGGCCACAGAAACCGAAGGCATCGGCCGTAAACTGGACTTCATGGCACAGGAGATGAACCGCGAGGCAAACACCATTCTTTCGAAATCCAGCGATCTCGAAACCTCCAACATTGCCATTGACCTGAAAACAGAAATTGAAAAAATCAGAGAACAGATCCAGAACGTAGAATGATTTTTAACCGAATCAGGCAAGTGGTGAAGCAGATGCTTTTATCCGCCTGACTTCAAAACCAAAAAGGCAAAAATACAGAAAAAAACAGCACCCCAAAAGAAACAGAGGGAAAAAATTGGCAAAACTGATCAACATAGGGTTTGGAAATGTAGTTAATTCACAGAAAATCGTGGCTGTTGTCAGCCCGGACGCAGCACCAGTCAAACGCATGGTACAGAGCGTACGCGGAACCCGGTCACTGATTGACGCAACCCAGGGAAGAAAAACAAAGGCAGTCATCGTCACAAGCGATGATTACCTCGTACTCAGCGCACTTCAGCCTGAGACAATTGCCCGGAGATTTGCGGAAATATATGATTATGAAGATAAGGGAGAGGTCCATGAGTAAAGGAATTTTAGTTGTGGTTTCAGGTTTTTCAGGTGCAGGAAAGGGAACCGTAATGAAAAGACTTCTGGAGAAGTATAACGATTACGCATTATCCATTTCTGTCACAACAAGAAATCCCCGTCCCGGCGAGGAAGACGGAAGAGAATATTTCTTCCGCACAAAAGAAGAATTTGAAAAACTGATCAAAGAAGATGCTCTGATCGAATACGCACAGTATGTAGAGAACTACTACGGCACTCCACGTTCCTATGTAGAAGAGCAGCTTCAGGCAGGAAAGAATGTCATTCTGGAAATTGAGATCCAGGGAGCTATGAAAGTCAAAGAAAAAATACCGGAAGCACTTCTGGTATTCGTAACTCCACCTACTGTGGAAGAACTGGAAAAACGTTTAAAAGGCAGAGGAACAGAAACAGCACAGGTAATTGCCGAACGACTTGCAAGAGCCGGCGAGGAAGCCAAAGGAATGGATCAGTATGACTACATTCTGGTCAATGACACAGTGGAAGAATGCGTAGACCATCTCCATGAGATCATCACAGCAGAACATTCCCGTGCATCCAGAAATACAGAATTTATCGCAGATATTCAGGAACAGACCAAAGCATTTCAGAAATAATCCTCAGATTTTTCTCCGTATGGATCTGCTTTACAGATATGATCTGCGGTCAGAAATAAAAAGCAACTTTTAACAATAAAAAGAAAAAATAAAAAAGGAGAACCAATCTATGATACATCCGTCTTATACAGAATTAATCGAAGCCATCAACGCAAACAGCGAGGACGACGATACAACAATGTCCCTCAACAGCCGCTACTCTCTGGTACTTGCCACAAGCAAACGTGCCCGTCAGCTTATCGCAGGTGCAAAACCAATGGTTGAAGGTGCCGCAGGTAAAAAACCACTTGCAATCGCAATCGATGAACTTTACAAAGGAAAAGTAAAGATCCTTGCACCGGAAGAGGAAACAGAGGAAGAAACAGCTGCAGCTGCTGAAGCTGCACCGGCAGAGGAAGCAGCAGCCGAAAAAACAACAGAAACAACAGAAGAAGCTGCACCGGCAGAAGAAACAACAGAAGAATAACAACGTCAGAACCAAAACAATCTGAACCCAAACCAATTCAAAACAAGATAAAACACCCCAGAATGTGTCTGAGAATTACAGCAATGGATTTTCAGACACATTCTCTATAGGAGAATTGAATGAAATTATTATTTGTATCATTAGGCTGTGACAAAAACCTTGTAGACTCAGAAGAAATGTTAGGACTTCTCACAACCAACGGATTCGAAATCGTAGACGATGAGACAGAAGCAGAAGCGATCATTGTCAACACCTGCTGCTTTATCAACGATGCCAAGGAAGAAAGTGTTAACACCATCCTTGAAATGGCAGAATACAAAAAATCCGGCAGCTGTAAAGTCCTGATTGTCACCGGATGTATGGCGCAGCGCTACAAAAACGAAATCATTGACGAAGTCCCGGAAGTAGATGCAGTTCTTGGAACCACCTCCTACGGCGATATTCTCAAAGCAGTCAATGAAGCGATGGAAGGAAAGCATTTCCAGGAATTTAAAGACATCGATTACCTTCCGGAGAAACTTGGCAAAAGAGTCCTCACAACAGGCGGTCATTTCGGATACCTCAAGATCGCAGAAGGCTGTGACAAACACTGTACCTACTGCATCATCCCGAAACTCCGCGGCAGATTCCGAAGCGTCCCGATGGAACGTCTGCTGGAACAGGCACAGGAAATGGCAGAGCAGGGTGTCAAAGAACTCATTCTCGTTGCACAGGAAACCACAGTATACGGAACCGATATCTACGGTAAAAAATCCCTTCACGTTCTCTTAAAAGAATTATGCAGGATCAAAGGAATCCGCTGGATTCGTGTCCTTTACTGCTATCCGGAGGAAATTTACGATGAACTGATCCAGACCATGAAAGAAGAAAAGAAAATCTGCCATTATCTGGACCTTCCGATCCAGCATGCAAGCGACCGCATCTTAAAGAGAATGGGCAGAAGAACAACAAAAGCAGAGCTGGTTGCCATTGTAAACAAACTCCGCGAGGAAATCCCGGACATCGTTCTGCGTACCACACTGATCACCGGTTTCCCGGGAGAAACACAGGAAGATCACGAAGAACTGATGGAATTTGTAGATGAGATGGAATTTGACCGT
Organism: Ruminococcus sp. AF41-9; assembly: GCF_003477525.1. GTDB lineage: Bacteria > Bacillota > Clostridia > Lachnospirales > Lachnospiraceae > Blautia_A. The sequence goes on from NZ_QUDO01000008.1 coordinate 42,343, forward strand.
CTGGGCGTATTTACTTATTCACCGGAAGAAGACACCCCGGCTGCCACCATGCCGGATCAGGTTCCGGAAGAAGTAAAAGAAGACCGCAGAGACGAGATCATGGAACTTCAGCAGGAAATTTCCTATGACAAAGGAACTGACCGCATCGGGCAGGAACTGATGGTCATGATCGAAGGAAAAGTGGCAGACGAAAGTGCTTATATTGGAAGAACCTACGGAGATGCACCGAAGGTTGACGGCTATATCTTCGTACAGACAGGAGAACTTCTGATGACAGGAGACTTTGCAAAGGTACGCGTAACCGGCGCACTGGAATATGATCTGATAGGAGAGTTGGCAGATGAATACACCGAATAAACTGACAGTAGCCAGAATGATCATGGTACCGTTTCTGGTATTATTTATGCTTACAGGATGGGGCGGTGACGCAAACCGCTACATTTCCCTTGTTATTTTTGTGGCAGCCAGTGTCACAGACTGGTTTGATGGAAAAATCGCCAGAAAATATAATCTGGTAACAAACTTTGGTAAATTTATGGACCCGCTGGCAGACAAACTTCTGGTCTGCTCTGCAATGATCTGTTTTATTGAACTGGACAAACTTCCGGCATGGATCGTGATCATCATTATCGGCCGTGAATTTATCATCAGTGGATTCAGACTGATCGCAGCAGAGAACGGAATTGTGATCGCAGCCAACTACTGGGGCAAGTTCAAAACCGTTTCCCAGATGATCATGATCATCTTACTCCTGATCGATCTTGGCGGCGCATTTGACATCTTAGAGCAGATTTTCATCTGGCTCTCCGTAGCACTGACCATTATCTCACTGATCACGTATATCTGGCAGAATAAAAGTGTCCTGTCCATGCAGAACTGATAAAAGCAGAACAAAAATATTTTTTCTATGCATGAATGATCAGATAAAAACCACAGCCAACAAAAGGCACTATAAAAGGGGCGAAAAAAATGATTACAGAACTGATTTCCGTAGGTACAGAAATCTTACTTGGAAATATCGTAAACACAAACAGTGCATACTTATCTGAAAAGTGCGCACAGCTTGGACTGGCAGTCTACTATCAGTCTGTGGTAGGTGACAACCCTGAGAGAATGAAAATGGTGATCAGAACCGCGCTGGACCGTTCTGATGTGATCATTCTCACCGGAGGACTCGGACCTACAGAAGATGATCTGACCAAAGAGATCACAGCAGAAGTAATGGGATTTTCTCTTGTGGAAGATGAGCATACCAAAGAACTCATGGAAGATTATCTCCGCGAATATGAAAAAAACAATCCACAGCGCCGTATTACCAGAAATAATTACAAACAGACCATGGTACCGGAAGGCTCCATGGTTCTGGATAATCATAACGGTACAGCACCCGGACTCATCATGGAGAAGAACGGTAAGACAGCAATCCTCCTTCCGGGGCCTCCGAATGAGATGATTCCGATGTTCGAGGAATCCGTTTATCCGTATCTGCGCAAAAAACAGCCGGAGATCATTTACTCCCGTATGGTAAAAATCTGCGGGATCGGAGAAAGCCAGGTGGCAGAAGAGATTCAGGATCTCATCGGAAAACAGACCAATCCGACCATCGCACCGTACGCCAAAACCGGAGAAGTCCATCTTCGCATCACAGCCAAAGCAGAAGACGAGAAAACCTGCAAAAAAATGATCAAACCGATCGTCCATGAATTGAAAGAACGGTTTGGAGACAATATCTTTGCCACAAAAGAAAGCACCACTCTGGAAGAAGCAGTCGTGGAGATGCTGAAGAAAAAAGATATGACTCTGTCACTGGCGGAATCCTGTACAGGTGGTGCTGTAGCGGCCCGTATCGTAAATGTGTCAGGAGCTTCCGAAGTTCTTAAATGTGGCTATGTTACCTATACCAATCCGGCAAAGAGAAAATGCCTTGGAGTGAAAAAAAGCACTTTAAATACCGTAGGTGCAGTTTCTGCCAAATGCGCAAAAGAAATGGCAAAGGGCGGCTGTAAGGCAGCAGGAACAGACATCTGTCTCTCTGTCACAGGTCTGGCAGGCCCGGGTGGCGGAACCGAAGAAACACCGGTAGGAACCGTATTTATGGGATGCTGCTGCAAGGGCAAAACCGTCACACGGGAATACCACTTCACCGGAAACCGCAGCAGGATCAGAGGACAGGCAGTTGCACAGGCACTGACCTTTATCCGTGACTGCCTGCTAGAATGCAGATAAAAAATCTGTAAAAAGATATCAGAGAAAATATCAGAAGACATAAAAAACACAAAAGAAAACATAGAATACGAATTTTTTATCACCGGGAGGAAATGAGAGACAAAGCTGGAAACACAACAGCAGAACGGAATCATAATCCTCCCGGAGTTTTTTAGTTAAGCAAACCAGATAACTCTCAATGGATCATTTTCATCAGATTCACGATTCTATCAAGCCGCTGGATTTCTTCCGGCGATTTTCCCATCTTTAACACCTCGATGATCGTGGAAATTTCATTGGCATTAAATTTTAATCCCCCCTTTTTTCCCTGTGCGGCTGCACCCATCAGAAACGGTAACATGTCATTGATACCTTTTGTACTTCCCTGTTGTGCCAGGTTCTGAAGCATATCCAGTTTGGACTGATCCATACCTGCCAGCCTGGGGTTGTTTCGCCAGTCATCACTCATGCAATTCCTCCTTCTGACTGTTATCCGGCTGGTTCATGATCTGCAGCATCTGAACCATGGCCATCATATTTACGATCTGATCTAACCGTTCCCTGCTGCGCCCATAACAGAAACCACGGATTTCATTTAACATCTCCATGGGATCTCTGACAGGCATGCTCATGGCACATAATTCATCATTTCCGCCACAGTTCCCGAAAAAAGAAACTGTATTCATAAACTCCAGGGCTTTTTCATAGACAGACAGAATCTGCCTGCTTTTTGGCGGAAGATAAGGAATGGAAGCCTTTAACATCTGCCCGTAGTCACTGCTGACCATCTGGTCCAGCGGGGTCTGGGAAATAAATTCCTGATTCATGGAATCCTTCCTTCCAATCTATGATTTTTATTATCAGGATATGACGGAGAATCCGGTTCTGACATATAATAAATTACAGAACTTAAAAAAATGGAGAACAAGAAAGTGAATAAGAAAGTGGATAAGAAAGTGGATAACGGAAAAGAAAGAAAAGCCGCAGAAACAGAAAGAAAAGAAAAACTGATCATTGAAGGAAATGCCTTTTATGAAATAGATCTGGAATGTATAAAAGAAAAACAGAAAAAAACTACTGCAGGCCAAAAAACCGGCAGGAAAATAAAAAACAGAAGCTGAAAATCAGAAAACGGGAAGAAAATAAAAGCCGGAAATGGCGAAGATAACAGATAAAACAACTGCAAAAAGCAGGGGAAAAAATCCCCTGCTCAGCAAAAAAGCGAAAACGACTGTCAGCAGCCGCAGCCACAGCCATTGTTGCCGCACAGCAGGAGCAGAACAATGATGATCCAGCAGCTGTCACCGTTGCCGCAGCCATTGCCACATCCCCAGCTGTTGTTGCCACACAGACACAGAAGGATGATGATCCACAGAATATTGCAGCAGGAGTTATTTCCACAGGAAAGACCCCATCCGCCACATCCGTTATTACAGCCATTATTGCAGGCATTGTCACAGCCGCAACCGCATCCGTTATTGCATCCACAGCCGCCTCTGTCATCACCACATCCACAATTTGTAGCAGCTAAATCACTCATGTTTTGAAACCTCCGGATTTTCTTTACACTCTATCATATGAGGACTGCAAAAATGTGTGACTCCTGAAAAAGGAAAAAGATTAGCCATATTTTCCAGGTTGACAATAAGATGAGATTTCTATATAATATATTATGTAACAATTTTGTAATGATTTAAAAATAATTGCGATAAATATATCAGGATAACAGAAGAAAAGATACAGATACAGACTGCCAGATGACCGGAAACAGGTATATTTATTACAGAGAATGGGGAACAGGTAATGAAAAAACAAAGAAAATTTTTACTGAAACTGCTGTTTTTTTCCGTGACAGCCATTCTGCTGCTGGGAAGCATCAGTGTGTCAGCTGCGACGCAGACAGGATTTATCACCCTGAACGGAAAATCCTATTACATAAATAAAGACGGTTCCAAACAGAAAGGGTGGCTGGAACTGAACGGAAAGAAATATTATTTTGATAAAAACACAGGAGTACAGCTTAAAGGCTGGGCAAGAGATTCTGATGGTAAAGCAATTCGGTATTTTACAAACGGTGACGGACATATGGTGACCGGTTTTCTGACCGATACCAGTGGAAAGACACGCTATTTTGATCCGCAGACCGGTCTTCTGACCAGGGGATGGCTGACAGATGAGAAGGGATATAAATATTACTTCTACAGAAATTCCGGAGTGATGGCAAAGGGCTGGCTGCAGAATAACAAAGAACAGAAACGTTATTTCAGACAAAGTGACGGAAGAATGTGTACCGGCTGGGTGAAAAGCAGTTCCGGAAACTACCGGTATTTTAAAGTATCTACCGGAATCATGTACACCGGGCTTCGGAAAGTAGACAATGATTATTACTATTTTTCCAAAACGTCAGGCGTACGCTATCAGAAAGGCTTTGGAACAGTTTCCGGAAAGAAGTACTATTTTGCTCCCGGCGACGGAAAAATGAAAACCGGCTGGCTGACCCTCAATGGGAAAAAATATTATTTTACCAGTTCCGGAGTGATGCTGGTCAGCACAACAACCAGTGTTGACGGAAAAACATATAAATTTGATTCCAATGGCGTTGCGACAGAAACCACGCCGATCTATCAGGAAAGCGGAAATTATGTCAAGGTCTATGATGCGAAAAACGGGAAATACTATTATATGGAAAAACAGTTTTTACAGCATCCGGGAATTGCAGATGGAACTGTGTCAGATCTGGACCTTCTCGCATCAGTATGCGATGCTGAGGCAGGTAACCAGGGATTGATCGGAATGGAGGCGGTTGCTCTCTGCATCCTGAACAGTACGATCGATACCAGTAAAGGATTTCCGTCAGAAATCCGTTATGTGGTTTATCAGGGAAAGCCTACACAGTATGCAGTAGTCACTGACGGAAGCCTTCTGAAACGACTGAACGGACATTTTTCCGACCGCACCAATGCCTATGCGGCGGCTAAAGCAGCCATGAAAATATTTAATAATTATGTGACCAAAGGAACAAAAAGAGTTCTGACCGGATTTAAGACAAAAGACTTTAAATACAAATATTTCATGACCCCGGCTGCGTTTAAGGCCCAGCATCTCAACTTCAGTAAACTGGAATATGAGCAGTATCAGGATCATGTATTTTTTGTGGACTGGATCGTGGGTTAACAGAGACTCTTTGTAAACAGCAGCAGAGAGATATAGTTGGCTGTCATGTTTTTAGTAACACGTTGACGCTTTAAGTTAATGAAATGTCAGGGAAATTCCTTGACAAATAAAATCTGTGTTTGTATACTTTCAGATATATAAGGGTATCTGTAAACAGAAAATTACAGCAATTTCAGGAAATAAAAACGCTGTACCTGCTGTAAGATTTACGGAGGAACCATAAGATAAGGAAAAGCACAGATGGGAAAGAGTAACATAAGGGAAGCAGACAGAGAGCAGCCGGCAGGTGAGAGGCGCATGGGAAACTTATGTGAATACCTCCCGGAGCTCTGCACCGAACCCCTCTCCTGAAGAATATTTCGTCTGGCGGAAATCGACAGGAGTCATACCGGCAAGTAGGCTGCAGCGGAATGGCATCCGTTAACATGCTTAAGTAACAGGAGATACAATAACAACATCCATGGTTACTTATAGAGGCAGAGAATGTGAGTTTTCTGCGAATTTAGGTGGTAACGCGGGACCCGGTTCTCGTCCTAAACGGACAGGAACCGGGTTTTTATTATAAAAGTTCTGAACAGAGGGAAGATGCATCAACAGGCAGGTCTTCTGTGCAGAATTTATTTATCACGAGGAGGAAAAAACAATGACAGTTTGGGACGAGCTGAAAGCCCGTGGTCTGATTGCCCAGGTAACAGACGAAGAAGAGATCAAAGAAATGGTAAATAATGGAAAAGCCACATTTTACATTGGCTTTGACCCGACCGCAGACAGCCTTCATGTTGGACATTTCATGGCACTCTGCCTGATGAAACGTCTGCAGATGGCAGGAAATAAACCGATCGCATTATTAGGCGGCGGAACCGGTATGATCGGTGACCCGTCCGGAAGATCTGATATGCGTAAGATGATGACAGTAGAAACCATCCAGCACAACATTGACTGCTTCAAGAAACAGATGGAACGTTTCATCGACTTCTCAGACGGCAAGGCATTAATGGTAAACAATGCTGACTGGCTGATGAACTTAAACTACGTAGAGGTACTTCGTGATGTTGGACCACATTTCTCCGTAAACCGTATGCTCTCTCATGAGTGCTACAAACAGCGTATGGAGCGTGGACTTACATTCCTGGAATTTAACTACATGATCATGCAGAGCTACGACTTCTACATGCTGTATCAGAAATACGGCTGTACCATGCAGTTTGGCGGTGATGACCAGTGGGCTAACATGCTTGGCGGTACAGAACTGATCCGTCGTAAACTTGGCAAAGATGCCTATGCAATGACCATCACACTGCTTCTGAACTCCGAAGGCAAGAAGATGGGTAAAACTCAGTCCGGTGCTGTATGGCTTGATCCGGAGAAAACTTCCCCATTCGATTTCTACCAGTACTGGAGAAACGTGGATGATGCAGATGTTATCAAATGTATGCGTCTCCTCACCTTCCTTCCATTAGAAGAAATCGATGAGATGGCAAAATGGGAAGGAAGCCAGTTAAACAAAGCGAAAGAAATCCTTGCATACGAACTGACAAATCTGGTTCACGGCGAAGAGGAAGCAAAGAAAGCACAGGAAGGTGCAAGAGCACTTTTCGCAGGCGACGCTGACACAGCTCATATGCCGACTACTGAGCTTGCAGATGAAGACTTCTCAGAAGAAGGAACCATCGACCTGATTTCCATGCTTGTAAAAGCCGGAATGGTTCCGACTCGTTCCGAGGGACGCCGTGCCATTGAGCAGGGTGGTGTTTCCATCGATGGTGAGAAGATTACAGATGTGAAATATGCAGTTGCCAAAGATGCACTCACGGGTGATGGAGTAGTGCTGAAAAAAGGTAAAAAGAAATTCAACAAAGTTGTTGTTAAATAATGGAGGAAAAGATTATGAAGAAATACGGAGTAAACGAACTTCGTCAGATGTTCCTGGACTTCATGGAGAGCAAAGGACATCTGGTAATGAAAAGCTTTTCCCTGGTACCACAGGGAGATAAGAGTCTTCTGCTGATCAATGCAGGTATGGCTCCGCTGAAACCATATTTTACAGGTGCTGAAATCCCGCCGAGAACAAGAGTAAGTACCTGCCAGAAATGTATTCGTACAGGTGATATCGAGAATGTAGGTAAAACTGCACGTCACGGTACATTCTTTGAGATGCTTGGTAACTTCTCCTTTGGTGACTATTTCAAGACAGAAGCCATCCACTGGTCCTGGGAATTCCTGACAGAAGTAGTAGGACTGGATGCAAACCGTCTTTATCCTTCTGTATACCTGGAAGATGACGAAGCATTTGACATCTGGAACAAAGAGATCGGAATCCCGGCCGAGAGAATTTTCCGTTTCGGAAAAGAAGACAACTTCTGGGAACACGGCGCTGGCCCATGTGGTCCATGTTCAGAGATCTACTATGACCGTGGAGAGAAATACGGCTGCGGCAAACCTGGCTGTACCGTAGGATGTGACTGCGACCGTTACATGGAAGTATGGAACAACGTATTTACCCAGTTTGAGAACGACGGTAACGGAAACTACACAACACTGAAACAGAAGAATATCGATACAGGTATGGGTCTGGAACGTCTGGCAGTTGTTGTTCAGGACGTAGACTCTATCTTTGACGTAGATACCATCTGTGCACTGCGTAACCTGGTATGCAAGATTTCCGGAAAAGAATATGAGAAAAACTACAACGATGACGTATCCATCCGTCTGATCACAGACCACATCCGTTCTGCAACATTTATGATCTCCGACGGTATCATGCCTACAAACGAAGGCCGTGGATATGTACTCCGCCGTCTGATCCGTCGTGCAGCACGTCACGGACGTCTTCTTGGCATCGAAGGCGCCTTCCTTGCAAAATTAAGTGAAGAAGTGATCAATGGTTCCAAAGCAGGATATCCAGAGCTGGAAGAGAAGAAAGAATTTATCTTTAAAGTTCTCACAAACGAAGAAAACCAGTTCAACAAGACCATTGACCAGGGTCTCCGTATCCTTGGAGAGATGGAAGATGAGATGAAAGCAGCAGGAGAGAAAACACTTTCCGGCGAAAATGCATTCAAATTATATGATACTTATGGATTCCCGATGGATCTTACAAAAGAGATCCTTGAGGAAAAAGGATATGATATCGATGAAGCTGGCTTCCAGAAATGTATGGAAGAGCAGAGAAACAAAGCACGTTCTGCCCGTGAAGTGACCAACTATATGGGTGCTGATGCAACTGTATATGATGATATCGATGTAAACGTTACAACAGAATTCGTAGGATACGATCATCTTACATTTGATTCCAAAGTAACAGTCCTTACAACAGAAACAGAGATCGTAAACTCCCTGATGGAAGGCCAGAAAGGAACTGTCTTTACAGAGCAGACTCCATTCTATGCAACTATGGGTGGACAGGTTGGTGACACAGGTGTGATCGAAACTGCAAACGGTAAGTTCGTAGTAGAAGACACCATCAAGCTTCGTGGCGGCAAATTTGGTCATGTTGGTCATATGGAATCCGGCATGATCTCCACAGGCGAAACTGTTTCCCTGAAAGTGGATGAAGCTGCAAGAAGAGATACTGAGAAGAACCACAGTGCAACACATCTTCTTCAGAAAGCATTAAAGACAGTACTTGGAAGCCATGTAGAACAGAAAGGTTCTCTGGTAACACCGGACAGACTTCGTTTCGACTTCGCTCATTTCCAGGCTATGACAGCTGATGAGATCGCACAGGTAGAAGCACTTGTAAACAAAGAAATCCAGGCCGGACTTGAAGTCCGCACAGATGTTATGGATGTGGAAGAAGCTAAGAAATCCGGAGCAATGGCTCTGTTCGGAGAAAAATATGACCAGAAGGTACGTGTGGTATCCATGGGTGATTTCTCCAAAGAACTCTGCGGTGGTACTCATGTAGCGAACACAAGCAACATTATGCTGTTCAAGATTGTTTCTGAATCCGGTATTGCAGCAGGCGTTCGCCGTATCGAGGCTCTGACAGGCAACGGAGTTCTGGAATACTACAAGAAACAGGAAGAACTGCTTCGCGAAGCAGCCAAAGCACTGAAAGCAAATCCTGCAGAGATCGTAGAGAAGATCGGACATCTTCAGGGAGAGGTAAAAGCACTTTCCAGTGAGAACGAATCCTTAAAGAGCAAACTGGCTCAGGGTGCTCTGGGAGATGTTATGGATAAAGTTGTAGAAGTCAAAGGTGTGAAACTCCTTGCTGCAAAAGTGGACGGAGTTGATATGAACGGACTTCGTGACCTTGGCGACCAGCTGAAAGGCAAACTTGGTGAAGGTGTTGTCCTTCTGGCAGCAGTAAACGGTGAAAAAGTAAACCTTCTTGCAATGGCTACTGACGCAGCACAGAAAGCAGGTGCCCACGCAGGTAACCTGATCAAAGCAGTAGCAGCTATCGTAGGCGGTGGCGGCGGCGGACGTCCGAACATGGCTCAGGCCGGCGGAAAGAACCCTGCCAAGGCTCAGGAAGCTGTAGATGCAGCAGCAGGAATCCTGGAAGGTCAGTTAAAATAGGATTTTGGTTAAAATATCCAGAAATATCAAAGGAAAAGTTCTGATATTATAAGGGTTAGCAAAAATGAATTTTTTTGCAAAATTAACCAAAAAGATGTTGACGAATCTACCGGCAATGATATATAATATCACTTGTGCAAGAAAAATACCCAGACAGTTGTATTTTAGCACAATCTACAACTGGAGGGAGGTTAGGTGTGAGTCTATGTCAAACGTAATCGTAAAAGAGAACGAGACTTTAGATAGCGCTCTTCGCAGATTCAAGAGAAGCTGTGCAAAAGCAGGAATCCAGCAGGAAATCCGCAAAAGAGAGCATTACGAGAAACCAAGCGTTCGTCGTAAAAAGAAATCTGAAGCCGCAAGAAAACGTAAATATAATTAATTGTGCGCAAAAATCCCTGGCAGTCTGTCAGGGATTTTTATCATAATAGGGAAAATTTTATAAGGGAAATTTTATAAGGAAAATTTTATAGGGAAAAATTCATAAAGAAAGATTCATAAAGAAAAAACTATACGGAAAAATTTTAGAGAAAATCAGGGGAAGGAAGTAATCTTGAAACCAGAGAACAACAAAAAACTGAAAGAAAAGAAAAACTGGATCCTGTTACTGTTAAAGAAGATCGCCAAGCTGCTCTTTAACAGGATATTTTATGTAGCAGTTGCCATTCTTGTCCAGTTTGGATGGATCATGATGATGGTAATGCGTCTGGCAACTTTTTCAAAGTATGTGGACGTACTGCTTAAGCTTGTAGGAATTGTGATCGTATTATGGATTCTGAATAAAGAAATAAATCCATCGTACAAGCTGGCCTGGACGATTCTGATCCTGGTTCTGCCGATCCTTGGAGTGGTTTTGTATCTTGTATTCGGACGTTCCAGAATTGCTGCGATCATGCAGCAGCATTTTGAACAGAGGATTGAGGAAAGCAGGGACTATCTGCAAGTCCGGCCTGAGACAAGAGAGAGGCTGGAAAAGATGGACCCGTCAGCGGCAAATCAGTCCAGGTATATTTCGGATATTTCCAGATTTCCGGTTCATGAGAATACGACAGCGGAGTATTTTCAGGTTGGAGATGATATGTTTCCGGTGCTGGTGCGGGAGCTGAAACAGGCGAAGAAATATATTTTTATTGAATATTTTATTATCAATGACGGTATAATGTGGCAGACGATTCTGCATATTCTTGGGAAAAAGGCTGCTGAGGGAGTGGATGTCCGGCTGATCTATGATGGTTTTGGATGTCTGACGACTCTGCCTCATAAGTATTATGAAGAACTTCGAAAGAAGGGGATTGCCTGTCAGGTGTTTAATCCGTTCCGGCCATTGCTGAATATCATCCAGAATAACCGTGATCACAGGAAGCTGTGTATTATAGATGGCTGGGTTGGATTTACCGGTGGGATCAATCTGGCGGATGAATATATTAATCAGAAGGAGCGCTTCGGGCACTGGAAAGATACAGCCGTGATGCTTAAAGGTGAGGCGGTCTGGAATATGACTGCTATGTTTCTTCATATGTGGGCGGTGGTGAGCCGGTCAGATGAAAGTATTGATTATGAGACTTATTTTCCTCACAGATATCATGGAGAAGAATTTGAAAGTGATGGATTTATTCAGCCGTTTTGTGATACTCCGCTGGATGAAGAAATCGTCGGTGAGGATGTTTATCTGAATATCATAAATAAAGCAAAGGATTATGTTTATATCTGTACGCCTTATCTGATCATTGATAATGAGATGATGACAGCGTTGTGTCTGGCTGCCAAGAGTGGCGTGGATGTGCGGATTATGACGCCGGGGATTCCAGATAAGAAGCTGGTGTTTCTTCTGACACAGTCTTATTATAAGCAGCTGCTGGAAGCCGGGGTAAAGGTTTATGAGTATCAGCCGGGATTTCTGCATGCGAAGTCGTTTGTGTGTGATGATGAGATCGGAGTGGTCGGTACGATCAATCTGGATTACAGGAGTCTGTATCTGCATTTTGAGGATGGTGTGTGGATTTATAAGAACCGGGTGATCCAGGATATCAAGGATGATTTTGTGCAGACAATGGAGTATTGTCATCAGGTTGACCTGGATTTCTGTCTGAACAGGAGTCTTGGGGTGCGGATGATGCAGAATATTTTCAGGGTGTTTGCACCGATGCTGTAGGCAGGATATAAATGCGGGCAGAATATAAATACAGATAGAATATAAATGCAGGCAGAATTAAATATAGGCAGAATGTTAAGGGTAGATGTAATGTATTGATGAGAAGAGGTGTACATTACATCTATTTTTATGTGATCAAAATGAGAAAAACAGGAAGACTGTATTTGCAGATTATCTTTCAGTAACCGGAGATGCAGGCATATTTTTTTAAAGATGCTTTTATAATAGAGTAGAATATATCTGCCGGAGTGGGAAAGATGGCAAAAAAGTGGATTTCATTGATATGTGTTTGGGTAATGGTGGTTATGATATTTCTGATGCCGTTAACAGTCAGGACGGTCGGGGCGCAGAGTGATTCTGGAAATGAAGCTGTACAGGAGGAGGAAAGCCAGCAGACAGGAAATGCAGATCTGATTCAGGCACCTTCCGGGGTGTTGATGGAGGCTCAGACAGGGACGGTGATTTTTGGGAAGGATAAGGATACCAGGCGGAGTCCGGCGAGCATTACGAAGATTATGACTTTGATTCTGATTTTTGACGCGCTGGAAAAGGGAAGTCTGAAGATGGATGATACCGTCATAACCAGTGCCTATGCGAAATCTATGGGCGGTTCGCAGGTTTTTCTGGAAGAGGGAGAGACGCAGACGGTTGAGACGATGATCAAGTGTATTGTGGTTGCTTCGGGGAATGATGCGAGTGTGGCGATGGCTGAGCATATCTGCGGGAGTGAGCAGGAGTTTGTGCGGCATATGAATGAGCGGGCAGCGGGGCTTGGAATGAAGAATACGAATTTTGAGGACTGCTGTGGGCTGACGGATTCTGCAAATCATTATACGACAGCGGAGGATATTGCGATCATGAGCCGGGAGCTGATCACGAAGTATCCGAAGATTTTGGAGTATTCGTCAATCTGGATGGAGAATATTACGCATGTGACCAGGCAGGGGAGCAAGGAGTTTGGGCTGACGAATACGAATAAGCTGCTGCGCAGTTATGAGGGGTGCGTGGGGCTTAAGACGGGGAGTACCAGTCTGGCGAAGTATTGTCTCAGTGCGGTGGCGCAGAGGAATGGGATTACGCTGATCGCGGTGGTGATGGCGGCACCGGATTATAAGGTGCGGTTTAAGGATGCGGCGGCGATGCTGAATTATGGGTTTTCGAGGTGCAGTCTTTACATAGATGAGAGGATGCAGGAATTGCCGGAGGTTCCGGTGAAGAGGGGGAAGGAGAAAGCAGTTTCGCTGGTTTATGAGGAGCAGTTTCGGTATCTGGATGTGAGTGGGGGGAATATTGGGAAGGTGGAGAAGAAGCTGAGGATTCACCGGGAAGTGGAGGCACCGGTGGAGGAGGGGAGTCAGGCGGGGGAGATGATTTATTCGGCTGATGGGAAGGAACTTGGGAGAGTGCGGGTTCTTTATGCGAGAAGTGTGGGGAAAGTGACGTATCTGGACTGTCTTAAGGATATAGTAGAGAGTTTGTAAATAAGAGTACGAGGGACGCTCAGAAACATATTTTATTTTGTGTGCGGTTTCGGGGTCTAAGAATATCTAAGACCCCTGCAAATGCACACAAAATAAAATATGTTTCTGAGCTGATACTGAAAGTTGTAATGTCCTTTTTGCGCTCACATTTTTTGGAAAAAAATTTTGGCCTTTTCTTATAATTTTTGACAAAAGATACCGGTTGGTTGTATAATAAAACCCAAATGGGTATTGAGGGCAATAAAAATAAAAACAGATAAAGGAAGGTATTTACTATGAAGGAAATACGCACAGAGGACGCAGTAGGACAGGTTCTGTGTCATGATATTACACAGATTATCAAGGATGTAAAAAAGGGAGTTCTTTTTAAAAAAGGGCATGTGATAAGAGAAGAAGATATTCCGCTGTTACTTTCAGTAGGAAAGGAACATTTATATGTATGGGAGAAGAAGGAAGGGATTCTTCATGAAAATGAAGGTGCAGAGATTCTTTATGAGATCTGTGCCGGAGATTCTGATGCCATGCATGGTTCTGATATTAAAGAGGGAAAGATTGAACTGATCGCAGATATTGATGGTGTTCTGAAGATTCGCAGGGATGTGCTTGTGGCAGTGAATTCTCTGGGTGAAATGATGATCGCCTCACGTCATGGAGATTTTCCGGTGAAGAAGGGGGATAAGCTGGCAGGTACCAGAATTATTCCTCTGGTAATTGAGAAGGAAAAGATGGATCGTGCCAGAGAGGTGGCAGGAGATCAGCCGATTTTCTCTATTCTTCCTTATAAGAAGAAAAAGGTGGGTATCGTGACGACCGGAAGTGAAGTGCAGAAGGGATTGATTAAGGATACATTTACTCCTGTGCTGAAGGATAAATTTGCCAGATTTCCGTCTGAGATTCTGGGACAGACGATGCCGGGAGATGATATGGAGCAGATCACCGCGGATATCCTGAAGTTTATTGAGGATGGTGCTGATGTGGTTGTATGCAGTGGTGGTATGAGTGTGGACCCTGACGACAGAACGCCGGGAGCGATCAAGGCCACAGGAACGAGAATTGTTTCTTATGGTGCACCGGTTCTTCCGGGAGCGATGATGCTGGTTTCTTATTATGAGAAAGATGGAAAGCAGATTCCAATCCTTGGACTGCCAGGATGTGTTATGTATGCGAAGAGTACGATTTTTGACCTGCTTCTTCCGAGACTGATGGCAGATGATGAGATTACAGCAGATGAGATTAATCATCTGGGAGAGGGCGGACTCTGTCTGAACTGTGATGTCTGTACCTTCCCAAATTGTGGATTTGGAAAATAAAAGTTGAGTTGCGTGGTGAAGCGGATACTTTTATTTGTCTGATAATGTGATGTGTACTGACTGGTAATAATAAATAATGAATAAGGGAAAAATGCATGAAAAGATTCAAAACTGTACATTATACGGTTCATTCAGATAAAATAAAGGATGCCAGAGGAGTCAGATTTGCAGTACTGGCGGATCTTCACGGTGTGGAGTTTGGTCCTGATAATAAAAGACTTATTGAGGCGATTGATAAATATAGACCGGATGGGATCCTTGTTGCAGGGGATTTGATCGTGAGGAATGATCGTAAGACTATGGAAACGGCGGCATTTCTTTTGAAACAGTTTGTCCGGCAGTATCCGGTTTATTATGTGCTGGGAAATCATGAGTATAAGGTGTACAGAAGTAATCCCGAAGAGAATGAAATGGCAGAGGATTATCAGGAATATGAGAGGGAATTGAGAGCAGCAGGAGTTCATATGCTGCATAATGAGTCCGGTGAACTGTGGATTGGGAAAAACCGTGTGGTTGTTCACGGGCTGGAAATTCCTTTGATTTATTATAAGAAGCCATTTTCTCCGAAGCTTCATATAGAAGAAGTTCGGGAGCTGATCGGGGAGCCGGAGGGGGATTCGCTGAATGTTCTGCTGGCACATAGTCCAAAGTATGGAAATACTTATTTTGACTGGGGTGCGGATCTGATTCTGAGTGGTCATTATCATGGAGGGATTGTAAGGTTTGGCAGGCGCAGAGGTTTGCTTTCTCCGCAGCTGCAGCCATTTCCGGCGTTTTGCTGTGGGGATTTTCACAAGGGAAATCAGCATATGCTGGTGAGTGCAGGGATTGGAGAACATACGATTCCTGTAAGGATTCATAATCCAAGGGAGTTGCTGATCGTAGATGTCAGGCGGTAACATGAAATATATTTGAAAGGGAAAGTACGGCACTATGGGTATTCCGGTAAAGCTGGGAGTGTTTGAGGGTCCTTTGGATCTGTTGTTGCATCTGATTGAGAAAAATAAAATAGATATTTATGATATTCCGATCGTGGAGATTACGGATCAGTATATGGAATATATTCATGCCATGGAGCGGGAAGACCTGGGGATCATGAGTGAGTTTATGGTTATGGCGGCTACGCTTCTGGATATCAAGTGCAGGATGCTTCTTCCGAAGGAAGTTAATGAGGAAGGCGAGGAAGAGGACCCGAGAGCGGAACTGGTGGAGAAGCTTCTGGAATATAAGATGTATAAATTTATGTCTTATGAACTGAAGGATAAGATGGATGAGGCTGCCAATGTGTTTTTTAAGGAGGCAACGATTCCGGAGGAGGTTTCGCAGTACAAGGAGCCTGTGGACCCGCGGGAACTGCTGGTGGGGATGACGCTGGAGAAGCTGAATGCGATCTATAAATCTGTGATTCGGAGGCAGGAGGATAAGATTGACCCGATCCGAAGTAAATTTGGTACGATTGAGAAGGAGGAGGTCAGTCTGTCGGATAAGATGCTGGAGGTCCGGGAGTTTGCGAGAGAGCACAGGAAGTTTAGTTTCAGGAATCTTCTGGAGCGCCAGTGTTCGAAGGTGCAGGTGATCGTTACGTTTCTGTCGATTCTGGAGTTGATGAAAATGGGTCATATTCATGTGCAGCAGGAGGAGTTGTTTGATGATATTTCAATTGAGGTGCAGACAGATCCGGAAAGCTGGAAGAATCTGACAGAGTTTGCAGAGGAAGGATAAACAGTGCCTGGTGTATGGCGGGAGCCGGGTTTTGCGGTGACACTGTATCGGATGTGAAACAGCAGGATAAGAAGAAAGAGGAAAGGGCAGGAATGACGAGTGAAGATTAAGGAGACAGAAGCAGCGATAGAAGCCATTCTTTTTGCCATGGGAGATTCTGTGGAATTGTCGCAGATTGCGAAGGCGATTGGTGTGGATGAGAGTACAACAGAGAAGATGCTCCATAATATGATGGATCGTTATCAGGAAGAGAACAGAGGAATTCAGATCATTGAGCTGGAACATTCTTTTCAGATGTGTACGAAAAAGAAGTATTATGAATATCTGGTCAATATTGCCCTGCATCCGCAGAAGCCTGTGCTTACGGATGTTATGCTGGAGACGCTTTCGATCATTGCCTATAAGCAGCCTGTGACGAAGGCGGAGATTGAGAAAATCCGTGGGGTGAAATGTGACCATGCCATTAATAAGCTGGTGGAGTACAGCCTGATCCGGGAGCTGGGAAGGCTGGATGCACCGGGGCGTCCGATCTTGTTTGGGACGACGGAGGAATTTCTGAGGTGCTTTGGCGTTCAGGATCTGGATGAACTGCCGGTGCCTGATCCGGTTCAGATGGAAGATTTTAAGGCTGAGGCAGAGGAAGAGATTCAGCTTAAACTGGATGTATAACAAAATGTAGACGACTTTGCAGGTGGAGTATCCTTTGGTTTTGGAATTGTTATGGAAATGCGTGAGAGGATCGCTATAGTTATCGTGTTTTGGGTAATTGCTGTTATGATGAGACGGAAGGATGTACAGGAAGGAGAAAGTGAGTTATGCCAACCACATATGCACATGATTTATTTGGAAAAGAGGTATACAGGAGACTGCCGGCGGATATGAAGGCTGTGATCCGCAGACATGGGGAGCTTTACAGGATCGGGCTGCATGGGCCGGATATTCTGTTTTACTATATGGTGTCCAAGAATCCGGTTTCTCAGTTCGGAGTGCAGATGCATAAAGAGAAGGCGAAGGCGTTTTTTGAAGAGGGAATGCACCAGGTCAGACGGAATAAGGATGAGGCTCTTCTTGTATATCTTCTTGGTTTTGGATGTCATTATATGCTGGATTCTGCGTGTCATTCTTATGTGAATCAGATGGCAGATGAGGGTGTGGTGCCGCATATTGTGCTGGAGAAGGAGTTTGATCGTGTTCTTATGGAAGAGACGGGAAAAGATCCGGATCATTATTATCCTGCCTGTGGGATCTTGCCGAAGATGAAATATGCCAGAATAATCCACAGGGCGATTCCGCTGGTGCGTACGGGGAATATTTTTATTTCTCTGAAGATGATGAAGTTTCTTACGAATTTTATGGTGTGCGATGACCATGGAAGGAAGAGAAGAATTGTGGGAAAATGTCTCAGTTTTGGTGGAAAGTCCATAGGCTCTATGATTGAGCATTTTATGACGGAGGGGCCGGTTGCTGAAGCAGAGAAGCCGATGCCAAAGCTGAAGGAACTTTATGAAGATGCGATTCCGGAAACTGTGGAGTATCTGAAGGAGCTGTATACTTTGAGAGAAGGAAGCTACCGTCTGAGTGCCAGATGGAACAGAACTTATAATGGTTAATTTTAACCGAATCAGGCAAGGAGCGAGGAGAATGCTTTGATCTGATTGAGTAACAGACATATTTCGGACATGCAGGCATAGATTATTTTATAGGACATATGGAATGTAAAAAATCTGGTGCCTGTGAGGTGGAGTATGAAAATAAGACATATTGCCGCTGTCAGTACCCTGACGGCGGTATTTTTGTTTACGCAGATCTGTGCTGTGGTATGGGGAGAAGCAGTGCGGGAAGTACCGGAGAGTGTGAGGGTGTTGGATAATGCAGTGCAGGAGCCGGGGAGACTGGGGCAGGGCTTACAGAAAATGGGGCAGAAGATTCCGCAGGTTGTGGATATGATCCCTACGTCTGTGGAAGCGGAAAGACTGTATTCGCTGTCGGCTGTGTTGATGGACGGGGATTCCGGCAGGGTGCTTTATGAGAAAGATGGGGAGGCTGCCAGGGCGAATGCGAGTACAACGAAGGTGCTGACCTGTATTGTGGCGTTGGAGAGTTCGCCCGGGGATGATTATGTGCAGGTCTCGAAGAATGCGGCATCTCAGCCGGAGGTAAAGCTTGGGATCCAGCCGGGGGAGCAGTATTATCTGGAGGATTTATTATATTCGCTGATGCTGAAAAGTCATAATGATACGGCGGTCGCGATCGCGGAGCATTGTGGTGGTTCTGTGGAAGGGTTTGCGCGGATGCTGAACCGTAAGGCGAAGCAGATCGGGTGTACGGATACGTATTTTATTACACCGAACGGGCTGGATGCAACGGACAGTACGGGGACACATCATACGACTGCGAGGGATCTGGCGTTGATTATGCGTTATGCGATTCGGAATAAAACATTTCTGCATATTGCGCAGACGAGAGACTATACGTTTTCGGAGCTGACAGGGAAGCGGAGTTTTTCAGTTCATAATGCCAATGCGCTTCTGGATATGATGGACGGGGTTCTTGCGGGAAAAACGGGCTATACTTCTCAGGCGGGATACTGTTATGTATGTGCCTGGGAGAAGGATGGAAAGACATTTATCGTCAGTCTTCTGGGATGTGGATGGCCGAATCATAAGACGTATAAGTGGAGCGATACCACATTGCTGTTGAATTATGGTGCGGGGAATTATGATTATAAGACCTGCTGGAAGGAACCGCAGACGGAGAGGATTCTGGTGGAAGAAGGAGTGGAAGGAAACCAGAAGATCGGAGAGCAGGTTTATCTGAGAGGAAAGTGTACGATTACTGCGGAAGATAAGGAGAAGGAAGTTCTGATGAAACAGGGAGAGGCAGTGACGTGCCGGACAGAACTGCCGGAGAGTGTGGAGGCACCGGTATTAAAAGGGGAAAAACTGGGAAGGATTGCCTATTATCTGGATGGAAAACTGATTGCTTCTTATCCGGTTTATGCGGAGAAATCTGTGGAAAAGATAAGTTTTCGATGGTACACACAGAAAGTATTTCATGACTTTTTTCACTGAGAAAATGCTATGAGGTGACAGGAGTGACTTGTTTAGTAATAGAATTGTCTGGTGGAATCATAGTAACAAACTATCAGTTCGATGAATCAATTTAATGATTTAAAGGGTTGCTATATAAAAGTAATGTTGCTATAATAATTTTTAACAGTCGGCATTGATTCATTTATGGTATTAGTTGATTGATTGCCGTTCGTGAATATTTTACAGCAGTTCCGAAAGTGTAACCTGTCCGGAGCTGTTGAAGGAAAGACAGAGGAAAGAGATATGAATCAGTTAGAAATACTCAGAGAGAGCCTTGGACAGTGTGATGAGATCATTCTGGATGCGCTTATCATGCGAAACAGAATTGTAGAGGACATCATGGGATATAAAGAAGCCAACGGACTTCAGATCTTACAGCCGGAGCAGGAAGCAAAGCAGAAAGAATGGCTTGAGAACAGAATGGAAGGCAGACGTCACAAAGATGAGGTAGCAGATGTATTTGACTGCATCCGCACCAACAGTAAACGTATTCAGGCAAGAAAGCTTTTCAACTACAATATTGTACTTATCGGTTTCATGGGCGCAGGAAAATCTACAATTTCTGATTTCCTTAAGAACGTATTTGCCATGGATGTCGTAGAGATGGATCAGATCATTGCAGAGAGACAGGGAATGAGTATTTCTGATATTTTTGAGACATACGGAGAGCAGTATTTCCGTGACCTTGAGACAAATCTGCTGATCGAGATGCAGTCCCGCAGCAATGTGGTAATCTCCTGTGGCGGTGGTACTCCGATGAGAGAATGTAACGTAGTGGAGATGAAGAAGAACGGACGTGTTGTCCTTCTTACTGCGAAACCAGAGACAATTCTTGACCGTGTCAAAGACAACCATGACCGTCCGCTGATCGAGAATAACAAGACCGTTCCGTTCATCGCAGAACTGATGGAGAAACGCCGCGCCAAATATGAGGCAGCAGCCGATATCATTATCGAAACTGACGGCAAGAACGAACTGGAAATCTGCGAAGAACTGGTTCACAGACTTCGTACTATGGATGAGAAATAATTTATGAAAAAAGACCGCCTTACGGTGGTCTTTTTTTAACTCGTTTTATAATCCCATTCTTTCTGCGCCTGCTCGATCACATATTTCTTAAAGGCTTCCACAACCGGCGGGTGATAGACGTCTTTGAGCATTGCCATATAGAAGTTTCGCTGCCAGCTCGGAGAGATGAGTGGGAGGGTTTTTACATTCAGGGACTGCAGGATCGGGATATTTGGTGCGACGCAGATACCGAACCCGTTGGAGACGAATCCTGCGGCGACCTGATCTTCGTCAATCTCATAGGCGACATCTGGTGACTGACCGATGCATTCAAAAAGTTCGTCAATGATCTGTCTCAGACCGCTTCTTTTCTTAAATATGATCTGTTTATAAGGAATGGTATCCTCCAGCCGTACTTCATCTTTTGCCGCCAGCGGGTGATCCAGAGGTACAATCACAACCAGCTCCTGTCTGGCAACCGGGATAAACTCGATCAGAGGCTCATTATCAAGTTTGGAACAGAACCCCAGATCATATTTCTTTTCTTTTAATCCGTTTAGAATATCAGATGTTAAAACTTTGTCACAATACAGGTTAAAATCAATCTTTTTCGCTGGATTTTCTGCAAGAAACCCTCTCATGATCTTCGGAAGAAAATCAATTCCCAGAGTACGCAGGAATGCAACGTCAATACATCCCTCACCTTTACCGGCCAGCTTCAGGCTGTTTACAGACGAGTCCAGACGGTTTAATACTTCTTCTACATCTTTCAGGAAAACTTTTCCATATTTGGTAAGTGTCACATTTCTTCCGTTCTTTTCAAACAGTTTTACTCCCAGTTCTTCTTCCAGAGTAGAGATCGCATAGCTTAAAGAAGGCTGGGTGATCGCCAGAATATCAGCGGCTTTTGTATAATGTTCAATATGTGCCAGTGTGGAAAAGTACCGCAGATGATACAGGTTCATAAAAAAACTCCTTTCTCAGATGTGTATTCTCAGTAACTGTTTCCGGAGATTGTTACAGTGATTGTTACAGTGATTGCTGTAGTTATTTTTCCGATTTTCAGTCTGTATGGCAAAGAAATAAGCCGCCGGTATGTTTTCAGACGAAAAATTTTTCAGACCGCTTCTTTGATATCTCATTGATAAGAGCCGGATTATAGTTACTTTTGCACAAATACTCCGCGCTGTATTTGTTATATAAGCATATTATACCATGATGTATTGAAAAAATCTATGGATTCGAGGGGTAGAACCAATTTGTTTTATATTTAACAAAGATATATAATGCTTATATCAAAAAGATACAAAATATTTCCAAAATATACAAAAAAATTATGCGATTTTATGAGGAGGACGAAAAATGTCAAAAGAATTTCCAATTACAATCAGTTCCTGGACACTGGGAGATCAGTGCAGATTTGAAGACAGAGTCATTGCTGCAAAGAATGCAGGTTACGAGGGAATCGGTCTTCGTGCAGAAACTTATGTAGATGCGCTGAATGAAGGACTTTTTGATAAAGACATTCTGGCTATTCTGGACAAACACGGTATGAAAGTGACAGAAGTTGAGTACATCGTACAGTGGGCAGAAGAACATCGTTCCTATGAACAGAAATATAAAGAGCAGCTTTGCTTCCATATGTGTGAATTATTTGACGTAAAACAGATCAACTGTGGTCTGATGGAAAACTACTCCGTAGAATATACTGCTCAGAAATTAAGAGAATTATGCCAGAGAGCAGGAAAATACATCATCGGTGTTGAGCCAATGCCATACAGCGGAATCCCGGATATGAAAAAAGGCTGGGCAGTTGTAAAAGCAGCGGACTGTGAAAATGCAAAACTGATCATGGATACCTGGCACTGGGTAAGAGCCAATCAGCCGATCGACCTCTCCGTACTCGAAGATATCCCGGCAGACAAGATCGTATCTATCCAGATCAACGATGTATGGGAAAGACCATACGCAACAACCATCTTAAGGGACGAATCCATGCATGACCGTCTTGCACCAGGAACAGGAATCGGATGCACAGCAGACTTCGTGAAGATGGTAAAAGAAAAAGGAATCAAGCCAAATGCAATCGGCGTAGAAGTAATCAGCGATGCAATCCTTGCAAAAGGACTGGAATATGCTGCAAACCATACTTACGAGAGCACAAAGAAAGTGCTTGAAGAAGCATGGCCGGAAGTTCTCCGGTAAGTATCTGACAGATAAAAGGATCAGGCAGAACCCTCCACGCCTGCCTGCTCCGGAAAAGAAATACCGAACAATATAAAACGTAAACGTAACAGTATATAAAAACGTAGCAGTTTATAAATAAGAATCCGAAAGAAAAGGAGAACGCCACATGAAATTTAATGCAATGTTCCAGCCGATCAATATCGGACCAATGACAGTAAAGAACCGTTTCGTAGTTCCGCCAATGGGAAACAACTTTGCAAACACAGACGGAAGCATGAGCGAACAGTCTGTAGCTTATTATCGTGAAAGAGCAAAAGGCGGTTTCGGTCTGATCACAATCGAAGCAACCGTAGTCCATAAAGGCGCAAAAGGCGGCCCGCGCAAACCTTGCCTTTATGATGATTCCACAATCGAAAGCTTCCGCAAGGTAGTAGATGCCTGTCATGCAGAGGGCGCAAAAGTTTCCGTACAGCTTCAGAATGCAGGTCCGGAAGGAAATGCAAAGAACGCAGGTGCACCGATCGAGGCAGCTACAAGCATTCCCTCAGACTGCGGAAGAGATACACCGAAGGAAGTTACAACTGAAGAAGTTTATGAACTGGTAAAAGGTTATGGTCTCGCAGCAAAGAGAGCCATGGAAGCAGGCGTAGATGCAGTTGAGATCCATATGGCACACGGCTATCTGGTAAGCACTTTCCTTTCCCCAAGAACAAACAAGAGACTGGACGAGTTCGGCGGTTCTTTTGAGAACAGAATGCGTTTCTCCCGTCTGATCATCGAAGAAGTAAAGAAGATGACAGAAGGAAAAATCGCAGTTCTTGCCAGAATCAACAGCTGCGACGAAGTACCTGGCGGTCTTGATGTGCATGACAGTGCTGCAATCGCTGCATATCTGGAAAGCTGCGGACTGGATGCCATTCATGTATCCCGTGCCGTTCATATCCGTGATGAATTTATGTGGGCGCCGACAGTGACACACGGTGGTTTCTCCGCTTCTCAGGTAGAAGAGATTAAACGTGCCGTATCTATCCCGGTGATCACAGTTGGACGTTATACAGAGCCACAGTTTGCTGAATTAATGGTAAAAGAAGGACGCTGCGACCTGGTTGCATTCGGCCGTCAGAGCCTTGCAGATCCGCGTATGCCGTTAAAAGCACAGGAAGAAAGACTCGAAGATATGATCCCATGTATCGCATGTCTTCAGGGCTGTGTGGCAAACATGTATGCAGGAAACCCGATCTGCTGTCTTGCAAATCCGTTCCTCGGACATGAATCTCAGGAGATCGCTCCGGCAGAAAAGGCTAAGAAAGTAATGGTAATCGGCGGCGGTGTTGCAGGTCTCTGCGCTGCATTTATCGCACAGGAAAAGGGTCATCAGGTAACACTTTATGAATCAAGTGACAAACTTGGCGGAAACATGCGTCTTGCAGCTTATCCTCCGGGAAAAGGCGACATCACAAATATGATCCGCAGCTATATCGTCCGCTGCCAGAAAGCAGGCGTGACAATCAAAATGAATCAGGAAGTAACTCTGGATCTTATCAAAGAAGAAAAACCAGACAGCGTAATTGTTGCTTCCGGTTCCAGAACACTGATCCTTCCGATCGAAGGAATCGACAATCCTGCAATCATTCACGGCTCCGACCTTCTTGACGGTAAGAGAGCAGCAGGAAAGAAAGTCCTGGTTGTAGGCGGCGGAATGGTCGGATGCGAAACAGCAGCATTCCTTGGCGAGCAGAATCATGACGTAACAGTCATCGAGTTCAGAGATACTGTTGGTGCGGATGTGATCCACGAGCATAGAGTTTACCTGATGAAAGACTTCGAAGATTACGGAATCAAGGAGATCACAGGTGCAAAAGTATGCAAGTTCTATGAAGACGGCGTAGAGTACGAGACAGCAGACGGACAGAGACACGAGTCCAGAGGATACGACTCCGTCATTCTTTCTATGGGATTCAGAAACTACAATCCATTTGGCGAAGAAATCAAGGCAATCGTACCGGATACTTACGTGATCGGTGATGCAATCCGCGCAAGAAGAGCACTGGATGCTACAAAGGAAGCATATGAGGTAGCTTCTGTATTATGATTACAACAATAGAATAAAAACTGTCTCAATAACAAAAAAAGCAGGCAGTGGAAGGAACGGTTACTGTTTATTTTATAGTTGCAATCAGGATCATCTGTATGATATTATCAGCGAACAGTAACTGGAGAATGATTTTACAAATGAAAAATATCCGGATACATATATAAAACATATCTGGATGCTGACAAAAATATTTCAGGAGGCAAAAAGGAAATGGAACAGAGAATCAAAGGAACAACAGGATTAATGGCACTCATCGGAAGCCCAGTAGGACATTCAGGATCACCGGCAATGTACAACTTCAGCTTCCGCTATCACAACCTTGACTATGCTTACATGGCATTTGACATCAAGGAAGACCAGGTTCCGGCTGCTCTGGATGCGATCCGTCTTTTCAAAATGAGAGGCGCAAACGTAACCATGCCATGCAAGAACGAAGTTGCAAAACATATGGACGAACTCTCACCGGCTGCCAGAATCATCGGTGCAGTTAACACAATCGTAAACGAAGATGGCAAACTGGTAGGACACATTACAGATGGTGTCGGCTTTGTGCGCAACTTAAAAGAACACGGCGTTGACGTGAAAGGCAAAAAAATGGTAGTTCTCGGTGCCGGCGGTGCTGCAACAGCAATCCAGGTACAGTGCGCATTAGACGGAGCAGAATCCATTTCCATTTTCAATCCGAAAGACCCATTCTTTGCACGTGCAGAGTCAACAGCAGAGAAACTGAAAAAAGAAACACCGGACTGCAAAGTTCAGGTATTTGATCTGGAAGATGAGGCAAAACTGAAAGAAGAGGTTGCAAATGCAGACATTCTTGTAAACGCTACCCTTGCAGGTATGAAACCTCACGAAGAACTCACTCTGATCAAAGACAAATCCATGTTCCGTCCTGACCTTGTAGTAGCAGATGTTGTTTACAATCCTGCTGAAACAAGAATGGTAAAAGAGGCCAAAGAAGCAGGCTGCAAGCTTGCAATCGGCGGAAAAGGAATGCTGTTATGGCAGGGAGCAGAAGCTTACAAACTTTACACAGGACTGGAAATGCCAACTGCTGAATACCAGAAATTCCAGGAAGAAAACGAAAACAAATAATACTACAAACACCTTGAAATGTAGGAGATTAAAATGAAACAGAAAACAAATAAAATGCTCATTTTCACCTCTCTTGCAGCATATTTTACCTATTTCATCCATGGAATCGGTGCCTCTATCCTCGGGCAGTACAAACCGGAGTTTGCGGCTGCCTGGGGTGCCAAAACTCTGGCGGACGGCACTCTGGATGTAAGTATGGTAGTATCTGTAATTGCGGCACTTGGACTGGGACGTCTGATTTCCCTTCCGTTCTCAGGTCCTCTCTCAGATAAATACGGACGAAGACTGAGCGGAATCATCGGTGTGCTCTGTTATGTGGCATACTTTTTTGGAATGGCAAATTCCACGTCCATGGCAATGGGATATGCGTTTGCAGTGATCGGTGGAATTGCGAACTCTTTCCTTGACACCTGCGTAAGCCCGACCTGCATGGAAATCTATGTAAATAATCCGTCAGTAGCGAATCTGTTTACGAAATTCTCCATCTGCCTGAGTCAGTTCCTGCTTCCGTTCCTGATCGGTATTGTAGCATCTGCAAATATGTCTTATAAGACAATCTTTATCGTTGCAGGTATTGCAATCTTTATCGACGGAATCCTGATCCTGATCCTTCCTTTCCCTGAAAGAAAGAAGGCAGCAGAAGCAAAAGAGGATAAAAAGAAATCCGGACACAAGATTTCTCCGGCAGCGATCGCAGCAATCCTGATCGGATTTACAAGTTCTTCCACCTTTATGCTGTGGCTGAACTGCAACCAGGAGCTTGCACGTTCCTATGGAATGTCCGATCCATCCAAGATCCAGTCTCTGTATGCACTGGGAACCGCAGTTGCGATCCTTGCAACCGCAGCCTTTATTAAAAAAGGTTTAAAAGAGATCAATGTACTGATCATTTATCCACTGATCTCTACCATTATGCTTGCACTCTGTTACTTTATCCAGGCTCCGTTTATCTGTCTGGTCGGTGGTTTCGTGATCGGTTATGCAGGTGCCGGCGGTGTGCTTCAGCTTGCAGTTTCCACCACAGCAGAGTTTTTCCCGGACAGTAAGGGAACAGCGACTTCTCTGGTAATGATCGCATCCAGTATCGCAAACTATACAATCTTAAGCCTTGCCGGATATATTACCAAAGTCGGTGGAAGTGGTGCTCCGAGAATGATCCTTCTTCTGAACATGGCAGTAACCATCGTTGGTATCCTGCTCGCCCTCTTTGTAAAGAAGAACAGAAACAAATAAGCTACAGAAACAAACAAGTTACAGAAATCCCGTGATGTTGAAATCCAATTCAACCGGAGATACGTTTGGACGTTACAAGTTTCAAATTCATTTTCCGGTCAGATTGGATTTCGTTTTCCATTAGATTGTTTAATAATTAACAAAATAGATAGAAAATACATGACAAAACATAGAAATAATCTAACAATTCACTGAAAAGGAGAATGTGTATGGCACATACAAGAACACAAAAAAGAGAAAATGAACTGCCCTACATCCCCTTTGGACCATTTCAGATAAGACTTCCGTTTATTCATTATAAGATAGAATCTGTTGAGTTCATTCAGGGTCTGATCCTGGGCGTTACTGCACTGGCTGCTGTTCCTTATCTGGAGCAGTATCTGGGGCTTCCTTATGAACTGGCGTGGAGCTGTGTAATTATTGAGACATTTCTCTATCTGCTGCACAGTCTGCTGGGTGATCCGGTCGTACCGGGATGGATCACACCGACACTGCCGTTAACCATTGTATTTCTGGAAGGTTTCCCAATGGGAAAAGAACGAATACAGGCGATGATCGCACTGCAGATGCTGGTAGGTCTTGTGTTTATCTTTATGGGTGTGACGAAGCTGGCGGATAAGTTTGTCCATGCGGTACCGGATTCGGTCAAAGGCGGTATCCTGCTTGCAGCACCGGTCACTGTTATGGCAGGACAGCTCGGTGAAGGCGGGAACATGCATAAATATCCGCTGGCGATCGTAGCGGGTGTTGGCCTGCTGATCCTGATCAGTTTCTCTGACAAATACCAGGAGAAGAGAAAGACCAGCAAATTTCTTGATCTGGTTGCCAGATATGGAAATCTGTTCCCATATCTTCTTGCAATGATAGTAGGACTTCTGGTTGGCGAACTGGATGCACCAGGACTGGAGATCGGAACTTTCATCCGTCTTCCACATTTTCGTGAAGTGATTGATCAGGTAAGCATCTTTGGCGTTGGCATTCCGCCGGTATCTATGTTTGTAAAAGCTTTGCCGCTGGCACTGGTATGTTATCTGATTGCATTTGGTGATTTTGTTACAACAGAGACTCTGGTAAGAGAAGCGAGACAGGCACGTGACGATGAGTACATTGATTTCAATTCCAGCCGTTCCAATCTGGTCAGCGGTCTGAGAAACCTGATCCTGTCCATTATCGCACCATTTCCGCCGCTTTCCGGCCCGTTATGGGTGGGAATGACAGTTTCCGTATCCATGCGTTACAGAGAAGGAAAGAAAGCCATGAAATCTCTCCTCGGAGGAATGTCCTCTTTCCGGCTGGCTACATTTTTGAGTGTCATGATCATTCCGGTAGTAAGCTTCTTCCGCCCGATCTTTGGCGTAGGATCCTCCATCACTCTGATGTTCCAGGCATTTGTATGTGCAAGGATCGGTATGGATTACTGCAAGAGCGACAGAGACAAGATGATTGCCGGTGTTATGGCAGCAGTCCTTGCCACACAGGGAACTGCGTGGGCATCCGCATGGGCACTTGCAGTCGGTTTCGGACTGAACATTTTCCTGTCAAACTGGAGTCCATTTGAAAAGAAAAAAGAGCAGAAAGAAAATTTTGAAGCATAAAGTAAAAGATGGATAGTTTTATAAAGAAAAAGAAGGATAATTGCACAGGCATGAAAAATGCAGAAATTATCCTTCTTTTTGTATGCGTGGAATATGTCGCTTCCTGATTACAGGAAATAAACCGGACTGAAGACCCTGCCATTTTCAGGCAAGGTCTTTGTCGTGGAGATTTTCATCAAAAAATTTAAGGAGTATTATTTGATCAAAGTTATTGACATTTTTATCGGATAACAACCGAAAATACGAAGTATCCGATGAATTCATTATAAACTGCTGTGAATGATATCCAGTACCTGTTTTAATTCATGCACACCAATCTGTCCCGGAGCGGAAGCCTTGGAAGCAGCGCCGAAAGTGAGAGCTGAGCCGAATGTCTCACCTGTCAGACGGCTGACAACGCCTGTTCCTGCCATAGACATGGTAATGATCGGACGGTCTGCATATTTCTCAGACATTTCCAGAGTAGCGGAGAGCAGTGTAAGGACATCCTGTTTGCAGGTCGGCATAACAGCCATTTTCGGAATATCTGCACCGAAATCCTGCATCATGCGAAGACGTCTGATGATTTCAGCTTTCTCCGGAGTCTTAAAGAAATCATGGTTGGAAGCAATTACTTTTACACCAGCTTCATGAGCTGCATCGATGATCGTCTTGACAACATCATCGCCTGTAAATGCTTCTACATCGATTAAATCTACATAACCGCTCTGAGCTGCTGCAATATTTAAAGCAGTATAATCACTTACAGAAATCTCTTTTTCACCGCCTTCTTTGGAGGTACGGAAGGTAAGGAGAAGCGGGATGTCTTTTAAGACTTCCTGAAGCTCTTTCGCGGTTTCCAATACTTTTTCAGTAGTAAAGACATCGTCGAACCAGTCAACACGCCACTCAACCACATCAACCGGGAGAGCGGTGATCTTTTTTGCTTCTTCGAGAATGTCTGTTTTTGTTTTTCCAACGATCGGAACGCAGATCTTCGGTCTGCCTTCACCGATCACAATGTTTTTTACCTGAACTGTGTTCATTTTCTTATCCTCATATTTCTTATATTAAGAATAACCGCATACACATTAAAAGCAAACTGCAGGACATGTACATCTTTGCGCGGAGTTATATATTCAGTACATCTCCTGCATTATGCCGAAAAGCGGTATATATCAAATATCATGAGACAGTCAATTGACTGCATGATATGATATATCAGTCATCATAGGAGATGTGAAGAATCTCTTTCATATGTTCAATTGGCATTGGTTCGCCTGTCCATAACTCAAATGCTGCGGAACCCTGGAATAACATCATGCCCAGACCGTTCATAGTCTTGCATCCTGCCTCTTTTGCCATGGAACGCATCTTTGTTTCCAGCGGAGAGTAAGGAACATCTACAACGATCAGTTCAGGACGGAAATAAGACTTGTCCGGAACAACGGACTGGCCTTCCAGAGGTTTCATTCCGACACCTGTCGCATTCACGAAGATGTAGCTGTCGTCCATTTCCTCTTTCAGTTTGTCGAGGTCTGCCAGATCATAGAGAACTGCATGGCAGGAAGTCTTTGTGTTGATCTTCTCTACTGTGGATACTGCACGATCCCAGAATTCATCCTTACGGTTGAAAATGGTGATCTCTGCAACACCGTCTAAAGCAGCCTGGATCTCGATGGCAGTAGCAGCACCGCCTGCACCGACGATCGTCATTTTCTTTCCGATCACATCGATATCGTTGTCTTTCAGAGCAGACATAAATCCGATACCATCTGTGATATGACCGGTCAGATGACCATTGTCGTTAACGATTGTGTTGACTGCACCACATAACTGGGCTGCAGGAGAGAGTTCATCCAGATATTTTCCAACCAGAGTCTTGTTTGGCATGGAAACATTGGAACCTCTCATTTTCAGAGTACGGATCGCTTTTACTGCGTCCTCGATTTCATCAGCGCCAACCTCGAATGCGAGGTAAGCGTAGTCATACCCGAGTTTTGCAAAAGCCTCATTCTGCATTGCAGGAGAGCTGGAGTGACGGATCGGGTAAGCCATCAGACCGATTAATTCAGTATGTCCGGTAATTCTTTCTGCCATTATAATAGCCCCTTTCGTGATTCATTGTAAAGGTCTGCTTTTATTTTTGCGAGATCTTTTTTTATTGCATTTATTTATTATATTTATTGCATTCCTTTGTCAGCTTATCTGATTACTGAAGATATCCCATCTGTGTCAGGGAGTTGAGGATATTTCTTCCTTCCATGGTTCCGTCGATGATTCTTCTTGCGCGTTTGCTGTCACCGATATTCAGGATCTCAACGTCCTCAGAAGCGAAAGCATCTGACAGTTCTGTGTAAAGCTGGCCCTGAGCTCTCATGCCAAGGCATACGAAGCCATAGTCAAATGGAAGTTCACGCTCGCCCTGTGCATCTTTTACAAGGAAAGAGCTGTCCTTTACTTCCTGAAGGGCTGTTTTTGTAAGCTGAGCTACATTGTGCTTCTTCATCTGATCTTTCATATCATTTTTTGTGACAGGGTCAAGGTCACGTCCAATCTGATCCATCATTTCTACGATAGAGATCTCAGCATTTCTTGCTGCAAAGAATTCTACGACATCAAGACCGACAGCACCGCCGCCGACAACAACAACTTTCATGCCTGTCATATCTTCCGGATAGTCATTGATGTGGCTGATCATTCCGAGGATAGAAGCAACCTTGCTGCCTTCTTTGTCGATACGGTCATGCAGACCTTTGATCGGAGGAAGTAAAGGAGCGGAACCTGTGGAACTTACGATCAGGTTTGGATGGAATTTGCGGATATTTTCCGGTGTTCCTGCTGTGTTTGTAAAGATATAAAGGTTTTCAAGCTGTTCTGCTCTGTGAATCAGATAATTCGGGAAATCAGCCAGACGTTTCTTTGCCGGGATCTTAGAGATCACAGAAGCAAGACCGCCAAGAGTTTCACCTTTTTCCAGAAGGAAAGTGTTACAGCCTACTTCAGCGGCTGTACAGGCAGCTTCCAGTCCGGCAGTACCACCGCCGATCACTACAACATTACAGTTTTTATTTACTTTCTGGTTTTTGTAAACATCGCCTTCCAGAACGGATGGGTTTACCGTACAGCGGATCGGGCGGTTAAAGCCGATTCTGTTTCCGGCACATCCGATGTTACAGGAAATACATTTGCGAAGATCACATTCTCTTCCGGAAGCAACTTTGTTTACCCATGCAGGCTCTGCAATCAGGCCACGTCCCATACCGATCAGGTCTGCATCACCGTCAGCAAGGATCTGTTCTGCAACTTTCGGGTCACGGATGTTACCCATGGAGATACATGGTTTGCCGAATTTCTCTTTGACAGCTTTTGGCATATAGGAACGCCAGCCGTCCTTCATATAGTTGGCATCAATCTGATACTGGATAGAACCGTTTAAGCCACAGGAAACGTCGAAGATGTCAACTTCATCCTGTACATATTCCAGATATTTCAGAGTATCTTCCAGAGTATTTCCGCCTTCCATCAGTTCATCTGCGCTGAGACGGAGCATGATCGGGAAGAAAGGTCCAACCTGTTTTCTTACTTCTTCGATGACCATACGGCAGAAACGTGTTCTGTTTTCCACAGAGCCGCCGAATTCATCGGTACGCTTGTTTGTAAGAGGAGAGAGGAACTGGCTGATCAGATAGGAATGTCCTGCGTGGATCTCTACTGCGTCAAAACCTGCAGCCTGTGCTCTTTTGGCAGCTTCTCCGTATTTTTTTACGATATGATGGATTTCTTCTACAGTTAACGGACGCGGAATCTCGCCGCCTTCCTTGGAAGGAACATCAGATGCGGAAACCGGCTGCATGTTGGTACGTGCGGAAACTGCGGAAGCACCTGCATGGTTGATCTGAATTGCGATACAGGTACCATATTTATGAATCTCCTCACAGAATTTATACAGACGCGGAAGATAGTTGTCATGGTCGATACGAAGCTGGGTAGTTCCGTTGGAACCCTGCGGAGAGTCGACACTTGCGTTTTCCACGATGATCAGGCCAGTGCCGCCTTTCGCACGTTCTTTATAATAATTGATATGAAGAAAACTCATTTCGCCGTTCTGTTCGCCGTAATTGGTTCCCATCGGCATCATAACTACACGGTTTTTGATCGTCATATTTTTTACGGTAAGCGGGGTAAAAATATGCTGGTAATTGCTTTTCATTATGTTTTTCCTCCTGGAATTTTTCTGCTGAATTTCATTGATCTCTTTGATGTGTTAATTATATAACAAAAAAAATCATAAATCTAATTGATAATCTTTGCTATATAATAAAAAACATCTATGGTTATGTGAGTATACGATATGTTTATAAAATGTTATGTATATAATAGGAAGAAATATGCAGAAAAACCTCATTTGGAAAACATTACAAAATTTTCTGCCATATTTTTAACAAAAAAGACAAAAAATTATTGAAATCTTGAGCCAAAAAAGGTAAAATTAAAATCGGCTAAATTTTTGGGTTAACTTTTAAATATTCTCATAAAGATGGAGGGCAAACAAGAATGAGTAATGCAACACAAAGCTTAGCAGGCACAAGAATTACTTCTTTGCTTGACGCAAACAGTTTTGTCGAAATCGGCCAGGGCGTAACAGCCAGAGCTACAGATTTCAACATGACTGCAAACAAAGCACCATCTGACGGTGTAATTACCGGATATGGCGTAATTGACAACAAACTGGTTTACGTTTACAGCCAGGATGCATCCGTATTAAACGGTACTGTCGGCGAAATGCATGCCAAGAAGATCACAAGATTATATGATCTTGCCATGAAACAGGCGCTCCGGTAATCGGACTTGTTGACTGTGCAGGTATCCGTCTTCAGGAAGCAACAGATGCTCTGGAAGCTTTCGGACAGATTTATCTGAAACAGACTCTTGCATCCGGTGTAGTTCCGCAGATCACAGCAATCTTTGGAACCTGCGGCGGCGGTATGGCAGTGATTCCGTCTCTGACAGACTTCACATTCATGGAAGCTAAGAAAGCAAAAATGTTTGTGAACACACCAAACGCACTTGCAGGAAACAATGCAGACAAATGCGACACAGCAGCTGCTGATTTTCAGAGCAAAGAAACTGGTCTGATCGATGGCGTTGGTACAGAAGATGAGGTTCTTGGCCAGATCCGTTCTTTAGTATCACTTCTTCCTTCTAATAATGAAGATACAGACAACTACACAGAATGCACAGACGACCTGAACCGTGTATGTGCAGAACTTGCAAACTGTGCAGGTGACACAGCAATCGCACTTTCCCAGATCGCTGACAACGGAGAATTCTTCGAGACAAAAGCAGACTATGCAAAAGACATGGTTACAGGCTTTATCCGCTTAAACGGTGCTACAGTAGGTGCTGTTGCAAACAGAAGCGAAGTATATGACGCAGAAGGCAAGAAAACAGAAACATTTGACGGAAGCATCTCTGCAAGAGGCGCAAGAAAAGCAGCAGATTTCGTGAAATTCTGCGACGCTTTTGATATTCCGGTACTTACACTTACAAACGCAACAGGCTTCATGGCAACCTTATGCAGCGAGAAGATGATGGCGAAATCCGTAGGTGAACTGGTAGCTGCATTCGCAGATGCAACTGTTCCGAAGGTAAATGTGATCATCGGCAAAGCTTACGGTACAGCTTACGTGGCAATGAACAGCAAATCTATTGGTGCAGACCTTGTATATGCATGGGATAACGCAGAAATCGGTATGATGGATGCTTCCCTGGCAGCCAAGATCATGTATGCAGATGCAGATGCTGCTGAACTGAATGAAAAAGCTGCTCAGTACAGAGAGCTTCAGAATGGTGTTGCTTCCGCAGCAGCAAGAGGCTATGTTGACACTGTGATCAGCCCGGCTGACACAAGAAAATATGTAATCGGTGCATTTGAGATGCTGTTCACAAAGAGAGAAGATCGTCCGTCTAAGAAACATGGAACGGTCTAAGCGGGGTGACGCATATGAAAATGATCAAAAAAATAACTTCTGTATTCATGACATTTCTCGTAATGGCTGCGCTGGTGATCGGCAGCACCTCTGTGGTATTTGCCGCAGATAAGGTTGATGATACTGTTAAGTCCACACTGGTAACTACAGCAGAAGGACTGACAGATGCCATTGTCCAGCTTAAAGATGAAGAAATCGAGAATTACATGAGTTCAGGAGATGACTTTACAACAAGTGCCATGCAGTCCTGGCAGACATCCAAGGATGAACTTGGCGCAAAGAAGGACAGCAATGGTGAAACTACTGTAACTTTCAAAGATGATCAGTACACAGTTACTGTTCCTCTTAAATTTGAGAAAGCAGAAGCAAACTTTGTATATGTCTTTGACTCACAGGGAACACCGACTTCCATGACTGTAGATGTACAGTATGGTATGGGCAAGACTCTTCAGAGAGCAGGTCTTAATACTCTGATGGGTATTGGAACTGTATTCGTAATGCTGGTTTTATTAAGCCTTCTGATCTCTCTGTTCAGATTCATTCCGAATCCGGAAGCAAAGAAAGCAGCAGAAGCAAAAGCAGCCAAAGCTGCAAAAGAGGCAGAGGCAGCAGCCATCGCACAGACAGCACCTGCACAGGCAGAAGAGAACCTTGCAGATGACGGAGAGCTGGTAGCTGTTATCGCAGCAGCTATCGCAGCAGCAGAAGGAACTACAACAGACGGCTTCGTAGTTCGTTCCATCCGTAAAGTAAAAAGAAATAGAAGATAATTGTCATTTATTTAGGAGGATTTTAAAATGAAAAGCTATACAATTACAGTAAATGGTACAGCATATGAAGTAACTGTTGAAGAGACAGGAAGCGTATCCGCTCCTGCAGCAGCTCCAAAAGCAGCACCTAAGGCTGCACCTGCAGCAGCTCCGAAAGCAGCAGCACCTGCAGCAGGCGCCGGCGCAGTGAAAGTAACTGCTTCCGTACCTGGTAAAGTTGTCAAAGTAGCAGCAAGCGTTGGACAGGCAGTAAAAGCCGGAGACAGCGTAATTATTCTTGAATCCATGAAAATGGAAATCCCTGTAGTAGCTCCTCAGGATGGTACTATCGCAAGCATTGATGTTGCAGAAGGTGCCTCTGTAGAAAACGGAGATACTTTAGCAACAATGAACTAAGACGGGAGGTAGTCAAATGTCTTATGTAACAGAAACATTGTCCAACCTGATTCACCAGACAGCATTCTTCAATCTGACATGGGGCAATTACCTGATGATCGCAGTAGCCTGCGTATTCCTTTATCTTGCTATCAAGAAAGGATTCGAGCCGCTTCTGCTTGTTCCTATCGCATTCGGTATGCTGCTTGTAAATATCTATCCGGACATTATGGCAAACCCGGAAGATATGTCAAATGGTGTAGGTGGACTTCTTCATTATTTCTACATCCTTGATGAGTGGAGTATCTTACCATCCCTGATCTTCATGGGTGTAGGTGCCATGACAGACTTCGGTCCGCTTATCGCAAACCCGATCAGCTTCCTGATGGGTGCTGCGGCACAGCTTGGTATTTATGCAGCTTATTTCCTTGCAATCTTCCTTGGATTCAACGGAAAAGCAGCAGCAGCCATCTCCATCATCGGTGGTGCTGACGGCCCGACTTCCATTTTCCTTGCAGGTAAACTCGGACAGTCTGCACTGATGGGACCGATCGCGGTAGCAGCATATTCCTATATGTCACTGGTTCCGATCATTCAGCCGCCTATCATGAAGCTCTGCACAACTGAGAAAGAACGTAAGATCAAAATGGATCAGCTTCGCCCGGTTTCCAAACTGGAGAAGATCCTGTTCCCGATCGTTATCACAATCGTTGTGTGTCTGATCCTGCCTACAACAGCTCCACTGGTTGGTATGCTGATGCTTGGTAACCTCTTCAGAGAGTGCGGTGTTGTAAAACAGCTGACAGAAACAGCTTCCAATGCCCTGATGTATATCGTAGTTATCCTTCTGGGTACATCTGTAGGTGCTTCCACAAGTGCAGAAGCATTCTTAAATGCAGATACTCTGAAGATCGTAGTTTTAGGTCTTGTTGCATTCGCAATCGGTACATTCGGTGGATGTATGCTTGGTAAACTGCTTTGCAAACTGACTCATGGACGTATCAACCCGCTGATCGGTTCTGCCGGTGTATCCGCAGTACCTATGGCAGCCCGTGTATCCCAGAAAGTCGGTGCAGAGGCAGATCCTACAAACTTCCTTCTGATGCACGCAATGGGTCCGAACGTTGCCGGTGTTATCGGTACAGCCGTAGCAGCCGGAACATTCATGGCTATTTTCGGTGTTTAATTGAATTGATCGTTTTCCTGTTTTTACCGCATACTGCGGTAACAGCAGGGGAATTTCCGGATTTTTAGAACTATATAAGGAGATTTTATAATGGCAGAATTAGAGAAAAAACCTGTTAAAATTGTGGAAACCATTCTCCGTGATGCTCATCAGTCTCAGATCGCAACACGTATGACCACAGAACAGATGCTTCCGATCGTAGATAAACTTGACAAAGTCGGCTATCACGCAGTAGAGTGCTGGGGTGGTGCAACATTCGATGCATCCCTTCGTTTCCTTCATGAAGATCCATGGGAAAGACTTCGTAAATTACGTGACGGCTTCAAGAACACAAAACTTCAGATGCTTTTCCGTGGACAGAACATTCTTGGATACCGTCCATACGCAGATGACGTTGTAGAATACTTCGTACAGAAATCTGCTGCAAACGGAATCGACATCATCCGTATTTTTGACTGTCTCAATGACCTTCGTAACCTGCAGACAGCAGTAAGCGCTGCAAACAAAGAGAAGGCTCATGCACAGGTAGCTCTTTCTTACACATTAGGAGATGCTTACACACTGGAATACTGGACAGATATTGCAAAACGTATCGAAGATATGGGTGCTGATTCTATCTGTATCAAAGATATGGCAGGTCTTCTCCTTCCAAACAAAGCGACAGAGCTTGTAACAGCATTAAAAGAAACAGTTAAGATCCCGATCGACCTTCATACACATTACACATCCGGTGTAGCTTCCATGACTTACTTAAAAGCAGTAGAAGCTGGTGTAGATATCATCGATACCGCAATGTCTCCATTCGCACTGGGAACCTCCCAGCCTGCAACAGAAGTTATGGTTGAGACATTCAAGGGAACACCATACGATACAGGATTTGATCAGAAACTTCTTTCTGAAATCGCTGACTACTTCCGTCCGATCCGTGACGAAGCTCTTGACAGCGGACTGCTCAATCCGAAGAACCTCGGTGTTAACATCAAGACTTTACTGTACCAGGTACCGGGCGGTATGCTCTCCAACCTGACTTCCCAGTTAAAAGAACAGCACGCAGAAGATAAATTCTACGATGTTCTCGAGGAAGTTCCACGTGTACGTAAAGACCTCGGTGAACCGCCACTTGTTACTCCGTCTTCCCAGATCGTTGGTACACAGGCTGTATTCAACGTACTCATGGGCGAGAGATACAAAATGGTTACAAAAGAGACAAAAGATATCCTGTTAGGAAAATACGGCGCAACTGTAAAACCGTTTAATCCGGAAGTACAGAAGAAGTGCATCGGTGATGAGAAACCGATCACATGCCGTCCTGCAGACCTTCTTGACAACGAGCTTGAGAAACTTGAGAGCGAAATGGCTCAGTACAAAGAACAGGATGAAGACGTATTAACATACGCACTGTTCCCACAGGTAGCTATGGACTTCTTCAAATACCGTCAGGCTCAGAAGACAAAAGTTGACGAGAAAGCAGCTGACAAAAAGAACGGAGCTTATCCGGTATAATTGATCAGTAATCAGATCAGTAATTAAATATGTCCAAACGAGAAAAAGGAGCTTGCGCAGGCAGGCTCCTTTGCGTTATGATAAAGGAATGTAATATTAGGAGGACATTCCATGAGCAAAGTTTTAATTATCGGCGGCGGAGCTGCCGGAATGATGGCAGGAGTTTTTGCGGCCCGCAATCATCATGAAGTTCATATATTAGAAAAAAATGAGAAACTCGGCAAGAAAGTATTTATCACAGGAAAAGGACGCTGCAACGTAGCCAACGCCTGCGATACAGAAGAACTCTTCCCGGCAGTCATGAGCAACCCGAAATTTCTTTACAGTGGATTCTATTCATTCGGTCCCCAGGATGTCATGAATTTCTTCGAAGAAGCAGGCGTACCTCTCAAAATAGAAAGAGGAAACCGCGTCTTCCCACAGTCTGACCATTCCTCAGACATCATCCGTGCGCTGGAACGCGAACTGAAGAAAGCAGGAGCTGTCATCCACCTTCATACAGCTGTAAAAGAAATTGTAAAAGAATCTGAGACAGATAGTGCCTCAGAAAATCAATCCCAAAATGAATTCCGGAATGAAGCTGCAGATCAGGAATCTGCCAAAGCAAAAGATAAAGCGGGAAAAGCAGACAATACGGTAAAAGAGAAAATTACAGGGGTAATTCTTGAAGATGGTACTTTTATAAAAAGCGATGCCGTAATCGTAGCCACCGGTGGATTTTCCTACCAGAGTACAGGTTCCACTGGAGACGGCTACCGCTTCGCAAGAGAACTGGGACTGAAGGTAACAGACATCAGCCATCCCTGGTTCCGTTAAAGACAAAAGAAGACTACATCCCGAAACTCCAGGGACTTTCCCTCAAAAACACCGGGCTTACCATAAAGAACGGAAAGAAAGTCCTGTACGAAGATTTCGGTGAAATGATGTTCACACACTTCGGAGTGACAGGTCCGATGATCCTCTCTGCCAGTGCCCATATCGGTGCAAAGCTGGCAAAAGCACCAAACGGTGAACTGTCTGCATATCTGGATTTAAAGCCAGCCCTCACCAAAGAGCAGCTCGATGCCAGAATCCTGCGCGAATTCGAGGCAGGGCAGAATAAACAGTTCAAAAACGTCATCGGTGTCCTTTTCCCGTCATCCCTGACCCCAGTTATGCTGGAACTCGGCGGCATCCCGGCGGAAAAGAAAATCCACGACATTTCCAGAGAAGAACGCCAGCACTTCATTGACCTTATCAAAGCATTCCCGTTCACCATCACAGGAATGGGCGAATTCAAAGAAGCCATCATCACCAAAGGCGGCGTTTCCGTAAAGGAGATCAACCCGGGAACCATGGAATCAAAGAAAATCTCCGGACTCTATTTCACAGGAGAAGTTCTGGATCTCGATGCAGTGACAGGCGGATATAATTTGCAGATTGCGTGGTCTACTGCATATCTTGCAGCACAGGCGATACAATAATAAAAATAAATTGACAGGAGGAACCGTGAAATGGGATGTAATATTGCCATCGACGGACCTGCAGGAGCAGGAAAAAGCACCATCGCCAAAAAAGTGGCGAAAGAATTATCATTTATCTATGTAGACACAGGAGCCATGTACAGGGCAATGGCTTACTACCTGTTAAATCATGGAGTAAATGGAGAAAACCAGCAGGAAATCGAAGAAGCATGTTCCGGCGCTGATATCTCCATTGAATATAAAAACGGAGAACAGATCGTCCTCCTCAATGGAGAGAACGTCAACGCCATGCTCCGCACCGAAGAAGTAGGAAACATGGCATCCAAAAGCTCTGCAAACCCGAAAGTCAGAGAACACCTTCTGAAACTCCAGAGAACTCTGGCAGAAAAGAATGATGTAGTCATGGACGGCAGAGACATCGGGACAACCATCCTTCCAAATGCAGAAGTAAAGATCTACCTGACCGCCAGTGCTGAGACCAGAGCAAAAAGAAGAGCACTGGAATACGAGCAGAAAGGCGAATCATTCGACTACGACCAGATTTTCAAAGATATCGTAGAACGCGACGAAAGAGACATGAACCGCGCCGTATCCCCACTGAAACAGGCAGACGATGCAGTCCTTGTAGATTCTTCAGAAATGGGAATTGACGATGTCGTAAATGTCATCCTTAATGTATACAAAGAAAAAGTACAGAAATAATATTCCGGATAATGAAAAAGAATCTGTTTATTCCATATGATATATGATATTGTCAGTGGACAGACTGAGAGGAATGGTTCATGAAAGTAAAAGTAGCAGAAACAGCCGGCTTCTGCTTCGGTGTCAAACGTGCAGTGGACAAAGTCTACGAATTGATTGATACTGAACAGAAACCAATCTTCACCCTGGGTCCCATCATCCACAACGAAGAAGTCGTAGCAGACCTGGAAGCCAAAGGTGTCCACGTCATCACAGAAGAGAACCTTGACACTCCCGACGACAATCTGCAAAACGGAATCGTAGTGATCCGATCCCACGGCGTCGGCAAAGCCATCTACGACAAACTGAAAGAAAAAGGCATCTCCT
This sequence comes from Ruminococcus sp. AF41-9, assembly GCF_003477525.1. Classification (GTDB taxonomy): domain Bacteria; phylum Bacillota; class Clostridia; order Lachnospirales; family Lachnospiraceae; genus Blautia_A. The sequence continues at coordinate 83,556 of NZ_QUDO01000008.1, forward strand.
ACGTGGATGTCACCTGTCCCTTCGTACTGAAGATCCACAGGATCGTAGAGAAAGAAAGTCTCGCCGGAAATCACGTCGTGATCATCGGTGACAAAAACCATCCGGAAGTTCAGGGCATCTGCGGATGGTGTCAGGGACCTTACACAGTACTCCAAAAACGCGAGGAAGCCGAACAATTTGTGCCTCCGGAAAGCAAAAAAATAAGTATTGTGTCCCAGACGACATTTAATTACAACAAATTTAAAGATTTAGTTGAAATTCTCCGCAAAAAGAGGTATGATAATAATGTTTTAAATATTCTTAATATTTTAAACACTATTTGTAATGCTACCGAAGAACGGCAGAAAGAAGCAAAAAACATAGCCGGAGAGGTAGACACTATGCTGGTCGTAGGCGGCCGGCACAGTTCCAATACTCAAAAGCTGTTTGAAATATGCAAAAAGGAATGTGGAAATACTTACTATATACAAACACCTGTAGACTTGGATTCTGAAATGTTCCAATGCAGTAGTTATGTAGGTATTACAGCAGGGGCTTCCACCCCAAACAAAATTATTGAGGAGGTTCAAGAACATGTCAGAATTAAGTTTTGAACAGATGCTGGAAGATTCCGTAAAAACTATCAGAAATGGAGAGATTGTACAGGGTACTGTCATCGATGTAAAAGAAGATGAGATTATTCTGAATATCGGTTATAAAGCAGACGGTATTATCACAAAGAACGAATACTCTAACGATGCAAGCCTTGTACTCACTGATGCTGTTCACGTTGGCGACACAATGGAAGCAAAAGTTCTCAAAGTAAACGATGGAGAAGGTCAGGTAACTCTTACTTATAAGAGACTGGCAGCAGAGAAAGGAAATAAACGTCTTGAAGAAGCATTTGAGAATCAGGAAGTATTAAAAGCTCCTGTAACTCAGGTACTCGATGGCGGACTTTGTGTAAACGTAGACGAAGCAAGAGTATTCATTCCTGCAAGCCTCGTATCCGACACATATGAGAAAGACCTTTCCAAATATGCAGATCAGGAGATCGAATTCGTAATCACAGAATTCAACCCGAGAAGACGCCGCATCATCGGTAACCGTAAGCAGCTTCTTCTTGCTGAGAAAGCAGAGAAACAGAAAGAATTAATGGAAAAGATCCATGTTGGTGACACTGTAGAAGGTGTTGTTAAGAATGTTACAGATTTCGGTGCATTCGTTGACCTTGGCGGTGCAGACGGACTTCTTCACATTTCCGAAATGTCCTGGGGCAGAGTAGAGAATCCGAAGAAGGTATTCACTGTTGGCGAGAAGCTGAAAGTCCTGATCAAGGATATCAATGGAGATAAGATTGCACTTTCCCTGAAATTCCCAGAGGAGAATCCATGGCTCACAGCAGCTGAGAAATTTGCTGTAGGAAACGTAGTAAAAGGTAAAGTTGCACGTATGACAGACTTCGGTGCATTCGTAGAACTTGCACCTGGAGTAGACGCACTCCTTCACGTATCCCAGATTTCCAGAGAGCACGTTGCAAAACCAGCAGACGTACTGTCAATCGGACAGGAAATCGAAGCTAAGGTTGTTGACTTCAACGGCGAAGACAAGAAGATCAGCCTGAGCATGAAAGCTCTTGAAGCACCGGCAGCTGAGGAAGCTACAGAAGAATAATTAAGAGGTTAATCATAACATACTTATGAATATCCAGCAACCGGCTTTGTATGAGACCAATCATATAAAGCCGGTTGATTTTTTGAAAGAAAATTTTTACAGACAAACAGATAACAGGAGGGGTGACAGAATGTCCGGGAAGGGACTATACGATATACACTGCCATATTGTACCGGGAGTAGACGATGGGGCCACAGATATAGAGGAAACCAGAAAACTGCTTCAGATGGAGTATGATCAGGGGGTACGAACAATCATAGCGACACCTCATTTTCGGTTTCGGATGTTTGAGACACCTGTAGAGAGAGTAAAACAGCAGTTTCAAATGGTAGAGAAGGCAGCTGCGGAAATTGCCCCGGATCTTCAGGTATATTCCGGCTGTGAATTTCATGCAAATATGGAAATGCTTCCAATGCTCAGAGAACAGAGGGTGATGACAATGGCCGGTTCCCGATATGTCCTGACAGAGTTTTCTCATAATTCAGAAGAAAATTACATCCTTGAACGGTTAAATGCACTGCTTTCCGGAGGCTATAAACCAATCGTAGCACATATAGAGCGCTATGAGGCAACACGCACCAGCCTGGATTTTGTGGAAGAGCTGGTGGGAATGGGTGCATATATGCAGATAAATGCAGACAGCATCGCAGGAAAGGACGGCTTTTTCACCCGGAGATATTGCAATAAAGTAATGAAATCCGGCCTTCTTCATTTTGTTGGTTCAGACTGTCACAACAGCACCAGAAGGATCAGCAGGATCGGAGAGGCATATAATAGGGTCATTGCCAAATTCGGTCAGGACTATGCGGATGAGCTTTTTATCCATAATCCCGCGCAAATTATAAAAAAATAGAACTGCAGATTGATTTTTTCTACTTGTTGCGATACAATAAATTCGATTTATGTCAAAAACTATAACTATAATGAAAGAGGAAAAGGAAAATATCAGATGTTAGACGATATGAACAATAACCTGGATACCATCAGAGTACAGGGACCTGATGTCAATGATGACGAAGTTGAAATTGACTTATTGGAAGTATTTTATGCACTTAAGAAGAAAATTCTGCTGATACTGGTGGTTGCCCTTGCCGGCGGATGTATTGCAGCTGCATGTACCCAGTTTCTGATGACGCCGATCTACAGCTCTACCTCCAGTATCCTTGTACTTTCCAAGGAAACAACATTGACCTCCCTGGCGGATCTGCAGTTAGGAGCCAGCCTGACAAGCGATTACACAGTGCTGATCAAAAGTACGCCTGTACTGGAGCAGGTAATTTCAAATCTGGACCTGGACATGAAAGTCGAAGAGCTGAAAGAAAATGTAACCATCAATAACCCATCAGACACCCGTATTCTGGAGATTACAGTCGATAATCCGGATTCTGCAATGGCGAAGACAATAGTAGATGAGATTGCCAATGTTTCTTCCGCTTATATTGGAGATAAAATGGAAGTAATCCCTCCCAAGATCATAGAGGTTGGTAAGATTGCTACACAGAGAACTTCTCCAAGCGTAGCGAAGAATGCAGTAATTGGTTTCCTGATCGGATTTCTTGCCTGTGCAGCAATTGTGGTTGTATATGCTGTTATGGATGATACGATTAAGACAGAAGAGGATATTGAGAAATATCTGGGAGTATCTGTTCTGGCCAAGGTTCCTGACAGAAAAGATTATGTAAATATGAAGAACAGGAAACAAAAGAATAAGAAGAAAAAGCATCATTAATTGATGGAGGGGTTGAATCATGAAGGCACTCAATTTAACAGATAAAAGAAAGCCGGACTATTTCTACAGCGAGGCTATTAAAACTCTGCGTACCAATATTCAGCTCTCAGGCCAGAGCATAAAGACCATTCTGGTTACAAGCTGTTTTCCTAATGAGGGAAAAAGCGATGTAGTGCTCAGCCTGGCCCAGGAGCTTGGCAGCATAGGCAAGAAGGTCCTTCTGCTGGATGCAGATATCAGAAAGACGGCATATGCGGGCCGATTGGGAGTTGAGGAAGAGGTATATGGACTTTCCCAGCTGCTCAGTGGCCAGGTAGGACTGCAGGATATTATTTATTCCACTAATTTTCCGAATATGAGCATTATCTTCGGAGGACCCAGTGCACCCAATCCTTCAGGACTTCTCAGTGAGAATGTTTTTAAGGTATTCCTGAAGGGAATCCGGAAATATTATGACTACATATTGATTGATACACCGCCCATTGGAACAGTTATTGATGCAGCAGTAATTGGAAAATACTGCGATGGTGCAATCTTTCTGATCCAGCCCGGCAATGTCAGATACCGGGATGCACAGAAAGCATTTCGACAGCTTGAGAGAAGTGGCTGCCGTGTTCTGGGAGCTGTTATGAATAAGATAGATACTACGGATGACAAGTATTATTCCTCTTATTACAAACATTATGGCGAATATTACAAGAAAGATGACGACGGGACTCAGATAAACTAATTTGGATCATTATCCGTAACTCAGATAAAACCGTAATTAACAGTAAAGGAAAAAATGGAAAAGTGAGCAGAACAAAAAAGAAAAAAAGAAAAAAGATAAATATATTGTTGGGGTTTCTATGTATTCTGCTTGCAGGTGTCCTGGGATCTATTCTTGTGATAAATTACAAGGCACAGCAGGAAGAATACAGACACCTGTCAGAGATAGCAGATAACCAGCAGAGCGGAATTGAAGATTACGAATCCGTAAAAGAGCACGCAAAGCAGCTGAAGGAAGAATCTTCCGGAGACACCGGAGAAGAGAAAGCTGCTGAAACGGATGAGAACTCTACAGATTCAGATTCTGCAGAGGATGCTTACGCAGATCAGTCAGAGCCTGCAGAGCAGGAAACACAGCCGGAACAGGCACAGCAGGAGCCTGCCACTGCTTCCGGTATTGTATGTTGGGGAGATGACCTGATTAATGGCGAGGCGTCCGGTACTTATTCTTATGTGACAGTACTTCAGAAGCTTCTGACAGACAATGGATATAATCTGCCAGTGATCAATAAGACCATTCAGGGAGGCGGAACACTTTCCATGATGAAAATGGCAGGTGTGAGTGATGAAACCCTCCAGGGATATATTGCAAAGCATCAGCAGGCTGCAAATGGTGCACAGCTGAATATAACTGAGACCGGAATCCGTGATCTCACAGAGGAACAGACTACACGAAATGACATTGACTGTATTCCTGTGATCTTTATGGGATACTATGGCGGATGGAATCACGATCCGGCTGAGCTTGCAGAACAGCAGGAACAGATCCTGAATACATTCCCAAACAAAGACCGTTTCATTGTCGTGGGCACAGGCCCGATGGATGGCACAGTAACCTCTGCGGCACTGGATCAGGTGCTGTCACAGAAGTGGGGAGAGCATTATATCAGCCTTGCCGGTGTGACCGGACAGCCGGCTGCCAGTTATGAGGCCAGCAGGCCATGGCAGAAGCAGTCTTACAGAAGCTGCAGGAGCTGAATTACATCAGCAAAGCCTGATCCTATAAAAGGAATAGGATGAAATACAGAACACAGACAAAATATAGAATAACGAAGGAATGAAAATGAAAAAAACAGGAAAAGAAGTTATCCGTCAGCGGAAAATTCATATGGTCCTGATTATAATTCTGATCATTATCCTTGCTGCTGCCGTTGGTGGCTATTATCTCATACAGCAGACAAAAGCAGTTACTCCCAGGGACAGTGAGGGCAGTAGTGCGCAAAGCCGGACAGTTCCCAAGGAGAACAGTGATACTGTGGAATACAAGGGTGAGACTTACAAATATAATGATCATCTCAGCAATTACCTGTTTCTGGGAATTGATACCAGAAATCCGGTAGACACCTATGAGACCCAGGAGGACGCCGGACAGGCAGATGCCATCTTTGTGGTATCTATGGATCGGGCGACAGAGAAGCTTAAGGTTCTGTTTGTGCCAAGAGATTCCATGGCCAGGATAGAGGTATTCAATCCATCCGGCAAGAGCCTTGGTGAAACGACAGATCACATTAATATACAGTATGCATTCGGCGATGGTAAACAGAAAAGCTGTGAACTGATGAAGAAAGCAGTGTCAAATCTGCTGGACGGACTTCCCATTCAGGGATATTGTGCCATGAATATGGATGGAATTGCAGTAGTCACTGATTTCGTAGGCGGAGTACAGATCACGGTTCCTGACGACAGTCTTGAGGATGTAGATCCGGAATTTAAGAAAGGCGCTGTTGTAGAGATTACAGGAGAGAATGCAGAAGAGTTTGTACGACATAGGGACATTGACAGGACGCAGAGTGCTCTGGTCCGGCAGGAAAGACAGAAGACCTATCTCAGCGCACTGGTTCAGAAAGCGCAGGAAAAGGCAGCTGAGGATGCCGGATTTGTAACAGACCTCTATGACAGTATTAAGAGCTATACAGTGACAAATATGGGAAATGATATATTTGCCAAGCTTCTGGCAGCATCCGGAAACGGGATTACTGATACAGAGACTGTACCTGGTGAAGGAACCCAGGGAAAGAACTTTGATGAGTATCATGTGGATGAAGATGGATTGTCGGACTTGATTATCTCCATGTTTTATGAGAAAATATAAACGGATCTTACTGTTATATTGCTTTGAGATAGTTCGTACAGATGTCTGTGCGATTATCTATATAAAATAAAATCCAAAAGGAGAGATGCATTATGAAAATTGCAAAGAAATTCATGACACTTGCCTTAGCTGCTGCACTGGGTGTAGGATGTGCTGCTGTAGGTGCCAGTGCAGCAGGAAGCCGCACAAACGCAATTACAGTATCTGCTGAGCAGGCGGGAGTCTATGAAGTTGCTCAGAAGATTGAAGAAACAGAAGGCTTCGCAGATCTGAAGACAGAACTGCCTGCAGTAGCTGATGCTTTCACAAAAGTTAATGAAGGTAAAATGGAAGTAACTGAATTTGCAGATGTTCTGAAAACTCTTGCTGAAGAGACAACAGATGAGACAGTGAAAGCTGCTATCGAAGAACTGGTTGAGAAGCTTGACGGAAAAGAATTTGTTACAGGTTTTGACGAATTCAAGGTTCTGGATCTGGACAAAGCAGAGAAGAATGCTGATGGTAAATACGAAGTTGAAATCGCTGTTCCAAGCATCACAGATACTATGAAGAACGTTCAGCTTGTAACATACAGCAAAGAAGATGCTAAGAAATGGCAGATCGTTGATCCGATCAGCGTTGACAAAGAGAACAAAACTCTTGAAGTTGCATTAGATGACGGTGCTTTCTTCACAGTAGTTGCAGACGCTGAATAATTAATTCAATAATTTAAACTCAAAATGCAGTCGCCAGAGATGGCGGCTGTTTTTTGGATTCTTTAATATTTTTGTTAAATAATTTATAAAAAAGCTTGATTTGGCAAAATTACTTTGTTGAAAAAGATATATTTAGATGAATGTCGACAGAAACATTGACAAAATATTTCATATTATATAAAATTACCTGTAGTGAAAAAATGTGCGATGAAGGAAGATGAAAAGAAAATATGTATCAAAAAAAATCTAAAGGATGGTATAAGCATAAAGATTTTATCTTTATTGACTTGATGTGTATCAGTTTGGCTTTTTTGCTGGCCGATTGGATCCGTAACGGAACCATCCGCAATCTTTATCAAAATGATATCTACCGAAACACAGCAATCTTTTTATTGCTAATGGATCTTTGTGTGTGCGTAATATTCGAATCATACAAAGGCGTTCTGCGAAGAGGCTATTATCTGGAATTTAATGCAGTGGTCAAGCAGACCATTATCCTGGAACTGGGGGCCGGATTATACCTGTTCTCTATTGATGGTGGTCATTTCTTCTCCAGAATCGTGCTTTATCTGATGGGAGTTTTTTATGTAGGATTTACATATCTGGCAAGACTTTTCTGGAAAAAACATCTCAAAACAAAAATGATAGAGGGTGGAGAGCATTCTCTCTATATTATAACAACCTTAGACATTGCATCAGATGTGATAGCAAATGTTCTTGAAAATAATTATAACTGTTATAATATCAATGGTCTGATATTAACGGACTGTAATATGACAGGGGAGCGAATCAGTGACATTCCGGTAGTTGCAGATATGGAGCATGCAGCTGCTTATATTTGCCAGAAATGGGTGGATGAAGTGCTGATTAATGTTAGCGGAAAAAATGAATATCCACAGAAACTGATAGATGAACTGTTGGAAATGGGAATGGTTGTGCATTTGAATCTGTCATGTATCAAGCCGATGACAGGGCAGAAGCAGTTTGTTGAAATGATAGGTGGTTATACGGTTCTTACCACAACGATGAATTACGCAACAGACCGTCAGGCATTGGCTAAGAGGATTATGGATATTGTTGGTGGACTTGTGGGATGTCTGTTGACTGGGATTATTTTTGTGTTTGTAGGTCCTGCAATTTATATAAATTCTCCGGGACCGGTGTTCTTTTCGCAGATCAGGATTGGAAAGAATGGAAAGCCATTTAAGATGTACAAATTTCGAAGTATGTATATGGATGCGGAGAAACGGAAAGCAGAGCTCATGGCTCAGAATAAGATGAGTGATGGGAGAATGTTTAAGCTAGATTTTGATCCGCGGGTGATTGGGAATAAGGTGCTGGCGGATGGAACGAAAAAGACGGGAATTGGAGAATTTATCAGGAAGACGTCATTAGATGAATTTCCACAGTTCTGGAATGTACTTAAAGGAGATATGAGCCTGGTAGGGACCAGACCCATATTGCCTGGGGAACTGGAACAATATGAACTTCATCATAGGACCAGGATTGCTATTAAGCCGGGGATTACCGGGATGTGGCAGGTTAGTGGTAGGAGTGATATTACGGATTTTGAGGAAGTGGTTAGACTTGATAAAGAATATATTCAAAATTGGAATATGGGGTTGGATGTGAAGATTTTGCTTCAGACGGTGAGGACGGTTTTGAAGGGGGAAGGGTCGGTGTGAGAGCTATGATAAATGATCAATACAAAAAGATGAAAAATCTGTTTTTGGGGGCTATGATAAATGATCAATACAAAAAGATGAAAAATCTGTTTTTGGGGTGACAGTCAGCGGACAGGCGAGCGAGCCTATCCGCTATTTGTGTTGGCCGAGATGTTGATGAAGAAATTGAGTGGGATTGTGGGAAAGATTTATGAGTAAGAAACTTGCGATTGCGATGTTCGGACAGAAGCGATTATCGAGAGAAGGCGGAGTAGAAATCGTTGTCAAAGAGCTCTGCACCCGAATGGCACAGAATGGCTGTGACGTGACTTGCTACAACAGAGCAGGCCATCATGTGAGTGGCGCAGAATATGATGATGCTGGTAAAACGGAGTACGAGGGAATCCGTCAGAAGTCTGTTCCGACCATTGAACGGCGCGGACTTGCTGCAGTCAGCTCCTCCGCATTTGCGGCACTTTATAGTGCATTTGGAAAATACGATGTGGTGCACATCCACGCCGAAGGACCGGCGTTCTTTGCATGGCTGCCGAAGATGTTTGGGAAAAGAGTTGTTGTTACCGTCCATGGCATTGATTGGCAGCGTGAGAAATGGCAATCAGGATTTGGTTCTAAGTTTATCCACCAAGGCGAAAAAAATGCTGCGAAATATGCGGACGAGGTCATTGTTCTGAGTAAAGGAGTGCAGGACTATTTTAAGGAAACTTATGGAAGAGAAACGCACTTTATCCCTAATGGCGTGAATAGGCCGCAGATTCGGGAAGCAAGTCTGATTACAGATAAGTTCGGGCTGAAAAAAGACTCATACGTATTGTTCCTCGGTCGTTTGGTGCCAGAAAAAGGTATTCGATATCTGGTTGAGGCATTCAAGAATGTCAAGACGGATAAAAAGCTGGTTATCGCAGGCGGCTCTAGTGATACGGATTCCTTTATGGAGGAATTGAGAGAACTGGCGAAGGGTGACGATCGGATTCTCTTTACCGGATTTGTACAGGGAGAGATGCTGGATGAACTGTATAGCAACGCCTACATTTACACATTACCGTCCGATTTGGAAGGGATGCCATTAAGTTTGCTGGAGGCAATGAGCTATGGCAATTGCTGTCTGGTTTCCGACATTCCAGAGTGCGCAGAGGTTGTGGAAGATAAGGCGTTGATTTTCCAAAAGTCGAATGTAGAGGACTTGCAAGAAAAATTGCAAGATGCCTGTGACCATCCTGAAATGGTTATGGAAATGAAGAAGCAGGCAGTTGACTTTATCTGTGAGAAATACAATTGGGATGAAGTTGTAAAGGAAACGATGAAACTGTACAGGAGAAAACAATAGAGGAGAGTATTGATAATCGATAATCTCCTCTAACCGAACGCAGGTAGTGAGATGTACATAGTGAAAACTCCTGGGAAATAGCGTATTTACGGCACTTTTTGAAAGATGAGTAGAGCTGCGAGAGCGGTTTTTATCTCGCTACCTAGGTTCAGTAACAGCAGATGATTTTATCATAAGAACTTTCAGTATCACTACCTGCGTTTGTATGGAGCACTCTGGTTTATGAATAACACATTGGAAGTGCTTCATCTGAACAGAGGTAGTGAAATAGAACATAGAATAAGGAGAAATACAACGTGAGGACGCTGATTTTGAATAAATTTCTGCACCGAAACGGCGGAAGTGAGACGTATATATTCAAATTGGGTGAGGCACTGGAGCAGCACGGACATGAGGTTCAGTACTTCGGCATGGAGCACGAAGGCCGCTGCGTGGGCAACCGGGTCAATGCTTATACATCTGATATGGACTTCCATGGCGGAAGTAAGCTGAGCAAGCTGACCTACCCGATCAAGACCATCTACAGCAAGGAAGCAAGAGAAAAATTAAGACTAGTACTAGATGACTTCAAGCCGGATGTCTGTCACCTGAACAACTTCAACTACCAGCTGACACCTTCCATCATCCTGGAAATTGTGAAGTGGCGCAAGGAGACCGGAAGGGATTGTAAGATTATCTTCACGGCACATGACTACCAGCTGGTCTGTCCGAACCACATGTTGAACAATCCGAACACTCACCAGAACTGTGAGAAGTGCCTCGGCGGCCATTTCGTGAATTGTATGAAAGGCAAGTGCATACACGGCTCCACGGCGAAATCTGCCATCGGTATGATGGAGGCGGAGTTCTGGAAGTGGAAGGGTACTTATAAGTACATCGACACCATGATCTGCTGCTCTGAGTTCATGAAGAGCAAGATGGACAGCAATCCTCTGTTTGCTGAGAAAACTGTGGCAATGCACAACTTCATCGACAAGGTGGAGTGGAAAGAGACTCCGAAGAAGGATTACGTCCTCTACTTCGGCCGCTTCTCTGAGGAGAAAGGGATCGGCACACTCATCAAGGTCTGTAAAGAACTGCCGGATGTGCAGTTCATCTTCGCCGGTACTGGTCCTCTGGAAGAGACAGTAAATGGTATTAAGAACATCAAGAACGTTGGCTTCCAGAAAGGCGAGACACTGGAAAAGCTCATTCGTGAGGCACAGTTCTCCATCTATCCGTCTGAGTGGTACGAGAACTGCCCGTTCTCCGTTATGGAATCCCAGATGTATGGCACACCGGTACTGGGAGCTGAGATAGGTGGTATCCCGGAGCTGATTCAGGTTGGCAAGACTGGCGAGCTGTTTGAGAGCGGTAATGCCGAAGATCTGAAGAAGAAGATCGAGAAGCTCTGGGGTGATAAGAAGCTGTGTGCGGAGTACAGTGCGAACTGTAAGGACCTCAGCTTCGATACCATCAATGAGTATTACGAGAAAATTATGAAGGTGTATCAGTAAGATAAAGTATAAAGGAAAGGGTACTTGGGTGAAATCTCTTAATAAAGTGAAAAGAATTGTTCACAGGTGCTGTGAAGAAATAGATGCAACTAAAAAAATTTCAAGTGTAATGTCTCCAAAAGAGGGAATTGAAACATTTCGTGCCAAGATTGATATGCGAATTATGAATCACAATGGAGGGTATGAGGACGAAACAAGAAAGAATCATTTATTGCGTAAGCATGACATCATGATTCGATATTATGAGAAAACATTCGGAGATTTCTTGAAAACATATGACTATGCTCACACAGATGCAAATTATCAAAAATCAAAGTATTCAAACTGTATTTGGGTATGTTGGTGGCAGGGACTGGAGAATGCGCCGGATATTGTAAAAGCCTGCATAGAATCAATACAAAGAAATGCCGGAAATCATCCTGTTATCGTTTTGACGGATGAAAACTATAAACAATATGTAACTATTCCTCGCTGGGTCGAGGAAAAAAGAAGCAAAGGAATAATTACAAGGACTAATTATTCGGATCTGTTAAGGCTTTCTTTGCTCGCAGAACATGGCGGAATGTGGTTGGATGCTACATTTTTCTGCACGGAACCGGTACTCGATTCATACTTTCAGAAACCTTTATGGTCTATCAAAAGGCCAGATTATTTTCATGCATCAGTAGCTGGGGGATACTTTGCAGGATATTCACTTTCATGTAATGAGGCGCACAGATTTATGTTTGCAACGATACGCGACTTTTTCCTGAATTATTGGGAAAACAATGATACAATGGTGGACTACCTAATGGTAGATTACATGATTGTTTTGGCTCAGAAATACGATAAAAGAATTGCTGAAGAATTTGCTAAGATTGAGCCTAATAATTCAAAGTGCGATGAATTGGTGAAAGCGTTAGGCAGACCATATGATAAAAATAAATGGAAAGAGCTTAAGAAAGAAACTGCATTATTTAAACTAACATGGAAGCAAAAATATATGCTCGAAACAAATGGAGAATCAACCTTTTATAAATATTTAATTGATAGAAAATTGTAAGTCAGAGAGGATAAATTATGTCTAATAATAGCGAAAAAAAGTTAAATGGTACGGTTATCGTTACTTACCGATGCAATGCGCGTTGCTCTATGTGTAACCGTTATAAAGCACCTTCCAAGCCGGAAGAAGAGATCAGCATTGAAACCATCAAGAAGCTGCCGAAGATGTACTTCACAAACATCACCGGCGGTGAGCCGTTCATCCGTACCGACTTGAAGGATATTGTGCGTGAACTGTACAAGAAATCTGACCGTATCGTTATTTCTACGAACGGTTTCTTCACTGACCGTATCGTTGACCTGTGCAAGGAGTTCCCGCAGATCGGTATTCGTATCTCTATCGAGGGCCTGGAGCAGACCAACAATGAGATCCGTGGCCTGCAGAACGGCTACCAGCGTGGTTACGGCACACTGAAAAAGCTGCGTGAGATGGGCATGAAGGATGTCGGCTTCGGTATGACCGTTCAGGACAAGAATGCTCCTGACCTGGTTCCGCTGTACAAGATTTCCGATGAGATGGGCATGGAGTTTGCTACGGCTTCTCTGCATAACAGCTTCTATTTCGTTGAGGCAAAGAACATCATCCATGACCGTCCGATGGTTGCAAAGAACTTTGAGAATCTGGTCAATGAACTGCTCCGTAGCAACAGCCCGAAGAAGTGGTTCCGTGCATACTTTAACCACGGTCTGATCAACTACATCTACGGTCAGAAGCGTCTGCTGCCTTGCGACATGAGCTTTGATACCTTCTTTATCGACCCGTATGGCGATGTCATGCCTTGCAATGGCACCAAGGATAAAGAGGTCATGGGCAACCTGAACAATCAGACTTGGGACGAGTTGTGGAATAGCCCGGAGGCTGAGAAGGTCCGTGCAAAGGTTCGTTGCTGCGACCGTGACTGCTGGATGATTGGTAGTGTTTCTCCGGCAATGCACAAGTATATCTGGAAGCCTGCTACTTGGGTTCTGGTGCACAAGTTCAAGGCTCTCTTCACTAAGCATCCGTACAGCATGTACGAGCTGAAGATCTGCCGTGATTACCGTGATGGTAAAGTTACTAAAGAGGATCTAGATAAGTGTAGCACTTGCGATATGAACTGTGTGATCAACAACGGTCTGAGTGAAGCATCCAAGGAACAGCTGAAGCATAAGACCGGCGAGGAAATCGTGGATGCTGATATCGCACAGCAGATGGAGACGAAGTAAAAGGAGAGGGCGAATGGGAAAGAATAAAAGGATTGAATGGGTGGACATAGTTAAGTATGTCTGTATCATAATGGTGATGCTTTCCCATCTTGAAACAAGAGCATAGGTTTGGAGAGCGTTCTACACGCCGTTTTTCTTGACAGCCTTTTTCTTTACTGCTAGGTATGTATATAAACCCAAAAGCAATTTCAGGGAATTTATATGCAAAAAATTTCGGCAGTTATTTGTTCCGTGGTTCATTTTCAGTGTTTTTGACATTGTGCTTTCACAGCTGATTTCATTTAATGTGCATGAGAATTTACTTGAAGAACTAAAGTGGAATTTCCTTCAAATTAGAGGACAAGGCGATTTAATTTGGTTTGTAGCAGCACTATTTGTAGCGTTTATACCATTTTATTTTTTTATTCAATGGTATGAAACTCAAAAAGTAAGGGGGGGGGGGTACTGGCACAGATGTATCATAGCAATCCTATTAGCGTGGCTCCTTTCGTTTGGTAGTGTTTTATATACGCGACTAGTACCAGCAGCTATCTTCCCGTGGAATAGTACATCGCTCCCGTGGCATATTGAGTATATGTTCCAAGCAATGTTTTATATGGTTTTAGGATATCTGTTTCGTCGCAATATGGAAACAGAGTTTGATAAGTACAATACCCCAAAATTGAGAGTAGTAGTTCTGATAGTATATTTGCTGTTGGTGTTTGTTCCGTTCTTCGGAAAAATAGAACTGCCGATGATAGCAGATATCCTGTATCGGTATCTTATATCGATTGTAGGAATAGCCACGTTGATCTTAATTGCCAAGGTGATAAAAGGTAATAAGTACATTAATTGTGTAGGACAGAACACATTAATTTATTTTGCTTTGCACGGAAAGATGTATAGTATTATTCAGATATTATTGAAAAAGTTTGCAGTAGGGGTTTATGCGGTAGTTTTGAATAGTGTGGCAATTTCGTCAGTGTTTTGTTTGGGGATGTCGCTTATTCTGTCAGTTATCCTAATAGTCCCTGCGTATATTATAAATAGGTGGTTTCCTTTTATTGTGGGAAGAAGAAAATGAGGATTAATTAAATGAGTGAAAAGACAGCGGTAAGAACAAGAGAAAAATGGCTCGATGATGTGAAAGTCATTGCCTGTATATTGGTTGTGCTGGGACATTTTTTTCAGAGCATGACGAAAGCAAATATTCTGCCTGCAAGTGATCTGTACAAGTGGTTCAACACAACGATTTACTACTTTCATGTGCCGCTGTTCTTTATTTGTAGCGGATACCTGTATCAGAAGTACAGCAAGGTAAATAGCGCGGGTAGTTGGCGCAAAAATGTGGCGAAAAAAGCGTTAGCACTCGGCGTACCTTATGCGACTTTTACGACTGCTACATGGGTGCTGAAAAAGGTGTTCTCAAGCAGTGTTAATGACCAGATTGGTGGCCTTGGGGATACACTGTTTCTCCATCCGACTGCTCCATATTGGTATTTGTACGCACTGTTCTTCATCTTTCTTGTTACGCCGACTTTAGCAGTGTAAAAGCGGCTGCGGTAGGACTAATAGTTGCATTGGCTGCAAAAGTTCTGATTTTGACGGGGGGGGGGGTACAGCGTTTACGCAGTATCGACCGTTCTCTCAAACGAGATCTGGTTTGTGCTTGGCATGAGCGTTTGTACGTTTAATGTGCAGTTGAAAGGCAAAAGAGTGCAAGGAACGATATGTGGATTACTGTTTATAATTCTGAGCATTGTGGTATATACGGCGGAAATCAGCGGTGGTGTGCTCTCTTTTGCAATGGGATGGCTAGCTTGTGTGGCTGTTATTTTGATGGTAGCAGATTATGAGGAAAAGTTCAACAAAGGTATGGACTTTCTTGCAAAATACACAATGCCGATTTTCCTGATGCACACGCTCTTTGCAGCACCAATGAGATCGTTCTTGTTGAAGACTGGCATAGAAAATGCTACGATTCATGTTGTACTGGGTGTAGTCACTAGTTTTGGTGGCCCAATTATCGCTGCGTGGATTATGAAAAAAACGAATTGGTTGGAGTTCTTTTTGTATCCCGTTGCAAGCATACAGAAAAGGAATAAATAAATGAAAGAAGTTTTGTATATTTCAAATGTAGAAGTGCCGTATAGAAATGAATTTTTTAATCAGCTAGCTCTGAAATGCAACTTGACTGTTTTGTATGAAAAAAGTAAATCGGCAGAAAGAGATGAAAAATGGACGAAAAGTATAGAAAGAAAATATAATGTTGAATACTTGGATGGTGTTCATGTAGGTGGCGACAACTATTTTAACCTCAAAATTTTGAAATATGTATTGCATAAATACGATGTTATTATAATTGGATGCTATAACAGTCTTGTACAATCAATGGCGATTTTGTTTATGCGTGTTATAGGGAAAAAATATATAGTAAATTTAGATGGCGAAATTTTCTTACATGAGAATTCAATAAAAACCACTCTAAAAAAATTTTTACTAAAAGGAGCATCACATTATCTTATCGCTGGAGATTCGGCGCAAAAATCGCTTGCACAAATAATTGATAACAACAAAATCACATCGTATCCGTTTTCTTCCTTGACACGACGCGATATCGATATGAACTCCGAATTAAACAATATGAAAAGAGATGGAATTCTTGTAGTGGGGCAGTATTATGACTACAAGGGATTGGATATTGCTGTAGAAGTTGCAAAAGAAATGCCTGATGTTGAATGGACATTTGTTGGAACAGGAAGAAAAACTGAACGCTTTTGCGAAGAACAACAAATAAAAGAATATAAGAATATCAAGGTGATTCTCTTTTTACAAAAGAAAGAATTATATGAGGCATATAGAAAATGTAGAGTTTTGGTACTTCCCTCTAGGCAGGAGTGTTGGGGATTAGTGGTAAACGAGGCAGCATCAATCGGAACTCCAATTGTGGCAACTTGGGGAAGTGGTGCTGCTGTTGACTATTTGTCGGACAGTCAGTACAGATGTTTTCTTGCTAAACCTGATGACACACAAGATCTTAAAAAGAAAGTAGAAGATTGCTTGAAACAAAAATCAGATGAATATTCTGATTTTTTAGTGAGAAAGTCGAAAATGTACACAATTGAAAAATGCGTTGAAAAATATATGTCTGTGATTGAAGAATGAAAATTAAAAGGGTATACAGTTTTTAAGAGGTGTTTGAATGATAGCGGATCTTGTGAGTGTAGTTTTGCCAATATATAAAGTAGAAAAGTATTTAAATAGATGCATAGAAAGCGTTGTAAATCAAACGTATTCAAATTTGGAAATCATTCTTGTTGATGATGGTTCACCTGATTCTTGCCCCAATATGTGCGATGAGTGGAAAAAGAAAGATTCGAGAATCGTAGTTATACATAAAGAGAATGGTGGGCTTGGTGAAGCTAGGAATTCAGGAATTTCTGCGGCGAATGGCAAGTATATTTGCTTTTTTGATAGTGATGACTATGTTTCAAACGAAACTATAGAAAAAGCAGTGGCTGTAGCAAATGATACTAAAGCAGATATAGTTACTTTTGGATATGCAACTGTCGATAGCGCAGGTAGTATAAGTCGAATATTTAAGCCGGAGACAAAAAAAGATGTTTATAGGAATGAATCTATAGAAAATGAGTTTTTACCGGATTTGATTGCACAGACGCGCACAAGCGAAAATAGAAATATACTTATGAGCGCATGTACTTCGCTTTATTCAACAAGACTTATTAAAGAAGCAAAGTGGAAGTTTGTGTCAGAACGCGAGATAATAGCAGAAGATTTATATTCTTTATTGATTTTATATAAGTCAGTGAAATGTGTTTCTATTCTTCACGAATCATTGTATTACTATTGTGAAAATAAGTCTTCTTTAACACATACTTACAGAGAAGATAGATATGAAAGAATTAAAGAGTTTTATGTAAAAACGATAAATAAAGCTATGGACCTGGGGTATTCATCGGAGATTGTTGAGCGTATTAGATTACCTTACTATTCTTTTACAATAGCCGCATTAAAACTTATTTCTCATGCGGAATGCCCGTATAGAAAAAAAAGGGAATATATAGGGGCTGTTTTAACAGATGAGATGTTTGGAAAAACGCTGAAACATTTAGATCTGAAAGAAGAAGGAATAAATAGGAAAATTTTATGGCTCGTAATGAAAATGAAATGGGTTGATATATGTTATGTATTAACAAGGCTGAGGTAAATTAGAATGATAACCAGTAAAAAATCATTAAAGAGAATATTAGAATCTGAGAAAAAATATACATTGATGAAAATAGTAAAGTCGAAAAGCTATTAACATATGATGTTTCTGTGCAAATTTTTCGATATATTAAATTATTGAGAAAAACGGAATATTACCATAACAGCAAGGGCCTTTTTAATAAAGTGTTATATGTCCTTTGCAGAAGATATAAAAATAAGTTGGGGATTAAACTTGGAATAGAAATATGGGACAATACATTTGATGAGGGGCTTACGATATATCATGCTGGAAATATAGTAATAAATGGTATGTCTAAAATAGGTAAAAACTGTAAATTACACGGATCAAACTGTATAGGAAACGATGGAAAGAGTCTGGCAGCACCAGTTATCGGTGATAATGTTAGATTAGGTGTGGGTGCTAAGGTTATTGGAGATGTACATATTGCAGATGATGTTATAATAGCGGCGGGAGCCGTAGTTATTGATTCATGTGATATCAAAGGTGCAACTCTTGCTGGCGTTCCAGCTAAGGTGGTGAAAAAATGATAATTAGCGTGAATGTTTTAATGTATTTCCTTAGCTCAATAATTGTTTTAACAACCAGATTTTGGGGATTAAATACCAATGCCAATGTCAGATATATTGTTATGGCGGTGTGGGCATTATATTTATTACTAAATTATACTAAATCAATTAGTCATAGATTTGAAAAGAAATTGATTAATGACGGATTTGGAACGATGGTGGTTCCCTATGTTATTATTGGAACCTATACAATAGGGATATGGCTTTTTAGCGGTAACGTAGTATTGGGAAATTATACCAGACTCTGCTCAACGCTTTTATATTTAGTTCTGTCTTGGCTATATGCCTGCGCAGGAATTTATTTCTTTGGGAAAAAAGGTATAGATTATTTGTTCTGGGCAGGAGGATGTTCATATACGTTGGGATCAATAGCGTGCCTTTTATTTACGCAAGGTGGATCGGGCCTATTGCAATATCTAAAGGGCTTGGCTATGGGGGTGGATACTTCTGCAAACTACATAATGGAAGTACATGATCTGACGTTTGCAATGGGGCTATTTTTTATATACTATTGCTTTTTTGAGGATAAGTCGGAGCCCAAACATAGACAGAAGGTTATTC
This sequence comes from Ruminococcus sp. AF41-9, assembly GCF_003477525.1. Lineage (GTDB taxonomy): Bacteria > Bacillota > Clostridia > Lachnospirales > Lachnospiraceae > Blautia_A. Next base: position 102,603 of record NZ_QUDO01000008.1, read on the forward strand.
TTTCAATGGCATATATTGTCCTTGGTTTAAAGCGAATCGAAATTTTGGCACTAGTAGTAGCGGTTGGTTTCTACTACGTATTACTTAAATGGGGGAAAAAAATTAGGTTCAGAGCATATTTTTGTGTAACTGTGTTTACGATAATATCGTTGGGATTTGTATTTATTATCAATACAAACATAATATCAAAATTTGTTTCGGCATATGGAATATCAGGAGCTGAGGGGAGAATTGGTTATTATTTATATGCCAACAAATTTTATTCTTTTGATGTAACATATCTTGGAAAGGGATGGACTTGGTTTTCGAGATATTATCAAGGGTTGTACAATTCTGGATTTAGGATTGACGGTCATGGAATAGCAGCAAGTTTACATAGCGATATTTTGACTATGTTCATTGAAATAGGTTTTCCTCTTTTTGTTTTCTGGATATTCTATATGTTTGTACACAGATCCGTTAAATTTAGCAGGCACTATAGCCTTCAGGTGGGAGAAAGTACACTTTTGACAACAATATTTATGTTTATATTATATTTGACGGATAATACCCTGACGTATGTGGATACTCAAATGTTGTTCTGTATGGTGCCTATGGCAGTAGCATGGGTAAACGAATATAAGAGGTGGGATGATGAATAATTTGTTTTTATGTAAAACACCATATCAAATAATGGTAGCTATTCAATTGGTTTTGACAGAATTTAAGGCAGACAATAATGATATCTTTGTTGGGGATACCATAGCAGATAGCAAACGCATTATTGACAATTTGATTGGAACAAAAGCGTTCAGAACGGTTAGTCTATTTCCATCTAAAAGTGTTTATAGTAAATTTACAAAATATGACTGCATTAAAATGGCGCTAAAAGAAAAATTGGGTCTGAAAAATGATTTAATTCAGATTGATGACTCCTATGATAGATTGTTCATCTGTAATCTAAGCTTAGATGAAACAATTTTATACAGATGTATTAGGCGCATAAATAGATGCCTAAAGGTATATTTGTTTGAAGATGGATTTGCTACATATACGAAGATGTACGGACAATTCTTCGATGATTTAAAATATGGAAGAACAACCCGAAATGCCTTAAAAACATTTTATAAAAGGATCAATTATGAGGTGTTTGTAAAGCTGAATGGTGTTTATCTGTTTACACCGGAATTGATGGATTGGAAACCATGTTCTGCTATTAGACGAATAAAAAAAATTGATCCTGATAATAAAGAGATGGTAAAAGTATTCAATAAGGCATTCGGTGCTGAAACTCTTTCTGACAACTATTCTGAGAAATATATTTTTTTTGAAGAATCTTATTTCGCTGATGGAATTTGTGTAGAGGATGAAGAAATTTTAGATAAAATAAGCAATATTGTTGGAAAAGACAACCTTTTTGTCAAGATACATCCACGCAATCCTATCAATCGATTTAAGAGAAAAGGATACAAAACTAATGAAAATACAACTGTTCCTTGGGAAATTGTAGCTTTAAATATGGACATTGAAAATAAAGTTCTTTTGACGATAGCGTCTGGATCGGCTCTTACATCATTGGTTAATGTCTCGACAAAACCAAAGATGATAATTATGCTTATGGACTGTAAAGAAATTGACAAGAAGAGCCTTACGCCATCAGTTGATATGTTGCGAAAAGTTGCTGAAAATTATAAGGATGTTGTGGTATTGCCAAATTCACTCAATGACTTGAATAAATGCTTTGAAAAAGTGAATTTGCTTAAATAAGTTTAATTGAAGGGTAGGTGAGAAAAGCGTAATGATAAATAAAATTAAAAGTCTATACTTAAATTTGTCGGCTCCAGTAAAAGCTTCACTATGGTTTACAATTAGTAGCGTTATTCAAAAGGGAATAGCATTATTATCAACACCTATTTTTACTAGACTTTTAACAACAGAGCAATATGGAGTTTATTCTGTATATCAGTCATGGTACTCGATTATTTTAATATTTGCTACATTGAATCTTTATGCGGGTGTCTACAATAATGGATTAACAAAGTGGCCCAATGATTCAAAACGCTTTACATCATCATTGTTAGGATTATCGACGACCATTACATTGCTACTTTCGCTGCTGTATTTAGCGAATATGTCTTTTTGGAATAATTTACTTGGAATTTCAACTTTTTTTGTTTTGGCGATTTTCATACAGGTGCTTTTTGAACCAGCATATAATTTTTGGGCTGCTGGTCAACGGTATGAGTATAAATACAAAAAACTTGTTGCAATTTCTATTTTTATGGGAATTGCAAGTCCAGTACTGGGAATCTTGTCTGTATGTGCTACTGAGTATAAAGCTGAGGCAAGAGTTTTTTCTTATGTATTTATTCAGGCTTTAATTGGCTTGTTTTTTTATGTTTATGACATGAAAAACGGTAAGACTTTTTACAATAAGAAATACTGGAAATATGCACTTGCGTTTAATTTGCCGCTTATTCCTCATTATTTGTCACAAACTGTACTTAACCAAGCAGATAGAGTAATGATTGCTAATATGGTTGGAAAATCCGAAGCTGCTATTTATAGTGTGGCATATACCATATCAATGATGTTTACGATAGTGACAAACGCAATTAACAATACTTTTATTCCATATACCTATAAGGCTGTGCGCGATAAAAAAATCAAGGATTTAAAGGGTAGCAGTAATTTTTTAGTGCTGTTTATTGGTCTTGCATGTATCGTAGCAATGGCATTTGGACCGGAGATTATAAGAATTTTTGCTTCACCTGAATATTACGCCGCACGATGGGTCGTTCCACCTGTTGCAGAAGCACTGTTTTTTATGTTTGTATATCCGCTTTTTTGTAATATTGAATTCTACTTTGAAAAAACGAAGATAATAATGGTTGCATCAGGTGTAGCGGCAATTGTTAATATTGGCTTGAATTATATTGGCATTAAAATGTTTGGCTATATAGTTGCTGCATATACCACTCTAATTTGCTATATTTTGTTGTCTATTGCACATTATATCGCTTACAGAGTCGTTGCAAGGACTAATGGTTGTGAGGACGATATATACGATACTAAATTTATTGTAATAATTGCTATAGTTTCATTACTAGTTATGGTGTTTATGACGATGATTTATGACCACGCCATCATTCGATATGGAATTGTTGGCTTAATCTGTGTTGTTGTCATTGTAAAAAGAAAGACACTGATTGAAGAACTGAAAAAAATTAAAGGTAAGGCGTAAAAGGAGGAAAATATGAAAGTAGTAGCTATTATGCCCATTAAATTAAAAAATGAGAGGTGCCCAGGAAAGAATACGCGCATGCTTGGGGGAAAGCCGTTACTTCAGTATGAACTTGATAATTTAAAGAGAACAGAATTATGTGATAGTATCAACGTATTTTGCAGTTCAGAAGAGGTGATTCCTTTCATTCCAGAAGGTGTTAATTTTATTAAAAGATCTAAAGACTTGGATCTTCCAACAGCAAATTTTAATCAGATTTTTTCGGCTTTTATAAAGGAACGAGATGCTGATATTTATGTGTTCGCACATGCAACTGCTCCATTTATTACTGTCCAAACTATGAGCGAATGTATAGAAGCAGTAAAGAGTGGAGAATATGATTCAGCTTTTTGTGCGGAAAAAATACAAACATTTCTTTGGCAAGATGGAAAACCGTTAAATTTTGATGCAACAAATTTGCCAAGAACACAAGATTTGAAGCCGATTTATAAAGAAACATCTGGTGTTTATGTCTTTACAAAGGATGTATTTCTTGAGTATGGAAGACGAATTGGTATAAAACCATTTGTTAAATGTGTTGGATTTAAAGAAATGGTTGATATTGATAATCCAGAAGACTTTGATTTAGCGGAAGCTTTGGTCGATATTGCTCTGTGATGTTGAGCAATAAGAATATAAGTAAAAGGAAAAGAGGATGCTATGAATAGCTTAAAAGTACTGGATGTAACGCTGCGAGATGGCGGTTGTGTTAATGACTTTAATTTTGGCCAGACTTATATGGAAAAGATACTATCTGCCCAGGAAGCATCTGGTGTTGATGTAATCGAGATGGGGTATATTGATGAAAATAAGGGATCTAGTTCAGGTAGAACACAGTACATTAATGAAAGAGTGATTCCAGAAACCATTTTAAAACATAAAAAGCCAGGAGTAACTTATGTTGCAATGATGGATTATGGCAAATTTAATGTAGACAATTTGCAGAATAGAACAGAAACTGGTATTGATGGTATTCGCATGGCATTCCATAAAAAGAATAGAATGGATATCATTTCGTTAGGACGTAAAATTATTGATAAAGGGTATGAATTTTATATTCAGCCGATGATTACGCTTCGCTATAGTGATACAGAACTCCTCGAACTTATTAATATGGTTAACGAACAGCTTCCAGATGCAGCCGGTTTCTATATTGTTGATAGTTTTGGTGAGATGCGTCCAAATGATATGAGTAGAGTTTTGAATCTGGTAGATCACAATTTGATTCCATCAATGACATTGGGATTTCATTCACATAACAATCTACAGATGTCATATTCTAATGCAATTGCAATGCTACAGTTCCCGACCAATCGGAATCTTATGCTTGATTGCTCTATTATGGGTATGGGTAAAGGCGCTGGCAATCTTAATACCGAACTTTTATTGGAGCATTTGAACCTGTATTATGGAAAAACGTACAAAATTGAGCCGCTTCTTGAGGTGATTGATAAGGTCATTAATCAGCTACACTCAGAATTTTACTGGGGGTATGCACCTGAGTACTACTTGTCTGCGGCGAATCAATGTACACCGAGCTATGCAAGCCATTTCTATAACAAGCATATGCTTCCGATTGATCAAGTTGGGGAACTTTTAGGAATGATTGCTCCAGAAAAGAAAATCTCTTTTGATAAGAATTATGCTGAGAAATTGTACCGGCAGTACAATGAAAGTAAAACAGTTGAAGATAGTACTGTAGTTGAGGAATTAAAAAAAGTATTTGTAGGGAAAAAGGTGCTGTTGGTTGCACCTGGAAAAAGTATTGGCTCTGTGATGAATCAGATTCGAGATATCGCAGACAAGAACGATGTTGTTTCTATCGGATTGAATACAAAGTTGGATTTCGTAGACTATTTGTTTACAACGAGAAAAGAAATCTATGATTCTGCGGTAGCGGAAGGCCGGAAAATTATTGTTTGCTCGAACGTTTCTAAAGGCGGTAGAGGAAATGTGAAAATTCTAAATTATGCAAATTGGATTGAGGTTAATGAGCGTACACATGATTCTTCTTCCGTTATTGCACTCAATTTGCTGAGAGCATGTGATGTGAAGGAAATTCTATTGGCTGGTTTTGATGGTTTTGATGTGAATATTAATGAAAATTATTATGATCCTAATATGCGCCATCCAGTTAATGCTGAACAGGTAGAACGTAGAAATAATTTCTATAAGAAATTTATTAATAAAGTAAGGGATGACGGTATTGCTATTGAGTTTGTTACACCGTCTAAGTATGAATAAATGAATGAAATTAAATATTTGGTTATGGATGTCGATGGGACTCTTACTGATGGTAAAATATACATGGGAAACGATGGAGAAATGTTAAAAGCTTTTAACATCAAAGATGGATATGGAATCCATGATATTGCCATTCCAAGAGGAATTATCCCAGTTATTATAACTGGACGATCTTCCAGAATATTGGAAAATAGATGCAAAGAACTTGGTATTGATCTTCTTTTTCAGGCTGTGTCAAATAAGACTGAAAAACTAAAAGAAGTGACACAAAATTTAAACACAGTGGCGTACATCGGAGACGATCTCAATGATTTGCCATGTATGTTAGCTATTAAAGCTGCTGGAGGAATTATTGGGAGTCCTAAAAACGCTACAGTTAAAGTTCGGGATATTTCTAATTTCGTATCTGAATTTGATGGTGGAGAAGGAGCTGTAAGAGATTTTATTGATTGGCTTGTTAAGTAAATAAAATCGGTATTGTTTCTCAGATTTTAATTTGGACCGTGTGAAGTTTCACACGGTAGCTACTCGAATTCTTGGCACACCTCTCCGTGGTGAGTAGCAGGCAACGATAGTACTGGTTATGAAAATCGGCTAAGATGCAAAGTGAATTGGATAATTTCGGCATTTACATAGAGATAAGGAGCGAAAGTCAATGCAAATTAGGGAAATGATTAGAAAGATTATATATAAAGAAAAGGCATCCTCTCAAGCGTATATTTCATATATGCGAAATAAGGGAGCTAAAATAGGGGAGCGCGTAACAATTTTTGCACCAACCAAGACAAGTATTGATATGACAAGACCTTGGTTGATTGACATAGGGAATGACGTTCAAATTACGGAAGGGGTTACGCTGTTAACACATGGCTATGATTGGGCAGTTTTGAAAGGTGTTTATGGAGAGATTTTAGGATCGGGGGGGGGTATACAAATAGGAAACAATGTTTTCATTGGAATGAAAACTACAATTCTTAAGGGGGTTCATGTTGGCAATAATGTTATTATTGGAGCAAATAGTCTTGTAAATAAAAATGTTCCAGATAATTGTGTTGTGGCTGGTAATCCAGCAAGGGTAATAATGCCCTTGGATAAATATTATGAAAAACGTAAAGCGGCACAATACCAAGAAGCAGAGGAACTTGTAAGATTGTATCGTGAACATTATGGAAAAGAGGCAGATGAAAACGCACTACACGAGTTCTTCTGGCTTTTTACAGATGGAAATGCAGAACTTCCTGAATGTTGGGAAGTAATGATGAAACTGGTTGGTAATGAAGAATATAGCTATAAAAAATTAAAAGAAAATAAACCACGCTATAAGAATATGGATGAGTTTTTGGGTAGCGTTAAATAAACTGTTGCAAAAACGATACACAAAACTAGAGGATTGGGTAATAAAAAGATCGCAAAGAACCAAAGAGAGGTTGGGATATGAACACAACATTACTTATCATGGCAGCCGGTATCGGCAGCCGTTTCGGAACAGGAATTAAACAGTTGGAGCCGGTTGATACTTCTAATCATATCATCATGGACTACTCAATCCATGATGCAATCGAAGCAGGCTTCAATCATGTAGTATTTATTATCCGCAAGGATATTGAGAAGGAGTTCAAAGAGGTCATCGGTGAGCGTATCAAAGCTATCTGCGCTGCCATGATGTGACGGTGGATTATGCTTTCCAGGACATTAACGATATTCCGGGAACTCTGCCGGAAGGCCGTACAAAGCCGTGGGGAACTGGTCAGGCCGTGCTTGCAGCGAAGAAGGTCATCAAGACCCCGTTCATCGTCATCAATGCAGATGATTACTATGGCAAAGAAGGTTTCAAGGCTGTTCATGAGTATCTGGTGAATGGCGGCAAGTCCTGTATGGCAGGTTTTGTGCTGAAGAACACGCTGTCTGATAACGGTGGTGTGACTCGCGGTATCTGCAAGATGGATGAGGATTACAACCTGACCGAGGTTGTGGAAACGAAGAATATTGTAAAGACCGCAGCTGGAGCAGAGGCAGAAGGAATGGCTGTTGATGTTGATTCTCTGGTTTCCATGAATATGTGGGGTTTAACTCCTGATTTCCTTACAACGCTGGAAGAGGGATTCAAAGAATTCTTCGAGAAGGAAGTGCCGGGTAATCCACTAAAGGCAGAATATCTGATTCCTATCTTCATCGGTGAACTGCTGGAGCATGGGAAGATGTCTGTGAAGGTTCTGAAAACAAATGATACATGGTATGGCATGACCTATCATGAGGATGTCGCAGCAGTAAAGGATAGCTTCAAGAGGATGCTGGAGAACGGCGTGTATAAGACTGACCTGTTCAGCAATCTGTAAACGACGATGAAAGAAACGATTGATTTACTCGGAAAGATCCTCACAAACATCCTGACTGCTCTCTATGAGCCGTTTGGATTCTCGCTTCTTCTTTCCTTCCTGGCAATGTTTTTCTACCTGTATGCATATGAGCCTGCTGCAGCAGGTAAAGGATGGAAGAACGCCATAGTGACATGGTATCAGAAATTCAAAGAGAGCGTGTTCTTTCGGAAGTTGTTTCTGTTGTTTTTTGTGACTTCGATGATTTTATTCCGAACACTATTGAACCGTAATTTGTGGATGAATCCGTTATCCAAGGTCATGGGTGGCTGGGGCATCTGGGAGACAGTGAACGGCGAGCAGAAACTTACAACTGAGTGCATAGAGAATGTGATCATGATGGTGCCGTTTAGTTCGGTAGTGATGTGGACATTCAAAGAAAAGACAGGAAACGGCTGGAAGAAGATACTGTGGTATAGCGGGAAGATAGCGTTCATCTTTTCGGTAAGCATTGAGATGCTGCAATTATTGCTTAGATTGGGTACGTTTCAGCTATCGGATATCTTCTACAATACAGTAGGTGGAATGCTCGGTGGTTTGGTGTACTATGTGACGATGAAGGCAAGAAAGCATCTGTAGTATGTGGAGTCAGACCCCATGAAATACCTGGATGTCTTTAGCAGACTGGATATCATACTCTTCCAGGAGCTGATGGATGATGTTTCGTTTTCCTTCGGTCATTTGTACTCGATGTACCGGTTTCTTTTGTCTTGCCATAATAAAAGGTCCTCCTAATGATATTTATTGTACCATAGAAGAACCTTCTAAACATTATTTTACAGAAAAAGTTTCATACTCTCGCAATTGCCTGTGTAATAAATCCCATATAACAGGCTCTTTTTGTTTTCTGATAATTTGGCATAGTCATCACTCCTTTTGTTTTCTACAACATATTTTAATCACATTTCCATCCTCACACAGAAAGCATCCTTCATAATTTCCCGATATATAACGAGGCTCATAGTTAACGGTAAATCCTGCCTCTATCAGATTGATCATTAATTCATTTACCTTACTCTTATTGTCAACATACAGAGAAAGACTCTTTCCTGATATGGAATTTTCTATTTTCACCATTATTTTCATAAGATATTAGGAATCACCAATCCTTATTTTCCAGCTCTGATATTTTTTACTGTCCTTCTCTCAAGAACCACATTGGGGTCTGACCCTATGAAGTATAATTAAAAAGGATAAAGCAGGGCTAAAAGATCTATAAAAGAATTATAAAATCGGGTATAGAGTGGCAAGTGGGAAGAAAAAATAGAAATGGATTTAGTAGGCGATAGGAGAATTCAGCTATGGTTATATTCTCCTTCGCCTTATAAAAGGTAAATATATAATACGATAAGATTAGAATAAATATAAAATGGTTCTATTGCAATCTGGCAGTTGACTCTGTTGTAAGTGCCTCAAAACATGGCGTAGTGACTGCATCTTCCATTCCTGATATACTGTGACAAACCGTATATTTAAGGAGGCACACTTATGGCAAGACAAAATCAGGAAACAATCACAACGTTTGGAGAGGTTCTGCATTCTTCCAATATCTCTTATTCTCAGAATCGTTCCTCTTCCAATGATAACCGGCTGATGATCTATTTTCAGGGAATGAAAGCTACAAAGAGAGAAAAAATTAAATTAGAACAAATTTCTAGAGAGTATAGACAAATTCCGAAAGAAAAAGATGCTGATGATTTTGCATATAAAAATATGAAAAAAGCTATTGAAAAATTAGAAAATCATTTAAAAAATATAAAAACTCGTTCTTAAAATTTCGGGTTGATGCGTGTGTTCACGATTCTTCCTAAAAATCATATAAATATTTGTAGACACGGATTTCTTGTAAATATGTACCATAAGAAAGAAGATTCTTCCTAAAAATCATATAAATATTTGTAGACACGGATTTCTTGTAAATATGTACCATAAGAAAGAAGACAAAAATATCAGACATATTA
>NZ_QUDO01000080.1 GCF_003477525.1 Ruminococcus sp. AF41-9
GAGCAGCCACGATTGTACTTAATTACATGGAACGATAATGCCGATGCAATGCTAAACTTACCCGGAGGAGGAGCAATGCTTTTTTTAACTGATGTAGATCATGTGAGCTATGAAAAAGCAAACGGGACACGGCAAAATAACCTCCAATCGGCTACCGTGTCCCTGCAAGTCGTCATTGGTTTGTGTAAACGCAAAGAAACGGCGGCTCTGATTTCTCAAAACCGCCGCTCCATAGGCGCGTGAAAATGTATCTGCTGTACGACGGCTTTTTTTCTTTTGCCGTCGTCCGGCAGATTTTCTTCTCTTGCAGAAATATTTATAAAGTTTATGATACAACAAAATCTAATAAATCTACTCGCTTTTTATTGCTGATAAAATGCTCGCTTTTTTCAATTCCATTTGGGAATACATCGAAAAAACAAAATATATCACAAATAATATACCAGTCAGCGCCAATAGGAAAAACCATGGTAATTTCAATGTAATACAATGATTGATGGCATCTAACCGTCTGCATACAATTATGCTAAAAATACTTCCGCATATAAGAGATATTGCCAATGAACCTCCGAGGTGAATTCCTATCTCCCTATCCAGCATTGCTTTCAACTGTTGCCGTGTTGTTCCAACAGCTTCAAGCAAACCGAATTCACGCTTTCTATTCTGAAAATCAACCATAAGCATATTCATAAGGCTGATACTTCCAAAGACGAACAGAATAGCAGAAGTCATATATAGAGCATTTATAGATGCACTGTATCGATACTGAATATTTTTAATCGTTTGTTCAATCGTATTTACTTCTATTTTTTCATTTTTATCCGCAATCTTCTGAACTGCGGTCAAAACTTCATCAAAACGTCCCTCTGAATTTTTAACCGCCAGAATCCCCGTCTGTTCCGTTATCCCTGTCAGTTTCTTTGCTGTGTCATAAGTCATAATGAAGTAGGGGCTTCCGGGAACAACCGGGCTATCCTCCATTAAATCAGACCTATTGTATGTGCCTACAACAACGGCTTCCACATCAAAGGTTCTACCATCAAAAGCTCTGCCCTCAATCTTCAAAGTATCGCCAACTTGTGCTATATCTTCTGCAACCAATATTCCATTTTTCTCAACCATATCGTTGTAATCTGCTGTTCCAGAGGATAACACCGCCTGCTTTTCTTCTGTCTGTTCCCGATTTAAAGTTGGAAAGAAGTCTGAAATGCTCGTGATAGAACCACTTTCGCCCGAAAAAGTAGCTGTCATATAAACGCTGTCAAATGTGGTAATCTTTTCTATCCCATCTACCTTTTCTAATTCCTGCATCAATGCCTGATCTTCAAGTGGATTTTCTTCCAGTTGCAATTTTGCGCTTCCGTATGGCTCCGCTTCGTTATCGAAAGAGCTGCCCACTGTATTTCTTATTTGTATAATAATGTTACCGGCAGGATAATATTTGAAACTTGCCTGTTTTGCCGGATCAATAGAACCAGCAACCGTAGAAGTAACCAGTAAAAGAGCTCCGCTTACTCCAAGCATTAAAAGCGTCAGAACTGCTTTTTGTTTGTTTCTTTGTATATTTATTTTCGCCAGATTAAACGGCGTAAGTTTCCGATGCAGTTTTGAGCTGCTTTTTGCCTTTCCAGCATACGCAAGGTATTTAGCACCCTCTACCGGGGAAGTATTCATTGCTACTCGGACAGGCTTAAAAATGGCAATATTCACTGTTACAAAGGCTACTGCAGCAATCAGTACAGCATAAATAACTGTTGTTTTTAGCCGGAATCCATCAGGACAGCCAATAAATCCAATCAGTACACCAATGACAAGCCCCAAAGGAATACCAGCTAAGGCATATAAACGTCCCTCTTTACTTGCCATCCGTTTAATCTGTCTTTTTGTCATGCCAACTGTCCGCAGTTGCCCAAACATCTGAACATTTTTTACAATCTTTGTGTAAAAAACACCATAGACAATCGTTGCCGCCAAAATAGCCGTCAACGCCGCCAGTAGTGGTACTGGAATCGGAATACCCGATGTTATCACACCCGACATAACAGCAGAATATTCTGTAAGCATTACCTGTTCCTCGACAATGCCTGTATTTTGTATTGCTTTGCCGGCAAAATCAAGAATAGCCGTGGAACTTATGGCGTCTGTGTTCAACCGCGTATATGCTGTAACCTGAAAAGAATCTTTTGCCAAATCTTGGGCAAGCTCTTTACTAACATAAATAAAATATCCGTTGCTTTCTTTCGTATTATTCAAAACACCTGAAAGTGTATATTCTGCTTTCTGTCCTGTTCCAGTCAGGTCAATAGAAATTGTATCGCCAGTCTGATAGGATTTTCCTAAAAAATCAAGGTAGTTCTGGGGGAGCATAATCTCATCCGCTTTCTGCGGCACACTTCCCTGAAAAGTTTTTTCTTCCTGATGTAAAAAATAATCTTCATTTCCATAAGCAACAGTGATTGTTTTATTTTCAACATAAAACACACCTAGAGCGGAATATTCGCCAACCCATGTAATATTTTCGTTTTGATGCAGCTGAGCCGTTTGTTCGTCCGTAACTCCCAAAATGCCAATCTGCGCTTTATTCCTCTGTGTGTTCTTGAATTTCTCTTGTGTACCTGTTGATATTAGGAGAATCGAAAAAACCATACAGACAGAGATGGCGATTGTCAAAAGCAGAAATGCCTTGTTTCTCTTATCCGCTTGCATACTCCTACCTGCCAATTTTTTTACAATGGCACTTGTATCATTCTCAAAAGGCCATGTCATAGTCTGCCACCTCCTTATTCCACAATCTTGCCGTCCTCAATGCGGATAATCCGATCTGCAAGGCGGGCAATGTCGTTGTTGTGTGTAATCATCACTACGGTTTGTCGGAACTCTGCACTGGTGCGCTTGATTAGCCCCAGCACCTCTGCACTGGTCTTGCTGTCAAGGTTGCCGGTCGGTTCGTCGGCCAACACGATAGCCGGTTTGGTAATCAAGGCACGAGCAATCGCTACTCGCTGTTGCTGACCGCCGGATAGATTATTTGGCATATTTTTCAGTTTATCTTCCAGCCCCAGCAGATGAACAATCTCATTCAAAAACTTTTTATCTACCGTGTCCCCGTCCAGTTCCACCGGCAGGACGATGTTCTCATACACATTCAGGATCGGAACAAGGTTATAGTTCTGGAAGATAAAGCCGATGTTACGGCGGCGGAAGATGGTAAGCTGTTCATCGTTCATTTTTGACAGTTCTTTGTCCCGGACAATCACATTGCCGGAAGTAGGTGTGTCCAGCCCTCCCATCATGTGAAGTAAGGTGGATTTGCCGCTGCCAGATGTTCCCACAACAGCCACAAACTCGCCGTCCTCCACGGAGAAGTTCACACCGTCAAGGGCACGGGTAATGTTCGGCTTTGTGCCATAATACTTTTTCAGGTCAATAGTCTGTAAAACGCTCATATTCAAAACTCCTTTCAAGGCTTCTTGCCTGTTGATAAAGGTATTATAAAACCCAAATGTCCGCGAAATGTTACAGCGACCAAAAAATTTCATTGAAAATCGGGGTGAAATGTTACAACGCTCGGACATTTCAAAAATTTTTTGAGAAATGGCGAAAAAAGCGGGGCAGCACACGCCGCCCCGCCGATCCCATACGATTATTCCATCGCCCGCATTTGTTCGATCAGGGATTGTTTTTTCTGTCTGTGGATTGTCCATACAGACAAGATCAGCTCCATTCCGAACAATACCAGAATGAACAGCCCCATTTCCAAAACCGGGAATTGATAAGGCACTACATTTCCGGCAAAAGCACCTACACTCATTTTTCTGCAAGCAAAGATGGAAGCCGGAAGCCCAACGATCAGCGTTGCCAATGTTGCAAAGAGCGCATAGCACAGCCCCTCACAGATGTTCATTTTACATAGCTGTTTTTGTGTTAGGCCGATAGAACGCAGAATACTGTTTTCCTGCTTTCGGGCTATCTGGTTAGAGAGTGTCGTATTGATAAGGTTGATAACGCCAAAGAGAAATACCAACCATGAAAGTATCTCCATACTGCCAAACGCAAAAGAATTTGTCATTTCTTCATATTCAATCACTGTATTGATTTCATCTAAGGCAATATTACTATGGCTGGCAACAATATTTTTCAATTCAGCTCCCACATAGTCCGTTTTTTTAGCGTCATTTACAATGCTCCATGAATAGTCAAAAGAGGTGATTTCCGGGTGCAGTTCGTGGAACAACGCTTCTGGTGCAAAAAGAGTTGCCCCATCTAAGGGCATCCTGCCATGTCCTGAATATACCTTTGCAGGAGCGTATAACCCCGATATGGTAACAGAAACGGATGGCTGTTCTTCTCCCAAAGAAATCTCAACCGTTGAACCAACACCCATATCCTCATTCTGCTTTAGCACATTATAGTCAATTACAATACTACGGGAATCTGTTGGCATGGTTCCCTCTGTCAGAGCCGCTTCAACTGCCGCATAATTCTGGTCGGTCAGCATATCGCACATACCACCAGCTTGATGAATCTCTGTTTTATAAGTTGCATGGAGAGATTGTCTGCTTGGAATTATATCTGTAACGCCATCAATAGATAAGATTTCCTGTTTTAATTCCTCATTCAATGGATTTCCCGCTGCCATAACCTTTTCTTCTGTCATTTCAGAATCCAAATAAATTTTATAGTCGCCGTCTGGGAAAAACTGTCTTGCAAGCGCCTCTGGTGAGCGCAGCAAAACAATGGAGGATACCACAAGCAGGATAATTCCGCCCAAACTCAATGAGGCTACAATAGCAACGGTCTTTTTTCGGTCACGCCTAAAATTTGCAATTCCAATTGAAACAGGATTGAGCTTGATATTCTTTTTCCGGCTGCGGATGTCCTTTTGCGCTGGGGTAAAACGGACGGCTTCAATCGGGGAAATCCCTGCCGCAATTTTTACCGGCTTACGGATGGAAACAGATACCATGATCCAACTGCTTATGAGTGTCAAAATAACCGTTGCCACATAGGAAACAGCGTTAAAACCCTTAGAAAACAGGAGAAAACCGCCACATATGCCCAACACTGTACCAATCACAATCCCGATACTGCCGAGTTTGCGTCCCTCCCGCTTTACAATCCGCTTGATTTGCTTTGGCGTTGCACCAATCGTCCGAAGCTGCCCGTAGCTCTGGATTTTGTCATTGATGGAGATACGGAAGATACTCTGGATCACAATATAGCCGCCAATCAGAACAAGGGCAATCACACCTGCCATCAGTGCAAAATCAAAGGATTTAGAAGCATAGGCAAAATACTTACTGTTCATTTTGGGCATAGGAAGCTGATATTCCTCCGCAATCTCCCTGCAATAAGAGGTCATCAGTTCTTCGCCCAACTGGTCGCTGTTTTTGAAATGGACATAGGCGCGATAGCCAGCCGGGTCAAACCCGTTCCATTCTGTCAGGGCAGCGTTGGAAAGAATGATAGCGCAGGTATTCGCTTCTTTTTCATTTACGCTGTCCGTAATGCCGGTAACGACATAATCACCATGAAAACTCTCTGTATCTAAGGTCACAGTGTCCCCGATCTTGGCATTGTTTCCATAGGTGGAAAGAAAGTATTCGCTTACAACAACTTCATTTGCTTTTTCAGGAACCCGGCCCTCTAACAACTCCATCTGCGCCTTGGCAATCTCCATCATTTGCGCGTCACAATACACATAGGACGCATGATAGCCCTGTTCTGAAAGTTCCTCACCCAGCATATAGTAGCCGCCTACGCGCTCAAACTCCGGCAGTCCTTTCAGTGTTTCAATGTCGTTTTCCTCCACGCCCAGCCAGACCGCCTCATAAGTATCGACAACCTGATTGCGCTGCATTTGTGTCAGGGAGGTAGACACAATTCCCGTAAAGCAGATTAGAAACGCCGCCAGCGCAACGGCGATCACCACCATCAGATTCCGGCGCTTCTCGCTTTGTAAACTTTTCTTTGCCAGCTTCTTTGTAATGGCGCTGGTATCATTTTCAAAAGGCCATGTCATAGCCTGCCACCTCCTTACTCCACAATCTTGCCGTCCTCAATGCGGACAATCCGATCTGCAAGGCGGGCAATATCGTTGTTGTGGGTAATCATCACAACAGTTTGCCGGAACTCCGCACTGGTGCGCTTGATAAGCCCCAGCACCTCGGCGCTGGTCTTGCTGTCAAGGTTGCCGGTCGGCTCGTCGGCCAGCACAATAGCCGGTTTGGTAATCAGGGCGCGGGCAATCGCCACACGCTGCTGCTGTCCGCCGGAAAGATTGTTCGGCATATTTTTCAGCTTATCTTCCAGCCCCAGCAGGTGAACGATTTCATCCAAAAACTTCTGATCCACCGTGTCCCCGTCCAGTTCCACCGGCAGGACGATGTTCTCATACACATTCAGGATCGGAACAAGGTTATAGTTCTGGAAGATAAAGCCGATGTTGCGGCGGCGAAAGATGGTAAGCTGCTCGTCGTTCTTCTTTGCCAGTTCTTCGCCTCGGACAATCACTGTTCCGCTGGTGGGAGTGTCCAGCCCGCCCATCATGTGAAGCAGGGTGGACTTGCCGCTGCCGGAGGTTCCCACAACGGCCACAAACTCACCGTCATTTACGGAGAAGTTCACGCCGTCAAGGGCGCGGGTGATATTCGGCTTTGTGCCGTAATACTTTTTCAGATCAATCGTCTGCAAAACGCTCATACTCAAAACTCCTTTCAAGGCTTTCTGCCTGTTGATAAGGTCATTGTAAAACCCAAATGTCCGCGAAATGTTACAGCGGCCAAAAAATTTCATCGAAAATCGGGGTGAAATGTTACAACGCTCGGACATTTCAAAAAAATTTACGGCGGGCAGCCGGGAATGGCCGTCCGCCGCGTTCTATTTTGTAGGCAGCATAATGGAAAATTCCGAACCCTTGCCCGGCTCCGAAACCACTTTGATATAGCCGCCCTGTCGCGTTACGATCTCGCGGGCCAGATACAGACCAATGCCCACGCCCTGCTGTTCGTGTACTTCTTCCTCACGATAGAAGCGCCGGAAGATGGCAGCCTGATTGCTTTCGGAAATGCCCTTGCCGGTGTCGGTCACTTTGATCTCCACATACATTTCCCACAGCACCACCGACACAGCGATTTTCCCTACCGCCGGGGTGTACTTCACCGCATTGTCCAGCAGGTTAAAGAGAGCTTCGGATGTCCACTTGCTGTCATGGGAAACGGTCAAATCCTCCGGGCAGTCCACAGACACGGCGATTTCCTTTTTCTCCGCTGCATACACGATCCCACTCATGGCCTGCGCCACGGTATCAAAAAGGCGGCCCGGTTTCTTATCCAACTGGATCACGCCCGTTTCCAGCCGTGAGGTTTTCACAAGGGCCTGAAAGAGAAAGTCCAGCTTATCCGTCTGGCTGCGGATTCCCCGGATAAAGTCGGTACGCTCCGCCTCGGTCATAGGCTTTTCCAGCAGGGTGTCCGTCGCCATTTTCAGATTGCTTACCGGCGTTTTCACCTGATGGGAAATATCCGATACAAGGGTCTGTAACTCCTGCCGTTCCTCGTCCACCCGGCGGCGGTTCTCCTGCATGATCTGGTAAAGCCTTGCCAGCCGGTGTCCGATTCTGGCAAGCTGGGTTTCGCTGTCCTCTGGCCGCTGGGGTGCTTCATTTCCGGCGATCATGTGGTCTAAAGTCTGGCACAGGTCAGCGGTAAACTGCGACAGCCGCTTTCCAAACGCCTGCGTCAGTACAATAATCCCCACAAGGGCGCACAGTAGCAGCGCCCCGCCAGTCAGCAGCACCGCCGTCTGTTTTGTCACAAGAAACAGGGCTATGGTGATCCCGGACATGGAAAGGACAAGTCCTATTGCCACCAGGCTAAACAGCCGCTTTACCGATAGGTTTTGAAACTTCATTTTGCCTCGCCTCCCGTCCATTGATAACCCATGCCGTAAACGGTCTTGATGTAGGACGCGCCGCCGTCGGATTCGATCTTGCTGCGAATCCGGCTGATGGAGGTTGTCAGGGTGTGTTCGTCCACAAACCTTTCGTCTATATCCCACAGCTTTTCCAAAAGCCACCCACGGGTCAGCACTTGCCGGGGATTTTTACGGAACAGGTTCAGCATTTTGTACTCCATCGGGGATAGGGTCAGGGGCTTGCCGTTTAGGGAGGCCGCCTGCTCCGAGAAGTCCAGAAACAGCCGCCCGTCGTCGTAAATGTCCTTGGCCGGTCTGTGGTGTTCCAGCATGGCGAACATGGCTTTGATTTTCCGCTGCAAGGCCCCGATCACAAAGGGCTTTGTGATGTAGTCCACCGCGCCCGCCTCATAGCCCCGTATCTGGTCGCTCTCCTGATCGTTGGCGGTCAGGAAAATTACAATGGTGTCCGGGTGCTGGGGCTTTATCAGCTTGCACAGCTCAAAACCATTTCCATCCGGCAGGTTGATGTCCAGCAGCGCTAAATCAAATTCCCGGTGGCGGATGGCGTCGGCTGCGGTTCTGGCATTTAGGGCAGAAGTCACGCCGTAGCCGTCTGCGGTCAGGTTATAGTCTAACATCTTATTCAAAAAACTGTCGTCCTCGACAATTAAAATCTGCTTCATATCCTCACTTCCTTTTCTTTTTTAGTTTTTTATAAATAATTCCTGGAAAAATAATGCTGAACAATAATAAAAATACCATCAACGCAATCATTTCTTTTACCGGATAGCGGAAAGCGAAATAGGAAATCTGCATTTTCATATACCACTGCATGATACCAATCCCTAAATTTCCAAAACTCATAAGCAATCCACATAACAGTAACCAATAGAAAAGACCCTCTGTTACAAACATTCGATATTCTTGTTTTTTTGTCATCCCTACACGTTCCAGGATTTTACACTCCCATTGCCGAAGCATAATATCCGATATTCTTGTATTTGCGAAATTCATAATTCCTATAAATATTAAAATTCCACTAATACTCATAAGCAGCCATCTACTTGTCTGAATATAGTTCTGCTCCTTTAGCAAACGTTCTGATTTAGAATCTAAATAAAACAAGTTCAATTTATCAGCGTGTCCATATTTTGATTGAAATTCCATATTATAATTGCGAATCATCTGATTCAGTCTTTCTCGGATAACTGACTCCTGATTTTTGTCAACATTAAATTGTATTTCAAAAATTTGTGGTGTTAATTTTTCTACCAGCCAATCATATGTAGTCTCTGTTACCAATAGGATATTTATATTTTTACCATCCCAGCACAATTTCATCTCTGGGAAATCATCCTCTGTTATATCCAGATAACCACAATTTACTAATTTCTCAGGAACTAAACTGCTCATTTCCGTACCAACCGGAACCAGATCATAAAATTCCATCTCTGTTCCTATATAATCCTGCACTTCTCCTGCTATATAATCTGACATCCTATGATCATGTAGCACGATTGTTCCATGATTATTTTGAAACTGCTCCCAATTTACTAGCTTATCATTTTTCTGAATAAAGTCTTTTAGTTCTTCCTGCTCCCCGATACTAACTGTCTGAATTACCGTGGATATTTTATCTCCATCGATTAGAATCTTTATATTCTCCTTGCCATTTTTTTCGACGATCGGATAAAATCCTTTGATGTTTTCTACTGAATGAAGTTCGTTTCCTATGGTCGTTTCAATATCATTCATAAGGGACTTCGGAAAAAACTTCATATTCTTTGTGTCCGGTGATGATTCAATTAAATAATTGCAAGCTTCCTCTGTAATTCCTATTTGGAAGTCCGGCTCTTTACTATAATAATTCTGTAAATCCACTCCGTTCACAATTACCGCAGAACATAATGCCAATTCGCACCCAAGCCATAATGACAAACTTGTTATCCCAAATGTTTTTTTATTCCGAAATAAATATTTCTTTGCAAGATAAATTTCAGGATGTTTTCCCCAGCAGTGGAATTTCTTTATCTTCGGTTTCTTCCTGCTTTTATGATAAGTAACCGCCTCCGTATATTTCATACACTCCAACGGACTTAATTTCCTCATTTTTCTTTTCAGACATTCCACTGCCACTCCCAACGTGAAAATCACAAGAACAATCGCTAGGATAAGAAGTTTGGGTTGAAAGAAAACCATTCTTTCTAATTTCCATGTATTCTCTGCATACATTTTTTCTAATAACAATGGCATAATACCCCATATAAACATTCCCCCTAAAACTGCTCCAGCGATACTTCCCGTAAGTCCTATTTTTAGCATCTCACGATTCATAACTTTAATATTCTGCTTTTGTTCCACACCAATTACTTGTAAAAGACCATAACGTTGTAAATCTTTTTCCAGCGAAATATTTAGGATATTGTAAATAAACAAAAACATAGAAAGTAAAACCATAACCGAAAAAAAGACTGCAAATCCATAACTTCCCATCATTTCACTTATTGCCCGATATTCTGCTGGGTTCATACTTACAATTCTCTGTCCCTCATTCAACTTTATGTTATTTGTCAGCATATGTTCTATTTGCGAACCACTGGAATATTTCTTTGTATGATCTATTAAAATCCTACATGGCTCCCATTGAAGCCCGTTCTTCTCCATTGATTTCTCTGATATAAAAGCCACAGAAGCACCGGAGGTTTGATTTTGATACTCTGTAAAATACCCAGAAAGTAAAAAGTTCTGCATACCGGTTCCACTGGTATTGAAAATGTCATTCCAATAAAAATCCAGTTCAATTTCCATGCCCACTTCGGGATTCTTGATTCCAAGATATTGCAGAGTTTTCGTAGAAGCATAATTTCATTTTCTTTTTCTGGATAAGTCCCTACCACATTTGTAAATGCAGGACGTATCATTTTTTCAAATCCGGTCACATCTGTAATGACGCAATCACAATATTTTATGGAATCATCTAATAATTTTCCTGCAAACTTTTCTTTCCCAATGCTTTCTATGCATGGTAGCTGTGTAAGCTGTTGTGTCATATCCGCTGTACCATTTTCAATATAGGTCGATACAGCCATACCATCGGCTTTCATATTTTTCTGAATATCAATCTCCATCTTCCCATAGATTAAAGAGAACACACTAAAAATCACGCCTACAGTAATTGTAATTACGATAAACAGTAGACGATTTCTGTTTTGATTCTTTTTCCTGGAAGCATCCATAAGCACTCTTTCAGCCGACTGATTACAATCGTAATTCTCCATCCTATACAACCCTCCCATCTTTCATCTGAATAATCCGATCTGCCATAGCTGCTATTCTTTCATCATGTGTAACGATAATCATTGTCTGGCTATATTTTTTACACATCTTTTTCAAAAATTTCATAACGGATATACTGGTTGTAGAATCTAAATTTCCTGTCAACTCGTCTCCCAAAAGTATAGTAGGATGTGTATAAATAGCTCTGGCGATTGCGACCCGCTGCTGTTGTCCACCAGATAAAGTCATAGGATTTTGTAATAGTTTTTCCTCAATTTCCAGTTCTTCAGCTATCCGCATTACTTCTTTTTTACTGATATTTCTTTCCATAAGTTTGGCAGGTAAAACTATATTTTCAAATACATTCATCTCTGGGATTAAATTAAAATTTTGAAAAATAAACCCAATATGCCATCTTCTGAAGGAACTTCTTTCCTCCATAGATAACTGTGTAATATCTACATCATTGATATAGACACATCCGTGTGTGGGATTTTCCAAACCACCTAGTAAATTGAGCAACGTGGTCTTTCCGCAACCTGAACTTCCCATAATAGCTACAAATTCATTTTCTTCAACTGTGAAAGATATATCATCAACTGCTCTTAAATAGTGTTCTCCATTAGAATATTCTTTTGTTAAAGATACTGTCTTTACTGCTGCCATATCAATCCCCCTTATCTTTTTCAGATAGTATAACAGGCAAATGTCCGCGAAATGTTACAGCGGACGGATTTTTTTCTTTTGCCGTCGTCCGGCAGATTTAATCACATTTTCTATCTTACTTGTAATTCTATAATAAAGACCAAATGTTGCAGAAATCTCCTAACCATTTTCTTTTTTGACAAGAAAACAGGCTGAATTGCTTCATTTTTGTAGCAATTCAATTCATAGATGTACCTCCAAAATCAGAACGGAGGGTAATACTATTGCATTTTCTTTTGTTGATAAGGTCACAACGCAAAAAGTTAGGCAGATGCAGACTTATTAAACAAGACCCATGTACTAATAAAGTAACTTAACTCGTTGTGCTAGATAAAATAAATATAAAGAAACTTCAACAAAATGTGCTATCCTATTTGTAGGGAATACAACGAAAGGAGGCATCATTATGTTGAAGTTCCAAGATAATAATACCACTGTTATTGCAACTTTTGAAGACTTTATTTTAACTACTTACGTTATTATTGACGAATTGTATCATCAGTTTGCACCTCCAGAAGTTACCAGCCGACGGCATATCCTGGATGCAAAATTGTCTGACTCAGAAATCATTACTATCA
>NZ_QUDO01000081.1 GCF_003477525.1 Ruminococcus sp. AF41-9
GTTGGAACCGTTGTGTGCAGCATGGTCAAACAGTTTTGAAACATTTTCAAATTTTGTGCCAAATTTAGATACCATCGTATCATCCACGCACAGAAATACAGGCTGCGTCCGTAATGAATCCGGTATCAGCTTCAAGGCAATCCGGGCAGTGGTATTCATAAATCTGGAATAATCAACCTTTGCATAGGAACATGCATAATAAAATACATTCAGTGATTTCTCTGTTATCCCGGATAAAAAATGCTGATACAGAAGCCGGATGGAATGTGCGGATTCCAATGTCAATATGGATAGTATCAGAAGAAACAGGGTATCTGCTGTCGGAACAGAAAAAGTTTCAAAATAAATCAAAAAATATTGATGAAGTCTACCAATCAGTGTTTTTTCGTTGTATAATGTTTTTATCGTACAGGGTCACTTTCCTTTGTAATGTTTTGGGTCAAATTCATTATACATCAGAAAGTCCTGTACGATATTTTTTATGAAAAAGTTGTAAAGTGGTGTAACTTTTAATAACGATATTAAAATTTTAAAACCTACACAAAATATAAAAGAAATGCAACTTTTTGAACAGGAACTTAATTTTTGTTATGAGGGAGCTAGTTTTATAGGATCTGCATTACAAGAAATGACCTGTTTAGTTGAGGAAAGAACAGTTGAATATAAAAACCATGTTCCTCGAATCAGATATTCTACTATCGTTTTCCTCCTTTCTGACGGAAATATAAATTGCTATAATGCTGATATAGTAAGAAAGGAAAACGAGGCTTTACAGTTGACACAACAATATATATGTGAAAATCATATAGAAGTAGTGTCAGTGGGCATTGGTAGATTGTGTAACTACAATTTTCTGAAAGAATTAACTGGGCTTAACTCAGATAGACATGTAAAACGAGTCAATTCAATAGTTGATTTGAAAGATTTTGTAAATCAACTGGAAGCAGAAAGTGACATGATTATAACGAGAAATGACTTCCAGTCAAAAAAATGGCATGTACAAAAAAACATGCATACAATATGTTCATTGAATACGAGTAAACGAATTCCAATAATTTTTTTGATCGATACTTCAAAGTCAATGTCAGGATACGAAGATCTCATAAAAACTTCCATCTGTAAGTTATATGATTTTATTTTGGATGACAGGACAGTGTCCAATGCAGTTGAATTGTCTGTACTTACATTTAACAATGATATTTTTGTCCATGAACAACTATGTGAAATTAAACGACAGGAAAAACGAGGACGAAGTATACATATTGAATGCACTGGAACTTCACTTATAGGTTTAGCTCTCAACGCAGCTATTCAGCAACTGGAAGAGCGAATAAAAACTTATACACAAAATATTCCTAAGGTGAGATATTATGTTCCAATTATTTTTATTATTTCACATGGTAAGTCAGAATATCCAAATGACAACACAGGGAAACAGGAAGAAGAAGCATTGGTATCTGCTAAAGCTTTTATCAAGAAAAAAGTATCAGAGAATCGGCTTGGTATAATCTCTGGTGCTATTGGCAATTGCTGTAATCTTTCTTTAATGAGAGAACTAACAGGTATTGATACAGATAACCGGTTGATTAAAATAGATACTGAAATTTCTTTAAATAAATTTCTTGATTATACGAAAGTTATAATTCATAATTGGCCCCAAATTTGTCGTCATCACCTGGATCTGGACATGTTTTCTAGTTATATACAATAAAATCAAGGAGAAATGCTTATGGAAAGAAAAACACTATTTAAAACAATTTTATATAAAGAAACAGGAAGCAGACATATAGAACGCAATAAAAACTGTGAAGACAATGTATTTCGATACATTTCTGAAAATGGTATAACTTCTATTGCACTTAGTGATGGTGCAGGTTCTTACAAGTATGCAGAAAAGGGATCAGAAATCACAGCTCGTATGGCGGCAACTTTCATGGCAAAAAAATTTGAAAGACTGTATGGTCTTGACAATGAAACAATAGCCGATTATGTCATCCGCGAAGTGCTAATCCCTCTCGGAGAAGAGGCGGAGAAGCAGGGAGAAGATATTATCGAATTTTCAGCCACTCTACTGTGTACAGCTTTTCACCCGGATGGAAGGTATCTGATTTTGCATGTTGGAGATGGTGCAATTGTTGGACTAAACAAAAATAATGAATGTGAAGTAATTTCTATTTATGAACATGATGGACCCGCAAACCAGACAACCTTTGTTACTGTTCCAGACACACAGTTTTTTCTGAAAAAAGGGACCTCTGATTATTCATCAGTTGTATTAATGAGTGATGGACCAGAAGAATTTCTGGTAAATGAACTTGGGGCAAATGTTCGTATACGTCTTATGCAGCAAATGGCGTTTTTCTTAAGTGAAGCAGACATGGAAAACCAAATTTCTTCACTTATCCGCTTACTGGTAAATAACGGTATGGGAGATGATGCTTCTTTCGCTGTTATCTGCAACATGAAAGAAACCGGTAATGTATTATCCGGACTGTCTCCGGAATTCCGCCGACAGCTTTTTGATCTGCAGAAAGATTTAAGTGATAAAAAAATGGACAACAGCAAAAAACTTCTTGCTATGATTGGTTCAGCACCAAATGGTACGACCATAGGAGAGCTGACCAGAAACCTTCATATCCATTCCAAGAGCATCACCAAAAAGAAACTGAACCATTTACTGGTTATGGAGCTTATTAAGCAGGAAAATGGACGGATTTATATTGCAGACTGAAGGAGTATTTAAGTTATGAGCGTAAAAACAATCATTATTATTGCAGTAATACATATCATTTCCGGTAATATTTCGAAAGCTGTAGTTAAATCTAAAAATTATCCGGATAGCATAAATCATGGATTCGCATGGGGCTTTTTTCTTGGAATATTAGGTCTTATTATCTGTC
The DNA here is from genome assembly GCF_003477525.1 of Ruminococcus sp. AF41-9. GTDB lineage: Bacteria > Bacillota > Clostridia > Lachnospirales > Lachnospiraceae > Blautia_A. The sequence continues at coordinate 2,901 of NZ_QUDO01000081.1, forward strand.
TTTTTAAAACACCAATTCCCAAACGAAGACCATCGACTTCTTCAAGTTCTAGTAATTATAGCAGAAACACTACAAAATCCAGGAATACTTCAGGAAACGGCCACTATCGACAAACAAATTCCAGAACCGTAACCAGACAGAATTTTGCACAAAAACTGAATACCCTGAATGACTCCGGCGATGTGAAGGTACAGGCCTCTCCTCAACAGAAAAAGATGGTTTCTGAAGCCAAAACGTATCGTGCTGCTAAAAAACGCACTTTTTCAACGGTAAAGTCTGGTGAGCAAATCAGTATTGATTTGAGTTGGAGTGAAAACCTTGCAGAACTGCTTGAAGCAACTGAAGTAGTTTACTCAAATGCGGAACTGAACTGTAATCGGAGAATGGTTTCAGAAAGATTTAATTATTACATCAATCTTCATTACCGTTCTTTTACGGCAGCCGATCTTTGCCACGCAAAAAGGGAAGAAATTATGGTAAGCCTAAATAACCTGAGAAAGATCATTTCCCGACTCAACGACAGAAGTGACTTTCTGAGAGTAGATAAAGCTTCTTATGATCAGTTAATTGCACTTCGCGGCAGTATGTATAATCTGACAGAATATCTGGGAAAACGCCGGGATCTTTTGAATAAGCAGACCGCTGTCATCCGTGAAAAGATCAGGAATGAATGCGGAGACAGGGGACAACGCTGGTATCAGGAACTGATGGAAAGGGCAGGTAAATGAGCAGAATAGCTGGAGACCGTATGTATCTTGATGGTGAAGGCCTTTTAGGACCTTCACCGAGATATATAGTCTGGTTTCATGGATGCAGTAGAAACTGTCCGGGCTGTATTGCCATAGACTGGAATCGAAAAAATTTTCCAGCGTTTGAATTAAGTGTACGAACAATGGTAGAAATCATACAGCAGTCAGGAAATATTGAAGGAATTACTATCAGTGGAGGAGAACCTTTTCTTCAGATCGACGCATTGTATGAACTGGTCTCTGAACTGCGTAAGACTGAATTGGGAATAATTATTTATAGTGGTTATAGGCTGTCTGAACTCAAAGAAATGTCCAATGAAAAAGTAAAGAAAATTCTAAGTGAGATTGATGTTCTGATAGATGGCAATTATGAGGAAAAATTGGATGATGACCTTCCTTACAGAGGTTCTTCAAATCAGGTAATTTATCAATTTACAGATAGATATAGGGATTTTTTTAAATCGAAAAAAAAAGAGGATTTCTTCTATTGAAAAGAAAGAGGGACAGCAGCTGCTTACCGGAATTCCAAGTACACAGACCAAAAATCTATGGAAAAAAATAAAAGAGCAAAATGGATATAGTTGAAAAAACACCAATGAAGGATTAGTTTCATAGTGTAAATTTTGCCGTTCCGGGCAAATTTAACTCATATAATTATAACAAATTTTAGTTCTTATAATTCTAAAAAGAAGAAACATGTGGAGGTGCCACAAATGAATGATAAAAGAACTTCTCCTAGTACTCAAAGTATTTTTGTTATACCAATAGGAGATGAAGTAGAATTATATCTGGAATACAACGGTTTACAATGGAGTAATGAGAGTATCAATGAAGAAAAACTGCGTAGTTTTTCGGAAAACTGCCAGGGTATTCAAATTACCTTTTTGGATGCAGAAAACGGAAAACTCTTGTTATTTTCTCAGAAAGAAGATATGGAAGATTCCATAAAAATATATTTTGAAAGAATATCTTCAGAACAATTGCCATGTGCTTTTTTTGATAAAGTAAGTAAAACATATGATAATTTTGAAGTTTCTTCTCAAGTAGCGCAAATGACCGTATGTTTTATGGAAGACGGCAAAATAGATGTAGAGTGGCAATATGAAGAAGATGAAATACCAGAGCCTTATGTTGTCGATCCGGTACTGCCTATTACCCAACCGTCATTTCCTACGCAGCCAGAACCTACTACTCCAGGAAATGACAATTTAGAAAAACTCAAACAGGAAAACATAGAACTCAAAAACAAAAATGAAGAACTGTCCTTTGAAATATCTAATTATAAGATAAATGAAGACAGTCTTTCAAAAAAAATAGCTGAATTGCAGGAGGAAAATGAACGGCTGAAGGCTGTTTCTGGAGGCAATGCTGCAAATGATGAAGAAATTGACCGTCTTAAGACACTTGTAACTCAATTAGTAGATAACCAGTTCGATGATTCCTACGTTCAGACACAGGATACAAAAATCAATGAAATGACAGCTTCTATTGTAAGTCGTAAAAAAACTCTGGCCGAAAAAGAAGCCTCCTTACATTCATTGGAGCAGGAAGAATCCGAAGTGGAACGTTCTATCGCAGATATCAAGCAAAATATTACCAATGCAATGGATAACATTCACAAAGCAGAAAGAATTAAACAGGAACAGTCTGTAGAACTTTCAGATATTCAAGCCTCTTTGCAGCAGATTCTTGCCGAAATTGATATGGACATCGATACACTTGAGATGTATTCAGAACAGGATAGTCTGAGCACTGTTGTTTCGGAAGCTAGAGATGCGAAAAATAGGATTGAGGAAAAGCTAAGATCTTTCATCGTAGAACGGCAAAAAGATTGTGAAGAACGGAGCAAGCGCATTCAGACTTCCTGAAATAATAAAAACTGTGGTGCAAAGCCAGGAAATACGAGGTATATATGGCAGATAATCAGAGAGAAATCGAGCGTCTGCAGCGGCAGATTTCAAATGCAAACAGGGAGCTCCGGAATATTGAGCGGGATTATAATGACAGGATCAAACAGGAAACCGCTAAAATGCGCCGAGAAATGCAAAATTTCTCCGCTAACCTGAAGCAGGATTATATCCAGAAACTTCAGGAAATGGAGCAATCCTTTTCAAATGCTTACCTAAATGAAATGGAACGCATGCGGAGACGGTATAACGAATTAACAGAACAGGTTGCTATTTATGAAAATGAATTAAATGAAGCTATGGAACGCCTGGAGGCAGAACAGGCACGTTTGATTCAGGAAAATAAGGCTAAAAACCAACAATATGAGGAAGCTGCAAATAAAGCGGTACAGAAACTGAAGCAAAGTATTCAGGATGCTTGTCAGTTTCCAGTAGATATTTTTTATCCTCATGCCATACAGCGATATATCGAAGCAGGTGAAGAAGCCGAAAAACTGCTTCAAAATAAACTGTATACGCTTGCGGTACCAAAGGCAGAATGTGCCACTGATGCTGTAAAGCGTCTGGAAAACAGCACGAAGCAGAAAATGGAAGAGCTAGATACGCTGTTTGAGATTTACCGGATGAAACTGGAAACACTTACCAAATCTATATTTTCAGATGGAAGGCTTAACCTTAAGGATGGAGATGAGGTTGTACTGGAACTCACCGAACAGGATATTGATTACTGGTCCGACAGGCTTTACTCCGAATTGAAGGAACTTCTCCAGGAGCATCAGGCAAATGTAGACGGTGGTACCGGACAGTGGATAAAAAAATGCGCAAATCAGGCATTGGATCCAGCTTTCTTGTTGGATAAGGAAATTCAAAGGCTGGATATGATTCCACAAAAGCTCAGCATATGCATTTCTTATGCAACCTCAGCATGTGACTGTTTTATCATACTTCTGTCATCGAGGAAACCGTTGAAACTGTTTTAGAGAGCAAAACTATGAATTTACAGGTATTGCATATGGACCGTGTAAATGTGGGAATGATGCATCAAAAGGATTTCAGGAATATTTTCATCAGTATCTTCAGGATGAAATCTGCATAAAGGAAAATGGAAAAGCAGATTACAGAGAAGAAAGGGTCCTTACTTTTGAAAAATGCCATACCATAAATGAAAAACCGGATATCTGCAGGCTGTATATTATACCTGTACGCAAAGAAAAAACAGTTTCCTATCGGATTTATATGCAGCTGGAAGCGGAATACTTCCCGACTATGGTGCAGGAAAGCCTGTCTAATATTTTGGGAAGAAATGGTGTTTATGTAGAAACAGCAAAGTCCGCGATGAACATTGCCACAGATGCAGGAAGACCTCTTACTTTAAAAGAAACTGATAATTTTACAGCAACAGTGACCGAAGCAGATCTTCGCCAGAAATACAGCTTGGGAAAATAGAAAGGGGAAAGACTATGAGTGCAGATGGATTTGGAGTATTTGGAGCAGCAGTACTTGCGCTTGCAGCAGCACCTATCCTGATTGGAGGCGCTGCCATCACAGGAACCGTATATGGTTCCGTGAAACTGACAAAACATATAGCTCAGCAAAGACGTAAGAGTAATACGCTCCGTGAACAGAGAGAAGCGGAACAAAGAGCACGCCTTGCAGAACAGGAAGCGGAGGAGCGTGAAAGAATCCAGGAAATCATGCAGTCCTATTCCAGTTTACAGAGCAATCAGAGAGCAGCTATGAACCGTATCAATGAACAAATGCTTCGTTCTTATACCTCTTTTGCAAATGAAATGCAGAAAGAACAGAATAAAGCTGACCAGGATATCAGCAGACTTGCAAACAATGCGGCAATCCGTAAAAAGGAACTGTTTACATCCTGGAAAAAAGAAATCGATGTACAGGCAAAATCGTATGCCGATTCTCTACATACTACGTTTGGAACTATGAAAGCGGAAGTTAACCATCAAATTTCCAAATTCAATGAGATGAAAACACAGTTACAGGAAAATATGCGCTTACAGGAATATGCTTCTTCCCAGTTAAAAGATGCAGAAGCAGCCATCCATGCAGTTCAGATTGAACTTGGCTCAATTCCAAATAATACCGTGGAAGAGTACAACAAAGCAGCTGATTATTTCAACAAGGGAATGTATGAACCGGCTTATGGAATTGCTTCATCGATTGTCTTGGAATGTTATGACTATTTAGAAGAGGGAATTTCAGACAGAGAAAAGAAATATGCCTTAATAGATTTACTGGAAGCACAAATCGTAGAAATGAAAGCACAGATTGAATCCATGAAAGCGTTCCAATTTGAATACAAAGACGAAATGTATGAAACAGACCTTTCCATGTACGAACCGGTATTTAAAGCGGTAATATCCAGACTGGAAAAATTAGATGCTGCAATCTCCGATATTGACGGAAAAACCTTACGAGATTTTGCAGACATACAGGAGCAGTTGGCAGATATTGAACTGGATATCCAGAATTGTACAAAACTGGCTGTTCAGAAATTGCTGTCAGCTTATACAGAAAATGATACGGCTTCTGATATCACTGCAGCTATGGAAGATCAGGGATATGACATGGATGGATATGCCTATGAAAGTGGAGAAGAAGGAAACCCTATTCATGTGAACTTTGTAAACAGAGTTTCCGGAGGACGTGTAACCGTAGTCCTGTCTCCAAAAACAGACGGCATTCATGTGGATGTACATGATTATGGAGTTGACGGAGCTGCTGATGCTCAGAGACAGGATGAAATTCGACACCTTATCGAAAAAACATTAAATATTCAGATTCACTGTTCCGGAAGAGGAACAGTATCCTCCCATACACAGGCAGCAGATCTTACTGCTGTGGAAACTACGAATCTCAGATAAAGAGGGAACAACATGAATGCTTTGGATATTTTAAAGAAACATGATGATACAAGTTGTATTTTATTATATGGAAATACCTCGGATCTGGTATTATCCAAAGATCTGTGCTTCAGAGAATTTCGTGTAGCACTTGCAGATATCCTGCATGAAACGGGCTATGATAATGTTGTTTTTTATGATTCTACAAACGCATCTGGAAAATTTGTATATGATGATGCATCAGCTTACTATACTGGTATAGCAAGAGAAGAATACGTACAAAAGCATGGATCAACACCTTCCAAAACAGCCCCAAAAACAAATCCCAATAATACTGGCAAGAAAAATACTGGCATAAAACAATTTGGTATGCCAAGAAAAAAAGTATCCCAGCCAGTATCAAATGATCCGCCGCAGAATACTCCTCAGGCAGATCCTGTTCCCCAGACTACCATGAGATACCAGCAAAGAAATATGGATGAAGTGGTATTCCATGGTGAACTGGAAACCTACATGAAAAATGATACTTACCGGTCAGCGGTAATTCTGACAGATATCAATAATTTTCTCCGCAATTCTGTTGTGAGGGATAAATTTTCTGAGGATATCCGTAATAACTGGAATAAGAAGAACCTGTTGATTTTTATCCACCCAGATTTAAGTTCTGCACAGAACAAAGAATTTTTTCAGCTTCTGAGATCCATTGGATTACTGGAATATTTCTATGACAAGGGAAATAAGTGTGAGGAGGATTATACTCCAAAGAAAACACGTGTTTTTAAAATAGAGCACTTTTTCGAAGATGAAATTACCTACCTGTTGAAACTCAGCCAGATACAGTATGGATTTCATTATACTGAAGGTATTTCTAAAACAGCTGAAAAAATTCATTATATTATTAAAAGCCAGAAAGAATCCGAACAGATCAGTATGCGTATGTTAAAAAATCGTATGCAGAGATACGCATTGGATCATGTAGGTGCTGATATTGGTGACAAAGATGTTGAAAAAATCCTGGGGTACCATCTGCAGGATATCGACTTCAACCCATGGGAAACGCTGAGAAATCGACGTGGCTGGGAAAATATTGTAGTAACACTGGAAAGCTTTCTAAAAACACAAACCTCGGAACAAGAAGAAAAGGACTCCGTTCCATCTGAAAAAACATTGTTTGTAAAAAGAATGGGGGGACGTGATAACCGGGCAGAACATTACCCTGGTTCCAATAAACTCCCACATATTATGCTGGAAGGTTCCCCAGGAACCGGAAAAACAACATCCATCAAACAGATTGGTCGAATCCTCCATGATGAGGGATTTCTTGCAACTGGCCACGTAATTTCTGCATCCAGATCGGATTTAATTGGTGATGTTATTGGTGCAACCTCCATCAAAGTACGCGAAATGGTAGCAAAAGCAGAAGGTGGTGTTCTTTTTATAGATGAGGCTCATCAGTTATGCGAAAATAATAATGACCGCGGAAATGGCGGCATTTATGCAAAAGAAGCTGTTGGACAGCTTGTAAAGTGTATGACAGATGAATCTACAAACGTACTATTTGTTTTTGCAGGATACCGTTCCACAAAAGGATTTAAAGATGGCGTAAGAGGTCTCTTCGATATGGACCAGGGACTGGAAGACCGGATTAAAATCAAAATCACCATTCCGGATTATACACCTGAAATACTGGAAGATATTTTCTTTTCTACCCTGCACAAGAAAGGATATCAGCTTGGAACAGATCTTACAAAAGATGATATTCATATTTTTATGACAAATATTTACCAGACCAGGAACCGGAGAACTTTTAGTAATGGACGTTATGTAACTGAGGTTTTGATCGAGAACCGTCTTATCAAACATGCAGTAAGCAGAGGGGATTCTTCTTTTATTCTAAAAGAAGATTTTGGTGAACTCCAGCCTAAATTTGAACCAGTCACTTTGGAAAAAGTAAAAGAAGAATTCGAAAATATGCCTGGACTTGGCGACATTGGAATTAGCATCGCAGAAAAATATATCAATTTCCGGCAGATGAAGATTGATGATGGTGTTTCATTGGATAAAATCCCAGGGTGCAAGCATATGATTCTTGTTGGAAATCCTGGAACAGGAAAAACTACTCTTGTAAATATGCTCTGCAGAGCCTTTGGATCAGCCAACATTATGAGCGGGCTGGATGCAGTCATTGTTGATACGCCGATAGGACTGCGTGTAGATGACTTGAAAGTTAAAATCAAAGAAGCAGTAAATAGCAATACGATTCTGTTTATTGATGAGGCACATGACAGTTCAGAAGAGATTCTGAAATCATTATTGCATGAAATGTCTGAAAATAAGGAATTGACCTGTGCGTTTGCTGTATATCCAAACCGACTGACAGAATTCCTGCAAAAGGCCAGAGGGTTCAGAGACAGATGTGATAAGCCGTATATTCTTCCGGACTATACTCCGGAACAGATGTATGAAATATTTTCGGAGGAATGTGCCAGTGAGGAAAACAGATGCATCTGTACAGATGAGCTTTCTGAACAGCTCAAGGTACTGTTTCGTAACTGGTACCATACTAAAGATGCTGACGAAGATTTTTCGAATGCCAGACAGATTATTTCTCTATTTGAAGAAACAAAGGCAAATCATTATACCCGAATAGGAAGAGATGCCTATAAAGCAGAAACTGTCCATGAATTATCTGTACTGGATATTCCAGATGAATATTCCGGTATTATTGAAACACAGTCAGGAAATCGAACTTTTGAAGACGTCATGGCCGAAATAAATAAATATTATGGATGGTCTGAATTGAAAGAATGGCTTGAAAATAAGTATAAGCTTCTGAAATTGAAAAAAAATGGTATGAATCTGCCAGTACCAATGGGACATATGTGTTTTATTGGAGGACCCGGAACTGGTAAATCCACGTCAGGAGCTCTTTTTGCAGAAGCTTGTTATGCTATGGGACTGACAAGTACCAGCAAATTCACAAAATATCTTGCGAAAGATCTGATTGCTGGTTTTAAAGGCCAGACAGCGCAAAAAATAGCAGATGCTATGGAGGCTGGGAAAAAAGGTGTAATCCTGATTGACGAAGCTTATGCTCTGACTCCTGATCCATTATCCGGAAATAATGATTTTGAAACGGCAGCAGTAGATTATCTTCTGGATTTCACAGAAGTCAACCAGAAAGATACGATTGTTATACTGGCCGGATATGAAGATAAAATCAAGCAACTATTAGCTTCAAACAGGGGATTAAATGATCGTTTTCCAACTAAAATTATATTCCCGAATTTTTCACCAGCGGAATGTACCCAAATCCTGAATAGTATGCTGGAAAAATACATTAAGGTAAGTGAAGAATGTATTTCTATTGAAACACAAATGTTTGAAACGGTGTGCATTCTTCCAGAATTTGCAAATGCACGTACTGTGCGCAATATCCAGAACGAGATTTTCAACGCATTCAGTGACCGCATGACAAAATTACTGGATACTGCTGATATGAAAGATGGTATATCGCAAATACAGACACTTCCGGAAAGCATGATTCTTCCAGAAGATATTCAGAATGGCTTTTCCAATTGGCATAAATCCAGAAAATAAACAGAACTATTTTTTAAGAGAACTGAGCAATTTGTTCGGTTCTCTTTTTTCGTGCCTTTCATTTCAAGATACATATTATCAACGAAAAATTTTTTTTAGGTAATTGCGAAACATGTTCGCAATCCTGATTAAAAAGCGGTAAGAATCCTGCAACGCAGGATTCTTAAGATGAAAAATAGGTGCTTCTAAATTTAGACATAACTA
>NZ_QUDO01000082.1 GCF_003477525.1 Ruminococcus sp. AF41-9
GAAATATCCTCATCGAAAACCTGTCTGCGGTATTTAACTACAAGCACAAGATGATAGTGTAGTAAGAATACCGAATGTGCGTTACTATCCAAATCCACTGTATTTCATCATTTCTTTTACTATTCGACTGAATATATTATACCATCATTAGAGTGCAATATCAAGTGAGCAACAGACGCAATTCATCTCCCACCTTAGAGGTGGGAGTCTTCTTGCTGGAAAAGGATAAAATAAAAGAACAGCTGCTATACAGCAGGAATATCCGACTGACCTGAGGATAATTCCTGCATATAGCAGCTGTTTTTTATTTTGCAGAGAATGGTTTTACAGTGCTGCCGCAAGATAAAAAATCCTGAAAAAACTGTATTACAAAAATCATATAAATACTGTATTGACTGCATTATTTTCTGGAATTGTCATAAATCGTACAGAAATTATCTTTCAACAGTGGCTGTTGGACTGGAAATTACGTGTGAAAAATAGTATCATGATGAATAGCAGCCATAGGGGTGTATGGAAATGTATGAGGAAACGGGGCGTGGCTATCCGCCCGAAGGGAGAGGGAAAAATGAGGCGTTCTTTGATAAAAATACTGGTGCTGGCCCTGATTCTTTCTGTGATGCTGACAGCACTGAATTATGAACCAAGAGCAAACTATGATCCGGAAGAAAAGCGTTTTGCATGTATTATCAACTATGGATTCAATTATTGGGCAGACGTCCAGAACGGGGCGGAAGAGGCAGGAGAAGATGATAATGTCAGCATTGATGTTTACAGCTTTGAACTGATGGATACACAGCGTCAGATCCAGCTGATGAAAAAAATGGAATATATGAAAGTAGACGGAATCATCACCATGGGAGATCCGAACAATGAAGAACTCAACAATGAAATCGCAAGACTTTCCGAAGAAGGGATTCCGGTGGCATTGATAGATTCTGATTCTCCGCAGAGTAAAAGAGCCTGTTATATAGGTTCAGATAATTATGCGATCGGACAGCAGGCGGCAAAGGTACTGGCGGAGAAAACAGAGGAAAGTGCAAAGATTATTGTGATGGTTTCCAAAATGGAATATGCCAACCAGCAGGAACGTTATCAGGGTTTTGCGGATGAGATTGCAAAGTATAAGGATATGCAGATTCTGGCGGTGGTGGAAGGAGATTCCAGAAGAGAAACTGTCCTGCGCCAGCTTCAGAGTACGCTGGATGAGTTTGAGGATGCAGACACTATTTTCTGCGCAGAGGGAAACTCACCGCTTCATGTAGGAGATGTCCTGAAACAGATGGATAAAAAGATGACCGTACTTGCAATGGAAAATTCCAGGACAGTGCAGAATTTTATAAAAGAGGGAATTTATATTGGAACTTTGCAGCAAAATGCCGGACAGATAGGATATCAGGCCGTGAAAATGCTAGAAGAATACTGTGAAAATCCAGATAAAGAGCCATGTGAAGTCTATGTAGATGCCACATATGAGGACAGGGCAGATTTTACAGAGTGAAACAAATCAGGTTAAAAGACACGGGGGTGAACAGAATTTTATATGGAAAAAAGAAAAAAAGAATATACCCTGAAGCGGCATCTGGCAGAATTTCTGGTATTTGTGATAGGCAGTATGATATGCCTGAATGTATTTACCCTGATCTTCAGCAGCAACAGCAATGAGAAATACAGGCAGGCTTCCTATAATATCCGTTCTCTGGAAGAATTTGCAATCACTCAGGAACAGGCAATGAAATATCTGCGAAGATATGTATTGTATGATGCACTGGAAGAAGACTATCTTCAGTTGAAAACCTATCTGAAACAGGGAGAAGACAGCCTGGATTATCTTTTCGATAATACCAATGATAAAGACACACTCAGAAGACTTTATAACCTGATGAAAGTGCACACATTCCTGGAGGAAAAGGCAGAGAATGTCAAAAATATGGTGGCAGAAAAAAACTCCGAAGAAGAATGGCAGCGTCAGATCGATACCGCATACGCAGAAGCTGTTTCTGTCTACGATGTTCTCCTGGAAGAGTATGATACGGTAAATCGTCAGTATTTAACATATGTAGATAAAATTTCAGAAAATCTCAGAGTTCGGAGGATGTGGTTTCTGGGATGTTACCTGATCGTTTTTATGGGTGTGTGTGTCTATCTGTGGAGAGAAATCTCAGAAATTTATAATTCTGTACTGCTTCCTGTGCAGGAACTGGTGCACGGTGCCAGACGGATCGGAGAGGGAGAATTTGAGGAAATACATCCGGGGCATGGAAAAGTGGAAATGGATAAAGACATTTCTCTGCTTGTCCATATTTTTAATCAGATGACAGATAAACTGAAACAGCAGATAGCGGTTCTTCAGGAAAATATCAGGATACAGAAAGAACTGGAAGCAAGTAAATACCGTGAACTTCAGATGCAGATCAATCCTCATTTTATGTTTAATACCTTAAATATGATCGCGGAAACTGCGTATTTTGAAAATGCAGAAAAAACAGAGTTTCTGCTGAATAAAACGGCAAAAATGTTCCGGTTCAGTCTGGATTTTTCGGGGAAATCCATTTCCCTTTTTAAAGAAATTGAAGAACTGGAAAATTATATTTTCATTCAGGAAGAACAGTATGAAGACCGTATAGAATTTCTCTTTGACCTGGATGAATCTTTTCACAATATCCTGGTTCCGTCGCTGACACTGCAGCCTCTGATCGAAAACTCGGTGGTACATGGAATCGGAAAATATACAGAAGGCGGGCGCGTAAAACTTACAACCAGCTATCATGAAGAGGAAGGTGCGGGATATATCATGGTAGAAGATAATGGTGTGGGAATAGAAGAAGAAAAACTGCAGCAGATCAGACAGGAAATGATAAATTATAAAGGAGACAGTATGAAAATAGGTCTGGGAAATGTATATTCCAGACTGAAGATTCTTTATGGAGAAAAGGTTTCTATGGACATAGAGAGTGAAGAGAGAAAAGGGTGTAAAATTACAATAAGAATAGAAGGTATCTGAAAAAGCACCCCGCAGAAATCTCTACAGAAAGCAGCAGGGCGGACCCGATCCGCCTGATCATGTGGGAGGAAATAAAAAATGTACCGACTGATGATAGCAGATGATCAATCCATTGAATGCAGGGCACTGGAACATAAGATTCAGACAGAATTTGAAAATATTGAGGTTCTTCCAAGCGCCAGAGACGGGATTGATTTTCTTAAAAAAGCAGAAGAGTTCAAACCGGATATTGCCATCGTGGATATCAATATGCCAGGACTAAACGGACTGGAGACGATTGAGATCCTGAAGATGAGAAATATAAATATGAAGGTTATCATACATACCTCATACAGTGAATTTGATTACGCAAGAAAAGCCATACAGCTTGGCGCAGTGGAATATCTTCTGAAACCTGCGTCAAAAGAAGAAATGGTTGCCGCGATTGAAAAAGTCTGCAGGATTCTGGATAAGGAAAAGGAATTTAGGATACAGCTTACGGAGGGCAGAAAAAGAGAAGACGGACTTGCGGAGCTGGCAGCAGGAAAGTGGATGATGTCTTTGTTTCTGCGGCAGTCTGATTCTGAAAGTTATCAGGACTTCTGGGAAAAATACCCGCAGGCAGCAGCAGGAGGAGTTTTTACGGCATGGAAACCCAATGGACTTGAAGAGTTGAAAAAGGTCGGATGGAACTGGAAGGAGAAGGAAAAGCTGATACTGGAGCAGATGCGGCGATACTGTAACTGCGTGGGAATGCGCCATAAAGATATCTTTTATCTTTATATTTTTCCGGGAAAAGCCCTGGAAGAAGGTTACGAGGAATGGATCATAGAAATTACGGATGCTGTCTGCCGGGAACTTGGGGAGGAACATCTTCCGTTTGCGGTGGGAATCAGCCGCTGGAAATCAGACCCGCAGCAGTATGATACAGGCCTGTATGAAGCAAGAATCGCAGTACAGGGGAAAACAAAACCTGGCATCAGCTTTTTTCAGTATGGAGAAATCATTACAAGAAAAATGATGTTATCTGATATTCTGCCTGAAGTTTTGCAGCTTCTGATGGAAAATAAGACACAGGAATGTATGGAATTGGTGCGCAGCCAGACAATTGCGGAAAAGAATGAAATCAGTCGGGAAGAAACCGAATTGTTTAAAGTACAGGCATTGGAGTTTATCTTACAGCTCAGGGCAGAAGTGGAAAATCTGGCAGGAGAGAATGAAATCAGATGGAACAGCAGGATTTTCACACAGGATTTTGGAAAAATGTCCTGTGCAGATGAGGTTTTAAAATGGACGGAAACTCATATAGAAGAACTTGGAAATGCACTTATGGAAAAACCATACGAAGAATCAGAATATATCCGTAAAGTGTTGCACTATATAAAAGGAAATTTCAGCAAAGACCTGTCACTGGAAGATGCCGGAAAGGAAATTGGAATCAGTTCTTTTTATCTGAGCAGGCTTTTGAAACAGGAACGAAAGACAACATTTATCGAAACTCTGACAGATATCCGCCTGGAAGCAGCTGTCCGCATGATGAAAGAAGGACAGCTTCCAATGAAGGAAATCTGCTGTCGAAGTGGATATCCGAATCAGTCATATTTTTACAGAGTAGTAAAGAAAACAACAGGAATGACAGTTGGAGTTCTGCGCAGATATCTGTAAAAAATATATGGTTTAACCAAATCAGGCAGGCAGCGAAGCGGATTGCGGATATCTGCCTGAAAGTGAAAAAAATGATCAAAGTGCAAGATTCAGACAAGAGTGCAAGATAGTACAAAGAAAGAAGTTAAGATAGTATAGCGATTGTCAAAATGGTAAAAATGAAAATTTCTCCGGAAACTGGTATATTAATACCATCAGATAACGACAGGCCCCATAAAGAGCGGAAAAGATGATAAGGGGCATCTGTTTCAAAGAAGGGAGAAAAAGTTTATGATGAAAAACAGAAAGAAACTTGCCGGTGTATTAGCTACTGCTACTGTATTAACTTCTGCATTTGCACCACTTACAGTTATGGCAGAGGATTTTGACGCTTATAATCCACCGGTCGCAGAAGTAGAGGCCGGACAGATTAAAGGATTTATGGATGATGATACCTATACATTCCTTGGTGTTCCGTATGCTGCATCAGAACGTTTCCAGATGCCTCAGAAAGTAGAAGCATGGGATGGCGTTTATAATGCACAGGCATATGGAAAAACATGTAAGATTCCGGAACAGACTTCTGTAGGCTCCGATGAAATGCTGTGGCCTCACCGTTACTGGATTCAGGGAGAAGACTGCCAGAACTTAAATATCTGGACACAGCAGTTAGATGAAACAGCTAAAAAACCGGTTCTTGTATTCTTCCATGGTGGCGGATATAACAACGGTTCTTCCATTGAATCAGCAGCATATGACGGAAAAAATTTAAGTGAATATGGGGATGCGGTTGTAGTAACTGTCAACCATCGTCTGAATGCACTTGGATTCCTTGACCTGTCTGCTTATGGTGATGAATATGAAAATACAGGTAATCTTGGTATCGCAGACCTTGTAGCTTCTCTTCAGTGGATCAAGGATAATATTGAAACTTTCGGTGGAGATCCTGACAATGTTACTATTTTCGGACAGTCCGGTGGTGGCGGAAAAGTTCTCACTCTGATGAAAACTCCGGCAGCAGAAGGCTTATTTGATAAAGTTATCTGCGAAAGTGCTGTATTCGGAAGAATCGACAATACACAGGAAGTAACACAGCAGGCCGCAGCTTATACACTGGAAAATCTCGGACTGGATGAGAGTCAGGTAGACGAACTCAAAACCATGGATTATACAGATCTGGTAACTGCCGGAGCAAGCGCTTACGACAAAATTACAGAAGAACGTGGAAAGATCGCATTCAATACCCGTGGATATGCATGGGCTCCATCTGTTGACAACAAATATGTCATGGAAGATTACTGTGACTGGGCAGCAGACATTCCGGTTATGATCGGTTCTACATTTGCAGAATTTGACTATTCCTGGAACATTCTTGATGGAAAGAAGAATGAGTGGACAGAAGAAGAAACCATGGCAAATCTGACTGACAGATATGGCGATAAAGCACAGGAAATTGCAGATGAATTTGCAAAAGTATTCCCGGATCAGAAACTTGCAGATGCATATTTCTACAGTGGATTTATGAGAGAAACCGTAGCAGAACTGCTTTCCGCAAAACTGAAAGATGCTACAGCACCTGTTTATTCTTATCTGTTTGATTATGAAGCACCTGTAAATGGTGGTGGAGTTGCTTTCCATTGCTCTGAACTGATCTATGCATTCCATAACGTAGATATTCCGGTTGTAACACGCGCAACAGGCGGCGGCGAAGATGCTCATAAAGTTCAGGATGTAGTTGCAACAGCATGGCTCAACTTTGCAAAAACAGGTTCCCCAAGCCAGGATGGTCTTGAATGGAAACCATACACAGAAGACGAGCAGAACACAATGGTTCTCAAAGAAGAAAGTGAGTGCAGAGATTTAGGCGATGAAACATTAAGAGGCCTGATCATGAGCGCACTTGGACAGGAATAATATCTGTTAAAAAGAGAATAAAGAGTAAATCAAACGAAGTGTAAATAAAATAAGTGACAGGAGCTGGCGGTTATGGGCGGGTATCGAAGTGGATTGTAAATATCCGGCTGACACACCGTCAGCTCAATATAAAATTATCCTGGCAGGTATAAGGTCTGTTGACTTTAAAACCTGTTCAGGATTATTTTATTTTCAGAAACAGGTCTATTTTTCGTGGTAACCCGTTTTTATTCGAAGTTTCGGTGAAAACAGCCTTGAAATTTACAGTGGATACGGTATAATTAAAAAACGTAGCAAACCAGGATTGGTTAGACCAATAAAAAGGAGTTGAATACTTGAAGAAAAAAGAAAGAGACTGGAAATTCATCATTGGTATGGTTGTTCTGATTGCCATTTTCGCAGTCATGGGAGGAGCTTTCTGGAACATGGTCGGAGAGCAGGCACAGCTTGTAAAAGAGGAAGAACAGCAGCAGGAAGCGAATGCAATTCCTGCAATTTATATTGAGACCGGAGAATTTCTGAAGACCGGAATTTTTGTAAACACGGAAACCGGAGCGATTTTCAGTGCAAAAGTACCGGAAGAGGGTATTTACAATAAAAAAGGAAAATTAATTTCTGATGATGTATTGGAAAATGGGGATGAAGTAAAAATATACGGCGATGGGATCATGCTGGAATCTTTTCCGGGACAGTATCCGGGAGTGACAAAGATCCAGAGAACCGGACGTGCGTCTCTTGAAGAAACGCAGGAGTACGAGAATCTGGTAAACGGAATGATGAAACCAGTAGCAGTACAATAGATTGATGCCATATGCCGCAGAATGAGTGAACAGACAAGGACTCTGCATAAATGTGATTTATGTTATGCAGAAACAAAAATCAGAGGAGACAGAACATGAAATACGTTAGACAATTCTGGATTATTTTACTGATATCCGCAATAGGGGAAGGACTGCACGTCCTGATCCCGCTTCCTGTACCTGCGAGTGTGTATGGACTTGTGATCATGCTGATCGCACTGGGAACACACATAATCAAACTGGAACAGGTCAAAGAAGCTGCTGAATTTCTCATTGAGATCATGCCGGTTATGTTTATTCCGGCAGGCGTCGGACTTCTGACTGCCTGGGGCGTGTTAAAACCGGTATGTGTGCCGATCATTCTGATCACTGTGATCACCACGGTTGTGGTTATGGTTGTGACAGGACGTGTCACTCAGACGGTTATTCGTAAGGACAGAAAGAAAGGACAGAAGAAATCATGACACAATTTATGAGTAATTCGATATTTTTCGGCGCAGCTATCAGCCTGATCGCATATGAGGCAGGACTTCTTTTAAAAAGAAAATTCAGGATGGCAATTTTTAACCCGCTTCTGATCGCGATCATCGCGGTAATGGCAGTTCTGAGTTTATTGCATATTGACTATGATACTTATAACCAGAGTGGTCAGTACATCAGCTATCTGCTCACACCTGCAACTGTCTGCCTGGCAGTTCCACTGTACCAGCAGATGGAACTTCTGAAAAAGAATCTGAAGGCTGTCGTGATCGGAATCGTTTCCGGCGTACTTGCAAGTATGGTCAGTGTTCTGCTTCTTGCAAAACTGTTCAGACTGAGTCACGAGCAGTATGTCACACTTCTTCCGAAGTCTATCACCACTGCAATCGGAATGGGTGTTTCTGAAGAACTTGGCGGCATCGTAACGATCACAGTTGCGGTTATCATCATCACCGGTGTTCTGGGAAATATGATCGCAGAAACCGTGATCAGACTGGCACATATCGAAGAACCGATCGCCAAAGGACTGGCACTGGGAACTTCCGCCCATGCCATTGGTACAGCCAAGGCTATGGAACTTGGTGAAGTAGAAGGGGCTATGAGCAGCCTTGCCATTGCGGTTGCCGGACTGCTGACGGTTGTCGGGGCATCGGTGTTTGCACAGTTTATGTGATTTGGAATTATAGAAGAAATTATAAAAAGAACTATAAAAAGAAAATATATTTTTAACCAGGGGGATTGGTGTGTTATCCGGATTAAATCCGGATGAACATGACAATCCCCCTGACTGTTTATAAAAAAGAAACAAATGTTCGAAAAAAGACTTCCATTTTGGAATCATGTGTGGTATGATATATCAAAAGCGAATATATGTTCGGAAAATATGTTCGATATCAGGCAGGGAGGAAAATCTTATGAGAAATACAGCAGGTACCACACAGGAAATGAGAAGAAAAGAGAACCATAAATGTTCAAAGACAATGGCAGTGATCCTGGGACTGATCGTTACGCTGGAGGTTATGATCGCAGGCGGGATGATATTTAATATTGATTTTCATTCTGCGGATATTATTACGCTGATATTCGGGGCTGGCGTGGTTTTCTCAGCAGCGGTTGCGGTCCTGACGGATAATTGAGCAGTAATTTAGTAGACTTATAAATATAATCAGATCAGTAATTTGTAGTTCAATTGCAAAAAAAGTTATTACAAAAGTCAGAGAACTGTTTTATCTGGGGTTTTCTAAACATTAGACAAAAGATCTGTCAGATGGTATGATTAGGAATATATCATAACAGGGTATGACACATACCATAAAAGGGGTAAAGATGACGGTAAAATCAAGTCTTTTGGAAATGTTAGAGAAGAATAAAGGAGAAGTAATTTCCGGGGAACGCATTGCCGGTGAACTGGGATGCACCAGGGCAGCAGTATGGAAAGCTGTGAAATCTCTTCGGGAAGAAGGATACCGTATTGAAGCGGGTCCGAATAAAGGCTATATGCTTGCGAAAGACACAAATCGTCTGTCACAGGAGGGAATCCGCCTGTTTCTGGATGATCCGGAAGTTAAGATAGATATTTACGATGAGCTGGAGTCTACGAACCAGACAGCCAAAAAAGAAGCTATGATCGGAGAAGCAGGACACGGTTCCTTCGTAATTGCCAGAAGCCAGACCGCAGGCAGAGGACGGCGCGGACGGGGATTTTATTCTCCGGCAGATGCCGGACTTTATATGAGCGTGATCCTGAAACCACAGGGAACCTTACATGACAGTCTTCTGATCACCACAGCAGCAGCGGTAGCAGTGTACAGAGCAGTAGAACAGATATGTGGGATTCAGCTTGACATTAAATGGGTAAATGACCTGTTTTATCACGGCAGGAAAGTCTGCGGAATTCTCACGGAAGCGGTGACAGATTTCGAGAGTGGAAACATTGATTTTATCGTAGTAGGAATCGGTCTGAATCTTTATCAGGATTCAGATACCCTGCCGACAGAACTGCAGAAGATTGCCGGAGCATTGTATACAGACAGAGAAGCAGCCGACACAGCCGACAGAAACCGCCTCGCCGCAGTGATTGTAAATGAACTGAGAAAAGAAACCAGAGATTTAAAATTATCTCCGGACTACATCAGCCATAACATGATCCCGGGACATGAGATCACCATTACAGACGGAAACTCCTCAAGAAAAGCATTCGCATTGGAAATATGTCAGGATGGAAGACTGAAAGTACGGGAAGAGAATGGAGAGGAGACAGTGCTGGCATTTGGAGAAGTGTCGGTATCTGTATAAGCGCAATCAGAGAAACAAGAGATAATTTATGAATTAAAAATGAGATTCAGATTTGCGACCAGTGTATAATCGCAATCTGGATCTCATTTTGGATTCAGGGTTAATTGTTATTGTTATCCGTGTCCTCAATTTCTCCGGAAAATTCTTTTTTTAATGATACAGGCTGGCTGTTGGTGACTGCTGTATCAGCAGTATTTGCAGAAGTTTCAACATTTGCTGTATCGACATTCTCTGATACATTCGGGGCAGTCATTGCATTCGTATTTGCACCTGCATTTCCAGGATCTCTCATATCCTGCTGAAAAGGATGATAAGGAGTCCAGTAATGCTCATTTTTAGAGAATGTATCAGACTCCTGCTGTTCTTTATCCAGAGCGTCTTTCTTACGTGTAAGAATATAAATACCGGCAAAGATAATGGCTACTGCAATTACAAGCTGAGGAAGGTGATATGCAAAGGTTCCCAGAACATTTGCCAGATAACCCGGAAGAATCATATAGAAGAAATCCACAAGATTATTCCACAGGATGGAAGCTCCGAATACGATCAATACAATGGCCGTCAGTTTTCTGTGATGAGTCAGCAGGGTATCCACATCACCGATCAGTTTATCCATATGAAGCACATAAGAATCCTCCACAGAATAAAATTCTTCCTCAGAAAGAGATTTCAGGTTGTGTACATTGAAGAAACTGTAGAACCAGATAATTGGAATAAGGAATATAAGCCAGTCCATTCCGGTGCATGACCCTACGGCAAATACACCCCAGAACAGCAGCATAATACTGATTCCCTGTTTCTTAAACCCCATGTACATTTCTCCTGCACCGGGGATTAAGGAAAAAATAAAAAGCCAGAATCCACGTTTTTGTTTTTGCATACTTTATTTGCCTCCATTCATTATTTTACTGGAAAAATCATTTAAATACTGAGCCAGAGAGCCGGTTCCATCACAGATGCTTTGTCCGATATCTCTGGTAAAATTATAAAGCCGACCGCTTTCACTGTCCGGCGAAGACCGGTTTGTCTGCACGGAATAGGAAGGTGCCTTAAAGGAAAAATCAATTTCCGGAACACTGAACAGCAAAAACAGTGCAACGGCAATTCCGGCGGCTGTCTGTAATCCGTAATAGAGAAGCTGGACTTTATGGGATGCTTTATTAGCTGCTTTTGCAAACTGAACTTCTCCGGAGTCAGCTTTTCCCAGGATCTGATCAGCCAGATAAGCGGGAGCAGAAGCAGCAGGAGTGTTCGATTCCTGTGTCATCATCTGCTCCAGACAGAAATCACAACGATCCAGATGGGAAAGAAATTCTATCAGTTCATCTTCTTCCATGGTTCCATTTTCAAATTTTATTAAATCATCGTTATCAATATGCATCTAATCACTCCTTTCCAGCATTTTTTTCAGCATAGCCTTTGCCCGGTAAAGCTGTGTCTGAATCGTTTTTGGATTTTTATTGGTTCTCTGGGCAATTTCATTTACAGAAAGTTCCTCACAGAAATGCGCATAAGCCACTTCTTTGTAGGGACTTTTTAACTGCATACACAATGCCTGAACATGGGTATTGGATGCAGTGAGCATATATTCATCTTCGGGAGAAGACTGATGATCCGGAATCTGGGAAAAGTAGGTATCTTCGGTCGGAATACTTCGCCGTCCGGCAGCTTTTAAGTAGTCCAGACACTTGCGGACTGCGATTTTACTCAGCCAGGCTTTTTCATAAGCACCATCAAAACGGGAAAGGTTCTTATAGGCAGACAGAAATACTTCCTGAGTCAGATCCTCGGCATCAAAAGGATTGCCGACGGATTTCAGGCATATCGAATATATTAAGTTCTGGTATTGCTGAATGAGGTATTCCAGATATTGCTTTTCTGTTGTCATTACTGTCTCCTTTTGTTCTCCCGTTCATTAATTATAACGCAGGAGGGGGAGAAATGGATTCATATATTTTATAGCAATTCCAGAAAATAATGCAAGCAATCCAGCCCATCAGAGCGTGAAGTCCTGCGTCAGATATCTTTGCCGTGCGTCAGCACGCCTGCAGATACCTTCCTTGTC
>NZ_QUDO01000083.1 GCF_003477525.1 Ruminococcus sp. AF41-9
ACAAATTTTTATATATTTTCAAATATCAGCCCATCGGCGGTACCGGAACCGGTCTGGAAGAATCAAAAACGGACTGTGCATCAAACAGGTCCGAGAGAAGTTCCGGATTATAATACATTCGGTATCCATCCAGATTTCTCCGGCCCATTCTGAAATAATTATCTCTTACCTGTACAAAATACTGGCTGGAATCCACGTTACAATAATAATTATAACCCTGATTCTTAAAATATTCGAATTTTTCACCCGAATAATCCTCCACTCCTGCCAGATCTGCACCAAATGCAAAAATAATAATATCCGTTCCGCCGATCAGCGGATCTACATTCTCTTTAAATTTCTGTGTATCCGTTTGCAGTCTCTCCAGACTCACATTGCTGACATTCAGATGTCCCCAGGTATGGCTTGCAAACAACCATCCCTCATCCTTCATTGCCTGCGCTACTTTCGTTGCGTTTTCCCTTTCTGTATTCAGATCAAAATCAGGATGGTTTTCCAGCCACTGAACCTTATCAGCATCCAGATCTGCCGGGCGTGTTTCATAACTGCTGTCTGTACGATATCCAAGGATTCCATTATATCCGGTAAGTGCCACGATTCCCTTGGCTCCCCGGTAAGAGAAGTCCGGATGCTCTTCCACAAACCGGTCGATCAGTGGAACCACATCGTAATCCCCTACAGAAACACTGCCGTCATCTTCCACATATTCATTGCGGATCTTGCCATCATCGTCCACGATCAGCTTCGTCGCAAAACCGTCACCATCCATATAGTGATAATAGCACACGTCATCCTCCGAAAGCACAAACGGTACTTTACCCGGAGGAAGCAGAATTTCTCCACTGGTCATGTTTCCATTCTCATCCACTTTCGCCAGATCATAAATGCTGACCATGACGTAACCCTTTTCATACATGCTCTCTGTGATCTGGTTAAATTCATCGATCGTAGTCATCACCTGATCATAATCTCCGGACTTATTGTCTCCGTCAAAAGCCTTCGAAGTATCTTTGATCAGGGTATGATAAAACACATGCGTCACCTGTTCCGGTGCCCAGGCCACACAGGAATCTTTTTTCTTCTGATAAACCTTAACTGCCTTCTGGAACTTCTTACTTGTCTTATAAGTCGGACTTTTCTTTAAAACTGCAATTGCTGTATCATAATCATACTGCTGCGCATAACGCTTCGCCTTCTTATAGACAGCCTTATCCTCAGCACCTAATACTTCTCCGTCCGAAGATGTATCTGAACCGGATGTATTTTCTTTATTTTCTGTATTGTCCGCACTTTCTGTATCTTTTCCATTCTCAGCTTCAGCTTCTGCGGAAGCCTGCTGTGCTTCCTTCTCTTTCTCTGCCTGAGCTGCCTTGCGGTCCTCGATCATCTGAGAAATTTTTGCCTGCTGCTCCTGCACCAGAACCTGCAGTTCATCCCCGTAAAAGCCGACGCCAACTCCAATTGCTGCTGCCGCTGCCACTACAACACCTGCTGCAATGCGGAAATTTCGTCTTCTTCGTTTCTGACGTTTTCGCCTCTCCATACGGGCAGCTTTTCGCTCTTCATAAGCCTTATTATCATCATAGAAAAAGTCCTCATCCTCACTGTCCGCAGGCGGGAGTTCTTTTTCTGTCTCAGATTCTTTTGCAGTCTGATCCTCTGATTCTCCTTCTTCGGGTTCTTCTGCTGTATTCTCTGGTTCTTCTCCGGCAGATTTTTCCAGCATTTCTTCTACATTTTCCTCTGTGTCCTGTACAACTTCTTTTGAATCTTCTTTTGAATCTTCTTCTGTATTTTCTTTTGTATCTTCTTCTCTGTTTTCCGCTGTATCCTCTACAGCTTCCTCTGTATTTTTTAAAGTTTCTTCCGTACTTATTTCCTCTGAAAGTCTCTCCTCTGTATTTTCAGAGTCAGGCTTCATTTCGCTCATAACGTTCTCCTTTATCCATTACAATAAGGATAGTATAACCATCCCCGCCTATTCTATCCTGTAAAAATCAATTTGGTGTAATTATAACCTGTAATCCTGCAAATTTCTACCGCTTTCCTTCCATTTTCCTCTCATTAATTCTTTTTTAATAATTGCGTTTTCCTATGTTTAATGATAAAATAACCATTATGATGTTAGGGACAGAGGGCATTTTGCCCCTAACTTAGTATGCAGCCGTTACTGCTTATCTTATCTTCTTCAGGTTATCACTTTCCATATCATAACGTCCGGAAGAATCATAACTGTAACGCGCATATTCAAGTCACACATATTAGGAGGATAAAAATGAGCACAGTAACAATCGTCCTTCTGGTCATTCTTGTTATCCTGATCGCTGCACTGATCGGTTTATATTTCTTCGGCAAAAAAGCTCAGAAGAAACAGGAAGAACAGCAGGCTCAGATCGAAGCAACCAAACAGACAGTTCCATGCTGGTTATCGATAAAAAGAGGATGCCATTAAAAGAATCCGGACTTCCTCAGATGGTTATTGAT
The DNA here is from genome assembly GCF_003477525.1 of Ruminococcus sp. AF41-9. GTDB lineage: Bacteria > Bacillota > Clostridia > Lachnospirales > Lachnospiraceae > Blautia_A. Next base: position 2,485 of record NZ_QUDO01000083.1, read on the forward strand.
CAGACACCTAAACTTATGCGCCGTTCCAAACTTCCGATCGTCAAAGCGAAAGTTGGTCCGAGGATTTCCATTCTTATTGCTGATGAGAAGATTTTCGATCTCATTCCTGTAAAGAAAGAAATCAAAGCAGAAGTAAGCGGTCTTTACATCGTAGGTGTCAAAGGAATCCGTGGTTCCCTGGAAGCTCCTGCATCCAAGAAGAAAAAAGGATTTTTTGCCCGTTTTAAAAAAGATAAAGACGAGAAAAAATAAGCACATAAAAACAGACCATTTTCCAGTGATCGGACAGTGGTCTGTTTTTCTTTCTACATATCTGTTTTCTCAATTTACAATGTAACCGAATCAGGTAAGTTTCCTGCTTCCATTGCGAATATCTGCCTTCTCCTCTTACAGTGTAAAATCCTTGCAGTTTTTCGGCTGTGCCTGGATTGCAAGATAGCAGTCAGCCACATGCTCCTGGTTCATATCCAGTGCATAATCAACCTTCATATTCAGACCACTTTCATTCTCTTTCAGATCCAGATTCGTGGCTGCAATTCCCATCTCTATGGTTCCATAAGGAGTTGTATAAAAAGTCATGTTTTTCTTTCCCTGTTCAAAAACCATATGAACATTCACAACACCTTTTTTACGGACTTCCATTCCCTTATCGGAAAATTTTATGTAATTAATCGTAGGTTCTGCAAAATCCTCCAGAATCTCCTCATAGCGCAGATAATGACTTCCATTACGGAAATAATACTCACCCGGAACAACGATCTCGATCGGTTCCTGATCTCCGTCTGCATCCATCATCTGAAGTCCCCTTACATGAATCAGCACTTCTTTATCCATTTTTCTCATACCCCTAATATTTCTCAATATCAATTTTCTTGGTCATTTCCACATCATATGGCAGAATGGAATTGGCAAATCCCCTGAACTCATCTGCCAGGTCACTCACATAGAAGCGATATGGAAAATCTTCCTGTTTCGTTCCGGTGCTGGAAAGCCCCTTCTCCTCAAGCAGTCTGCCAAGTTCCAGAGCCGTCTCATAAGCCGGATTCACGAGACATACCCCATCTCCCATGATCTTGCGTATTGTAGAGCGAAGCAGAGGATAATGGGTGCATCCCAGTATTAACGTGTCAACATCTTTATCCTGTAATTCCTTCAGATAGCGGGCAGCCACTTCCTCAGTCACCGGATCATGAAGCCATCCTTCCTCCACCAGAGGAACAAACAACGGGCAGGCTTTGGCAAACACTGTAATCTCCGGGTCAAATTCCTTAAGATATTCCGCATGGATCTTACTGCCTACCGTTCCTACGGTTCCAATAACTCCCACTCTCTTATTTCTGGTCTGCTCGGCGGCAACTCTCGCTCCCGGCTCGATCACACCGATAATAGGAATATCAAACTCATCTCTCACCGCATCCAGCGCAAAAGCACTTGCCGTATTGCATGCCACCACGATTGCCTTCACCTGCTGTTCCTGAAGAAACCGGATGATCTGGCGGGAATAACGAATGATCGTTTCCCTGGATTTACTTCCATAAGGCACTCTCGCCGTATCACCAAAATATACAATTTTTTCGGAAGGAAGGTTACGCATGATCTCACGCGCCACAGTCAGTCCTCCCACACCGGAATCAAAAACTCCTACCGGTGCTTCTCTGTCTATTTTCATTAAACTATTCTCCATCTCTATTGGTTATCTGTTATCCTAACCATCGTCAGCCCTGTAATCATATAGTCTCAGCAATACATAGTCCTGACAATATATAATGGTTGTTTTCTTATATTATCACCAATTGAGAACACGCGCAAGCCAGAAGGAAATCTTTATATCCGTTCTTTCTGAACCTTCCGGAATATCCGAAAAACAGAACTCTGGATACAACGTTCCCCACCACGCCGTCATCTGCTCCGGCTCCTTTTCCGTTTCTATAAAATGTTCCATCTTCTCAGGATATACAGCAGAAAACACATTCACTGCAAGCATCCCCAACACTCCTGCTGTCAGCGAAATCACCAGTTTCCTGATCATCTTTGTCCTGTCCATAATTCAGTCCTCATTTCTTCAAATATTTTTTTCAGATTCCTCATCTGTCTGAATTATGGACATTTTTTCCCTTTCTTATACGTCCTCTATCATTCTTATACATCTGCCACGCTACTTATATATCTTCCGTTTTTCCTATATATCAGCTTCCACATTTTACTTTTCACCAAACCTGCGCCGCAAAAATATCAGCGATATTCGCCATCTGTATTTCTCACAAGTCAGCGATGAGACTTCCATTCACGATACTCACCTGCGGCAGATCCGGCATTTTACCATGCTGATATTTCTCATAGAAAACATCCCTCAAGGTCACAGTTTTTACATTCTTCTCCGACATCCGGTTTTCGATCAGACCGGTCAGATACTCACCCAGAGAAGAATTATCCTCCCCCTGCCAGCTAAGAATTTCCTGCACATTTTCTGCCCGAAAAATATAAAGGTCTTCTCCTACAAAAGGCTCATCCTTCAGATAGTCAAGAACCATCTGCCATCTTCCATCCTTCAGAATTGTTTCCCCCAGAACCAGTACCTGCAAATGCCCCATATCCAGAAACTTCTCCTGAGAACGATCATAAACATTTTCAATTTCCTGAAAATTCTGCCCGCTGATCTGCAGAACTCTCGCACCGCCATCCTCTTCACTCTTTTTCTGCCCTGTACTCTGGGAAAGATCCGGCATTCCATAAATTGCAGAGATTCCCCCGGCCGAAGCATCCACCCCTAACGCCAGCGGATACATCCGTTTCTCCGGCTCCACAGCAGAAGCACATCCCCCCAGAAACAACATACAAAACAACATCGTGGAAATTACAGCCGCAGCTTTTTTCCTGTGCCGCCCTTTTCCCCGGAAAAACAGATACATCTGACAGAGCAGAAGCCCTGGAACAAAAACATATCCCAGATACCATCCAAAATAGTCCATGATTCCCTTTCCATTTTCCTCGATCAGTGAGATCAGATAGATCACTGCCGGTATCCAGAACCGCCCGTTTCCCAGATGTGCCTTCCGGCAGATTTCATGTCCATAGTGCAAAAGACTTCCCAGCGCGAACAGCAAACTGTACAAAAGGAACCCCAGCCACAGCACATCAAATCTCGCCAGCACATTTCCCGGCAGATCCGCACCATCCAGAAGCGGCAGAACCGGATATCTTTCCGCCTGCACTCTCCCATAGCCAAGAACAGCCGGAAGCAGAATCTCCATCCCTGCCAGAATCCCACCCAGAGTAATGATCCCAAACATCACAGACTTCCCGGCGCTTCCATATTTCTCTACATTTCCAAGCAAAAACGGAAGCAGCCCGACTGCCGAAAACGCACACACCACTCCATATCCCGACCAAAGGATTTTTTCCCCGGAAAAATTCCAGCTCTGCACCATTTCCTCCAGATATGCAGCTTTTCCCTGTGGAATGCAAAGCACCATCATTAATAAAATTCCTGCCAGAAGCAGCCCTCCGGAAACCTCCGCAATCCTGCCGCGCCTCTGCATACCCTTATGCGCACCCACTGCACAGGTCAGAATCGCCCAGAACGCAATCCACCTCCCGGAAATCCCCGTGATCAGACTGATCGGCACCACCTCTTGCAGCAACGCCAGAAGATATCCCCCCGCCAGAAGAATAAACAGAAGAAAAAACGCCCCTGTCACCCTTCCCATAAAAGCACCTGCCGTCTTCTTCAAATCCTCAAACGCAGGTGCCAGCCGGATCAGAAACACCACATAAAAACACAGCAACACAACTGCGATCACCGTTCCGATCACCGCATCCACCCCGTTCAGCTTCCCTCTCCCACTCATACAAAGCCAGAACGGAGCCAGAAACCCAAGTATCATCTGCCTGTAAAGCTGTCTGTGTGAAATCCTGTTATTCTCCGCAAACTCCATCCTGTACCTCCTGTCATTCTCTGTTCCTCTCCGATATTTTTCCCTGTTATCCCATCTCTTTTTTATTATTTCCTTTTCATTACTTTCTCTCTTTTACCTTTTCTTTCTTCTCCTCTCCTTTGTATTTCTCTCTTCTCTTTTTCTATTTCCTGTCCATTTTTTGGTTCATTCTAAGGCGGATTTTTTCTTCCTCCCTTGCATACAGTGGACGCTTCCATCTCTTCCTGAATGGAATCCGAAGAATCCCGTCACCCATTCCTGACAATCGTTCCTTCTTTATAAAAGGCACCAGATACGGCACGCCGAAACTCAGCAGTCCCGCCAGATGTCCCACTGTAAAATACACGCCAAGAACAAGCCCGTAAATTCCCAGATATCCTCCAAGGATCAGAAACCCATATTTCAGCAGCCGAAACGCAGACGCAAATTCCTCATTCGGAACCGTAAGCGAACCAAGCGCAGTCAGAGCCACGATCATCACCACGATCGGACTCACCAGATTTGCCTCCACTGCTGCCTGACCGATCACCAGACCTCCGACAATCCCGATCGCATTTCCCAGTGCACCCGGAATCCTCACCCCTGCTTCCCGGATCAGCTCAAACGCCAGCTCCAGAAAAATAAGCTCCACAACACTGGAAAAAGGAACTCCTTCCCTCGCCTCCGCAAAAGAAAGGATCAGATTCGACGGCAGAATCTGCGTGTGAAACCGGATCACCGCCAGATAAAGTCCCGGTAAAATGACCGCCATGATCACTGCCAGATACCTCAGCACTCTCAGAAAAGAAGCCATCTCAAACCTGTGATACCAGTCCTCACTGCTCTCCATAAAACTGTTAAAATTCCCCGGCAGCACCAGCGCCTCCGGTGAATTATCACACAGCAGAACTACTTTTCCATTCAAAATTTCCTGCACCGCCCTGTCCGGACGCTCCGTAGTCTGATACTGCGGAAACGGCGAATACCATGCATCCTCCGTCAGTTGTTCCAACATTCCACTGTCCAGAATCCCGTCAATTTCGAACTCCTCCAGACGCTCTTTCACATCTTCCAGAAGCTTTTCATGTACCAAATCTTCCATATATAATATCTGAACCAGAGTATGCGAGCGCACCCCGACAAAATACTCCTCCACCTTCAGCCGGGTATCCCGAAGCCGCTTCCGTACAAGCGCAGAATTACTCTTTACACTGTCGCCAAACCCCTCCTTAGAACCACGAGGACCTGCTCCTTCTCGGCCTCAGTCACCCCCAGCCCAGGGTATCCCTTGCTGGAAATCTTCATGGCACAGTCGTATCCATCCATGAAAAAAACCGCATTTCCAGCCAGAAGTGCCTTGATCGCTTCCTCCATATCCTCAAGCTTCTTCACATCCGCGATACCCAGACTGTTATTCCTGACAAATTCAAGAATCTGATCCGGAGAAACCTCCCAGAAATGATTTACCATCTTTCCAATCGCAGAATCTTCCAGCATCATATTGGACACTGCCACCTCAATATAAACCATCAGGCAGTCCACCTTATGCCCCTCCCCCAGCTTCATGGGACGGATCAGAATATCACTGCAATTCTCCAGACGCTTTCTCAGATACGCCTCATTCTTCCGCAGACTTACAGAAATCTCCCTCTTTTCCTCCTGCACTTCATTTTGTTTTTCATTTTGTTTTTCATTTCGCTTTTTATTTCTCTTTCTGTTTTTCTTTTCATTCTCTTTTTCCGCATCTCCTGTCCCCTGCATCATTTCCGATTCCCCCATCTTCTCACCTCCATTACAAAATTTTCCCGAAAAAAAAGAGAGGTTTTTCACCTCTCTTAGAATCCCCGGATTTCCAGAATTTATCCGTCATATTTTTTATCTGCGACCTCTGGCCTTCTCTTTCTCAGCTTTTTCCCTCTCAGCATTCTCTGCCTCAATAGAGCGCATGATCGCCATCCTCTGATTCTCAATATGCTGGAAAGAAAGCTGCTTCGCACGTTCCACGTCACGCTCCCTGATCGCTTTGGTCAGCTCCTCATGCTCCTTTACCAGAAGATCCCGCGTCTCTCCCTCTTTCAGATACTCCACACGATAACGGTAAATCTGCTCACGCATATTGTTGAGTACCTGGATCAGACGCTTATTATCAGAAGCCTTATAAATAATCTCATGAAAAGCCACATCTGCCTCTGCCAGCTTTACAAGATTTCCCTCTGCAATGGTATGTTCAAACTCTTTGGCCGCCAGCCAGAGTCTTCCCATTTCCTCCTCAGACATACGGTCGCAGGCTTTCTCAATCGCAACATTCTCCAACGCGATACGAACCTCCAGAACGTCATTTAAATCCTTCTCTGTAATATTCGCAACCTGAGCACCCCTTCTCGGGATCATCACTACAAGACCCTCCTGCTCCAGCTTACGCATCGCCTCCCTGATCGGAGTTCTGCTCACACCAAGTTTCTCAGCCAGCGCAATCTCCATCAGCCTCTCACCCGGTTTCAGCTCTCCCTTCAGAATCGCCTGACGCAGTGTATTAAACACCACATCTCTTAATGGAAGATACTCATTCATATTTACAGAAAAATCACTTGTCATTCGTATTTCCCCCTGTCTTTTCACTATCTGTTTTTATCTGTCTATTATCTGCTTATTGACTTTTACCGCTTATTGTCTTTTACTATTTATTGCTGTCTGCTTTTTATCTTTCTACTGTTCATTTACTGTCTGTTATATGCTTCTGTGGCAAAAACAGTCTTCGCAAGTCTGCTCTCACGCAATACCTCTGCTGCCTTTTCCATCTTCTTTTTATCGTCAAAAATTCCAAACACAGTCGGGCCGCTTCCGCTCATGATCGCCTTCAGTGCTCCATTCTCTTCCATCAGATCCTTGATCTCCTGGATCACCGGATACTTCCCGATAATTCCCGGTTCAAACACATTTCCCATCTTAGATGTCATAGAATAAAGATCACCATTCTCAATATCCCGGATCATTCCGTCAATATCCGGATGAACCTGAATTTCATCCAGTTTCAGACTCTCATAAGCCACCTTAGTAGAAACATTGATCGCCGGTTTTCCCACCAGAACATAACACTCCGGCACCTGTCTGATCCTCGTAAGCTTCTCACCGATGCCCTCTGCCAGAGCCGTTCCCCTCATCACACAATAAGGAACATCCGCACCGATATTCACAGCACGATCCATCAGATCCTGCTCACTCAGCTCCAGCTTAAATAAACGGTTCATTCCCACCAGCGCAGCCGCTGCATCCGAACTTCCGCCCGCCATTCCCGCTGCCACAGGGATAAATTTATCCAGCCGGATCGAAACACCCTGCTCGATCTGAAACTCATCCATTAAAAGCTTCGCAGCCTTATACACCAGATTTCTCTCATCATTCGGGATAAACGGATAATTCACACTCAGAGAAATCCCCGGCTCCTTCTTTTTCTTCATTTCCAGAACATCATACATCTGGATTGTCTGCATGATCATCCGTACTTCATGATAGCCGTCCTCTCTCTTCCCGAGAATATCCAGCCCCAGATTTATCTTAGCCAATGCACGTAAACGCATAAAACCCTCCGCTCGTTTTTTATTGTACTTTGTATACAAAAGTATTTTGTATTTATTTTAAAACATTTTCAAACTGATTTCAATACAACAGCCACAGTTTTTTCCGGTAATTTTTTTCGTTAATTATAACTGTCCACTCCATACACAACAGCTTCGTTAATATCAACAAACAGAAATCCGCATGCCAACAACCAGAGACTGACCATTTCCTGCTGCATCTCTACAGCTCTGCTACAGAAAAATCCCCATAGTTTTTTATAGTTTTATAATTTTTATACCTGTACCTGTTTTACCAGAATCAGCGGCTGCCCCGCCCTGACTTCATTTTCTGTCACCCCATTCATACTGCATATTTCCTCCACCGTCGTATAAAACTGCCTCGCAATATCCCAAAGCGTATCTTCCGGCTTCACCATATACACCGTAATTCCCGGCATACTCTCAATTTTCTTCCTGTCCAGCGGCTGTTCCTCTACCTCATCGATCAGCATCTCCTCCCACTGCCGGAACACCAGCACATTCAGCCCCACCGCGGCCTTCACTTCAATCTCATCTCCATCAGCCATCGTAGTAGAAAGCTGCTCCAGATCCGCCCGAAGAAAATAAGTACAGTCCGGTGTAATTCCCTTCGCCTCGATCAGATGCGTAAACGGCAGCATCGCTTCCATCGAATAAAACGGCATCTCATCATTTCCAATAATATAGAGAATTTTCAGCAGAACAATCCCCTCTGCCAAAACTCCCTCCTCCGTAATCTTCGTCTTGTCAATCTTCACCTTCCCACTGCTGTGACAAAGCTGCAGAACCTTCCCCTGACTCTCCTTCACAGCCACCCTGTCAGCCACTCTGCACCTGGAAAAATTCCTCACCAGCAAACTCTCCAGCATTTCCTTTTTCCCATGAAGCACACACTCCTTCAACGGCGTATAGACATCCAGAATCAGCTCATGCTCCTCTTCCCTGTACAGTTTCATATTCAATTCCAGCACCACATCCACCTGAAGAACTCGTTCCTCCCCGTCTCCATCCGGCTTCACTTCAATTCCCTGATGAAGCACCGAAACTTCAATATGAGGAATCAGATCCTCCCCACATCCACTGCACTCCACCTCACTGTTAAAAGGCATGGAATATTCCAGCCACTGCGGCGGATTTTCTCCCTCTCCCCCTGCATACATCACAAAAACCGACAGCTCCCCCTTCACTCTCAGCCGGTCATCTTCCGGACGCAGATCCAGATTCCGCGGCTCTATCGTATACCAGAGAAGATTCTCCACATTCGGCCGGTTGGACGCCAGATTCATATCATCCTTGATACGCAGAGTATCCTTTTTATGTACACACAGACTCATCAGCCGGACCGTTTTCTTCTTCACTGACACATCCGCTTCCTCTAGCGAAACCGGAATCTGAAGCCCCGCCAGCTCATCCACAGAAGCAAAAAAAGTCACGATCGCCTTGATATTCAATTTTCTGGAATGAATCACATGAATACTCAGATCCTCAATCTCCCAGCTCAGACACAGTTTATCTCCCCCTTCAATCCCTTCCAGATTCATCGTTTCATCCATCGGAAGCTTCGCAGAAAGACTGTAAACCCTCCCCTCCTGCTCCCCCACATAAAGCAAATCTACATTCAGGCTCCCCTTCAGAAAAGCCTTCCCCTCACTCAGACGCACCTCATCCATGGAAACATCCGCCTTACTCTGAACCATCCGTCCCACATCCGGCTTCGCATCCGGCACATTATAATCCACATCAAAAGTCACCTGACTCGTCGCCTTGCTCTTCACACGCAGCATCTGCACACTCTCTTTTTTCAGCTCCAGCATAATCATGACCCCTCCTTTTATTCTTTTTCTTTTATTACTTTCTCCCTTTATACTCCAACCTCATCTTTTTTCCCTTTCACCTCACTATTTCCCCTCTCACCCCATCAATTTTCCTTCTCACCCGTTCATTTTTCCTTCTCACCCGTCAATTTTCCTTCTCACC
>NZ_QUDO01000084.1 GCF_003477525.1 Ruminococcus sp. AF41-9
TTGTAAAAAGTGGGCGGTCATATGAGGAGATCATGAACTTTTTGAATGCAGGATCAGATGGAGAAAAGACGGAAAAATAGAATTATTTTGAGTCGCAGATATAGCGACATTCGATTTAGTCGGAAAAAACTGGAAGTTCACAAGTAATATTTTTTACTTGACAAAGCGGAAAAACATTCATATAATTACCAATGGTAATTAACTAAGGTAATTATACAAGGAGATTAACATGACAAATGAGAAAATCAAAAGAATGTTTGATGCATGTTATCTGGCAAAGCGGATACGGGAAATGCTTCCGCCATTGCCGCAAGGTGTTATGCCATCTTACATTCAATACATGGATAAAATCCAGACTATGGAAAAACAGGGCATTTGTGTAAAAGTATCAGACATCAGTGACGCATTGAATATTCCGCGCCCGGGAGTTACCAGAACAGTAAAAGAAATGGAAACGAAAGGATATCTCCAGAAATTATCCTCTCCTGATGATGGTCGTGTCACTTTTATTACTCTTACGGAAGCGGGAAAAGCTTTGTCCCGGAAGTATGATGAGCATTATTTCAATGAACTATCTTCGTATTTGGATGATATTTCAGAGGAAGATGCAGATTGCATGATCCGTACGATCGGGAAATTTTATGAGATTATGAGTGAGAGGAGAGAACATTATGAAAAGTGATAAAGCGGATTTTACGCAGGGAAGTATTCTGAAGAAACTGGTAGCTTTTATGATGCCGGTTCTTGGGGCATTGATCTTGCAGGCGGCCTACGGTGCTGTTGACTTGCTGGTAGTGGGAAGATTTGGTTCAACTTCCGGACTTTCAGCTGTTTCCACAGGAAGTCAGGTTCTGAACCTGGTTACATTTGTGGTGGTTCAGTTTGCTATGGGTATTACGGTTCTGATTGCCAGATATCTTGGTGAAAAGAAGCCGGAAAAGATAGGAGCAGTTATTGGTGGAGGAGCGATTGTTTTTACCATCATCTCGGTTGTTTTGTTTATCGTAATGGTATGTTTTGCTCATCCGATTTCTATACTTATGCAGGCACCGGAAGAGGCAGTTGATCTGACGGCCAGCTATGTGCGTATCTGTGGAGGCGGTATCTTTTTCATTGTAGCTTATAATCTTCTGTCTGCAATTTTCAGAGGACTTGGAGACAGCAAATCACCACTGCTGTTTGTTCTGGTTGCATGTATCGTAAATGTGATTGGAGACTTGGCTCTCGTGGCTGGATTACATATGGATGCAGCAGGAGCTGCGATTGCGACCGTTTCTGCACAGGCGCTTAGTGTGGTGTTTGCAGTAGTTCTTCTGATAAAGAAAGAACTTCCGTTTAGCATTGCAAGAAAAGATTTCCGTCTGAATCCGCAGTGTAAAAAATTCCTGAAAATCGGATTACCACTGGCCCTTCAGGAGTTTCTGACACAGGTTTCATTTCTGGCATTATGTGCGTTTGTCAATCGTCTGGGACTGGAAGCATCTTCCGGTTACGGAGTTGCATGTAAAATCGTAAACTTTGCGATGCTTGTGCCGAGTGCGTTGATGCAGTCCATGGCGTCTTTTGTTTCCCAGAACATAGGAGCAGGAAAGAAAAAACGTGCGAAGAAATCTATGTTTACAGGTATCGGAGTCGGTCTGGTTGTCGGATGTCTGGTATTTGCGCTTGTTATGCTCAAAGGTGATATGCTGGCAGGATTTTTCTCCACAGATGCGGCTGTTATTGAGAATGGTTATGCTTATCTGAAAGGTTTCGCGCTGGAAACGATCGTGACAGCGATTCTTTTCAGCATGGTAGGTTATTTCAACGGAAACAATAAGACCATCTGGGTTATGACACAGGGACTGATCCAGACACTTCTAGTACGACTACCGCTGGCATATTTTATGAGTATCCAGCCAAACGCCAGCCTCACAAAGATTGGTCTGGCAGCACCGATTTCCACTATGGTGGGAGTTGTATTGAATATTGGATTTTATGTATATCTTAACCGCGCAGAACAAAAGAATGCTAAAGAACGTTGCTAATTTATAGTTTATTAGAAATACAGTATGACTTTTGAACTGTCTAAGAAAATTAAAGGGAAAATATTAAAGCAGACAAAATCCGGAGTTTCCGGGAATTGTCTGCTTTTGTATTTACAGAAAAATTTGATTAGCAACCAAATAATTCAGCAGTTTTTTTCATTCGTTCAGCAATCGGAACACCAAACGGACAGCGTGATTCGCATGCCTGACATCCGATACATTCGGAAGCTTTATGTTTCAGAAGTTCATAATGAGACTGTACAGTTGCCGGTACGGTTGGCTGCATAGTTGCAAGGTCATAGAATTTATTGATCATTGCAATATCCAGATCGGATACGCAAGGTTTGCAGTGACCGCAGTAAGTACATTCTCCACGGTAGGAGTGAAGTGGTGCATTTGCAAGTATGGATGCATAGTCTTTTTCTTCCTCGGAAGCATTTTCGTAAGCAGTAGCAGCATCAATCTGCTCTTTTGTATCATATCCGCACATAATAGAACAGACAGCCGGTCTGGTCAGGGCATAGTGGATACACTGTACTGGTGTTAAGGTTACACCGAATGGAGAACGCTTCTCATCGAACAGTCTTCCTCCGGCAAAGCCTTTCATAACAGTGATTCCGACGTCGTTCTGTTCACAGACCTTATATAAGCGCGCGCGGTCCGGGTCGATTCCCTTGAGATTTTTGTCAAATTCATCTGCAAACATAGTATCAATATTTTCACTTGCAGGAAGCATATCGAAAGCCGGATTGATGCTGAAAAGAATCATTTCCACGAATCCGGATTCGGCAGCTTTGACTGCTACTTTAGGGTTATGGGAACTCATACCGATGTGGCGGATCACACCTGTATTTTTTAATTCCATCACATAGTCTATGTAATCGGAATGCTGGATCTGTTCCCATTCTTCTTCGGAATCTATGTAGTGGATCATACCGAGATCAATGTAATCGGTTTGCAGTCTTTTTAACAGGTCTTCGAATGCAGGACGGACATATTTCATATCTCTGGTACGGAAATACTGGTTGTCTTTCCATGTAGAACCAATATGTCCCTGAATGAACCACTGGCTTCGGTTTTCTTTGATTCCTTTTCCAATGATATCTCTGGATTTCGGGTCTGCCATCCAGCAGTCCAGAATGTTGATTCCTTTTGAAGAAGCATAGCGGATCAGCTCAATGCTCTCTTCTTCCGGATGACGTTCCAGCCATTCCCCACCGAAGCCGATTTCACTCACCTGAAGATTTGTCTTTCCCAATCTGCGTGTTTTCATTATCGATTTCCTCCTTTATATGCAATAATACATGCATTGCAACATAGTATAGATGCGTCAATACATGTATTATTATTCAATGTAGATATGTTTGACACATACGGAAAACATACCTGTGTATATTACATATTAGTACTTAAAGAGTACTGGAAGTCAAGTGTTTTTGAAAAAATGTCAGTAAAAAACAGTCACAAAATCGACTTTTAAAGTTGCTGTTTATTTTGTACGGAATAGTAGCGTGAGAACAGCAATCTTTTAAAATTAATATCAGGCTTATAGAGTTAAGATTGTTAACGGCTCCTGGAATCGCCTGTTTTAAGTATAATCGTGCATCCTGCCATAAAAGCAAACATAACTGCCATAAAAACCGGGAAGATTTTAGTACCGGTAATGTCTGACAGAAAACCAAAAAGCACCGGTGTAAGCATGATACTCAGGTTTGAAAATGCCATTTCGATTCCGATAATGGACTGGGATGTTTCTTTTTTATAGAGGATGGGGGTTAAGTGAGTCATATTAGGGAAAATCGGGCCGTTACCAAGTCCTACCAGAAAAAGCCCAAGTACTGCAAAGGAAACAGTATTTGTCAGCAGCAAAATACATACGGCTGCAAGTATAATACTTTCTCCTATGGTGATAATTTTCCAGTCAGAAAATCTCAAGGATAACAGACCAGAGAGAAAACGGCCCAGAGTCATACCAGCAAAATAGAAGGTGATCAATGCTGCAGCCATATCAGCGGATAATCCGATAGTATCAGAAAGATAGGTACTTCCCCAGATCAGACAGGTGGACTCTAAGGCACTGATTCCAACAAATACACCGCAGGAGGCCCATATTTTTTTACGCTTTATCATCTGAAATAGTGGCAATACACAAATATTGTCGTCTTCTTGTTGCGTTGCTTTGACCTTTTTCCATAAAGGCAGGCTGAAAAAGGATAAGAGGGCAATTATAAGCTGGATATAAAAAACAGTTCGATATCCGCCACGCCAGTTCAGGTTGTCTGATAATGCAAGTGACATAAGGTAAGGGCTGACAGTAACACCAACGCCATAAAAACAGTGTAAAAAGCTCATCTGCATTGCATTATAGCGGAGTGCTACATAATTATTTAATGCAGTATCGATAGAACCGGCACCAATTCCTAAAGGAACCGCACACAAACAAAGCCAGAGAAAGTTGTGGGAACATGAAAAACCTAATAAAGCGATTGCGGTAAGACTCGTTGAAAGAGCGGTGACCTTTGCTGTTCCCAGTTTGGCAATGATTCTTGTACTGAAAAGGCTGGACAGAACTGTTCCGGTGGAAATAATTGCTGAAATGATGCTGGCATATGAGACTGGAACATGAAATTCTCCATAAATAGCCGGCCAGGCAGAACCGAGCAGAGAATCAGGGATTCCCAGACCGATATAAAAAATGTAGATAAAAATAAGTAAAATAGTTGCCATTTTAATATGTTACCTCCGTATCTTTTTGCATTGCTTTTCAAATATCAATATCGTTTGGATATATTATTGTGAATAATCGCTTTTTACGTTACTGTTCACTCCGTTCTCAGTAACGTAGCCAAAATTCATTCCAGATTGCCTGCGGCAATGGAATTTTGGCTTGCATGTCTCGGGATTTTGGCATTTTCATGCCAAAACGCCTCGCGGGATAGTAGCGTGTGAACAGTTACCTTTTTACCAGATAATATCACCTGCTCATAGGCGATTCTATAGTTTATCTGCTCAATTTATGGTATTATTTACCCAAATATAAAAGAAGGAGAGATAAGAGATATGGATACGATACTGCTTGATCATCAGCTTCAGGAAATGTTTCTGTTTGAGGATTCTTCTTTTCCAATAAAATATTATGTAGATAATTTGGAACAGTGGGCGGATTATCAGGTGCCGTTGCACTGGCATTTGGGATATGAGATTTTTTCAGCAATTTATCAGGATATTGAAGTACAGATTGGACAGAAACATCTGCGCCTTTTAAAAGGTGAGTCAATTTTGATCGGAGCTGAACAGATGCACAGTTATCGTATGACAGAAGTTGGAAAATGTTGTCTGTGTCCCAATATTGTATTTGCAGATGAAGTACTTGCACCAATGACAAGTACTGTTTTTAAAAAATATTTTGCGCCTGTACTCAACAACCAGGATTTGCCTTATCTTATTCTTTCTTCAACGGTAGAATGGCAGAAACCGTTATTGAATCATTTGTTTGAGATATACGGACTTCTTTCGGAAAATGAAAATGTTAATGATAATAGTACTGAGCGTTGCGTAATTAAGCCAATAGAATCAGCATGCCCTGAAATTGAAATACATCAAAAACTGATATCCATATTTCAGATTTTGTATTGCCATCAAAATGAACTCTCTCATATAAATTCAAGCAAAGGAAATCAACAGACACAGATAAGAATTCAAAAAATGCTACGCTACATACAGGAACATTTTGCGGAAGAAATTTCACTGGAGAATCTGGCGGATTTTGCAGGTATCAGCAGAAGCGAGGCTGGGAGATGTTTTAAAAAGTACTATGCACAGTCGCCAATGGGGTATGTTACCTTATACCGGTTAAAATATGCTCAGGAACTTTTGGCAAAATCGTCATTAACAATTAACGAAATAGCATATCGGTGTGGTTTTAAAGATAACAGTTATTTTGTTAAAGTATTCAAGAAACACTTGAAGCAGACACCATCGGAATATCGAAAGAAAAATTTATAATGTAATATTTTACAGTAATTTTACCTTATTCAAACCGTAGCGTGATAGAGGGAACCTCTTCTGACTGATACAATTAATAAAGTTGCAAACCAAGAAGCATGAGGAACTTGTATCAGTATTTATTTTACAAATGAACGTGAAAGAAATACCAGAACGTATTTGAAAAGGAAGAGGGAGAAAACAGGTAATGAACGAAAATGTAAAAGTGATTTTTGGACTGATTGGCGGCCTGGCGTTATTTCTTTATGGAATGAACAGCATGAGTGATGCGCTGCAAAAAGCTGCCGGGGAAAAGATGAAAAAGATTCTGGGATTCTTACGAAGAACCCGGTCATGGGAGCGCTTGCAGGAGCACTGGTCACAGGAAATTATGGGCAGTGTAATGAAACCACTGGCAACCAGTCCGGTTTTTACTGATCTTATGGGAAAAGTTTCTTCCATTCCGGTATTAGGTGTACTTCTTGGTGCGGCGATGACATTGGTAGTGCAGAGTTCTTCTGCTACGATTGCAGTACTTCAGAACTTTGCATCTCAGGCAGGACCGGATGGTGTGACAAGTGTGATAGGTCTGGCAGGAGCGATTCCTATTTTGCTTGGAGATAATATCGGTACTACGATTACAGCACTTCTGGCATCTATTGGACAGTCAAAGAATGCGAAACGTACTGCAATCGCACATAGTATCTTTAACATTTCAGGAAGTTTTGTTTTTGTATGGCTGATTCCGTGGTTTGCGAAATTCGTACAGTATATTTCACCAAAAGGCAACGAAGTAGAGGTAATTTCACGTCAAATTGCGAATGCGCATACGACTTTCAATGTGGTATGTACACTGGTGTGGCTGCCACTGATTCCGTTGATGGTTAAAATTGTAACTACGATTATTCCGGGAAAAGATAAGAAAATCAAGGCAGCTTATGAGCCGAAATATCTGGACAACAAGATGATTGACCAGCCGGTGGCTGCTATGTATCTGGTATCACAGGAACTGGAAAATCTGGCAGGTTTTGCTGCAACTATGCTTACACAGTTAAAAGAAGCGATCAGCGTAGGAAAAACATCTGCTGCATATGATAAATTTAAGAAAAAACTGGAAACTGTACAGCATTTACAGGAAGATGTGACAGAATATATTACCAGACTTTTTTCCAGTGGTAATCTGACAGAACAACAGTCGGAACAGACTGCGGGACTGCTTTATGTGACGAATAATATTCAGAGGATAGCAGATCGATGTCAGGATATTGATGGAATCTGGGATCAGATTGAAAGTAAGGGAATGAAACTTTCTGCGACTGCAAATGAAGAACTGGGAAATTGCATTGCTATCACATGGAATCTGTTAAACCAGGCGATGGAAGCAGTGAAAGAAGGAAGCTCCGAGCAGGCGGAACAGGTATTTAAGAACAAGAAAAAGATGAACAAGGCGGAAAAGAAGTTTAATAAGGCACATCTGAACAGGGTAAAAGAGCAGAAATGTGATCCTGGATTAACAATGGGCTTTTCCGGAATTCTTTACAATCTGGAGAGAGAAGCAGATAATTGCGTGAGCATTGCAGAAGAAGCACTGGACAATACTGGCTTTGTACAGCTTGGAGAGGACGCCAGAGAATTTGCGATGGATGCAGTGGCAGAAAGTGTTGCGTTAGGCGATAAATAAAATAATTTAAAGTGTATAATTAGTTTGATGGCATTTGTATAAGTTTATTAAAAAAGTACTTCCCATGGTGGAGGTACTTTTTTTATGGGGTGAATCTGGTAAATTTGTTTTGTCAAAATAATTTGGAACAATTACTGACTGTCCCATAAAATGACCTGAATTTCGCGGCTAATATGGTTAATTATACTTCGGATTTTAACAATTATGATTCTATGTTAAGGAATATGTAAATGTCTGTCAAACATAAGGAAAATCTGTTGTTTTTAGAAAATTCTGGTGCTATACTTCATGCGACGACTGAAAAACAAGAATATTTTTTGAAAAGGAGTATATTATTATGAAAAGAAAATTAATTGCAGGTCTTTTAACAGCTCTTTCTATGACAGTGGTTTGTCCGGCAGCATATGCATCTACAGATCATTATACAGACAGCAGCGTGGTTGGTGCTGATTCTGGATGGTCTGACTGGGATGCAGCATGGGAAACAACAGCAGCTGATTTTACAAAGGTATCTCTTACGCCTGGTGCTGATGATACTCAGCTGAATTTCGCATGGTATAGTGAGAAAGGTGACAGCGATGCAACACCTGTAGTTCATTTTGGAACAGATAAAGATAATCTTGAGACATTCGAGGGAACTGCCGGTGACGTAGATCAGAGTCTTACGGGAGATAAGGCTTATGAATATAATCATGTAACAGTTACAGGACTGGAACCGAATACAACTTATTATTACACAGTTGAGAAAAACGGTGAGCAGACAGACGTATGTGAATATAAAACACAGAGTACAGATTCTGTAAAGATCCTTTATGTAGGCGACCCGCAGATTGGTGCTTCCAAAGGTCAGACTCAGAATGGCGCAGAGCTTTCCAATGAATCAGGTGCGGCAAATAAAGCAGCAGAGAATGATGGCTTTTCATGGAATCGTACTCTGAATACAGCACTTGAGGAAAATCCGGATATTAACTTTGTAATCTCAGCAGGTGACCAGGTTAACAAAACAGGTGAAGCAAAAGAGGAAGAATATGCTTCCTACCTGAGTGCTGATGCGCTGAAAGGTCTTGCAGTGGCAACTACGATTGGTAACCATGATTCTTTAAATGAAGATTACATGTATCACTTTAATAATCCGAATAATACAGAGAATGGAAAAACTCAGGCTGGTGGTGATTATTACTACAGTTATGGTGAGGGACTTTTCATTGTTTTAAATACCAATAATTATAACGTGGCAGAACATCAGAAAACAATCGAAGAAGCTGTCAAAGCTTATCCGGATGCAAAATGGCGTATCGTAACCATTCATCAGGATATTTACGGATCTGGTCTTGATCATTCAGATACCGATGGTATGATCCTTCGTACACAGCTTACTCCTGTATTTGATGCAAATGATATCGATGTTGTCCTTCAGGGACATGACCATACATACAGTCGTTCCAAAATGCTTTACGGTGATGGACAGACTCATGGTAAATATGAGTTCAGTCTGAATGCAGATGGAACAGATTATGACTGGGATCATGCTACAAATGTAGATACACAGGAACAGATCGCACTTGCTCCGGAAGAAGGAGATACAGATGCACAGGCTGCACTGGATGCATTCCATCAGGATAATAGCTGCTATACAATCGAAGATGTTGATGGAGATACCGTTACAGATCCACAGGGAATCCTGTACATGACAGCAAACTCCGCTTCAGGTTCTAAGTATTATGAACTTCTTTCCACTCAGCAGGATTATGTGGCAGCCCGCAGCCAGAACTGGCTTCCAAGTTATTCTGTCATTACATTGACAGCAGATGCATTCTCTATTGATACTTACCAGATTACAGATGATGGTAAGGCAGAAGCAATTGATGATACATTTACTATCAAAAAAACGGGCACAGATACTACGAACAATTCCTCAGATACCTCAGACACTTCTGCTGACACCACAGACAGTGACGCTGAAGCATCAGATTCTTCGGATACACCAGCAGATAATGCAGATACTTCTACAGATGCAGTAGCTGAAACATCTGAGAATTAAAAGCAGAATCTGAGAAATCAAATTCTATGAAAAACATAAAACTTACCGGGCTACTTACCAGAAAAAAGGCAGTCCGGTATCTTATTTATTTTTTACTTGTCTGTGTGTTTGCTGTTTTTGTTATCAGGCTGAATCAGGTAGAAAAAACAGAATTGGTGGTTCGGACAGGGCAGACATTTGAGAAAGCGAAAGTGGTGAAAATTCTTCAGGATAATCTGGAGGAAAACGGAACCCGTGTAGGAGAGCAGAAAGTACGTGTACACATGCTTACAGGGGTACGAAAAGGAGAAGAACTTGATATTACAAGTAGTTCTGGGTATTTATTTGGCGCGGCATGCAAACCTGGAATGAAAGTAATCGTTATGCAGAGTGTTGCAGGTGATTCTACAGTTGCCAGTGTTTATACACAGGATAGAGAATCGGTTATTTATATTTTTGCACTTATTTATCTGTTAGCGCTTTGCATGATTGGTGGAAAGCAGGGAATAAAAGGCTGCCTTGGACTTGTCTTTACGTTTTTCTGCGTGATTTTTGTATATCTGCCGCTTGTGTATCTGAAATACTCACCGTTTTGGACCGCAGTGTTTGTATGTTTTATTACGACACTGGTTACCATGTATCTTATCGGAGGTCCTACACGAAAAACGTGTGCCGCAACGCTTGGAACTCTTGCCGGAGTAGTTCTTGCCGGGATTTCCGCATGGTGTTTTAGTAAGGCATCTGGAATTTCCGGATATAATGTATCGGATATTGAGACGTTGATGACTCTCTGGAATACAAATCGCATCCAGGTAGGTGGATTGCTGTTTTCAGGTCTGCTGATTTCATGTTTAGGTGCTGTTATGGATGTTGCAATGTCAATCAGCAGTGCTATTGATGAAATCTATAAACAGAATTCTTCTTTAACAAGAACAGAACTTTTTAAAGCAGGACTGCGTGTGGGACGAGATATGATGGGAACGGACAGTAATACGCTTATCCTGGCATTTGCAGGAAGCAGCGTCAGTACACTTCTTCTTGATTACGCATATGATCTTCCGTATCAGCAGATTATTAATTCAAATAATATTGGAATTGCAATCATGCAGGGGCTTGCTGGAAGTTTTGGAATCGTGTTTTCAGTGCCATTTACCGTACTTATTTGTACCGTACTTTTTCATAAAAATAAACAGCTGGATTAAAATAGGAGAATAATAGCCGTGATTGTTTAGTATGGTCAAGGCTATTGTTATGTTGGGGAGTATGATTCATTTAATTCTAAAATGGCTTCACGTTATCATTAGTTCACAAGAACAAACTGATAACATGAAGCCATTTTTTTACTAAAAGACATACTGGGGTCAGACACCTGGTACTAGTATATTTCTTATGATTCAACGAATAAAAACTGTCAGGCTGGAGATATAAAAATGGTTGAATTTGGACATCCGAAAGTAGATATGGGAGAGCCGGTATTTAATTATGCAGTTGCGTATGATACTCATAATCAGGAACCATTATTTTATGAAAAATATCCAGGAAGTCTGAACGATATCTCCCAGCTTCAGTTCATGCTGGAT
>NZ_QUDO01000085.1 GCF_003477525.1 Ruminococcus sp. AF41-9
AAGTGCAGTAATGCATGGAGCTGACTGTTACTAATCGGGTGAGGGCTTGACCAAGAATCGCAGGAAGTAATGATTTTCAGGGAATGTCAACATGTATGTAGTTTTGAAGATATAGAGAAGGAAAGCAGTCATTCAGTTGGCTGCTTTTTTGATATATAATTATATGCTAAGAAACGAGTTATTAAATTTTAAAATTCTATAGTCAGGCAGATATTCGTAATCCGCTTTGCTACTTGTTTATAACCGAACAACTGCGGAGTCATTATTCGGTTAAATAAAGAGTTGGGATGAGATGTAATTTTCTCATTTCCAACTCTTTTGTCTTTTGAAGATTTTTTTATAGTACTGTATAGAAAATGATGATGTGTTTATAAAGGGTTATTTATAAAATAATTCAATGATTTTCAGTCCGACATTTACTGCAATATCCATTCCTTCAACAGTAATGTGTTCATAAGGACCATGGAACGCGTGTCCGCCGGTTCCGAGGTTCGGGCATGGGACGCCCATGAAGCTTAAGCGTGCTCCGTCTGTGCCGCCACGGATTGGAGTGATCAGTGCCGGAGTGCCGCATTCTTTGCAGGCTGCGGTTGCGCAGTCGATCAGTTCCATGCAGGTATCGATGACTTCTTTCATGTTTCTGTACTGTTCGGTAATTGTAAGTTTTACAGTGCCTTCGCCCCATTTTTCATTGAGGATTTTTGCGATGTGTTCCAGAGTTTTGAGACGACAGTCAAAAGATGCTGCATCATGGTCACGGATGATGTAGTCAAGCATGGCTGTGGAAACATTACCGTTCATGGCATCGAGATGGAAAAATCCTTCGTATTCTTCGGTATCTCTTGGTGTATCAGCGGAAGGGAGCATGGAGTTGAATTCCATTGCTACAAGGGCTGCGTTAACCATGGTGTCTTTGGAAGAACCTGGGTGTACATTGACACCGGTAAATTCAACTACTGCACGACCTGCATTAAAATTCTCATACTGGATTTCGCCTTCTGTATCGCCGTCGAGAGTATATGCATAATCTGCGTTGAATTTTTTTACATCAAAATGATCTGTTCCCATGCCGATTTCTTCATCTGGAGTAAAGGCAACAGAGATTGGACCGTGAGCAATTGTTCCATCGTTCAGGTGCTCGATCATTGTCATGATCTCGGCAATACCGGCTTTGTCATCTGCACCGAGGATAGTGGTTCCGTCAGATGTGATGAGGGTTCTGCCTTTTAAAGTAGAAAGATGAGGGAACATTTTCGGAGAGAGGACTCTGCCGCTGGTCTCGAGTGCAAGTTCTCCGCCGTCATAGTCTGGAGTAACAACCGGAGTAACCGGATGATCGCAAAAGTCGGATACGGTATCCATGTGTGCGATAAAACCGAGTTTTTTGCAGGATTCGTATCCTTCAGTCGCCGGAATGTGTCCGTAGACATAGCAGTGGTCATCTACACTGGCATCTTTTACTCCAAGTTCCTGTAATTCCTGAACAAGCTGTCTGGCAAGATCAAACTGATACTGGGTGGATGGGGATGTGCCGGTTTCTTCACTGCTTGGTGTAAAAACTTTTACATAAGATAATAAGCGTTCGTATGCTTTCATGATAAACCTCCTGGTATTGAGCTGAGAATTGCGCGGGCTGTTTTCGCAGCAGAGCAATTCGTAGATATCGGGTTGGGTGTAAAATATTTTCTGATCCCAACGTCATATACTAAGTATAGCATGTCAGAGGGATTTCGTAAAAATATTTCTTACATTATAAGGATGCCGGAATAAGCAGATGTTATTGGGAACATAGACCGCAACAATGATAATGTCTGGAAGATGTGCCGGATATATGTTAGAATAAAATAAGTAGTATTTTCCAGGTCGGGTTTTATCGGGGAAGTGTTACAAGAAGATAATGGAGGAAAGGTTACAGGGGGAAATGGAGAAAGAGGAAAAGTGTGTGGTTCAGGAGAATAGCACGGAGGAACAAAGTACGGGAGAGAAAAGTGTGCTGAAAGGAAAACTGAGGTATTACAGTGGTGAGATTCAGCGAGATGTGACAAATCTTGTGAAATGGCTGATCCTTGCTGTGGTTGTAGGATGTGTGGTAGGGGCCGCCAGTACGTTGTTTTCGTTTGTGCTGAAGGGAGTGACCAGTTACAGGAAGGCAAATGGATGGATGTTTTACCTGCTTCCGGTTATGGGACTGATCATTGTTTTTCTGTATGAGAAATTTGGCAAGGAAGATGGCGGTACGAATCAGGTTCTTTCTACGGTTCGTTCAAAGGATGATGTACCGCTTTTATCTGCACCGCTGATTTTTATTTCTACGGCACTGACGCATCTGGCGGGTGGTTCTGCGGGACGTGAGGGTGCTGCGATTCAGCTTGGAGGAAGTATTGCCAATCAGTTTGGACGATGGATCGAGCTGGATGAAGAGGACAGGCATGTAATTGTTATGTGTGGTATGAGTGCAGCGTTCTCTGCATTGTTTGGAACACCGATGGCTGCGGCTGTTTTTGCACTGGAGGTAGTCAGTGTAGGAGTGATGTATTATACAGCTTTGATGCCCTGTATGATTGCTTCTCTGGTTGCATCCGGATTCGCGGCTGGAATGGGAGTTACACCGGAGGCTTTTCATGTGGTGGATATTCCGGAGCTGACGATTGAGACTGGCTTGAAAATGGGAGTTGTGGCATGTGGATGTGCAGTGGTCAGTATTGTATTTTGTATGGTATTGAACGGTGTTGCAGGGGTTTATACAAGATGGATTAAAAATTCTTATGTCCGTGTAGTTGTGGGGGCTTGTCTTGTAATTGGAATTACATTGCTTCTCGGGACAACAGATTATATGGGAGCTGGTGCGGAATTGATTGAGAAAGCAGTGGAAGAAGGGCAGGCAAGGCCATTGGATTTCTTCTGGAAGCTGATTTTGACCGCATTGACGATGCGTGCAGGATTTCGTGGTGGTGAGATTGTACCGTCGTTTTGTATCGGTGCAACGTTTGGCTGTGTGATGGGAAACTGGCTTGGACTTTCTCCTTCTATCTGTGCGGCATGCGGAATGGCAGCAGTATTCTGTGGTGTAACAAACTGTCCGATTACATCGATTTTGATTGCATTTGAGATGTTTGGATTTAAGGGTGTTTCTTTTTATCTGATCGCGGTGTCTATCAGTTATGCGGCTTCAGGATATTATGGACTGTATAAGGATCAGACGATCGTGTATTCGAAGTATAAAGCGAAGTATGTGAATAAGCATACTAGATTTTAACCGAATCAAGGAAGTCCTCTGTTTCAATTGAAAAGATGAATAAGTAGTAGGCAGAGACTTGTTTGCCTCATGGTAACTGCCTTAAGAGCAGGAGTGATTTATTGACAAATACAATAAATTCCCTGCTTTTATTATGTTTTTGAATTTCTGCTTTTAAAATTGTAAGTGTATAATGGAAATTATAGAAAGTAACATAAGGTAAATGCAGACCTTAATTTATCTATAGCAATTCCAGAAAATAATGCAAATAAGACAGTTCGGCAGAATGCGAAGGACAAGGAAGATATCTGCAGGCGTGCTGACGCAGGGTTTTGCGTTCTGATGGGTTGGATTATTGCAGTATTTTCTGGAATTGCGATAGGAAGGGTAGGTGAGAAAAATATATTACGTTGGAATTGATATTGGATCGACAGCTTCTAAAACGGTTGTGACTGGTGATAAGGAAATGAAGTTTGTACTTCCGACGGGATGGAGTAGTAAGGAGACGGCCTCAGAAATTGCCTCAAGACTTCTGGATGAAGGAATTGATGTAAAGGGTGAAGCGGTTCGAGTAGCCGCTACAGGGTATGGACGTGTGGCGGTGGATTATGCGGATTTTGTGATAACGGAGATTACGTGTCATGGAAGAGGCGGAAGAGAAATGGCGGGAAATGACTGCGCTATTATTGATGTAGGTGGTCAGGATACAAAGGTGATTCTGGTAGAGCAGGGGATGATCCAGGATTTTCTTATGAATGATAAATGTTCTGCAGGGACGGGCAAGTTTCTGGAGATTATGGCGAACAGGCTGGGAGTTACGATTGAGGAATTATTTGAACTGGCCTCACAGGGTAATGCGGTATCAATCAGTTCGCTATGTACGGTGTTTGCGGAGTCCGAAGTGATCAGTATGATCGGAGAGGGACGAAGCAGGGAAGATATTGCGGCGGGAGTGGTTCATTCTGTGGCAGAAAAGGTAGCTCAGCTTGCAAGGAGAAAACAGCTTCCTGGGACAGTGATTCTTACGGGAGGACTGAGTGAATGTCCGTATTTTGCAGAGATTCTCTCGGAGAAACTGGAATGTAATGTCAGTGCTATGAGAGACGGAAGGTATGCAGGAGCACTTGGCGCGGCATTACTTGCAAGAGAGAAAACGAAATAAATGAAATAAAACTATATAAGAAAGAGAGGTACATATAAAATGGAAGTAATTAAAGATTTACCTGAAGTATTTGAGGAGTTTGCAGAGCAGAGGAAGAATTCATTTCTTGCAATTAAGAAGATTAAGGACCAGAATATTCCGGTTATTGGTTCTTACTGTACTTATTTTCCACAGGAGATCGCGATGGCGATGGGTGCGGCTTCTGTAGGTTTATGTTCGATGTCTGATGAGACGATTCCGGTGGCTGAGCAGACACTGCCGAAAAATCTCTGCCCATTGATCAAGGCAAGCTATGGTTTTGCAGTGACGGATAAATGTCCATTCTTTTATTTTTCAGATGTTGTAGTTGGAGAGACTACTTGTGATGGTAAAAAGAAAATGTATGAGTTTATGTCTGAGTTTAAAGATGTATTTATTCTGGAACTTCCGCATAAACAGACAGAGGCTGCATTGCAGTATTGGAAGAGTGAGATTATCCGATTCAAGGAATATCTGGAGAAGAAATTTGACGTGGAAATTACAGAGGAGAAACTGCGTGAAGCAGTTCGTATCAGTAATGAAGGACGTCGCGCATTGAAAGATTTCTATGAGTTGATGAAAATGGATCCGGCACCGATGAAAGGAGAAAATCTTTACAATGTTTTGTATGGAACAACCTTTAAATTTGACCGTTCTAAGGTTCCGGCAGAGATTGATGCACTGACAGCGAAGGTAAAAGAAGAATATGCAGCAGGCAAAAATGAAGGAAAGAAACATCGTATCCTGATCACAGGATGTCCAATGGGCGGAGCTACGATGAAAGTTGTGAAGGCCATTGAAGAAAACGGCGGCGTGGTTGTTGCTTTTGAAAACTGTTCCGGTGCAAAGAGTGTGGACAGACTGATTGATGAGAGTGATCGGGATATCTATGAGGCAATTGCGAGACGTTATCTGAATATCGGATGTTCAGTTATGACTCCGAATCCGAATCGTTTTGAGCTTCTGAATGAGCTGATTGATGAATATCAGGTAGAGGCAGTTGTGGAGATGACTTTACAGGCCTGTCATACATATAATGTGGAAGCCGGTAAGGTTGGCAGATTTGTAAGGGAAGAAAAGAAGATTCCGTATCTTCATGTGGAGACTGATTATTCTCAGTCGGATGTGGGACAGCTGAATACACGAATTGCTGCGTTGATCGAGATGCTGTAATTCAGGAGTGGGGTATGTGTATTTCTGTCAGTAGAGAAAGCTGAGTGTTAATATCCACTGGACGAATACATTTATGCATTGTGAATTATGTTTTGGTGAATAAGCTCAAAAAATACAAAGTAAATAATAACAGAAAAGGCATGCAAATCTTTTAAAAACAGAAAGAATTTGCATGCTTTTTGCATTGCAGGAAAGATTAAGAAATGGTAAAGTAAATGCTGTGCTGTAAAATTAAAAATAGGATTTTACCATAAATAAGTGGCAGTTACGGAGATTAAGGATAACGCTACGAATGAAAAACCTATGAAAAATTGAGGGAAAGAAGGAGAATTTTACTTGGAAAAAAATAATCAAGGTACGCGGGACGCGAACTCACTGGGACAAAATCCACTTGGTGTAGCACCGATGGGTGGACTGATCGCAAAGTTTGCGATTCCTGCGATTATCAGTATGCTGGTCAGCGCGATGTACAATATTGTGGACCAGATTTTTATCGGACAGGGTGTGGGAATGCTGGGAAATGCAGCTACCAATGTGGCATTTCCTGTTACGACGATTGCCACTGCACTGGCGCTGCTTCTGGGAATCGGAGGTGCGTCGAATTATAATCTGGAAATGGGAGCAGGACGGGAGAAGAAGGCCAGTGGGATTGCAGGTACGGCTTTATCTTCACTGGTAATCAGTGGTGTGATTCTTGCGGTGATTGTTCTGGTGTTTTTGAAACTGTTGCTGACATTGTTTGGGGCAACTACGGATGTGATGCCGTATGCGGTTGATTATACAGGAATTACTGCATTTGGACTTCCGTTTTATATTTTGTCTGTTGGCGGCAATCATGTTGTCAGAGCGGACAGAAGCCCGACTTATTCTATGACTTGTATTATGGTAGGTGCGGTTATCAATACGATTCTTGATCCATTATTTATTTTTGTATTTGGATGGGGAATTAAGGGCGCTGCATGGGCAACTGTGATTGGGCAGATCGTTTCTGGAATTCTGGTAGTTGTATATTTTTGGAAATTCCGAAATATGAGTCTGACAAGTGAGATGCTGAAACCGAGAATGAGATACCTGAAGGCAATTATTTCACTGGGGCTTGCTTCCTGTATTAACCAGATTGCCATGGCAATTGTGCAGATCGTGCTGAATAATATTCTGCGTTATTATGGTGGAAACTCGGTTTATGGAAGTGATATTCCGATTGCGTGTGTTGGAGTTATTTCTAAGGTAAATCAGGTATTTATGGCTATCTGCATTGGAATTTCTCAGGGAAGTCAGCCAATCTGGGGATTTAATTACGGAGCGAAAAAATATGACAGAGTTCGACAGGCGTATTGTTATTCTGTAACTGCCTGTACGGTAATCGCAACGATATTCTTTTTATGTTTCCAGCTGTTTCCACACCAGATTGTGGGGATTTTTGGAACAGGAAGTGATCTGTATTTCCAGTTTGCGGAACGTTATCTGAAAATCTTTATGTTTATGACATTTGCAAATGGAATTCAGCCAATGTCATCCGGATTCTTTACATCTATTGGAAAAGCGAAGCTGGGTATTGTTATGTCGCTGACACGACAGGTAATTTTCCTGTTGCCATTGATTGTTATCTTCCCGTTATTTATGGGAATTGATGGTGTGATGTATGCAGGTCCGATTGCTGATGCTGCGGCATTTGTGCTGGCGATTGTGTTTGCCAGAAGAGAGTTGGCGAAGATGCGTGGAGTAGAAGCGTAAGAAGCTTAAGAGATATAATAGAGTAGCAAGAATTAAATGTTATAAAAGCATACAGAATAAGAAACTTTTTATTTTAGTAAAAGAAAAAGTCCTTCCGAGATTAACGAGATAAGAATTTATCTGAAGCATCTGGAAGGACTTTTTAAATAAGAGGGTATTTTTAAGCTGCTTTCGATACATAGTTTTACACGGAATAACTGTTATGCAGTTTATTCGGAGAGACTTACTTGATTCGGCTAAAAAATATCCTGCTGTGTAAGATTATAAAACTGATCGAACAGTTCCACCTGGAAACTTCCGGGACCGGAGCTGTTTTTTTCTGCTTTTTCCCCGGCAATGCCAAATTCTGTAGCAGCAGATACGGCAGCAGTGAACGGATCGGTAACTGCCAGATAAGTAGCACAGATCATTCCAAGCATACATCCGGTTCCGGTAATCTGCGACATGGCAGGAGTGCCGCGCATAATGAATGTACATTTGTCGGCTGAGACAACCATATCTTCTTTTCCGGTAATAAGGAGTGTGGTGTTCCACTGAGCTGCTTTTTCCTGGAAGAGTTCCAGCAGGTGGGAACGGTTGGCGTCTGTGAGAGTATCCTGTGTACCTGCGTCGATACCGATCGCGTGAGCGGTCTGTCCAGACATCGCAAGGAGTTCGGACATATTTCCTTTTAGAAGTTCTGGCATATGAATGTTCATAAGTTTTTGCGCAAATTCATAGCGAAGAGTGCTACATGCAGTTCCTACCAGATCGAGCATGACTGGAATGTGAATGATGCCAGCAGTTTTTAAGGACTTCGGCATGGACTCCATACGGGCATCGGTGATGTTCCCGAGGTTTAATGCCAGTGCCTGCGCATGGCTGGTGATTTCGGCTACTTCCGCAGGGTGTTCTGCCATGATTGGGCGGCCTCCTGCCGCCAGGATGATATTGGCACAGTCATGGATAGAAATCGGATTAGTGATGCAGTGAATCAGCGGCTGTGCTGCTCTGGTGAGTTGTCTGGTTCTTGTCTGATTTACGATCATATACTTTTGCTCCAAGGCTTTGCTGAAATTTGGCAAGCATTCCTGCGTGACTTAATGCTTTCAGGAAGAAATAGGCAATGGTGCCGCCCATGCAGGTTGCTGCCAGAAACATTGGTGTATAGAAAAATGCGTTCAGTCCGCTTCTGCCCATAAGAAATGCCATTACAGGATAGGAAACCAGAGAGCCGATGATACCGGTTCCGAAGATTTCACCGATCACTGCGCAGATAATCTTTCCATGAGAAGCGCGGTAGAAAACGCCTGATAAAAATGCGCCGAATACGGCACCTGTCAGTGCAAGTGGCGGGATACCCATAAACATCATGCGGATGATTCCGATGAGAGTGGCACAAAGAAGTGAATACCACGGTCCCAGAAGTACGGAGCAGACGATGTTTATCAGGTGTGCAGTAGGGCACATACCCTCGATTCTCAGAATGGGTGAGATGACAACGCCGATGGCAACCATCATGGCGAGCATGACCATTCTGAGTGTTTTTGATCTGTCTGTGTTCATAATGAACCTCCTTGAAATGAAGATTTGGTCTGCCGAAGCAGACATTATCAGTTGTGCAGGAAACAGATAAAATCCTGCAAAAAAAATCTGCCGGAATAACACACTGGCAGATTTTAATATACAAATACAGTCCCTACGCTGGCATTATCCATATCAGGTGCGGTCGAAGATCAATCTTCCTCTCAGCCTGTCTCACAGGCTCCCGTTGTTATCATCTATATGCAGATTTTCTTGTGTTAGAGTAACACAAGCATCTGGAAAAGTCAATGGGATGTAAAATCAGGTCAGCAACCCCTTTTAGAGTGTTGCTGGAATAAAAAATCTATTTGTACTAAAACGATTGTCCGTGCTATGATTAACAGGTAGATGACAGACAGCATATGATAAAAAGAAGCTGTCTGCATGGACAGAAAGGCAGGTTAAATCTGATGAAACAGGAAAATTACATAAAGGGTATGATAATGATCATCCTGTCGGCGTTTTTCTTTGCTTGTATGAATGTGAGTGTGCGTCTGGCAGGTGATCTGCCGTCTGTGGAGAAGAGTTTCTTCCGGAATCTGGTGGCGGCTGTGTTTGCGGCGGTGATTCTCTGTAAGAATCATACAGTGCCGAAAGTGGATAAGAAATACTGGGGACCGCTGGTGCTGAGATGCGTGTGTGGTACGCTGGGGATTCTTTGTAACTTTTATGCGATTGATCATTTGTTGGTGGCAGATGCCTCAATCCTGAATAAGTTGTCACCATTCTTTGCAATCGTATTCTCTTTTCTTCTGTTAAAGGAAAAGATCAGACCGGCGCAGGCTGCGTGTGTTGCGCTGGCGTTTATCGGATGTTTATTTGTAGTGAAACCGGGATTTCAGAATGCGGCACTTGTTCCGGCACTGATAGGAGTCTGCGGTGGACTGGGAGCAGGAATTGCCTATACGATGGTGCGTGTACTGGGAACTCACGGAGTGAAGGGACCGGTTATCGTGTTTTATTTTTCATTTTTCTCCTGTTTGTCGGTTGTACCCTGGATGTTGTTCCATTTCACACCCATGAGTATGAAACAGCTTGTGACATTGCTGATGGCAGGATTATTCGCAGCGGGCGGACAGTTTACGATTACGGCTGCATACACCTATGCACCTGCAGGGAAGATTTCCATCTTTGATTACTCGCAGATTATTTTTGCTACGATGCTGGGATTTGTCCTGTTTGGAGAGATTCCGGATAAGTACAGCTTTACAGGATATGTGCTGATTATTCTGGCATCATTGGGTACCTTTCTTTATAATATGAGGGTAGCTAAGGCTGGTAAATGAAGAAAAAGTAAAAAAGGATTTTCTGATTTTATCCAGTAAGTCTGATGAAATCCGATCAGTATATAGAATTATTGGATTGTAAACTATAAAATAACACCACTTTACAACTTTTTCATAAAAAAATATCGTACAGGACTTTCTGATGTATAATGAATTTGACCCAAAACATTACAAAGGAAAGTGACCCTGTACGATAAAACATTATACAACGAAAAAACACTGATTGGTAGACTTCATCAATATTTTTTGATTTATTTTGAAACTTTTTCTGTTCCGACAGCAGATACCTTATTTCTGCTGATAT
>NZ_QUDO01000086.1 GCF_003477525.1 Ruminococcus sp. AF41-9
AAATCAAGAAATTGATATTTTAAAAATTTTATTCTTTCAATAACTACAGGGATTCTTTGCGGTTTCACAGGTTTTCACATAATTTATTTGAAGTAGCACAATAGGTTAACTTATTAAAAGGACACCTAAAATAGCCAACACAATCAAAAGCTGCTGCACCAATCGCTGTACTCCGATATACACTGCAATCTGCATATGGAATCCTACAATCAAAAATACAAGGAATGCGCCAGCCAAGATAAGGGCCAGTATAACCGGAACACCAAACCATACAGCTAATTGTTTCAAAATCAACTTTCGTATATGGGTTCTTCAACACCCATATTTCTTAGAACCCGAAAGCGATATTTGTATTTTCCGGAATCTGATAATTGCTGCAAAGCCAAGATAGTAAAACAGGTTACAAACAAGATGATTGCGCTATATGTCAATCCAGTTTGCATAATGAAAATAATAGCAGAATTATCATTAACCTCGATTGTCCGCATGGTAATGTTATAAGTTACAAGCGAATCAGTAAGGCTTGAATTTTCAAAGTATGATTTTAATTCTTGAGCAATATCATAAGAAATTGTTTTATCCGCCATCATATACCGGAATGTATTAGCTGATGTCAGTTTATTGCAAATGTGATCTGGTACAATATATATCACACTTTGAAAATTATAAAAATCTTCACCTAAGTCTACTGTGTGTGCAGAAATATCAGCACGCTGTAAATCGCCTCCATCTGTTCTAATAGATTTGTGAGCTTCAAGATACGTCGAAATTGCATCTTGGGGTGTTATGGAAAGCCACTGGGTTGTAAATTCATGATCTCGTAAAGAAATTTCATCATAACCTGCATCTTTAATAGATGGTTATAGTCGGACAAAGAAATTGCTGTAATGGGTGGGGCATTTTTTCTGCTATTCTCCAGTTGGTTATAAAAGTCAGTTTTGTTTACAAAGTATGTCTTAAAAGAGCAATCATCACGAACAGAAATATTCTTTTCAATGAAAGAGTCAAGAAAACTATAATCCGTTACAGGTAGTTCTTTTTCGGACTGTATGCCGATATAACCAGACTGCATACCAATGTAGTCCGAAGAAATCTGTATATCAAAAGGAACTCTTTTTTCCAAAAAACCTTGTGCCCATCCAACAAGGAGTGGTGTTACAAAAAATAATGCCATGGACAATGTAAGTGTGAGGCAAATCAAAGTCATTGAAAGTGTTTTCGATTTTAATTTAGATAACAGTTGTCCAAAAAAGAACAGATTTTCTTCTTTATACTTCTGGCGTTCTTTGATAACCAATAAGTAATTACTAAACAAAACGAAAAATACACTCACTCCAAATACAACACACCAAAACAGAAATCCCATATAAACATTAAAAGCACCTTTATCCATCGGCATTGCAAGGTACACTTTGAAAACTGGTAATATGGAAAGAATAATCAGTTCCAACAGGCCAATACATTCAATCAAAAAGAGCTGCTTTACTGTGTTTTGTTCTTTTCTTCTGAATCTTTCCCTTATATGCATAATCAACATCAGAATTGGTACAATAATGCTGATTGCAGACCATATTTTGATTACCAGTTCAAATTCTCCGTTAAAGTAGTAAGACAGGGTTCTAATATTATAAAAGGTAATCAGCAGATAAAGGACAAAATTTACTGGAAAGAGTTTGTATATCCATTTGTGGGGGGTTCCCAATATATCATTTTTTCGATCTGCATTTAGCATATCAATTATCTTTGTTTTTCGTATCGTGCGAACTTGAGATAAACCAACTGTCGCAAAACATATGCAGAAAAATAGAATCGTCAAAATGATTGTATCTGGAAAAAGCATAAATGAAAATTCAAATGGTTTATGATACATTTGAAGCAGCATAGCAGTAATGAATTGAGAAAACACACCACCTAATCCTATCCCCACAATCAGCGAAAAAATTCCCATTATTAGTGATTCCACAAAGAAAAGTCGAGCTATCGTTGATTGCTCCATTCCAATAATACTCTGAATTGCAAATTCCCTTTTTCGCCGTTGTATCATAAAGTGGTTTACATACTGCATAAGGAACATCAGCAATACGGTAATCAATAGAATCGCATATTTTATTCCATCACCTAATATATCTAAATTAAATTCTGCTCCTATATTCGGATCATAATAATTGCTGGAAATGGAAAGGAAAGCATAAAACATAGATATACACGCCGTCAGAGTGACAATATATATCAAATAGTCTTTTGTGGATTTCTTTACATTTTCAAGTGCTAATTTAGCGTACATCATTCATGCCCCCTCCCATCATGGTAAGGACATTCAAGATTTTTTCAAAGAAAACCCTACGAGAATCACTACCTTTGAGAATTTCCGTGAAGATCGCACCATCTCTTAAAAAGAGAATACGATTGGCATAGCTTGCCGAAAAAGCGTCGTGTGTTACCATCAGGATTGTGGCGTCAAGGCTTTCGTTAATACTCTGGATTGTGGAGAGCAAGGCTTGTGACGAGTGACTATCTAACGCGCCGGTAGGTTCGTCCGCCAGGATCAACTTTGGCTGGTTGATAATAGCTCTGGCACAGGCACACCGCTGTTTTTGACCGCCGGACACCTGATAGGGATATTTATCCAGAATATCCGTGATATTCAGCTTTCCGGCCATTTCCCGCACCCGCCCATCAATCTCACCTGCAGGAACCTTGTTGATAGTCAGTGCCAAGGCAATGTTTTCCGAGATTGTCAGAGTGTCCAGCAGGTTAAAATCCTGAAATACAAATCCAAGATTCTCCCGACGAAACCGGGCAATCTGTTTTTCGTTGATTTCCGTCACATCGGTTCCGTCCAGATAGATATGTCCCGCACTGACGGTATCAATGGTGGAAATACAGTTGAGCAGGGTAGTCTTGCCGGAACCGGATGCTCCCATGATTCCTACAAATTCCCCCTCCTGAACGGAAAAGCTGATGTCCTGAATTGCTTTTGTAACATTCCCGCCATTTCCGTAATATTTTTGGATATGATCCAGTTTCAAAATTTCTTTCATTGTTATCACCTCTGATCTCTATTGTAGAATAAGAGTGGCTTCGTTTGTATCAAGTTTTCTTACAAAGTTCTAACAAAAATGTAAGAAGTGCAGGACCGCAATCAGCCCTGCACTTCATGGATCAGACAGTTGATGTGAAACGCCAGGGAAATGGCGGTTCCTTGTTCCGATGATTCTGCCGCAATGCCAATGCCCAGCTTTTCACAGAGCCGTTTGCATAGGTACAGGCCAATGCCTGTGGACTGCTGGATCATACGACCATTCTGACCGGTAAATCCCTTTTCAAAGATACGGGGCAGATCGGACGCAGCAATCCCGATTCCATTGTCCTCCACGACAAGAACAACCTGATCTTGCCGTTTATGAGTAGAAATGCGGAGAACCGGTTGTTCCGTACGATACTTGACCGCATTGGCAATCAGTTGGTTCAGAATAAAGCGCACCCACTTTTCATCTGAATAAACCGTGTCCTGCATTTCCTCCACTTCCAGACGCATACCACCTTGGAGCAGCAGATATTTATTATCTGCAATCGCCTGATGCACCACTTGGGACAGTGCCATTTCCCGGACAGAATAATCTTTCTCTGTATGCTCACTGCGGGCGTAATAAAGAGCTTGTTCGGTAAAGCGGTTGGTCTTTTCCAGTTCCAGCAGAAGTTCCTTTGTCCAGTCCGTCCGGTGGTTTTCACATAGGAGTTTCATGGCAGTAATGGGCGTTTTGATTTCGTGAATCCATTGCTCAATGTATTCTTTGTACTCCAGGCGTTCCCGCTCGACTTCTCCAATCTGTTCCAACATGGATTTTCCAGCCATTTTCAAAAGCTGATAGTAAACCTGATCCTCGGCCTGTTCCGGCAGCTCCATCACTTCGGAAATAAGGTATCTTTCGGAAAGCTGCTCCGCCATATCCAGAAGTTTTTTCATCTGCCGCTTCCGTTTCCAGTAAGTGAGGACAAGTCCCGTCAGCAAAATCAATGCCCATACAATCAGGATCAATACTACTGCGGAAACCGAATTGCCGCACACCAGCAAAAATACAGTGAGTGCAGCCATACAAACAAGGTTCGTCAGCAGAAATGGTAGCCTGTTTTTCCAATATCGTCTGCTGTTCATATCGTGTACCCCTGTCGGTGCTTTGTCTTGATAAAATCCGTCAGACCGATGCCCGCCAGTTTTTCCCGGATGCGGTTGATATTGACGCTCAAAGCATTGTCATCCACATATAGCTGATTGTCCCACAAATACTCAATCATATCTCCGCGAGAACAGATTTTTCCACCGTTCTTGAACAAATAATAGAGAATTTTCAATTCGTTCTTAGTAAGTTCTACGCTCCGTCCATTATAGTCCAAACTGCTGGATTCCAGATGCAGCACCGCATCTCCATAGACGATCTTCTCCCGTTGTTGTGCGGGATAGGTTTTCTTCAGCAGAGAAGCAATTTTCGCAAGCAGGATTGCTGTGTTATAGGGCTTCGCGATAAAAGCGTCTCCACCCAACATAATGCTATTCAGCTCGTCCATATCCGTGTTGCAGCTTGTCACAAAGATGATTGGCACTTCGGAAAAGGTACGAATTTTAGAGCATAAAGCAAAACCATTCTCTCCGGGTAACTTAATGTCCAACAAAATCAGATGTGGCTTTTCATCCTGAATCTGTTCTGTCACAGCAGAAAAATTCCTTACTCCAAGCGTTGTATATCCATTTCCATTCAATAAAGTTTGTAATTCTCCCTGTATCACAGGATCATCTTCAATTATCATAATTTTAGATAGTTTCATTCTTTCTGCACCTTTCCTTGTTTTGTCCGGCCATCAACTGGCTTCTCCGCAGTTTTAGGGATCAGCCAAACACCAGCCATCTTCACAGCGCCGGGGATACGCCCACTGGCACACAGATAATTGATCTGCCTTGGGGTAACACCCCATTTTTCACTTGCTTCTTTCAGCGTCATATAATCCATATAGTTTCCCTCCAATATGGTTTATTATATTTCCTTTGCTCGAAGAATACAAGCGTGCAAATGGGGCGCAAGGCCCTGTGCCAGAAGCATTTTGAGACCTTGCGCCCCATTTGTAGTTCTATCCTAAAAATACTTTGCCAGTTGCTTCAGACCACGCCGGATACTATCACGGACACGGCTTTGGTCTACGCCCTCCGCTGTGGCGATCTCACTCACACGCATACCCAGATAATACCGGGCATAGATCCGCTTGGCCTGCTTCTCTGGCAGAGCCATCACAGCAGCATAGAGCTGCTCCCGCAGCTGCTTTTCCTCCAAAAGCATTTCCGGTGTCTGGGGCTTCATCAGGATCGCATTTTCAATGCCGTTGTCGCAGTCCAGGGAGTAGTACGCCTTATAGCGATACATCCTCCGGTCATAAGCAGCTTCCGCACGCTCAGCGGCTCGGATCGTCTCCAGCACATCTTCTGTTACTTCTACAAAGTAATCATTTTTATAAACATCGGGATATAAGTCCCTAAGATTGACTTTCTTCATTATGTACCTCCATTTCAATTCACGGGCGATTGACGAGTGAATCGAAAGGAGGCGGGGATCGGCAGCGACATACTTCAGGAGCTTTCCTGAAAAATCGACAATAAAAAACGCCAGCTCCCCGCAATGGGAAACTGGCGCGACAAAAACACCTACCATTCTGCTGATTTAGGCGGAACGATAATACCGATAGGAAGTCATACCTTCCCGGAGGAGGGGCAAGGCTTTTTTAGCTGGTGCAGGTCATGGATGCTGTGAAAATAGGCAAAAATAGACACGGCGGCAATCCTCCTATATGCCGCCGTGGATTTACACGGTGTTAGATCGTCGTTGGTTTAG
The DNA here is from genome assembly GCF_003477525.1 of Ruminococcus sp. AF41-9. GTDB lineage: Bacteria > Bacillota > Clostridia > Lachnospirales > Lachnospiraceae > Blautia_A. Next base: position 5,880 of record NZ_QUDO01000086.1, read on the forward strand.
GATAGGTGAAAAGAAACGGCGGCTCTGATTTCTCAAAACCGCCGCCAGAGTATGTAGAGTAAGCGCACAAAATCAACCTGCCCAGCTACGGTTTTTTTCTTTCCCCATTGGGCGGGGCAGGCTCTCATCGTATATTGAAATAAAAAAGAACCGATAATCACAAGTGAATTTACCTTGCGTATTATCGGCTCTGCGTCTGTGCGTCTGGCTCTTGGACGATGGATAAATTTAGTTTTCTTACTGTAATCAGGGTTTCATGTTTGCATTTAGGACAATATAACGGAAAGTTTTCCAATACTGTATCATAGCGAATTTTTAATCGCGTTTTGCTGCCGCAAAAGGGGCATAAAATCCATTCTATCTTCATGTTATCTTCCTCTGTGCTTGGCTTTCTTCTTTTCCTGCCGTATGGCAAACTGACGGTCTTTCTCTGCCTCTTTCTGTTCACGGCTCTTGGCTTTACGTTCCAGCTTACATTGCTCATGCTGGAGTTTCAACGCCTGCTGTGCCTTTGTGCCAACGCCTTTATCTTGCAGTTGACTTTGAATTTCGCGCTGCATTCGTTTGGGATTGAGTTTTCGCTCTATGAATACTTCAGCCTGGATTGGGGGACTGAATTTCAACTTATGCCAATTCTTCAGCAGAAACTCATAGACCTCATAGTCTTTGGGTTCTGAACCAAAAGTGATTTTACACACCTCGTATTTACCGCTATCCGTTCTTTCATATAGACCGATCCAAAATGGAGCTTCAAACAGGATGGTCAAACTGCTTTTGAAGGCCGTGCTCATTCTTTTAAGAACTGTCCTTCAAAGTGATCCAGCCATTCCATAAGGGCTCGATAGAGAAGCTGCTGCTGCTCAAAAATCGTTCTCCCAACCAAAGGAATGTCTGCAAATTCGCGCGCATAGCCCTCGTTAGCTTCAACCGAGGATTGTATGCTCCGGCGCAAAGTCGAAACCAGCTCCAACGCTTCGGCTTTGTCCATCTTGTTCAGATTGGTAATGACCACATTGAAATCGAATAGCAGGGGGACTGGACCAGCGGCGCAAGCGGCCATCAGTTCCTTAAAATATGCTCTGCCCTGGTCAGTAATAGAATAAATAGCCTTATCTGCAAACTTATCGCCCTTGACAATATTGCTATGCAAATAACCTTTCTCACTCAACTGGAGAACCTTACGATAAATAGAAGGTACGCTTATTTTTGTCCATCGTGGAAAATGGTGGTACTCCACATCTTTTTGAATATCATAAGCGCTTTGCGGTTTTTCCAATACAATACCAAGTATGACTAAATCGATTGACGACATAACTACACCTCCAACTTTTACTATTATCAATAGTACTATTGTTGATAGTAAAAGTCAAGGAGAAGTACCTTATATTTCCGAATTGGACATAGCCTGTTTTTCAGCCATAGACAATTCCCGATGAAGGTGTAACGCCATAAATACAGTGATTACTACGGAAATTACATCTGCGATGGGTTGGGCATATAGGATTCCGTTCATTCCCCATACCATAGGCAGCAGCAAAACGACAGGAACAAAGCAGACACCTTGTCTACATGCTCCCAAAAAGAAACCTGCCGCACCTTTACCCAAGGCAAGGAACAAAGAGGAGTAAACCGTGTAGAAACCAAAAAGAATGAATGTGATCCCATTTGCAAACAGTGATTTTTGACCCACTAAAATCATTTGATTATCTCCCTCAGTAAATTGAGAGATAATCTGCGTAGAAAAAACGGCCATCACCAAGCCTACGACTAAGCAGAAACTTGTAGACCAAATGATTGAGGTTTTGATTGCTTCGCGCAGGCGATCAAACTTCTTTGCCCCATAGCTGAATCCAGCAATAGGCTGGAACCCTTTCAGAAATCCAAAGACAACAAGAGTTCCCATAGAAGTAACTCGCGTAACCGCCCCCATGCCTGCAATGACCGAATCGCCATAATTGCTGGATGCGCGGTTAATTAGCGCAATCGAAAGACTTGTTAGCAGTTGGAACACCAAAGTGGGAACTCCAATTTTCAAAATTTCCGTTATCATTTGCCTCGTAGGAGAAAACTCTTTTATGCTGAACGAAAATACGCTTTTTTTGCGCAGAACATAGGTAAGATAAACAAGCGTGGATACCATTTGCGAAATTGCTGTGGCGATTGCTGCACCTTCTACTCCCATGTCCAAAGTATAAATGAAAAGAGGGTCTAATCCGATGTTCAATACGGCTCCCAATAGCAAGGCACACATGGTCGTTTTTGCTGCACCCTCGCTACTTACAATATTGTTCATTGTTACATTAAATACATTGAAAACACAGGACAGCACATAAATTCTTGCGTATGTCAAGGCATACGGCATAATTGTTTCCGTCGCGCCCAACATTACCAAAATTGGTTTAAGGAAAATCGCAGAAAGTAGGATGATAATAGCGCCAATCAGAATACTGCTATACAATGCGGTGCTTGCCACTTTATCGGCGGTATCTTTATCTCTGCGTCCCAATAGTCTTGACAGATAAGATGCGGCTCCGTTACCGAACATAAGGCCTAAACCAACCACGACTTGTCCCAACGGAAATACGACAGAAATAGCACCCATTTGACTTTTGCCCAAGCCACTCACAAAATAGGCATCCACCAGATTATAGAGTGCATTGATCAACATCCCAATCATAATCGGTATGCCAAGAGCCATCAGCGTTTTTGGGATAGGCGCACTGCCCAAAAGCTCAAGTTTGTTGTTGCGTTCATTCATTGTTAATACTCCTTTCGCTTCTTTAAGTGTAATTTATAGTAGTATAGATTATAGTATACTACCGTATAAATCATACTACTATAATTTATAGTATATATCAAGAGAAGTCAGGCGTTTTATCTTGACAAAGAGTATAAAATCTAATACTATAATTTATAGTAAATTTGACAGTATTCTTTCATGCAGAAAGCATAGTGAAAGGGTGTGATTCCACATGGCAACCATAGATTTAATCGTGTTGGGAATATTGAAAAAGGAGCCAATGAGCGCCTACGATATTCAAAAGTTAGTAGAATATAGAAACATATCCAAATGGGTAAAAATCAGCACTCCATCCATTTATAAAAAAGCCATTCAGTTAGAAGAAAAGGGGCTAATCCGAGGCGAAATCGTAAAGGAAGGGAAGATGCCAGAGAAAGCGATTTATTCCCTGACGGAAGCGGGAGAAGCGGAATTTGAACGGCTCATGTTTGAGATTTCTGGAAAACCTATTAACATTTTTCTGGACTTCAACGCTGTTATTGTGAATTTGGATTCCTTGCCACCTGAAAAACAAAAATCGTGCATAGCAGAAATTGAAGAAAATATTAGTACTTTAAAATCCTATCTGGAACATAATATACAGAAAAAAGAAAATGAGCCCAGTATTCCCGCAACAGGTATGGCTGTTTTGCGTCAGCAGTATGTACTGGTGGAAGCAATCCAAGCATGGATTGCTTCATTAAAAAAGAATATTGGATAAACAGGCAAGTACAAATCTATAAGAAAACGCCAGATGCAGAGGTGATACGCCCCTGGATCTGGCGTTTTCTTAATAAGCGCACTTCAAATCGGTATAACCTTCTTATTAACACTGACAAAAAACAGGCGAATCAAATGAATTTTTATCAAAAATATTTTACAAGCTGCTTTAATCCACGGCGGATACTGTCTCGGACACGGCTTGGGTCTACACCTTCTACTTCGGCAATTTCATTTACCGTCATTCCCAGATAGTATCGGGCATAAATTCGCTTTGCCTGTTTCTCCGGCAGCTTCATCACAGCGGCATAGACCTGCTCCTGAAACTGTTTTTCCTCCAGAAGCATCTCCGGTGTTTGCGGCTTCAACAGCACTGCATTTTCAATGCCATTCTCGCAATCCAGAGAATACTGTGCTTTATAACGATACATCTTTCGCTCATACGCAGCCTCCGCACGTTCAGCTGCTCGAATAGTCTCCATTA
>NZ_QUDO01000087.1:0-5889 GCF_003477525.1 Ruminococcus sp. AF41-9
AAATCAATTCTGTTTTAAACAGCTATGGCATTGCTTCTATTGAAGAAGCTGAGAAAATCACAAAAGACGCAGGTCTTAATGTATACGATCAGATCAAAGGCATTCAGCCGATCTGTTTCGAGAACGCTTGTTGGGCATATACAGTAGGTGCTGCAATCGCAATCAAAAAAGGATGTAAGAAAGCAGCAGACGCAGCAGCAGCTATCGGAGAAGGTCTTCAGGCATTCTGTATTCCTGGATCCGTTGCTGATACACGTAAAGTAGGTCTTGGACATGGTAACCTTGGCAAGATGCTTCTTGAAGAAGAAACAGAGTGCTTCTGCTTCCTGGCTGGACATGAGTCCTTTGCAGCTGCTGAGGGTGCTATCGGTATCGCTGAGAAAGCAAACAAAGTTCGTCAGAAACCATTACGTGTTATCCTGAACGGTCTTGGAAAAGATGCAGCTCAGATTATCTCCCGTATCAATGGCTTTACATATGTAGAGACAGAATACGATCCATACAAGAACGAAGTAAAAGAAGTATTCAGAAAAGCATACTCCGAAGGACTTCGTGCAAAAGTTAACTGCTACGGCGCTAACAGCGTTCCGGAAGGCGTTGCTATCATGTGGAAAGAAGACGTTGATGTTTCTATCACAGGTAACTCCACAAACCCGACACGTTTCCAGCATCCGGTTGCAGGTACATACAAGAAAGAACGTCTTGAAGCAGGTAAGAAATACTTCTCAGTTGCTTCCGGCGGTGGTACAGGACGTACACTTCACCCAGACAACATGGCAGCAGGTCCAGCTTCCTACGGTATGACAGATACATTAGGACGTATGCACTCTGATGCACAGTTCGCTGGTTCTTCTTCTGTACCGGCTCACGTAGAGATGATGGGTCTCATCGGCGCTGGTAACAACCCGATGGTTGGTATGACAGTTGCAGTAGCTGTTTCCATTGAGGAAGCTGCTAAGGCTGGAAAGTTCTAATCAAACCTTTTTAATCAAAGAGTCAACAAACCTAGAAAGTACCGTAGTTCCAAGGGCTGCGGTACTTTTCTTAGTTTAGATCAAAAAATGAGAAAGTAATTTGAGACACGGTGAGAAGCCTTGAAAATGGCAAGATAGGCAAACAGGTAGGTAACAAGTAGGCAACAGAGCGAAGGAAACAAAAAGAAGAGCCGATCACAGGAAAAGAAATGCCGCAACCACAAGGGTTACGGCATTTTTTCTAGTGTGCCGAGCATGGCACTAATCTTACTGGTGAAAGTCCGGTCACAGGTATTTACCGCCAAGTGTAGTGAACCACAAGTCGGTACCAGTAATGGTATGGATGAAGGAAGTGGTGTAACAAAGTTCTTGAGCCTACGTACAGAAACTTGATAAGGCGATTAGGTGGGTAAGGTTGCTAGACAAACCAAAGCCCAAAAGGTAAACGTAAACCGAAGTTGTAAATCAAGAGGTTGTGGAACGAAAGATTAGCGTCTTACCTCGGGAGACCCTACTCACATACTGAAAGGTATGGTCGAAAAAGGTTTAGAGAGGGAGTCAGATGATGTCATAGTAGGCGAAAGCCGAAGGACTGAAACGATTTATAGTACGAATCGTTATGTTTAAAATAATACATGAGCCAGAAATCGAGTGGACAGGAAAAGTAGGAACGTAACCGAGGAATACTGTTTATACTTAGAGGGGTGTTATGTATGAATTTTAGGATAAGTCAGAGGAGTAACAACAATGGAATTGATTGAAGTGATCTTGTCAAAAGAAAATCTGAACAGAGCCTATAAAAAGGTAGTTGCTAATAAAGGTGCGAGTGGTGTTGATGGAGTTACTGTAGAAGAACTGGGAGATTATATAAGGGAGAACAGAGAGAAAATCGTTACATCTCTTAGAAACAGAACATATATACCGAAACCAGTCCGAAGAGTATACATTCCGAAAGACAATGGTAAGAAAAGACCATTGGGAATACCCACAGCACTTGACAGAACTATCCAGCAGGCAATAGCACAGCCTATATCTGATATTTATGAAGAGATATTCAGTGACTATAGTTATGGATTCAGAGCCGGAAGAAGTTGTCATGATGCCATTCGACAGGCATTGGAATACTTGAATGATGGGTATGAATGGGTAGTGGATATAGATATAGAACAGTTTTTCGACAAGGTAAATCACGACAAATTAATTCAGATACTAAGAGAACAAGTAAATGACAGTACCACATTAAATCTGATTCGGAAATATCTGAAAGCAGGTGTAATGGAAAACGGCTTGGAAAAAGCAACTATTACCGGTGTGCCGCAAGGAGGTCCTCTTTCAGTCGTATGTTCAAATGTCTACTTGGACAAGCTGGACAAAGAACTGGAACATAGAGGACTTCGCTTTACAAGGTATGCAGATGATGTATTAATTTTCACTAAAAGTGAAATGGCGGCTAACCGGGTGATGAACTCCATAAGTGATTGGCTGGAACGGAAACTATTTCTAAAAGTAAATGCAGCAAAAACGAAAGTAGTCAGACCGATGCGAAGCAAATACCTAGGATTCACATTTCTGAAAAACGGTGGAGAGTGGAAAGTAAAACCTACCAATGAAAAGAAAAAGAAGCTTAAAAAGAAGCTGAGTGAATATCTGAAGAGAGGGAAAGCAATAGCAAGACCTCTTGTGGTTACAATCAAGCGAGTAAATGAGATTGTGCGAGGATGGATTAATTACTTTAGAATCGGGTTGATGAAGCAATTTGTGGAAGAGCTTGGACAATGGCTAAGACACAAAATAAGAATGATAGTCATGAAGCAATGGAAGAAGCCGAAAACCATCTACAGAAACCTAAGTTATCTAAACAGGAAGAACCGAAACGGATTCAGTCAGGAAGATATTCATAAAGTTGCAAATTCAAGACTTGGGTGGTACAGAAGAAGTGGAATGAACGTGGTGAATTTCATTATCAGTAAAGATTTACTTGAAAATAGGATAAAAGATGGAGCTGGTCTGCTCAATCCCTTATCCTATTACTTAGCAAAAGTTGGAATATAAGTTGTAGAGCCGTATACGAGACCCGTACGTACGGTTCAATGGGAGGGGCGAGATAATTATTCTCCCTCTACCCTATTCTCATCTCTGAGTCACTCAATATCACGGATTGTATAGACCGCCTCGGTTACGTCTGTGATCTTGTGACCGGCAAGACGTTTCACAACGTACTCATCTACGCCCGCTTTTTTCGCCATCGTAATGAATGTTGTTCGGGGATCGTGCGGCCGATGTTCGGAACGAAGGTGCAGTGCGGCAACGACCTTGTTAAAACGCCCAGCGGATGCTGCATTATCTCAAGGGATATGGGCAGTATTGGCAGTATTTCTTTTGATCTACATTGTGAAATCAAATGAAAGATTTTCGGCAAGACAGGAAGAGCGGGAAAAACAGTATCAGGAATTACTGTCAGCATTAACAGAAAAATTTAATGTATTAAGTGTTATCGAGAGGGATATTACAGAGGTAAAAGAGTACATTATGGCAGATACAAAAGAAATCAATAAAAAAATATAAAAAGTAGTTTCCGAAAATAGAGAAAACGGGTTTTTATTTTATGTAAGCGCTTATGAAACAGACCAATAAAACTATAAGGGTCTGCAAAAAACAGAAGGAGGATATTTTATATGCCAGGAACATTTAATGGAAAAACACTTGTTATTTCAGCGACACCTACAGCAGGAGCAAAAATTGTGGATGCAGGAGCTGCGACGAATGTAGCGGGAATTACAATCAGCGGAGACACTATGTACAGTGTGAAAACAAGCGGAAAGGTAACAACCTTATATAAAACACCGGATTATTCAAACGCAGATGCACAGGCTGTGGCAGTTAAAACCGGTTTGGGATATTTTGCATTAGGGCTTAGCAAAATCGGCACAGAATTATTTATGCTTGCTGAAGATACAGCGGGATATGGAAATACTACAAAGATTGTAAAAATGGATACTGCCGGTAATGTTATTAAGGAGTTTGATATTGTAAGTGAATTTCAGTATGGAGCGCTTGGAATTGCACATACAGGTGCGGCAAATGAATTTTTCATTCTTGCACGAGGCTCCAACGATGCAGATAACGATACTCTGATTGTAAAAAAACTGAGATTGGAGAGTTCTAATAGTTATGAAGTAGTTCATGAATTTAAGGTTACAAACAGAGGATATGGATATACAAGCCGTATCCAGGATATTTATTACCATTTAGACTACGGTCTGTTTATTCTGACAAATGATGAATTGTCTGCCGGAAGAAACAGAATTGTACATGTGGATTACAGAAGTAATGTGAATTCATATATTCCAGACGGAGTTATTAATGTTGAGATGAAAGGGTATAAGCAGTATAATCTGGAATCTATTTGTATGAAAGCAGGTCATCTTGTACTGGCTGCAAATGTAATTACAGGAACCGGGAAAGCAGAGGACCGTTTTTCTGTCCTGAATGGAATTACTTATGAAAAAGGTACTTATAGTTTTAACTGCGCTCTTGCCAAGGGAATGAAAGTAGACAATAAGGAAATAGGAAATATTAAAACGACAAATTTTGGCGCGTTAGCATTTGATGGGGATGACAGAACTCAAAAGTTGTATGGTATAAAAGCCGGTACAAATGGAGAATATAAAGAACCGAGTAAGTGCGCAGCAGCCATTTGGGAATTTGAGGATTACACAAGCAGTACGAAGGGCGTAAAAAGACTGGCTAATAAGGTAGTACCGGGAGAGAAAAGATGTCTGTATCATGCCAATGGAATGGATATATACAATCATGAATTGTATGTTACCTGTGCGGAACCTAATGGAAAAGGTGAATATTCGGTTGTGAAGCTTACTATGGGCAGTACATCTGAAGAATGGCCCTATAATAGGTATACCTGGGAAAACCGGACAAACGCAATCAGCCATTACAAAGGCAATCAGTTTATTCTTCTTACCGAAACCGGTGCAGAGGGTGAAGAAGATAAAAAAATATATAAACTGTGTATTGTACACTTCTCAGCAGGAAAAGTTGTGGTTGATCAAACAAAATATTTTATGAATACCGGTTATGAAGTGCTTCAGGGAATCAATTACAGTGACAAATACGGATTATTTATTGTTACGACGAAAAAACTGGAATATTTTCCTAATGGTGATGTGCAAACCAGTGGAAGCAGGGTACTACACATTGATATGAGCAGAACTAAAACAATGAAATTTAAAGATGGCAAGAAATATCCTGTTTTAATTCCGGATTTTGCCTTTAACAATGAACTGGATGAATCAAAGTTCTTTAGTTTTGAAATGGAATCCGTAGCGATTGACAGAAATACAAACAATATGATTGTGTCGGTTAATGCGAACAGTCCGATTGCGGGCGATAATGGTAAACATCCGGGGGAAGACTACATCTACAGATTTTCTTCCATTGAATTTAAATAACGAAACTTATCTTTACAGAGATTGGGTTCCTGCAAAGGTAGAAAAAAGCGGCTTTTCAAGCTGCTTTTTCTGCATAGTTAAATATGTTAAATAAAAAAAGATTGTTGAAAAAATATTACATATATGATACAATTGTTAACATAAACGTAACATGATAACGAGGTATAATGATGGAAAGAAGGCAAAGTATTATGAGAAGGAGAGGCAAAACATTTTTATCGCTGTTTCTTTCTGCTGTGATCGTTACCGGTCAGCCGGTATTGGCAGCCGATTTTTCTGCTGGAGAGGAAACATTTATTTCGGAAACCACAGAGCAGGAAGGCGATGTATCGGAAGCTTCAGCTATTTTCGAGGATACTGTGGATTCAGACAGTGAAATGAGATATGAGAAATATGAGGCGACAGTTTCTAGTGAAATCCTTGATTTGGGACAGACTGGAGTAAACGGC
>NZ_QUDO01000087.1:5989-9774 GCF_003477525.1 Ruminococcus sp. AF41-9
CTGTAACAGTTGGCGTACCAAAAGGATTTGCAAGAGCAGATATGGAACTGAGATCTACAGGCGGAACCACCGTATATAAACGGAACAATCGGACAACCTATACAAGGATTACAGGCGTGAAGCCCGGAACCTATACTCTGAGAGTCCGCCCATGGGCCAAAATTAACGGAAGGAAAGCTTACGGAGACTGGGTATCCTGGGGAAGAAGAATCAGGGTAAAATAAAAAGAAACAGGCAACTGCCCCTTGTTTAGAAAAGTTTAAATTGGTTTGAGAAAGAGAAAAGTAAATTCTGTAAAGTTGACTTCACAAAACCTGAAAAACAGAAAGAGAGCTGCCAGACAGCAGAAGAAAAAACAGAACGGACAAAAAAGACGGATTGATTACATAATAGGAAACTGAAAACATGCGACAATCTGCAGGGATACCGGGGTTAGGCTGAAACACTATATCACGGAACCGTCTATGTAGTACAGCAAAATAGGCTGTCCTCATACCGAGGGTTTCCACTTCAGTAAGCCTGAGAAGTGTCAAACTGACACTTCCTCAAACATACTAAGGTCACAACTCTCATTGCATCCACAGTCACAACAAAAAATAGAGTATTCCCTTCAATGCGTGCGATATTTCACTTGTGATTGTGATCTCGTGTTTCCATACAGCCGCACGGACAAGAAATATATTCCTTTCCCTCTTTGATTTCAATAATTTCCCAGGTATGTTCATGAGAAGTGAAGGGTTTATCCAAACAGACATGTCCATGCACAGTTGAAATAGTTGCAACGATGGCCATTGTAGCAATGCACCCAATAATTAGGTTTTTTGATTTTGCTTGCATATATTTGTCTCCTTTCATTTAGTGAATACGTATAGGCGTTTGCGAAACGCCAAACACTGCATAAATACGGTGTTTTTTGTCGTTAAAATAAAATATCTCCTCAAGGTTTATGGTAAAATAGAATTGACTAGAAACTAATTAACCAATCCACCTAAAGGAGATATACCTACATGATAACATATAAACAGCTCACTTTGGCAGAAATTTTTGAATATAGAACGAAAATAAGTTTCTGCACCATTGGGGGAATACTACGAATTGTAGATGAAGATAAGAGCATGAAACAGAAATTTGAAGAGAAAGCGTAACCAAAGCATAAGAAATACGATGTTTATTATGAGAGCCTTTTTTGTTATGATATTTGCACAGGATGTTTGAAAGTACGAAATCGGAGAAAGCTGTATGGAAGATACTTATATTATAGACTTGTTCTGGAGAAGAGATGAAAATGCAATACAATTAGTTGATAAAAAGTATAATTCCACTTGTTATTCTATTGCGTGGAAGATTCTTATGAATAGGGAAGATTCCGAGGAGTGTGTAAATGATACATGGTTTGCGGCATGGCGGTATATCCCACCCCAAAGGCCGCCAAAACTGGTAGCTTTCTTAGGAAAAATTACAAGAGGATTCGCAATTGATATGTTAAGAAAAAAGCATGCGGCAAAACGGATGGATATGCATATTGCAAACATAACGGAAGAGGTAGAAAGTTTAAATACCGCTAGAACGCATATTTTAGATGAACATATGGAAGCTGAGGAACTGATAGAAATCATCAATCGTTTCCTGGGCGGTTTATCTGACAGGGACAGGGATATTTTGTCCAGAGATATTGGGTAATGGAATCCATTAAAATATTGCCGCCAGACATAAGATGTCAGAAGGGGCAATTAAGCAGAATCTGCTGCGGAATAAAAGGAAACTGAAAAAGATATGTATAAATTTATCATACATATATTTTTATCAATGTCATTTAGATAAGCATTTCGTCTGATAAAAACAGTATATCACGTTATTTGACTTTAGAAAACATGGTTCAGTTAAGAAATATTATGTTCAATGGGAAGTCCTGTCTGCCCCCCCAGATGACTACCTGTGAAGAACATAAAATACAATTTCGTATACCAAAAAGACAGATTGCAGATCTGTCTGAAAAAGAAGTATAATAGTGATGATATTTAAGCCGCTCGATACATGAAATCCCTATTTCTCTTTGGACGAAGGCGGATAGGATATTTACGGTTGCTCCTGACTGGTGTCAGGTGCTTTTGTATGAGAAGCATGGTCTCAATTTCGTCACTGCTATGTTTTAAATATGCTCTGCATATGTTGACTGCGGTGGCGAAATTTATTTTGTAGATATGCTTTGTGTTATCTCGTGTTCTCACAACGGCCTGAGCTGTCACAAATTCGCAGAAGTTATATAGTATCATCCGGGCATTGAGTTCCTGAAGGATCCCGTCATACTTGCTGCTATGCCAGTTAACAAGACCTATGGTGTATTTCAGCTCACGAAAGCTTGTTTCCTCGCTCCAGCGCATTCTGTAAAGCTTTTTAATCTCTTCTAAGGGGAAGTCTTCTTCCGAAAGATTTGTGGCAATGCAGATGTAGGTCCCATTATCAAGAAGAATACGAACAATACGGAATTCGATATCATAATATGTACAGTTTTCATCCAGGAAATCCAGATCGGTAGTCTGCTGAAGAATGGTATACGTATTGGGATCCCCAAGAGTTTCTTTTGTATGGCGTCTGGTAAGAGTGGTTTTTATATGGGTATCGAACTGACTGTCAGGTAGATCATAAGCGGAAAGAATGCCGTTACTGTTGATGTCTTTCATGCGAATAATGAATTTCATATTCTTTTGAATAAGATGAGCAAAGACATTGAAGCTTTCATATCCCCGGTCTGCCATTAAAATTGCCGGCACAGAATCGGGATAACGGTCAGTTATGGTATTCAGTGCAGCACGTTCATGAAGCTTCTTTTTTCCCTGAACCAGAAAATCACAGTAAGTATGGTTCATGATATCGTAAAGAGCATTGACGTGAATCGCATTGTAACCCTTTTCGCCTTCATGGATAAAAGTTCTTTCATCCTCTGGGTCTCGTGCTATATTGACATCGGAACCATCACATGCTAAAAGGCGATAGCCGTGATAGGGCTGATCAGAAAGTTCCCTGCACTGTTCCACAAAAATATGGAACAGAAAGCTCCATCCTTCCGGTTGGAGTTTGAAATGCTGCTGGGTAAAAGAAGATTTTGCAGGGGCTGCAAGTGAATGCTCAAAGAAATCCAGGATTTCATTTGAAACAGATTTACTCTGCATTTGAACCATAAATTGAATATAATCATGGAAAGAAAGTTTACGATTTCCTGTGAAATCAGCTTCCGGGTTTTGGCAGAACATGAAATGAAGTTCATCCAGTTCAGCAATGCAGTTTTCGAGTGTTGTTTTTAAGTCAGCTAAAAAGTTTTGAGTCATAGGGTGCCTCCTTGAAATGTGTTTATATTCAAGGCTTACACAACATATATTGCTTATCCTGTCAAGTGTTTTTTGAAAAAAATGAGGATAAAAACTAAAGGAAGAGAGAAGAAAAATGCAGTTATATCAGTTTGAAAAAATATACTCTCAAATGGAAAAAGAGTTTGGAAAAATCAGAAAAGGTGATGAGGAAACTTACAGTATGCTTCTTTTGCCGATGGAAAGTAATGCGTTAAAAATCCATCGAAAGTTTCCCGCTTCAAACAGCAGAAGAATGAAAGAGGCAATTGCCCTTGTATTGTTTGATATTAAATCAAGATGTACCGGAGAAAGTTTTGACACGGGAAACTTTCTGAGATCCTTCCGGGTCTTACTGTTATGGAGGCACTGAACACTGACTTAGTTTGTGATGCGATTAACACAGCTATGAGAGAACTCTTCCTTCAGATCGTTTACGGA
>NZ_QUDO01000088.1 GCF_003477525.1 Ruminococcus sp. AF41-9
ACTTCCTGCGGATGGAAGTACTTTTTTTTATGGGTTTATGATTTTTTTCGATGATGCACATTGTTCGGAGGTCTGTGCACTTTATTTGGTTAGCCGACACAAATCTTTGTGCCGGCTGCAGCGAATATAAAACTAATTTGTGGAAGCGTTTATTTCGCTGTGCTGATTATATTTTATCAAAATGTTCCTGAAGTACAAGCCTCCCAGGGGGATTTTTTGATATGAAAAAAATACTGTAAGACATGCAATATATGAATAAGTAAATATCCCCCTGGGTGGGTTGTTAATGCTTTAATCTGATACTATAATAAAGCTATTTATGAGGTGCGCGCCAGATAAAATTATTTTTTACTGGAAAGGAAGGATATCTATGCATATACCTGAAAACTATTTAAGCCCGTCGACATGTGCAGTGATGACAGCGGCTATGCTCCCGGTATGGGGGTATTCGATCAACAAAGTAAGAACGGAGATACCGAAAGCGAAAATGCCGCTTCTTGGTATTGGTGCAGCGTTTTCATTTCTTGGAATGATGTTTAACGTACCGCTTCCGGGAGGTACAACAGGACATGCTGTAGGAGGAACACTGATTGCGATTCTTACCGGCAGTCCGGCGGCTGGCTGTATATCGGTTTCCATTGCTTTGCTGATACAGGCACTGCTGTTTGGGGACGGAGGTATTCTTGCATTTGGGGCAAACTGCTTTAACATGGCATTTGTATTACCGTATCTGGGGTATTTCCTGTATAAGTTGCTTCTGAAGAAAACAGGTATGCGTAAGCTGAGTGCTGCCATAGGAGCCTATGTAGGAATTAATGCAGCCGCATTTTGTGCAGCTGTTGAATTTGGTATTCAGCCATTACTGTTTAAAGACGCAGCAGGTCAGGCTCTTTACTGCCCGTACCCTTTAAGTATATCAATACCGGCAATGATGATCGGACATATCACTTTATTTGGGCTGGCAGAGATTGTATTGACGGTAGTGGTTCTGGCTTTTGTAGAAAAGGTTACACCGAAAGCTTTAGATGCAGTTCCAGAGAAAACGGCATTTAAACCGTTGTATATATTGATGGCTGTTCTGATCGTGCTGACACCAATCGGACTTCTGGCAACAGGTACAGCCTGGGGCGAATGGGGAGTTGATGAAATGGCAACTCTTGTAAGTGGAGGAAATCAGCTGGGATACACTCCGGCAGGAATGGAAAACGGATTTGAACTTTCAACACTGTTTCCGGATTACTCTATGTCAGGATTACCTGAATGGACGGGATACATTCTTTCGGCAGTTGTGGGAGTGGCACTTCTGGTGATCTTTTTCAAAATTATTTCTTCACTGATGAAAGATAAGGTTGATTTTAAAAAGAAAGCAGCATAAGTATGAATGACAGTAAAAACGAGGAAGTTATGATTCCGGACTGGATGTTCAGCCAGGAAGCCTATACACCTTCTAAAGATAAAGAAGCATTCTTAAGTAAAAGTACAAAATCAGTTTTGTCGGTACTTGCAAAGCTGCGGTTTCGTGAAGGGAAGGATGGCAGATTTTCTGCCATTCCTTCTCTGAAATTGTTTTATACGATTTTGTTTATTATTCTTACGGCATGTTCGAGAAATTATCTTTTTACCCTGATTATGTGTGCCGCAGTAACAGTCAGGCTTGCTTTTTTTTCGGCAGCATCTATCCGACAGATTTTAAGCGGGACAGCCGGTGCCGTCCTGCTTTCTGTATTTATTCTTCTTCCATCTGTCTTTATGGGAAATCCACAGACTTTGATGAATATTACATCCAGAGTGTATGTATCAGTAACATTGATTGGTATTTTGTCAGCTGGAACTACATGGAATAAACTGACGGGCAGTATGAGAACGTTTCGGATTCCCTCACTGTTTATTTTTACTTTGGACATTACTTTAAAATATATTTCTGTACTTGGAGAAATGTGTGCAGATATTCTGACATCTGTCAGCCTGAGATCAGTCGGGAAAAATCCGCAGAAGGCAAAAGCTTTGTCGGGAGTGCTGGGAATATCTTTTCTGAAATCAAGAGAAATGGCAGAGGAAATGTATGCGGCAATGTGCTGTCGGGGATTTACAGGGGAATACAGGATAAGAAAAAAATACAAATTGCGTCTGCCGGATTTTTTCTATACATTATTAATGCTTGGATGCGTTGGATTGTTTTTTTATCTGAACAGAAATATGTGATCCGGGACGGAGGGAGCAGTTATGATTGAACTTGAGAATGTGTGCTTTGCATACGAAAAGGAGATTGCTTTAAGATATGTGAATCTTCATATAGAAAAAGGAGACTCTGTTGTAATTCAGGGACCTAACGGATGTGGAAAATCAACGCTGATCAGATTGTTGAATGGAATTATCTTTCCTTCAGAAGGCAGATATTTATATCAGGGGCATGAGATCAATGAAAAGGCACTCAAAGACAGTCGGTTTGCAAAGTGGTTTCATCAGCAGATGGGATATGTGTTTCAGAATGCCGATACACAGTTGTTTTGTGGAAGTGTAGAAGAAGAAATTGCATTTGGCCCGACACAGATGGGACTGCCGGAGTCGGAAATTCAGAAACGGACAGAGGATTGTCTGCGCCTGTTTGGCATTGAGAAGCTCAGGGAAAGACCTCCATATCATTTAAGTGGTGGAGAGAAAAGAAAGGTTTCTCTTGCCTGTATCCTGTCACTGAATCCGGAAGTATTGATCCTTGATGAACCGCTCGCAGGCCTGGATGAGAAAACGCAGGAGTTTCTGATAGGATTTTTAAAGAGTTTCCATAAAGCGGGAAAAACGCTGATTACGATTACGCATAACAGAGAGCTTGCTCATACGATAGGAACAAGATTTGCGGTGATGAATGAGGAACATGAACTGAATATGTTATAGAGAATAAAAAAAGTACTTCCTGCGGACAGAAGTACTTTTTTTAATGGGTTTTTACCTTTAAGGTTTAAGGGTACGAATTGCGCGGAGGTCTGTGTACCTTATTTGTTAATTGACACAAATCTTTGTGTTGACTATATTTTAACAAAATGATTCGAAAGAACAAGCCTGCCGGGGGGATTTTCAGACATGAAAAAAATGCGAGAAACCATGCAATATACGAATGGGTAAATATCCCCCTGGGGTGCTTATGCAGTATGGTAAAAAATGTTACACTGACTCTACTACTCATTTGTGCGCAAATGAAGAATAAAAGGAGGAACGAAGATAGTGAAGAGAAAGTTACTGGCAATTTTGACAGCGGTATGTATGACAGCAACATTTGTGGGAGGATCTGCAACTGTATGGGCTGCTCAGGAAGAAAGTGCAGCAAAAGATGAAGTGATCGTGACTATGCCGACGACATCAGAACCGGAAGCAGGTTTTGACCCGGCATACGGATGGGGAGCAGGAGAACATGTACATGAGCCTCTGATCCAGAGTACCCTGACCGTTACGAATAAGGATCTGTCCATCGGAATGGATCTGGCAACTGATTATTCAGTGAGTGAGGACGGTCTTACCTGGACGGTAAAGATCCGTGATGACGTAAAGTTTACAGATGGGGAACCACTGACTGCAGAAGATGTGGCATTTACCTACAATAACTGTCGTGATAACAGCTCTGTCAATGACTTTTCCATGCTGAAAGAAGCAGTGGCAGTAGATGATACAACGGTAGAATTCCATATGAACACACCGTTTGCGGTATGGCCTTACACCATGGCAATCGTTGGAATTGTTCCGGAACATGCGTATGATGAAAATTACGGACAGAATCCAATCGGTTCCGGACGCTATATTATGAAACAGTGGGATAAAGGACAGCAGGTAATCTTCGAGGCGAATCCGGATTATTATGGAGAAGCACCAACGATGAAAAAAGTAACCGTACTTTTCATGGAAGAGGATGCGGCACTGGCAGCTGCTCAGTCCGGTACAGTGGATGTGGCACATACAGCTGCTTCCTATTCCGATATGTCTGTAGATGGTTATGATCTGTTCAGCGTTCAGACAGTTGATAACCGAGGATTTAATCTTCCTGCAACGGCAGCAGAGGAAATTGACGGAGTAACTTATGGAAATGATTTTACCAGTGATGTAGAAGTCAGACGTGCGATCAACATTGGTATCGACCGTGATGAAATGATCCAGAATGTACTGAATGGATATGGAACACCGGCGTACAGTGTATGTGACAAAATGCCATGGTACAATGAAGAGGCAGAAGTAGAATATGACCAGGATAAGGCAAAAGAGCTTCTCGAAGCAGCAGGATGGGAGGCTGGCGATGATGGAATCCGTGAAAAAGATGGTGCCCGTGCAGAATTTACTATGCTTTACCCAGCATCTGATTCCGTTCGCCAGGCACTGGCAGAAGACACCAAGAACCAGCTTTCTGAACTTGGAATCGAAGTGACCACAGAGGGTGTTGACTGGGATACAGCTTATACCAGAGCAGAATCGGAACCTCTTGTATGGGGATGGGGAGCACATACACCGATGGAACTTTATAATATTTATCATACTATGGATGAAACCGGTCTGGCAGAATATTCTCCATATGCAAATGAAACTGTTGATAAATATATGGACGAAGCTCTCGCAGCCAGTGATCTGGAAAGCTCTTATGATCTCTGGAAAAAAGCACAGTGGGATGGAGAAACAGGAATTACTCAGGAAGGTGATATTCCGTGGATCTGGCTTTGCAACATCGATCACCTGTACTTTGTAAAAAATGGTCTTAAGATTGCAGATCAGAAGATCCATCCGCATGGACATGGCTGGTCAATCGTAAACAATGTAGATCAGTGGACATGGGAATAAGTGTAGTGTACAGACAAGATTATTCGAAGAATAAACTTGTTGATACAGTATTATGGGAGTAAGAATATCTTGAACAGAACAACAGAAAAATTTATATTAAAGAATTTCATCAAGATGGTATTTTTGCTGTTTGCTGTGAGTATTGTTGCATTTGCACTTATGACAGCTTCCCCCATTGATCCGTTAAAGGCCAATGTGGGGCAGGCTGCCCTCGGAAGTATGAGTCAGGAGCAGATTGCGAAGCTTGAAGAATATTGGGGCGTAGGTCAGCCGCCAGTGCAGCGTTATCTTGCATGGTTTAAAGATTTTGTAAGGGGAGATATGGGAATATCTCTCCTTTATCGTCAGAAAGTAACAACGGTGATTGCAGTCAAACTTGCAAATTCATTGTTTCTGATGATCATTTCCTGGATTCTTTCCGGGGTGATAGGATTTTTGTTTGGAGCACTGGCAGGAATGAAACGAGGAAAACCAATTGATAAAATAATAAAAGGTTATTGTCTGGTGATATCCAGTACACCTGCTTTCTGGATCGCTATGCTTCTTCTTATGGTTTTTGGTGTATGGCTGAAAATTCTTCCTATCGGACTGAGTGTTCCGATTGGTGTGGAAGCCAGTGGGGTGACATTTCTGGATCGTGTGCGCCATGCCATTCTTCCGGCACTGACGTTATCAATTACGGGAATCTCTAATATTGCCATGCATACAAGAGAAAAAATGATAGACATCTGTGACAGTGACTATGTACTTTTTGCCAGGGCAAGAGGAGAAAGTAACTGGGGAATTTTCAGAAATCATGGATTTCGGAATGTACTGGGACCGGCAATGACGCTGCAGTTTGCTTCTATCAGTGAAATCTTTGGTGGCTCGGTTCTGGTAGAGCAGGTATTTTCCTATCCGGGACTTGGGCAGGCAGCAGTCAGTGCGGGACTTGGAAGTGATATGCCACTTCTGATGGCAATCACCATGATCAGTGCGTTGTTTGTATTTGGCGGAAATCTGATCGCCAATATTCTTTATGGAGTCATTGATCCGAGAGTTCGCAAAGGGGGTGTGGGAAGATGAAAAATATAACTGCATCCTCAAAAGAAAGACAGCAGGAGACAGGAAATCTGACAGGAAAGGGAATCAGACGTAAGTGGAATCGTAGGAAGACATTGGTGCTTTGGTTGGTGATTGCGGTTGCGTTTCTTGCAGCTGTTTGTATCGGTGGAAGTTTTTGCAGCGAAGCTGCGAAGGTAACAGACTTCTCCAGGAAGAATATGCCGCCTTGTCTGAAATATCCATTTGGAACAGACTGGCTTGGAAGAGATATGTTTGCAAGGACAGTAAGAGGATTATCTATCAGTATTATTATAGGAGTCTGTGCAGCGACATTTAGTGCTGTAATGGCATTTATCCTTGGGGTTGTGTCAGCGACAATGGGAAAAACAGCAGATACGATCGTGACATGGTTTATTGATCTGATCATGGGAATTCCTCATATGCTTTTGCTGATTCTTATCTGTGTGGCATGTGGAAGAGGGCTCAAAGGCGTGATTCTGGGCGTTGCGCTGACGCACTGGACTTCTTTGGCAAGACTGATCAGGGGAGAAGTACTTCAGTTAAAAGAGCAAATCTATATCAAAACAGCCAGAAAGCTTGGAAAGAGTAACTTATATATTGCTATGAAGCATATGGTTCCGCATCTGCTTCCACAGTTTATCGTAGGACTGGTGCTGCTTTTTCCGCACGCGATCCTTCATGAATCCAGCATTACATTTCTTGGTTTTGGTCTGTCAAATGAACAGCCGGCTATAGGAATTATCCTTTCGGAAGCTATGAAATATCTGGCAACCGGTAAATGGTGGCTTGCACTTTTTCCGGGAATCATGCTGATTCTTACAGTTGTGTGCTTTTATACTACAGGTGAAAATCTCCGCAGGCTGATTGATCCGGCCAGCGCGCATGAATAGAGGAGACAGAGAGTTGGAAAGAGAAAAAATTCTGGAAATCAATCATATGCAGATATCTTTCTGCCAGTATCAGAAAGGAATGCAGCAGAGTCAGCTCCTGTGATCCGTGATCTGAATGTCACGGTTCATGCAGGAGAGATGGTAGCTGTTGTTGGCTCATCGGGTTCTGGAAAGAGTTTGCTGGCGCATGGAATTATGGGAATCTTGCCATATAATGCCACGATAGAGGGAGATGTTCAGTATTGTGGAGAACCCCTTACCGAAAAGAAGATAAAACAGCTTCGCGGGAAAGAGATTGTTCTGGTGCCGCAGAGTACTTCTTATCTGGATCCGCTTATGAAAGTGGGACAGCAGATCTGTAAGGGAAAGAAAAACCTGGAGAAAAAGCGAAAACTGGATTCCATTTTTGAAAAGTATGGTCTGGGTAAGAATGTTCAGGAACAGTATCCGTTTGAATTATCAGGAGGAATGACCAGAAGAGTCATGATCTCGACGGCTCTGATTGAAACACCGAAGCTTGTAATCGCAGATGAACCGACTCCCGGGCTGGATCCGAAACTTGCCAGACGTGCGATGGAACATTTCAGAGAGCTTGCAGATATGGGAGCTGCGGTACTGGTCATTACGCATGATCTGGAGTTGGCATTGCAGACTGTGGACAGGATTCAGGTGTTTTATGCAGGATATACGATTGAGGATTCACCGGCAGAGGATTTTGCAAAGGAAGAAACTCTGCGTCATCCGTATACGAAGGCATTATGGCGTGCCATGCCGGAACATGGATTTCACTATATAGACGGAGTTCAGCCATATGCGAGAGATATGCAGCAGGGCTGTCCGTTTGCACCACGTTGCGGGAAATGTACAGATAAATGTAAGGAAGAAGTTCCATGGCACCAGTCAGGGAATGGTTATGTGAGGTGCATTTATGATACTTGAAGCAAAAAATCTTTCGTTTCGTTATGAAGAATCCGGAAGAAAAATACTTGATCAGTTCAGTCTGCAGGTAGATAGCAGCGAACGTGTGGGAATTCTGGCACCGAGTGGATTTGGAAAGACAACTCTCTGTAAGATCCTTTCGGGATACGAAGAACCGGAGGCAGGTACAGTGCTGCTGGATGGAAAGTCATTATACTCGTATAAAGATTACTGTCCGGTGCAGATGATCTGGCAGCATCCGGAACAGGCGGTGAATCCGAGACTTCGGATGCGGACAGTTATTGAAGAAGGTGACCAGGTAGATCCGAAACTTATAGAGAAACTGGGAATAGAGCCGGACTGGTTAAATCGCTTTCCTACGGAACTTTCCGGCGGTGAGCTGCAGCGATTCTGCATAGCAAGAGCTTTGGGAAAAAGAACCAGATTTCTTCTGGCAGATGAGATCAGTACTATGCTTGACCTCATCACTCAAAGTCAGATCTGGCATTTTCTTATTGAAGAAACCGAGAGACGGGGAATCGGAATGATCGTGGTCAGTCACAGCCCGGAACTGGTAGAGAAAGTGTGTACCAGAGTGGTGAGAATGGAAATATAAAGAATAGAAAATAAGAGAATTTTTAACCAAATCAAGTAAGTCTCCTGATGCAATTGCGAAAAGCAATAAGTAGTTGGATAAGCAGGCAGACAAAAAGTAACACAGATAATAAAAATGAAAAATGTAGAAATAACTATAATGCCTATAATATTGTATTTATAATACAGGTTCAGGATAATGCCTATAACTCTGAATTAAAATTGAATAACTGCGTGTCGCATTCTCGTTACTTCCAGTGATGAGTTAGACACGCAAATTTTTTATAAAAATAGAACAAATGTTTGCAAGAAGTGATTAGATATGTTAGAATATAGTTAGAGATGAAACAGTATAAGATAAATTGGAGCAAGGCAGATAATTGTCTGACGGGGAGGAAAAGGGATGCAGGTTTTATC
>NZ_QUDO01000089.1 GCF_003477525.1 Ruminococcus sp. AF41-9
GAGGAATATTTTTGTCAAACAAGATGTTAAGTTAACTGAACCGCCGGATGCGGAACCGCATGTCCGGTGGTGTGAGAGGTCGGCGGCGAAAGCCGCCTCCTACTCGATCCATATAAAGTATCAAAATGAAACTTTTTCCCAGGTGGTTTTTCAGGCAATAACTGCCATTGGATTCCAAAGATAGAAAAATAACTGGTTAAAATGGGCTTGTCATGCAGACGTAAATAAGATATAGTATAAAATGTAAACAGCAATTCTAATTTTCTGACAAGCGATTTTTCAGGCAATATCTGCCACTGATTCCAAAGATAAAAATACATAACTTCAAAGAGATTAAGTATTCAATAAAGCCCGTTAAAATGTTATAATGTAGATATCAAAAAGGAGTGTTATATGAATAATACGATTTTTGATGATGTATTTCGTACAATGGTTGAGAAGATGCCATATCTGGCAGTGCCTCTGATCAATGAAGTATTTCATACATCATATCCGGAAGATGTGAAGATCACACAGCTTCGCAATGAACATCAGCAGGAGGATGGAGAGATTATTACAGATTCCTGTCTGTTGATTGGAAAGAAAATGTATCATATTGAGTGTCAGAGTACAGATGATACAACCATGGTAATACGTATGATAGAGTATGATTTTGCAATCGGCATAGAAAATGCTGAAAAACAGGGACGCAGATATCGGATAGAATTTCCAAAATCCTGTGTGCTGTTTTTGCGAAGTTCGGAAAATACACCGGATTATCTGGAAGCAGATGTAATCTTTCCTGATGGAAACACATATTTATATTCGATACCGACTGTAAAGATGACTGATTATACCAAAGACAGTATTTTTGAGAAAAACCTGCTAATGCTGTTACCGTTTTATATTATGAGATATGAGAAAAGGGGACATGACTTTAACGAAAATCCTCAATTGTTCCAGATTTTGTTAAACGAATATGAAGAAATTAGAGGAAATCTGGAAAAGGAACTGACAGAAACCGGAAAATCGGAGTTGTATACAGATTTGACGAAACTGATTGTAAAGATTGCGGATTATATCTTCCGAAAAGAAGATGATATCAGGAAAGGAATAGGTGATATTATGGGAGGAAAAGTTCTGGAACTGGAGTCTGAAAGACTTAAAGCAGAGGGACTTCAGGAAGGCATGATTGCTGGTGCAATTAAAACCTATAAGAAATTCAAACTTGATCAGGAATCTGCGGTTAAAAATGTAATAGAAGAGTTTTCCTTATCTGAAAAAGATGCCATTAATTATGTGAAAAAATATTGGTAGTATAATGCCTTCAATATCTTACGAAAAGAGGATAATATTTGGAAAGAAAATGAAGCGACGGCTATCACAGCCGCCGCTTTTACTAGTTATAATTACAGATAACATAAACTTATAGCAAAGATATGCAGAGTGTAGATCGGAAGTTGAATATAGGTAAATACATAGTAATAATGCCCAAAAACAGAAGATACATTTTTAGTAAAAAACGCTTTTGAAATCAAAGTAAAATGGCTTTATAATAAAAATAAGGGCGAGTAGCATAATGAGTCGGAAAACAACAGTTATGCTGCTTGTTTTTATAAAATGAATCTCAGGAGGAATTGCATATGCATGAGTATGAAGTCTTTATTGAGGATATAAATCCGTGTGGAGGAGAACAATACAGTAAAAAAACTTTGATCGAGGCAGAAGCAGCTAGCCCGGAAGCCTATGTAAAAGAAAATGGAAGATTTCCGATTCTGGAATCCACACGCAATGAGAGTGGAGATGTTGTAATAGTAACAGGAGACAATCAGGGTTCTTTTGTACGTTATACTTTTACGGAATAAGAGGGCCGGTCAGCAAGGGGAGGATTTTGTTAAAATAAAATATTTGCCATGAAGAAAGTGTGTAGCCTGTCAGCGTAAGTCCAGCTTATGTGACAGGGTGCGCACTTTTTTTGTGCAGAAAAGAGAGGAGTTAAAGTAAAATGGCAGAAAGTAACAAGATGAAGGATATGCCGGTGAATAAGCTGATGATCCAGATGGGAATCCCTATGATCTTATCCATGGCATTGCAGGCGGTCTATAACATTGTAGACAGTGCGTTTGTAGGAAATATGAGAGTGGGCAGTGAAGCTGCATTAAATGCCCTCACTCTGGTATTTCCGGTTCAGATGCTTATGGTAGCGGTAGGAATCGGAACAGGTGTAGGAACCAATGCACTTCTTGCAAGGACACTTGGACAGGAAAACAGGGAAAAGGCTGCAAAGGTAGCAGGGAACAGTCTGTTCCTGGGCGTGATCATTTATGTGGTCTGTTTACTGTTTGGTATCTTTGGGGTGAAAGCATATATTTCATCACAGACAGTTGATGCAGAAGTAATTGAAATGGGAGTCAGTTATCTGCGGATATGCTGTGTGATTTCTTTTGGTATTATTTTCTTTTCTTTATTTGAAAAGTTATTACAGGCAACAGGTCGTTCTCTTTATTCTACAATCGGACAGGTGGTTGGTGCTGTTGTAAATATTATTCTCGATCCAATCATGATCTATGGTATTGGACCTTGTCCTGAAATGGGAGTGAAAGGTGCAGCTTACGCAACTGTAATTGGTCAGGTTGCTTCTGCTGTATTGCTGCTTATTTTTCATATGAAACTGAACAGGGAATTCGGGCATGGACCGAAATACATGAAACCGAATGCTGGTGTTATAAAAGAAATCTATGCAATCGGACTTCCGGCAATTATTGCACAGGCTCTGATGTCCATTATGGTTTATGTGATGAATCTGATCCTGAAATTTAATCCATCAGCACAGACAGCCTATGGATTGTTCTATAAAGTCCAGCAGTTTGTTCTCTTCCTTGCTTTTGGTCTGAGAGATGCGATCACTCCGATCATTGCATTTGCTTATGGAATGAGAAGCAAAAAGAGAATTCAGGATGGTATCAAATATGGACTTATTTATACTATTGCATTAATGATTCTGGGAATTGCAATTACGGAGATTTTCCCCGGAGCGTTTGCAATGCTGTTTAATGCAGGACAGTCAAGAGAATATTTTATTGCCGCGATGAGAGTGATTTCAGTGAGTTTCTTGTTTGCCGGAGTTAATGTTGCTTATCAGGGAATTTACCAGGCATTGGATGGCGGCTTGAAATCACTGGTG
This sequence comes from Ruminococcus sp. AF41-9, assembly GCF_003477525.1. Taxonomy (GTDB): domain Bacteria; phylum Bacillota; class Clostridia; order Lachnospirales; family Lachnospiraceae; genus Blautia_A. Next base: position 3,164 of record NZ_QUDO01000089.1, read on the forward strand.
ATTTCACTTTTGAGACAGCTGATTATTATCCTGCACTGGCGGGAATCTTTTCTCTGTTTGTCAGAAATGGTCAGATGGGAGTATCGCTGATCTGGTGGGCATTTCCAATTACTGAGATAATTTCATGTTTTGTAGGATATGTATTTTTAAAGAAAATCAGAAAAAATAAGGTTGATGCTTTAAGTTAGGAGGAATCAGAGATGGCAAAAAGAATTATTATGATCAGCAGGGAATTTGGAAGCGGTGGACGTTTTATCGGAGAAGAAGTAGCAAAGAAACTTGGAATTGCCTATTATGATAAAAATATCATTGGTCAGATTGCAGAAAAGTCTGGCTTATCACCGGAATATATTCAGGAAAATGCGGAATTATCACCGAAAAAAGGTTTGTTCGCATATGCATTTTCCGGTCGTGATATCACAGGAAAATCTGTGGAGGACATGGTGTATGAGGCACAGAGAAATATTATTTTAGAATTGGCTGAGAAGGAGCCTTGTGTGATCATTGGAAGAAATGCAGACTATATCCTGAAAGACCGGGACGATGTGCTGAATGTATTTATTCATGGGGACATGCCGGAAAAAATAAAGCGTATCACTGGTTTATACAATGTAGAAGAGAAGGAAGCTGTGAAAATGATGGCAGACACAGATAAAAGGCGAAGAACAAATTATAACTTTTACACAGATCAGAACTGGGGAAAAGCCAGCAATTACACACTGTGCCTGAACAGCTCACAGCTTGGATATGACAGATGTGAGATGATAATTATGGAATGCGTGAAATAAAAACAGATTATGTTTTTTATTCAAATTGACTGAGTGGAAGAGTCCTTTTTCTATGTAGTGTATCTGTAAAATAAAAGAGGCAGATATAATAAAAAGGAATAAACCAGCTTGTATCATTCAGGTAAGAGTTAAGTGATGGAAGCATTTCAGATAATAATAGTTACTTTGCGCATTTTGTGTTATAATTGAGATTAACAGGAAATGATAAATATCTGCAAAATGAATGTTTATCAGGAACTTACCGGAGGACATTTTAGTTAAGACATAATAGATTTCGGACTTTGTAAAATGCAAAAGGGAGATCAATGATATGAGAAAAAAAACAGTTCAAACAAGCAGTACCAAAGGCAATGCAAAGAGTAATACAAAGAGCAATGCAAGAAACAGCGTAAAAAGCAGTGTAAAAAGCAGTGCAAAAAACAGTCCTCAAAAAGCTGTTAAGACTGTTGCTCCAACAGTAGAGAATGTTTCTGTTAAGCAAGCCGTAATTATTCAGGAGCCATCTGTTGAACAGAATGAACAGAACATTCCAACGAGACAGCCTGATCTGGGACCGCGAAGAAGTGTAGCCTTCATTGGATCAGAATGTTATCCATTTGTTAAGACCGGCGGATTGGGAGATGTAATGTCTGCCCTGCCAAAGAGTCTGGCAAAATTAAACATTGATGTTAAGGTCATTATTCCAAGATACAAATGTATTCCTCAGAAATTTCAGGAAAAGATGGAATACAGGGGTTCTTTTGATATGAATCTCTGCTCTGATGGAAAGCAGTATTATGTGGGAATTATGGAATATCAGGAGGATGGGGTTGTCTATGATTTTATAGATAATGATGAGTTCTTCTCTTGGGGAAATCCGTATACGAATCTCATAGATGACATTCCGAAATTCTGTTATTTTGCAAAAGCTGCCCTTGCTGCCCTTAATTATCTGAACTGGGCTCCTGATGTAGTACATTGTCATGACTGGCAGGCAGCTTTAGTACCACTTTATCTGAGAACCTGTTTTCAGGATACAGATGTAGGACGTGCAATTTCAGTACTCACAATACATAATCTGAAGTTCCAGGGTATTTATGACAGAAAAAAGATTCAATACTGGTCAGGACTTCCTGATTATGTATTTAATAAGGACTGCATGATCCAGAACTGGTTGGATGCCAATATGTTAAAGGGTGGCATCGCTTACAGCAATAAAGTTACAACTGTAAGTAACACCTATGCCTGGGAGATTCAGACAGAGGAATATGGAGAGGGACTTGCAGAGCATTTAAGATATCACAACAATAAGATTCTGGGAATTGTGAATGGTATTGATACGGATATCTGGAATCCGGCAACTGATAAGCTGTTAGCTGCTGATTATGATGAGAAGTCAGCAATAAAGAATAAAAAGATTAATAAAAAAGCTCTTCAGGAATCTCTGGGGCTGGATGTAGATGAGCATAAGATGGTAATCGGACTTATTTCACGTCTCACCAACCAAAAAGGTCTTGATCTTGTAAATGACGTAATCCCGGGAATTATGGATGAACATACGCAGGTGGTTGTTCTTGGTACTGGTGATTCTCAGTATGAGAATACATTCCGTTATTATGAAAATAAATATAAGGGCAATTTCTGTGCATATATTGCTTACAATGAAAATGTGGCTCACAATATTTATGCAGGATGTGATGCGCTTCTGGTTCCATCAAGATTTGAACCATGTGGACTTACACAGCTTATAGCCATGAGATATGGTGCAGTTCCGATTGTAAGAGAGACCGGAGGACTTAAAGATACGGTTCAGCCTTATAATATGTTTGAAAATACAGGAAACGGTTTTACATTTGACAGATATGAAAGCGGGCTGCTTTACGACGCGATCAACAGAGCAAAGACTCTCTATTTCGAGAACAGAAAATCCTGGGATGATATGGTGATCCGCGATATGAATAAAGATGTTTCCTGGGAAAAGAGTGCAAAACAGTACAAAGATATGTATGTAGGATTAACACCAAGGGATTAGAGCGTGTTTGAAAAATGCTTTACGCAAGATTTTTTGGAACAATATTAAAAATGAATGAATGCAAAGTAAGGTGTGAGTCATAGAAATATGGCTTGCGCCTTTTCTTTTGCTCTGAAAGAAGAGTGATTTTTGATTAAGTACAATACAATGGAGATTGTGATGTAACCGGATGGAAATGTGATCGGACAGATTATCTTCATGAAAGCTGTAATCAATGCTGATGATGGTGGGGAGATTTATAGCTGGAAATATATGTTTTATCATAATCTGTGCAATAAGATGGGTTAATTTTTCGATTTACATATTTTTTAAAGTGTTCTGGCATGGTATTATGGTACTTATAAAGAACCAATTATATCTGTTGGAGAGAGTGGTGAAAAGTTATGAAGCTATTGTTTAAACAAAGGTTGTTTTCATGGTTTGACAGTTATGATATCTATGATGAGGCAGGCAACACTGTTTATGTAGTAAAAGGTCAGTTGTCCTGGGGACATAAACTTGTAATTTATGATGCCTATGGAAATGAAGCAGGAATGGTTGTTCAGAAAGTTTTTACCTTCCTTCCTAAATTTGAGATTTATAAAAACGGCAGTTATACAGGATGCCTGAGCAAAGAATTCTCATTCCTGACGCCACGTTATAATATTGATTATAATGGATGGCATATTGATGGAACCATTATGGAATGGGACTATAGCATTCTTGATCAAAGCGGATATTTAATTGCACGGGTCAATAAAGAACTGTTTCATATGACTGATACATATGTCATTGATGTACAGAATCCAGGAAATGCGTTGGATGCTCTGATGTTTGTACTTGCGATTGATGCAGAAAAATGTTCCAGAAATTAAATAGTTGATCTTGTTGTCGAAGATATTCGGAGATGGGGAGGTAGTATGGGATTATTCAAAAAGAAAATCGTGAAAAAAACATATGACCGAGAACATATGAAACCAGTTATTCGTGTAAGCATATGTACCGGAGAAGAAGTAGCAGGATTCAAAGACATACGGACCGGAAAAATCGAAGAAATCATGCTGATCAGATCTCCAGAGGACTTAGAAAAATTCAAAGAGATATATGAGATAACAGAGGAAATTGCAAAAGAATATTAGACATTGGATAAGAAGGAGATGTTGTTATGAGAACTATAGGTAATATCCTTTGGTTTATATTTGGAGGATTACTGGGCGGACTGGCATGGATTTTTGCAGGTTGCATATGGTGTATTACAATTATTGGAATTCCGGTAGGTCTGCAATGCTTTAAATTTGCAACCTTGGCATTCTGGCCGTTTGGAAAAGAAATCGTATATGGAAATGGCATGTTTTCGTTTCTGGTAAATCTTATATGGATTATATTTTTTGGATGGGAAATGGCACTTGGAAACCTGATAGTGGGTTGTATTTGGTGCATTACGATAGTTGGAATTCCATTTGGAATGCAGTTCTTCAAGATGGCAAGACTTTCTTTCATGCCATTTGGTGCGAGTGTGATAGGGTAGAATGTGTAAGGCCTTATTGATGAAAAATGAAATAATATTATTTACGGATGGTAATATTAATATTGAAGTTCAAATAAACCCTGAACAGGAAACAGTCTGGTTGACACAGAAGTATTGTTTGATGTTAAGCATACTCTCGCATTGGCTCCTTGCTGGACTCGTTCAATCAGAATTTAACGCTTAACGAGGAGAAATAAACATGGCAAAGAAAGAAGAAAGATTTGAAGTTATATTTAGAGATGGAAGTTCGCTTAAAGATGAAGGAATTCGCCAAATTCTTGTAGATAAGGAGACTGGAGTTAATTATCTTTGTTGGAAATCTGGATACGGGGCTGGTATTACACCTCTTCTGGATTCTGAAGGAAAAGTCATAGTTACAAAGTAAACTTCAAGTTTGTAGAGTGAGAAAAAAGAATTTGCGGAGGAAAAATGATGAACAGAACAATTCCAAAAATCGGTGCGGCTGTTGCGAATGGAACAGGTGGTAATTTCTATAGAGCAGATCCGCAGAAAAGACTTGGAACAGATTCTTGAAGCCGGCAACATTGCGCCTAATGCAGGTGGTGGTCAGAGAAGCATGATGGTTGCCATTCATGACAAAGAACTGACGACTAAAATCGGAAAGATGAACATGGCTAATTTTGACCGAAGCCATTTAGCAGGTTCTTTTGTTTCGAGAGAGCAGCCAAGTACAATCGATGATTCGACAATTAAAAATGGATTTTATGATGCCCCTACAGTTATTTGCATTTTTTCACAGGACAATTTTATGTTCAAAACAGCAGATGCTTTCTGTATGGCTGAAAATATGATTTTACAGGCGACAGAACTTGGAGTTGCTTCCTGTATTATTTCAAGAGGATACGAGACCTTTGAATAACTGCGCGTCGCATTCTCGTTACTTTAGTGATGAGTTAGACGCGCAAATTTTTTATTCAAAGAAAGAACATATGTTTACTTCTGGCACTATATGTGCTAAAATATAGCCATGGGTAGTAGAAAAAACAACAGAATCTGAGAAAAGAGTTATCAGGGAGAAATAAAAATGCAGATAATATCCAGTTATGGTGTAGAATTACGAAAACAGAATATCCCGATCCGCCAGACATTGAAGATCTACCGTTCTGCTGTCAGTTATCTGATTGGGATTTATGTGCAGGTATGGGAAGAATTAGCAGAGATCCCGGATGCAAAGAGGCGTTTTAATGCTGCAGAACATCT
>NZ_QUDO01000009.1 GCF_003477525.1 Ruminococcus sp. AF41-9
CCTGATGAAGCAACTGCATGTACATGAAGCTTGTCTCTTCCTGTGACACGGTAAATCTGTGATGACTGTATCATTTTTTGTACAATATATCTGTCACCTGCGCCAGGTACTCCGGTTTTGTTTCATTTCAAAATAGCATGATACAGCCCCATTGATTTTTTGAGGATTAATAATTGTTGTATATTCTTCAATCACACCTCTTTTCTCCAAAGCCTGGATCCGGGCTTTTACTGCCACTCTGGAAATACCGGTTTCTTCACCGATATCAGAGTAGGAGATACGTGCATTTTCTATAAGTAATCGTATAATTTTCTGATCCATCTCATCTAAACCGTCCAGGTACATAAGTTTCCTCCTTTAAATAATAAATATCATATCATTTTTATTACCAAAAGTAAACAGCTGCTTGACTTATTTACTGTAACTGCATATAATTGTTGCGTAACGAAATCTAAAACTTACATTTTGAAAATACGATTGTGATTTCGGATAAAAAGCAGGAATTTATGGAGGAAAATGAGAATGTCAAGAGATGAGTATTTAATCACAGATGCCCCTCTTAAAGCACTGACTGTTTTTGCAATGCCTATGATTCTGGGCAGCTTTTTTCAACAAGTATATAATATGGCTGATTCCATCATCGTCGGTCAGTTTGTGGGATCCTCGGCACTTGCGGCAGTTGGAGCCTGTGCTGCTTTGACCAATGTATTCATCTGTGTAGCATTGGGAGCAGGTGTAGGAGCAGGTGTACTTGTGAGCCGCTATTTTGGAGCCCAGAATTATAGCAAAATGAAAACAATTGTGTCAACATCGTTGATCAGTTTTCTGATTCTGAGTATACTTCTGGGGTTTTTTGGCTTTGGCTTTTCTCATTTTATGATGAGTTTATTACAAACACCTGCTGACATACTGGATGAAGCAGTACTGTATCTGCGTGTTTATTTTGTGGGATTTCCCTTTCTGTTTATGTACAATATCCTTTCAACGATGTTCAATTCCATCGGTGAATCGAAGATTCCGTTGGGCCTTTTGATATTTTCTTCTGTTTTGAATATTGTTATGGATCTTTGGATGGTGGCAGGTTTAGGGCTGGGTGTGTTCGGTGCCGCCCTTGCAACTCTCATTGCGCAGGGGATTTCCGCAGTGTTTTCGCTTTTGATTTTCTTTAACCGGATGCGTCGATATAAAAGCCGCTTTCACTGGTTTGACAGGCAGGAGTTACATTCCATGCTTCGTATTGCAGTACCATCGGTTCTTCAGCAGTCTACCGTGTCGATTGGTATGATGATCGTACAGGCGGTTGTAAATCCCTTCGGTACACAGGCGCTGGCAGGTTATGCGGCAACCATGAGAGTAGAGAATGTTTTTTCACTGATATTTGTATCCATTGGAAATGCGGTTTCGCCCTATGTTTCCCAGAATCTTGGGGCAAAGAAAATTGAACGTATCAAAAAAGGATATCGCGCTGCACTGGTGTTAGATCTGTGTTTCGCAGTCCTTGCTTTCATAGTCATTGAAACACTGCACACTCCAATTTCTTCCTTATTCCTGGGAAAAGATGGAACTGCTCTGGCATATCAGGTGTCCGGGGATTATATGAAATGGCTGGGATATTTCTTTATTTTTATGGGTATTAAGATGGCAACAGATGGAGTTCTCCGTGGACTTGGAATCATGCGCCCATTTCTTATTGCCAATATGGTAAACCTTGCAATACGTCTGTCAGTGGCTTTGATTTTTGCACCGCGTTATGGAATTGCATTTGTCTGGCTTGCTGTACCGGCCGGCTGGCTTGCAAATTTTCTGATCTCCTATGGGGCACTTAGAAAATCATGGCCGGTTGATTTTTCTTATAGACATGATATAGTATGAGTGCTATAATAAAAAAAGATTTTTTTATGACATTTATTGGTAAACCGGTTGAAAAGCCGGGACGCAAAGCCAGAAGGAGCTAAAGTCAGACTGAAATCTGGCCATGCCAGCCGGTTGCATCATGCCTCAGTAATAATAAAAGGTAAAATGTTAAATGGGTATTATGGAAAAAGTTCCTGTAAAAATTTTTTACATGGAATTTTTTTTTGCTTCAAGCGGATATTTGAAATCTCCGCAGGGGACTTACCTGATTCGGTTAAATTTGAGGGACAATAGAAAAGAACAGAAGGAATGGAGACAAGATGAAAGGAAAAAAAGTGATTGCAGGAATTCTGCTTGTGGGAATTATAGCGGCATTCCTGGCAGGGTGCAAAAACACAAATACCACTAAAAAAGAAAGAGAAAAGCCCGTTATCACCCTGGGCAGTGACAGTTATCCGCCATACAATTATCTGAATGAAGATGGAATCCCCACAGGAATTGATGTGGAACTGGCTACAGAAGCTTTCAGAAGAATGGGCTATCAGGTGGATGTTGTCCAGATCAACTGGGAAGAGAAAAAAGAGCTGGTAGAAAGCGGAGAGATCGACTGTATTATGGGCTGTTTTTCCATGGAAGGACGCTTTGACGATTACCGCTGGGCAGGGCCCTACATAGCAAGCCGCCAGGTAGTTGCTGTAAATGAGAGCAGTGATATCTATAAACTAAGTGACCTGGAGGGAAAGAACCTTGCCGTCCAGTCCACAACCAAACCGGAAGGCATCTTTCTGAACCGGACAGATGAGAGAATCCCCAAACTGGGAAATCTGATCAGCCTGGGGCACAGGGAACTGATCTATACTTTTCTGGGAAAAGGATATGTGGATGCAGTTGCTGCACATGAGGAATCCATTGTCCAGTACATGAAAGATTATGACGCAAGCTTCCGTATCCTGGAAGAGCCACTGATGGTCGTTGGGATAGGTGTTGCTTTGCAAAGAGGATGACAGGGGAATCTGTGAGCAGATGGATCAGACGCTGGAAGAAATGGGTCAGGATGGCACCTCCCTGAAAATCATTAAAAAATATCTGGATGATCCCCAGAAGTATCTGGAGGTGAATGATCTTGGATATTAAGAGAAAGAAAAAAGAAAAACGAATCCAGCTGCTCGGTGGTCTGATTGGAATCTGTGTGGCATTAGTCTCTCTGTTTTATTTCTTTCATGCGGAGAAAGCGGAAGCAGAGAAAAGAATGGTAGAGATTGTAAATTATGTCAAAGTGCAGTGTTCCACCTACACCCATTATAATGAATCTTCGGAATCCAAAAGTCTCCTCCGTGCCATTGAAAGTGCCAGACAGATGAGTACGAATATCGATATGGAAATAGAAAACGGCGGTCATCTGAGCCAGGAGTTCCTGAAAGAAAATCTTCAGACTCTCTGGGTGGATGGTATCCTTGTGCTGGATGCAGTTGGAAAGACGGACTGCGAATACAGCATGGATGAGTCTCTGACCGGTGAGATTACGGCATATCTGCAAAAGGACATTATCATGGATTTTGCCGGATATGAAGAAAGATCTTATTCGGAACGGTTTACCAGGGAAGATGGATCCTATATTGATATTGCAGCCTGTGCCAGAAAAGATGCACCGGGTATTGTGGCAATCTACTATTACACACCTCCTGAATTTGCCAGAAACTATACACTGACGATACAAGGGCTTTTAAATGGTTATAGTATCCAGAAAGATGGAACGGTTATTGTTGCAGACGATGGGATTGTTGTTGCCAGCAATGATGAGAGTCTGCTGGGGCAGAATACAGCCGACAACGAAGTTGTTCAGGCAATGAAAAAGCATACAGACAGTCAGCATATCTATCATTTGAGGAAGGAAGGAACCGGATGTTATGGAATCATGCTGAAGCAGCGTGATTATTATATCTACGCATATCTTCCGGATACAGAAGTATTCCGTAACCTGCCGCTAAGTGTAACAGCTGTCGTTTTTCTTTATTTACTCATATTCGGTATATTCTGTTTCTGGGGATACAGAGCGGATCTGGCACACCGGAAACAAGAACAGGAAAAAGATGAAAAATATAAAGCAGAACTTCTGAGAGCAGCAAAAAAAGCAGAAGCAGCCAATGAGGCAAAAACCGAGTTTCTACAGCGAATGAGCCATGATATCCGGACACCGATCAATGGAATCTGCGGCATGATCGATGTGGCAGACCATTATGCAGAGGATATGAAGAAACAGACGGAATGCAGGGCAAAAATCAAAGAGGCATCCCATCTGTTGCTGGAACTGATAAACGAGGTTCTGGACATGAGCAAACTGGAGTCAGATGAAGTGATTCTGGAAGAAATCCCATTTAATCTGAACAGTATTTCTGAGGAAATACTGGGTGTGATCGAACAGATGGCCACAGAGCAGAATATCCGGATCCTTTGGGAAGAAAAAGAAGTTACACACTGGAATCTTATTGGAAGTCCGGTGCATGTGAAACGGATCCTGATGAATATTCTGTCCAATGCGGTGAAATATAACAAAGAAAACGGATATGTCTATATCAGCTGTCGGGAAATCCCATCGAAACAGACAGCAATGACCACATTGGAATTTGTCTGCAGAGATACCGGGATTGGAATGACAGAGGCATTCCAGAAACGCATTTTTGAACCATTTGCACAGGAACATGCAGGAAGCCGCACAAAATTCACCGGAACAGGACTGGGAATGCCGATCACAAAAAAACTGGTGGAGAAAATGGGGGGAACCATTTTCTTTGAAAGCAAAGAAGGCATAGGGACTACATTTGTGATCCGGATTCCATTCCGGACTGACACAGATAGGAAGGACAGGACTGAAACGGAAGAAAAAACAGAAACATCTATCCAGGGGCTGCATGTTCTTCTGACAGAGGATAATGAGCTGAATATGGAAATTGCAGAATTTGTGCTTCAGAGTGAAGGCACTATGGTGACCAAAGCATGGAACGGACAGGAGGCTGTTGAGATATTCAGAAAAAGCAGACCTGGTGAATTTGATGTCATTCTTATGGATATTATGATGCCTGTTATGAATGGATATGAAGCAGCAAAGATGATCCGCTCTCTGGACAGAGAGGATGCAAAAGTGATACCGATCATTGCGATGACAGCAAATGCGTTCACTGAGGACAGAATGAGAGCAAAGGAAGCAGGAATGGATGAACATATTGCAAAGCCTGTTGATGGAAAGTTATTAGTAAAAGCGATCAATGAGTTAGTAAAACATAATCAGGAGAAGTTATAATGAAAAAGAAAAAATGGAATAAGATACTTGCTGTGCTTTTGGCGATGGTGACAGCCGTATCACTTCTGTCTGGCTGCGGCGGGAAAAGTGCGGAAAAAGAAGATGCAGAAACCATCACAGTGTATTTATGGAGCACAAAGCTGTATGAAAAATATGCGCCATACATCCAGGAACAGCTTCCGGATATCAACGTTGAATTTGTAGTAGGCAATAATGATCTGGATTTCTATCGTTTTCTGAATGAAAACGGCGGATTGCCGGATATTATAACCTGCTGCAGGTTTTCCCTCCATGATGCAAGCCCTCTGAAGGACAGTCTGATGGATCTTTCCACAACCAATGCTGCAGGTGCTGTCTATGATACCTACCTTAACAATTTCAAAAATCAGGATGGCAGTGTAAACTGGCTTCCTGTCTGTGCAGATGCCCATGGCTTTGTAGTAAACAAAGATCTTTTTGAAAAGTATGATATTCCTCTTCCAACGGACTATGAAAGCTTCGTTTCTGCCTGCCAGGCATTTGATGAGGTGGGCATCCGTGGGTTTACTGCAGACTATTACTATGATTATACCTGTATGGAAACACTGCAGGGTCTGTCTGCATCAGAGCTGTCTTCTGTGGATGGACGTAAGTGGCGTACCATCTACAGTGACCCGGACAATACAAAGAGAGAAGGTCTGGACAGTACCGTCTGGCCGGAGGCTTTTGAACGTATGGAGCAGTTTATTCAGGATACAGGGCTGAGCCAGGATGATCTGGATATGAATTATGATGATGTGGTTGAGATGTACAAAAGTGGTAAGCTTGCCATGTATTTCGGCAGTTCTGCCGGTGTAAAAATGTTCCAGGATCAGGGCATTAACACAACATTCCTGCCATTCTTTCAGCAGAACGGTGAAAAGTGGATTATGACTACGCCATATTTCCAGGTGGCCTTAAACCGTGACCTGACCAAAGATGAAGCACGCAGAAAGAAAGCAATGAAGGTACTGAACACAATGCTTTCAGAGGATGCGCAGAACCGGATCATTTATGATGGACAGGATCTGTTAAGCTACAGCCAGGATGTGGATCTCAAGCTTACGGAATATCTGCAGGATGTGAAACCTGTAATCGAGGAAAACCATATGTATATCCGTATTGCGTCAAATGACTTTTTCTCCGTTTCCAAAGATGTGGTGTCCAAGATGATCTCAGGAGAATATAATGCAGAGCAGGCTTATCAGTCATTTAATTCCCAGCTTCTTGAAGAAAAATCCACTTCTGAGGATATTGTGCTGGATTCAAAGAAAGCTTATTCCAATCGTTTCCATACCAGCGGAGGCAATGAAGCCTATTCTGTTATGGCAAACACTTTGCGCGGTATTTATGGGACGGATGTGCTGATCGCAACAGGAAACAGCTTTACGGGAAATGTACTGAAGGCCGGTTATACAGAAAAAATGGCGGGCGACATGATCATGCCAAACGAGCTTTCCGCTTACAGCAGCGAAATGAGTGGGGCAGAACTGGAGGAAACGGTCAGAAACTTCGTAGAAGGCTACCAGGGAGGCTTTATCCCCTTTAACCGCGGCTCTCTGCCTGTGTTCAGTGGTATTTCTGTAGAAATCAAGGAAACGGATAATGGTTATACATTGAGTAAAGTTACAAAGAATGGAAAACAGATTCAGGACAAGGATACTTTTACTGTGACCTGCCTTGCAGCACCACAATATATGGAAGCTTATCCGGCAGAGGAAAATATTGTATTTGATGGAGGGGATACCTTTGTGGAAGATACCTGGACAACATATGTTTCAGATGGTAATGCCATTCTTGCAGAGCCTGAAGACTACATTACTCTGAGGTGAGAAGAATGGATGTTAAGAATCATAATACAAACAGAAAGAAACGGGTTGCGAGAAAACGATGGAATACGGCAATTTTTATTGCCCTATTCGTTGGAATCCTTTTGACTGTTTTCCGATATTTTGAGTTTGTATCGAAGACTGTTTATGAGGAAAGTGTTTCTCATCTGACAGAAATTTTTCATCAGTCTGATAATATGCTAAGTGAGCTGACAAATAAGAATCTGACTTATCTCCATATATGGGGGGAATATCTGCAGAACACTTCCGATGAAAGTGAAATTCGTGAGTATATAGAGAAAGTACAGGAAGATGCAGGCTTTTTAGATTTTTATTTCCTGTCAGCGGACGGGAACTATAAGATGGCAACAGGTGAAACCGGGTATCTGGGATTGCAGGAAAATATTGAAGATGAGATCCGGCAGGGAAATGATGTGATAACCAATGCAACGGTTCCCGGAAAATCCCAGCTCCTTGTTTTTGCCACTCCCAGGCTCATGGAAGTTATCAGGGCTTTGAATATGATGCCATTGCCATTGCCTATGAAAACTCTGATATCGTAAATGTGCTGAATATTTCTGCTTTCAATGGAAATGCCCAGAGTTATGTGGTTCATCCGGATGGCCGTGTTGTTGTGGATCATTCTTCTGAGGCATGGGGAGAGGTGTATAATTTCTTTGGGATTCTGAGAGAACATTCTACTCTGTCTGAAAAAGAAATCCTTAAGCTTTCAGAAGAGTTTAAGGAAGGACATACAGATGCCATGCTGATAAATCTGGATGGAGAGGATTACTATTTGGTTTATGAGAAATCCAAACCTCAGGACTGGATCTTTCTGGGACTTGTCCAGGCTGATATCGTCAATGCCAGTATGAATGCTCTGCAGCGCAGTACTATGCTGCTTGTAAGTGCAGTAGCGGTGTGTATTGCCGGTCTTTTTATTGGATTTATTCTCCGGAAAAACAGGGTAAACCTGAAGAGAAAGGATACTGAGATCCTGTACAGGGACGAACTGTTTCAAAAGCTTTCAATGAATGTGGATGACGTTTTCCTGATGCTGGATGCCAAAACATATAAAACAGATTACGTCAGTCCCAATGTGGAAAAACTGCTGGGAATTAAAGTAGAACAGATCCATAAAGATATTCGTGTCCTGGGAAAACTGTATCCCGGGGATGTTGAAGATCCGGAGAAGAATTATCTGGAAGAAATCCAGGTTCATGAACAGCAGGAATGGGATTTTGAATATGTTCATCAGAAAACAGGAGAACACCGCTGGTTTCATAATGTTGCAATGGGCAGCGAGGTAAACGGAAAAAAGAAATATATCCTGGTTCTGTCAGATCGTACCTCTGACAGAAAAATGAATCAGGCCCTTTCTGAGGCGGTCCGCGCTGCGGAGACTGCAAACAAGGCAAAGAGCACCTTCCTTTCCAATATGTCTCACGATATCCGGACACCAATGAATGCGATCATTGGTTTTACCACACTGGCTGTAAGCAACATTGATGATAAAGAAAGGGTGCGGGATTATCTGGGTAAGATTCTTTCCTCCAGTAATCATCTGCTCTCACTGATCAATGATATCCTGGATATGAGCCGTATTGAGAGTGGAAAGATTCATCTGGAAGAAACGGAAGTCAGTCTGTCAGAGGTTCTTCATGATCTGAAAACCATTATCAGCGGACAGATCCATGCGAAACAGCTGGAGCTTTACATGGATGTCATGGATGTTACCAATGAGGATGTTTATTGTGACAAGACGAGGCTGAATCAGGTGCTGCTGAATCTTTTATCCAATGCGATCAAGTTTACTCCTGCAGGCGGAACCGTTTCTGTCCGGCTGAGAGAGTATCCGGGTACACAGAGAGGCTGTGAACTGTACGAAATCCGGGTAAAGGATAACGGAATCGGCATGAGTCAAAAATTTGTACAGAAGATCTTTTCTCCTTTTGAGAGAGAGCGGACTTCCACTGTAAGCAGGACTCAGGGTACAGGACTGGGCATGGCTATCACCAAGAACATCGTGGATATGATGGGCGGAACCATTGAGGTTCAGACAGAACAGGGCAAAGGTACTGAATTTATTATCCGTCTGCCATTGCGGATTCAGCCTGAGAACCACCGTATAGAGAAAATCGCAGAGCTGGAAGGTCTGAAAGCATTGGTAGTAGACGATGATTTCAATACCTGTGACAGTGTGACTAAGATGCTTGTAAAGGTTGGAATGCGTTCGGAATGGACACTTTCCGGTAAGGAGGCTGTTCTCCGCGCACGACAGTCTATGGAAATGGGTGATGCATTCCATGCTTATATCATTGACTGGCGTCTTCCGGATATGAACGGCATTGAAGTTACCCGTCAGATCCGTAGCCTTGGTGACGATACGCCGATCATTATCCTGACTGCTTATGACTGGTCAGATATTGAAGTGGAAGCCAGGGCAGCAGGGGTGACTGCATTCTGCTCCAAGCCTATGTTTATGTCAGATATCAGAGAGACTCTGATGGCTGCAATCGGCCAGAAACAGGCCGGGGCAGAGGATAATATCCTTCCGGCAGCAAGTTCAGATTTCAGAGGCAGGCGCATACTGCTTGTGGAAGATAATGAACTGAACAGTGAAATTGCAGTAGCGCTCCTTAGTGAATATGGTTTTCGGGTTGATACAGCGGAAGATGGAGCAGAGGCTGTGGAGAAAGTTAAGAATTCAACACCAGGTGATTATGACCTGGTGCTTATGGATGTGCAGATGCCTGTAATGAATGGATATGAGGCTACTGAGCAGATCCGTTCACTGGATGATCCTTCACTGGCGGGAATCACGATCCTTGCCATGACTGCCAATGCTTTTGACGAAGACAGAAGGAAAGCACTGGCATGTGGTATGAATGGATTTTTATCCAAGCCGATTGTTATAGAAGAACTGATCAGTACATTACAAAATAATCTGACGGATTAGTACAACAAAAACCTGCTAAGAAAAGTTAAAAACTTTTTAGCAGGTTTTTGTTTTTTGACAAGCCTGTCCTTTTGTTATTCCGATTTTTCCACAATAATACCTGTGGGAGAATGCAGGTTATAA
This sequence comes from Ruminococcus sp. AF41-9, assembly GCF_003477525.1. Taxonomy (GTDB): domain Bacteria; phylum Bacillota; class Clostridia; order Lachnospirales; family Lachnospiraceae; genus Blautia_A. The sequence goes on from NZ_QUDO01000009.1 coordinate 10,082, forward strand.
ATTTCAGAAAAAGATATTACAGTTTTGCGCAGACAAGCTCATAAACTGCTCTCAGAAGTTCTTCTCCCCTGCGGCATTCTGAAACAAACGAAACGACTGCGTTTTTCTGGGGCAGGATCATAGATATCTGAGAGTATTTTCCATCTGCCCGGAAAGAATTATATTCGCCCCGCCAGAAAAGATAACCATAGTGTCCCACATCCGCTGCTTTTGTACTTTCTTCTATCCATTTCTCGGACAGTATCTGTTTTCCATTCCACTTACCTTTATTAAGATAAAACATTCCAAATTTGTGAAGCTCAGAAAGGGTCAGGAATAATCCGCCTGCACCAAAACTGTTTCCAAGTGGATCAGTCTCCCATGTAGGACGTTTTATTCCAAGGTTGGAAAAAAGTCTGGGTGTAAGGTAAGAAACCAGATCGCAGCCTGAACGTCTCTGTACAAGAATACCTGCCAGATAGGGACCTACATTATTATATACAAAATATGTACCTGGCTTATACTTAAAGGGAATAGCCAGCGACATTTTTACCCAGTTATCTTCTTCATATAATGGTCGTTGTTCTCCCATCAGACTGCCTTTCTCCTGTCCAAGACACATGGTAAGAAGATCACGGACAGTTGCTTCTTTCAGGTTCTCATCTATATGTTCTGGTAAGTCACCTTCAAATGCTTCCGTTAGTTTTTCATTAAGACAGATCAGTCCTTCCTGAACAGCAAATCCAACTGCACAGGATGTGAAACTCTTTGTTGCAGAATAAATGTTTCTCCTGCATTCCGGTTCACTGTACCACTCTGCTGCAAGTTCATTATCTTTTGAAACCTTGATCCCAAGAACATTATAATCTTTTGCTGTCTTTATAAAATCTGAAATATCCATTTTACACCCTTCCCATCTTTAAATGTATTCTGTTGCTTTTATATTAACACAAAACTGTCAGATAAACCAGTTATTACAGAAGGTGGCTGGCAGCATTTTATCTTGCTGTTGGGATGATAGATGGTATAATGTTAATAGACGCATAAGAGAATATCCCTGCTATGCGACTGCAAAGAGAGAAAAGTGTGCTATTCTGAGATAAAACAAGAGGAGGATAAACGGGAAAAATACAGGTGAACACTGATATGGGAAATATCAATGTGGATGATGTGCTGACCGGTAAGCGAATGGAAGACCAGGATGACGGTGATATTTCTTACACACAGAAGGGAACGGGCGGCAATCTGTTGATCCAGACTGACAGTGGAAATATAAGTCTGAAGTGCAGATAACGAAAGATTATCAAGGAATAGGCAGAGAGGGATGGCATGAACAATTCCGGATGATGAGTCAAAAGCGAAAACAGGTTGGCTCTCTGACACAAATTCAGGAAATCGGTACTGTAGGGGAACCATTCAACTACAGATTACATGATATCATTAAAACTGAAGAAACAGATCAGGAAACAGTCGACGGTATCATTTCCAGAATATATGCTCCGGGACTGCTCTATCAGGGACAGGTAATAAAAAAAGCACAGGTCTGTGTGTATAAAAAATAAATTTCAGGAGACCCAAAATGAGTGAAAAAATAATAGGAATCGATCTTGGAACCGCAACAACAGAAGCAGCCATTTTTACTGATGGACAGGTACATATGATCCCCAATCCTGATCAGCAGAATATTACTCCGTCAGCAGTAGGGCTTGATGAAACAGGGAAAATCACAGTAGGAGAACAGGCAAAGGCTTCGTATCTTCTGGCACCGGAACGTACAGTAATTGAAGTGAAACGAAAAATCGGCACAGGAGAGCAGATCAGACTGGGCAAAAAGACCTTCACACCTGCTGAAATTTCCGCTGAGATCCTGAAATATGTAAAGGCATATTCCTCACAGCATCTGGGAGAAGAGATCTCCAGAGCTGTGATATCTGTTCCTGCCTATTTTGATGACAGACAGCGCAGGGAAGTAGTAGAGGCGGGAAATCTGGCAGGTTTTCAGGTGGAACGCATTATTAATGAACCTACAGCAGCCGCACTCAGCTATGGCCTTGACCACATGGAAGAGGAAAGCTATGTCCTGGTCTATGATCTGGGTGGGGGAACCTTTGATGTCACACTCCTGGAAATGTTCGAGGGAGTTCTGGAAGTAAAAGCCAGTGCAGGAGATAACCGGCTGGGCGGCAAGGATTTTGACGAAGCATTGATCACATGGCTGAGAAACCGATTTGAAACGAAACATGGAATCAGTCTGGAGGGAAATGTATATGCAGCTGCAAAGTTAAAAGAGGAAGCAGAGAAGTGTAAAATTGCATTGAGCACTCAGGACAGTGTGCAGGTGCAGATTCCCATGCTTGCGGAGAAAAACGGGATTCCTGCAGCACTGGAGGAAACAGTGACCAGAGAATTCTTTGAAGAACTGATCGGTGACCTGATAAAAAGGACTCATAATCCGGTCCGGAGGGTTCTGGAAGATGCGGGAATTGCCAAAGAGGAACTGGATCATATTCTTTTGGTAGGTGGTTCTACCAGAGTTCCGCTGGTTGCCAGAGACATTGAGGCACTCTTGGGAAAAAAGCCGGATCATGCCATAGATCCTGATTTCAGTGTGGCACAGGGAGCAGCAATCCAGGCCGGAATCATTGCCGGAGAACTGGATGGAGCGGATGCGCTGATCATGACAGATGTATGCCCCTATACTCTGGGAATTCAGGTATGGGACGGAATCACAGCAGACTGTATGAGCACGATCATTCCGAGAAATACAACGATTCCGGTTACTAAGAAAGAGACCTATTGGACTTCCTGGGATTATCAGAACAAAACAGAGATTGCTGTTTACCAGGGAGAATCCAGACAAGTCAGCAGAAATCATTTTCTGGGGAATTTTATGCTGGAGGGAATCCCTGAAAGAAAAGCAGGAGAGGAAAGTATTGATGTGGAGTTCTCCTATAATCAGAATGGAATCCTTGATGTAAAAGCTACGATAGTAAACACACATAAGGATATGGCAGTGACCATTGATCTGATGGATTCCGGAAAGAAAAAGACAGATGTAAGTGAATGGAAACAGTCCTCCTGCGCAGGAGAATACAGAACAGTGATCCGACGAGGAGAGAGATTTGAAACTAGATGTAAGAAAAACAAAGAAGATGAATTGCTTGCCGAGATACAGGAGCTTCTGTATCTGCTGAAAAAGGCAATTCTGGAAGAAAACACAGAAGAAGCGGATGAACTGGCAGATGAGATCCGGGAGCTGATCGAACTGGAGGGATAATAAGATGGCAAAAAAAGATTATGAAGTACTTGGACTTTCAGAGGATGCAGATGAAAAAGCAGTGAAACGTGCTTATTTCAGATTAGTGCGCCAGTTTTCACCGGAAAAAGATCCGGAACGTTTTCAGGAGATCAGAGAGGCTTATGAAAATATTACTTCCGGCAAAGAAGATGAAAGTAAAGAACTGATGTTAGGTGTGCCGGATGATCCCTATGCCAGAAAGATTATTGGATGGCTGCAGGATGCAATGCGTGCTCAGGATGCAAAACGTATGGTGAAAATGGCGGAAGAAGCCATTTCTGCTTACGGAGAAGCAGAAGGGTTCTTATTTTATCTGTACAGAGGCCAGAATTGGTGCGGAAACCTGGGAAAAGCTATAAAAACGATGGAAAAGCTGGCAAAAAGGTTTCCGGATAAAGCATACTATAAAAAGGAACTGGCAATTTCCTATTTTGACAGAGGCTATTACAATAAAGCAATGACTGCATTTCGGGATGCTTACAATGCAGGTGTTCGGGATAACGAGTTTCTTTCTGCATACTCCATAAACTGCCAGAGCCGCGGAGAATTCCGTGAAGGAATCAACTGTCTGTGGGAGCTTCTGGATCAGACAGAGAAAAATCTGAAAGAATACATGTATGACGCACTTAATGCATTTACCGGACTTATTATGATGAGCAGCGCAGCAAAAAGCAGTACAGATTATGAAAAAGCAATCCAGCGTTTTGAAGCATTTATTGAGGAAGCCTCTCTTTATCTGGAAGAATATCAGGAAGAACTTATTAATATTGTGGGCGCAATCCTGGTATCCCAGAAATATCAGGATGCTCCTGACCTGAACAGAATTCTTAAAATTATTGAAAAAATCAGACGTCATCTTTCGGATAAAGAAACATTAAAAATCTGGAATGAATTTGCTTCTTATGTTCATCTGTTTGGTATGGAAATGGATGAGCGTTTATCAGATTTTACAAAAGAAATGTGCAGAGTGATGGAACCGGATGATGAGGATCCTGAGTTCAGACGTTTCATGCAACTGGATGTGAAACTTCGACTTCTGGAAAAATGGCCGGATATCAGGAAAGAATTTGACGTTGTCCGCGAAGAATACCCGGACAGCTATAAATTTGTAAAAGATTATATCGGACTTCTGAACAACACAGCGGACATCAACCGTCTGCGCGAAAAGTTGCTGAAGGATTATAACAGATATGCAGTTTACTATGAAGGAATCCCTCCGTACTATGAGGAATATCCACAGAGACAGCCGAAAACAGGTGAAATCCAGTGGGACAGCGATGAGAACGGTGCCTACCGGCGAACAAACAAAAAAATCGGCAGAAACGATCCATGTCCTTGCGGAAGTGGAAAGAAATATAAAAACTGCTGTGGAAAATAATTATATTTTCCTGACAGGATAATTATCAAAAATCAAAAGAGTCTGATGCATAAAACATATAGGTTTATGCATCAGACTCTTTTTTGTCTCTTGCCCAATAAGTTCCGGTATGCTATGATAAACAAAAGCATATTTTCTAATTATCTAAATCTATGTAATTGCCCGGTATTTTCGACAGTTACAGCCAAATCTCAATTCATATACAGATCATGAATCTGTTCTTTCAGAAAAGTCATGCTTTAATTTTCACTATTTATTTTTAGCAGGAGTTTTCTAAAAGACAGGAACTCCTGAACATATTTATCAAGGAGGTTATAAGATGCTGTATAAGAAGACAGAAAAGCTATCAATAATAAAGAGGGAGGGTGAGATAATGGGTATGTTTGTAAATCCGAATGCTGCAGCATTTCAGTGTGCAGTCAATTCAGAAGTATATATAGACAAAACGGGATTATTGGAATATACAAATAAAGTATTGGGCACAAATGCCAGGTTTATATGTAACAGTCGTCCGCGCAGATTCGGGAAATCTGTTACTGTAGATATGCTGACTGCATATTACAGTAAAGGATGCGACACTGAAAAAATGTTTTCAGGACTGGAAATCAGCAAATGTCCGGACTTTTACGAACATTTAAATAAATATGATGTCATTCATTTTGATGTACAATGGTGCTGTATATCAGCAGGTTCCAGTGAGAATTTAATTTCATATATCACGAATATCGTTGTTTCCGAATTAAGAGAGACTTATCCTGAAGTCAATCTGGTGGAAAACAGCACTATATATGGAGCAATGGCACGCATTAATACTGTATTAGGAAAACAGTTTATTGTAATCATTGATGAATGGGATGTTCTGATCCGTGATGAAGCCCATAATCAGGCAGCACAGGAAATGTATATTGACTTTCTCAGAAACATGTTTAAAGGAATTGAGGCATCAAAATATATCGCACTTGCATATCTGACCGGAATTTTGCCGATAAAGAAATTAAGAACCAGTCTGCCTTAAATAATTTCACCCAGTTTACAATGCTTAATGCCGGCCCATTGACACCATATATCGGTTTTAATGAAGATGAAGTAATCGATTTGTGTGAAAAATATGAGATAGACTTTGCAGAAGTGAGGCGGTGGTACGATGGTTACCGTCTTGGAGATTACCATGTATATAATCCAAATGCGTTAGTAAATCTGACAATTATGCGGACATTCCAGAGCTACTGGTCACAGACAGGAACCTATCTGTCAATCCTGCCACTGATCAATATGGATTTTGATGGTCTGCGGACATCCATCATAGAGATGCTGTCCGGTTCCTCCGTAGAAGTAAATGTCAATGAATTTCAGAATGATATGGTCAGCTTCGCAGATAAAGATGATGTATTGACTCTGCTGATCCACCTGGGTTACCTCGCCTACGACCAGAGAACCCAGAGAGCTTACATTCCTAATGAAGAAATTCGTCAGGAATTTCGTGCCGCAACCAAACGAAATAAATGGAATGAACTGATCGAATTCCAGCAGGAATCTGAGAAACTGCTGGAAGCCACCTGGGAAATGGATGCAGAAACAGTTGCTGAACAGATAGAGAAAATCCATGCAGAATACACCTCAGTGATTCAGTACAACAACGAGAATTCCCTGAGTAGCGTACTCAGTATTGCGTACCTAAGTGCAATAAAATACTATTTTAAGCCAATCCGGGAACTCCCGACAGGAAGAGGCTTCGCAGATTTCGTTTTCATCCCCAAGCCATTGTACAGAGACTATTATCCTGCATTACTCGTCGAATTGAAATGGAACAAAGACGCAGAAACTGCTCTGAATCAGATAAAAGAACGAAAATATCCAGAGTCATTACAGCAGTATACAGGAGATATTTTGCTGGTGGGGATCAACTACGATAAAAAAGAAAAAGTACATCAGTGTGTAATCGAAAAATGGTTTCCACTGTGTATATAGAACGTAACTTCAAAAGAATCATATAAGTTATGAGAAAAGACATTCTACCCCAGTGGATGGAATGTCTTTTTTATATAATTTTTAGCTTGCATCTATGTAAAATTGATATCAGAAAATTCCCTCTTTTTATGTTGACATTACTAAAAGCAAGACTATAATGAAAATCGAAAAAAAAATCTGACACGATTGGAAAGGGGAAGTTAATTATGAGTACAGTTTTGCCAAGAGAAGAAGCAGTAGAAACAATTTTTTCTAAAATTTTGGCTTCGCCGGAAGCATCCGGACGATTAAGCGGAGTTTTTTATGACCATATAGATGACGACCATCGTCTGACAGATAATGACAGAGATCATTTCCTGCAGGTATTGTTTCATGCGTACCAGAACGGTGATATCAGTGCACTGCTGTTGGAATTATGCGGCAGAAGTATGTTTGACCTGTTAAGGGAGGCTTATCTGATCCCGAAGAAATTCCACGGAAAAGCAGGAGAGAACCCGGTGCTCCTTACAGATGCAGCCGGAGAACTTCTTCCCGGGGAAAAGGTTTCAGCCAGAGAATATGCAAAATTCAAGGAAACATATGAACATCATGAATGTGCCCCCAGATCTGCGCTGTATCTTGCAGATGGTTATGATCTTGTCCGTACCTATACAGAGGGTCTGAACATTACGGAGGAAAAAGATAACCGTAAACGTGGCATTCTGGCTCTTTATGCACTTCCGGATACCTGTAAACTGGGTCTGACAGAAGCACAGGCATATGCCGTTGTATGGGATGCTTTCCAGAAGATTCAGGAAGAAGCCCCAAGAGCCATGGTATACTACGGACAGGAAACAGGTCTGAAGAAAGAGAATCCGGATAAACCCTATGATGAAATTGGAATTCTTCTTCCTATCCATGAATTTGAGAAAAAATGCTGCAGCATTTAGACGAGATTGACGGAATCGTACTGGCATGCAGAGAGAAAATGATGGAGAAAGCAGGAAATGACAGTCTGCAGCTTTAACAAATCAAGCAAGTAGCAAAGCGGATGATTTTATCCGATTGACAATATAGAATGAGGAAGTGAGAAAAATGCCGCAGGAAGTGATTAAAAAGAACCATATGGATGTTGCCTGGCATGAGTATACAGATGAAAATGGGGAAAATGTACCAGTTGTAGATTCCAGCATCGCAGAGAAAGCATCCGTTATCGGACGTGTGGGGATTATGTTTCTCTCATGCGGTACCGGAGCATGGAGAGTGAGAAGTTCCATGAATACACTGGCAGAAGCACTTGGCATTACGTGTACGGCGGATATTGGTCTGATGTCCATTGAATATACATGTTATGACGGAGAAAATGGTTTTACCCAGTCGTTGTGCCTGACTAATACAGGCGTAAATACTTTGAAGTTAAATCGTCTGGAACACTTTATCCGAAACTTTGAAGAAGAAGGAAAACATATGTCAGGAGAACAGCTGCATACATTCTTGACAATGTTGAAAAAACACATGGTCTATATTCCCCGCCTGCACTGGGACTTGCTGCAGCGATCGCATGCTGCGGATTTACATTCCTTCTTGGGGGCGGTCCGATCGAGATGTTCTGTGCATTTGTCGGGGCAGGAATTGGAAATTATCTCCGCTGCAAACTGACCAAACACCATTTTACATTATTCTTATGTATTGTATCCTCTGTATCCTTGGCATGTTTTGCATATGCAGGTATGCTCAAACTGGGAGAAATACTGTTTGGGATTTCTGTTCAGCATGAGGCCGGATATATCTGTGCCATGCTGTTCATCATACCGGGATTTCCATTCATTACCAGTGGTATTGACCTTGCCAAACTGGATATGCGTTCCGGAATGGAACGTCTGATGTATGCTTTGATCGTTATTCTGGTAGCAACTATGTCAGCGTGGATCATGGCCCTGATTCTGCATCTGAAACCTGTAGATTTTATAAAACTTTCACTGTCAACGGAACAGTGGATCTTATTCAGGCTTCTTGCAAGTTTCTGCGGAGTGTTTGGATTCTCTATCATGTTTAACAGCCCGGTTCGTCTGGCAGTCGCAGCAGCCGGGATAGGAGCAGTTGCCAATACTCTGAGACTGGAACTGGTAGACCTTGCAAATATTCCTCCTGCTGCAGCCGCATTTATTGGTGCACTTACTGCGGGACTTCTGGCGTCCCTGCTGAAGAATAAAGTCGGATATCCAAGGATATCTGTAACAGTTCCCTCAATCGTTATCATGGTTCCGGGATTATATTTATACAGAGGATTTTATAATCTTGGTATTATGTCATTATCAGTAGCTGCATCCTGGTTTGCGTCTGCGATCCTTATCATTGCAGCGTTGCCATTAGGGCTAATCTTTGCACGTATTCTGACAGATAAAGCTTTCAGATACTGTACTTAACCGAATCAAAAATCAGGGAAATCCCCAACCACTGCTTAAATTGCAAAAAGCAATAAGCAGTGGTTGGGGATTTGTTCGTATTAGAAAAAGTTAAAGCTCTTGCTGATAAAATGTGTAACGGTTGTTTAATGTGAACTTCCAGTAATTTTTCCACCTAAAGAAAAAAGAACAAAATAAAATTATAAAAAATCCCGGGTTTCTGCGGTTTTCCATTGCAGATAGCCGGGAAATATAGCCTAATTAATTTAGGCGAATAACCGCCTAAAAGGAGGGCGCTATGTATCTGGATTTTTTAGTGAAAGTATCAACCGTAAAAGGCAAGATCACACGGAGAAAAAAGTCAAATGTTGTATATATAGAGTATGAGTATGACCGGGTTTATGATCCATCCCGGAAGTATACTTTTCCCAAAAGAGTAACGATCGGAAAACTATCAGATACGGATCCGGAACTCATGAAACCGAATCAAAATTTCCTGAAATATTTCCCCGATGCAGAACTTCCGGAAAGCAAAAACAGGACTTCCAGAAGCAGCTGTCTCAGGGGAGGAGCATACTTTGTACTGCGTAAGATCATAGAAGAATGCAGTTTAAAAGATATCCTTGGAAAGTATTTTGGATCACGTGATATGGGTCTGTTTTTAGATCTGGCTGTTTATTTGATTATAGCAGAAAACAATGCAGCACAGTACTATTCGGATTATACATACAACCATCCACTTTTTACGGAAAAGATGAAACAATACAGCGATTCAACCGTATCAGATTTCCTGAATTCAGTAACAGATGACCAGAGTACAGGCTTTCTGAATACATGGAATGAGTCACGGAATTACCGTGAAAAGATTTATATTTCTTATGATTCAACGAATAAAAACTGTCAGGCTGGAGATATAAAAATGGTTGAATTTGGACATCCGAAAGTAGATATGGGAGAGCTGGTATTTAATTATGCAGTTGCGTATGATACTCATAATCAGGAACCATTATTTTATGAAAAATATCCAGGAAGTCTGAACGATATCTCCCAGCTTCAGTTCATGCTGGATAAAGCATCCGGGTGTAGTCAGAAGAATCAGCAAGAGCGAAGATATTTGTTGGATTTGTATCCATGATAGTGCGCTGCAAGAGGTATATAAAACTAAAAGAAGAGATGAAAAAACCGGATAAGAAACCGAACTATATAACGGTATCGGCGGCAATAAAAGAGCTGGAAAAAATAGAAATGGTACGTCAGTTGGACAATATATACTGTCTGGATCATGCAGTAACAGCGAATCAGAAAGTAATATTGAAAGCCTTTGGACTGAATGCGAACAGTATAAAATATTTTGCATCAGAGCTGAGTAAGGAACTGAAAAAAGCAGAGGCTGATGTGATCGCAGCGAAGAAAAAGTATGACCAGGCAACAGCGCAAATCTGAAAGAACTGTTAGACAAGCGAGATGCCATAAGAAAAGAAGAGATCCTGTCAGCGGTTGTAAAAAGTGGGCGGTCATATGAGGAGATCATGAACTTTTTGAATGCAGGATCAGATGGAGAAAAGACGGAAAAATAGAATTATTTTGAGTCGCAGATATAGCGACACTCGATTTAGGCGGAAAAAAACTGGAAGTTCACATTTAATTATGAATATGCAGCAAACGAATTGCAAGTATCTACTCCAATAGGAAAATGTGAAAATTATATCAAACTTACAAACAATTTCATGATCCAAAACAAAAATTGGAATTTAAAAATTGTTCGGATTTCTGTACAAAAACTCTTGTCAATTTTTTGACAATGTGTTATCATTAAGACGTCAATTTTGTTAGGAGAAAAGGAGTATTAAGATTATGAGCAGTAAAATTACTATCATTGGAGCCGGCAGTGTCGGTGCCACCATTGCGTACACTTTATCAAGTCAGGATATTGCATCTGAAATCGTTCTGATCGATATCAATAAACAGAAAGCAGAAGGCGAAGTTCTGGATATCATCCAGGGAACCTGCTTCAGAGATCCTATCTCTATCATTGCCGGAGATTATGAAGATGCCAAAGACTCTGACATCGTTATCATCACATCCGGTATCGCACGTAAACCGGGACAGACGAGACTTGAACTTACACAGACAAACGTAAATATCTTGAAGTCCATCACACCGGAGATTGTAAAGGCTGCACCAAACGCTCTTTATCTGATCGTAAGCAATCCGGTCGATATTATGACTTATGTATTTACAAAGATTTCCGGACTTCCGGAGAACCAGATCCTTGGTTCCGGTACCATCCTTGACTCTGCACGTCTACGCTGCGGATTATCCGAGCATTTCCAGATTGCACAGAGCAATATTCATGCTTATGTATTTGGTGAGCATGGTGATACATCCTTTATTCCATGGTCCGGAGCTTATATTTCCGGTGTAAGTGTGGATGAATACTATGAACTGGAGAAAAAGCTCGGAAAAGATATCGAGCCGATCGACAAAGAAGCAATGCTTACCTATGTACAGAAGTCCGGCGGTGAGATCATCTCCAAGAAAGGTGCAACTTTCTATGCAGTATCTTCTTCTGTATGCAAGCTCTGCAGCTTACTGGTATCTTCTTCTGAGTCTATTTCCACAGTTTCTACCATGATGCATGGAGAATATGGAATTGAAGATGTATGCTTAAGTACCTTAACTCTGGTAGGACCAAACGGGGTACAGGGTAAAGTTCCAATGAGAATGACAAAAGCTGAGATTGAACAGCTTAAGAAGAGTGCGGATGCACTCAAAGAAATTATTGCTCAGATTGACCTTGATTAATCATAAATCAGACGAATGATCCGGGAGAGTGAGAAAGTCACCTCACTCTTCCGGATAACAGAAAGTTACTGTTTACTCCTTTTTTATTCATGAGTCAAAATTCCATTTTGCAGCGGAGGCAAAGGAGTTTTGACTGTTATGAATTAAAACAGAAATGGAAAAAGGTATTGCTTTTTCAAAAAAGGCATTGTTTTTTCAGGTTTCTGAAACGAAAGTCTGATTATGAGTAATATGAGTAAATAGAAAAGCGGATGACTTAATCTGTTTGAAAAAGTTAATTTAGATCAGGAAGAGATAAGCAGAGGTGTTGATGCAAAAAATATCAAAAACCTCTTGTTAAAATGTTATCAATATGATATAATATGTGTCGGAAATCGAGCTGATACACTCCTTTAATTGCGGAGGAAGGGTGTGCGAACTCTTTTATTTTCTATGTCTCAAAAAAGATATAAAAAGTAATTGTATTAGACTTGATTTATATTTTTGCCTATACATTGTTAAAAAAATGACAAAGATTAGCAGGCACTAACTGCAACACGAATTTACCTGAACAACTAAGAAAGGATAATGTTAAGTATGAAGTACAGTTATTATCCGGGTTGTACCCTGAGAAACAAGGCGAAAGATCTGGACGAGTATGCCAGAGCCAGCGCCAGAGCACTTGGGTTTGAACTGGAAGAGATCGAAGACTGGCAGTGCTGCGGAGGTGTTTATCCTCTGGGAACTGACGAGATCGCAACGAAACTTTCTTCCGTACGTGCTCTCAATCAGGCCAAAGAAAAGGGCCAGGATCTGGTAACAATCTGCTCTGCTTGTCATCACGTGATCAAACGTGTCAATGACGACATGAAAAATGTGGAAGATATCCGCACCAGAGCAAACAATTACATGCAGCTTGACGAGCCATACGAAGGGGAAACCACAGTACTCCATTATCTGGAAGTACTTCGCGACAAAGTCGGTTTTGACAAGCTGAAAGAGAAAGTAGTAAACCCGCTTACAGGAAAGAAGATCGGAGCTTATTACGGATGTCTTTTATTACGTCCGGGCAAGATCATGGCATTCGATGATCCTGAGAATCCGACCATCATGGAAGATTTCATCCGTGCACTTGGTGCAGAACCGGTGGTCTATCCGTACAGAAACGAATGCTGCGGCGGATACATTTCTCTGAAAGAAAAAGAAATGTCCCAGAACATGTGTCAGAAGATCGAAGACAGTGCGAAAGGCTTTGGCGCAGATATGCTGATCACAGCCTGTCCATTGTGTAAATATAATTTAAATAAAAACGCTTCCAGCGAACTGCCTGTATATTATTTCACAGAGCTCCTTGCAGAAGCCCTCGGAGTAAAAGAGGAGGTGGCAAAATGAGAGACCAGCATTCAGCAGCAGAGAAAATCAAAGAGATCTCGGGAACCAATCCGCTGAAATGTATGAAATGTGGAAAATGTTCTGCTACCTGCCCGTCATTCAATGAAATGGATATCAAGCCACATCAGTTTGTATCCTATGTTGTAAACGAAGATATCGAAGCACTTGTCAATTCAAAATCTCTCTGGAAATGCCTTTCCTGCTTTGCCTGCGTAGAGCGTTGTCCAAGAGATGTAAAACCGGGAAAGATCATCGATGCAGCAAGACAGTTAGTTGTCCGTGAAAAAGGCGGCGATTATCTGAAAGCAGATGAGATACCACAGCTTCTTGATCCGGAACTGCCACAGCAGCTTCTGGTAAGTGCATTCAGAAGATACAGGAGGTAAGCCAGCGTGCAGAGAATTGGTGTATTTGTCTGTCATTGCGGAAGTAATATCGCCGCTACGGTAGATGTAAAAAAAGTTGTTGAATTAGCTGCCAAAGAGCCGGGTGTCGTTCATGCAGAAGACTACCAGTACATGTGCTCAGAAGCAGGCCAGGCTAAGATTCAGGAAGCCATCAAAGAGAAGAAACTGACAGGCGTCGTTGTCTGTTCATGCTCTCCACGTATGCATGAGGCAACATTCAGAAAAGCAGCCGAAAGAGCTGGTCTGAACCCATACATGGTGGAGATCGCAAATATCCGTGAGCATTGTTCCTGGATTCACAAGGATATGGAAGAGGCTACAAAGAAAGCAGTGATCCTTGCCAGAGCAGCAATCGCAAAAGTAAATTTAAACACACCTCTTCAGCCGGGAGAGAGCCGTGTTACAAAGAGAGCCCTGATCATCGGCGGCGGTATTGCCGGAATCCAGACAGCTCTGGATATCGCAGATGCAGGATATGAAGTAGATATTGTAGAGAAAACTCCAAGTATCGGCGGAAGAATGTCACAGCTTGACAAAACATTCCCTACACTTGACTGTTCTGCATGTATCCTCACACCTAAGATGGTTGAGGCAGCAGCCCATGAGAAGATTAATATCTATACATACAGTGAAGTAGAACATGTCAGCGGTTTCGTAGGTGATTTCACCGTTGATATCAGAAAGAAAGCAAGAAGTGTAAATATGGACAAATGTACAGGCTGCGGTGTCTGTCAGGAAAAATGTCCGTCCAAGAAGATCCCTAATGAATTTAACAGAGGATTAAACAACAGAACTGCTATTTACACTCCGTTTGCACAGGCTATCCCAAATGTTCCGGTTATCGACCGTGAGAACTGTCTGAAATTTAAAACAGGAAAATGTGGTGTCTGCTCCAAAGTATGTCAGGCAGGAGCCATTGATTACGATCAGCAGGATGAGATCGTAACACAGAAATACGGTGCAATCGTAGTTGCTACAGGTTTCGATACCATCAAACTTGACAAATACGATGAATATGCATACAGCCAGAGCAAGGATGTGATCACATCTCTGGAACTGGAACGTATTATGAACGCAGCAGGTCCTACAAAAGGACACTTAGAGCGTCTTTCCGATGGAAAAGCTCCGAAGGAACTGGTATTCATCCAGTGTGTTGGAAGCCGTTGCTCCGACGACAGAGGAAAACCATATTGCTCCAAGATCTGCTGTATGTACACAGCAAAACATGCAATGCTGATCCGTGATAAATATCCGGATACAAATGTAACCGTATTCTATATTGATGTCCGTACTCCAGGTAAAAACTTCGATGAGTTCTACAGAAGAGCCGTAGAACAGTACGGCGTAAACTACATCAAAGGCCAGGTAGGAAAAGTTATTCCACAGCCGGACGGAAGCCTTCTTGTACAGGGATCTGACCTGATCGACAACAAACAAATCCTTAAGAAAGCAGATATGGTCGTTCTTGCAACAGCCATTGAACCGAACCCGGATGTTCGTAAAATCGCTACTATGCTTACAGCAAGTATTGATACAAACAACTTCCTCACAGAAGCCCATGCAAAACTCCGTCCTGTAGAATCTCCTACAGCAGGTATCTTCCTTTCCGGTGTATGCCAGGGACCGAAAGATATTCCGGAGACAGTTGCACAGGCTGGCGCAGCAGCAGTTAAGGCAATCGGCCTTCTTGCCAAAGATAAACTGACAACCAACCCATGTACAGCAAAATCCGATGAACTGTTATGTAACGGATGTTCTACATGTGCAAATGTCTGCCCATATGGAGCAATTTCCTATGAGGATAAACAGGTAAATGACCACGGTATCCGTGAAACAAGAAGAGTAGCCGTTGTAAATACAGCACTTTGCCAGGGATGCGGTGCTTGTACAGTAGCCTGCCCGTCTGGTGCTATGGATCTGCAAGGCTTTTCCAACAGACAGATTATCGCGGAGGTAGATGCAATATGTCGATAGAAACAAACGAAGAATTCAGACCTAAGATTGTAGCATTCTGCTGTAACTGGTGTAGTTACGCAGGTGCAGACCTTGCAGGAAGCAGCCGTCTTTCTTACCCGGCTGACGTAAAGATCATCCGTGTTCCATGTTCCTGCCGTGTCAATCCAATGTTCATCCTCCGTGCTTTTGAGAAAGGTGCTGACGGTGTGATCATGTGTGGATGTCATCCTGGAGACTGTCATTACAGCACAGGTAACTACTATGCAAGAAGACGTATGACACTTCTTTTCTCCATGCTGGACTACATCGGTGTGGAAAACGGAAGAACACGAGTAGAATGGGTTTCCGCTGCTGAAGGTGTAAAATTCTCCCAGACTATGAATGAGTTTGTAGAGAAGATCCATTCACTTGGTAAGAACGTAAGATTGGAGGATTTAAGATGCAGGAGCTGATAAATCGTGCAAAAGAACTGCTTGCTGACGGTACAGTTGCAAGAGTTCTGGGATGGAAAGCCGGAGATCTGCCTTACAATCCGGAACCGGCTTACTTTGAAACAGAAGAATCTCTGAAAGATTTTGTATATAACGGATTCTGCGGTGCAAACTTAAGCAAATATATGATCGAAGCTTCCAAACTGGAAGGCAAGACACTGGTTTGTTTAAAACCATGTGATACATACAGCTTTAATCAGCTGATCAAAGAGCATCGTGTAGACCGTGAGAAAGCTTATATCATTGGTGTTGGATGTAAAGGAAAACTGGATATCGAGAGAATCCGTAAACAGGGAATCAAAGGTATCGAAAGCATTTCCGGTGCAGAGATCACAGATGAGGCAGAAACACTGACTATTCAGACAATCTATGGTGAGAAGACCTGTGCATACAAAGATGCAATGCTTGAAAGATGTCACGTATGTAAAGGAAAAGAACATAAGATTTATGATGAACTTATCGGTGAGTCCAAAGACACAAAAGATGCAGATCGTTTTGCAGAAGTAGAGAAGATCGAAGCAATGAGCCCGGAAGAAAAATTTGCATTCTTCCAGAGCCAGTTAAGCAAATGTATCCGCTGCAATGCCTGCCGTAATGTCTGTCCTGCATGCAGCTGCCGTAAATGTGTATTCGACAGCAATAAGTTTGACAGTGCGCAGAAAGCAAACGTGGACTCTTTCGAAGAGAAGATGTTCCATATCATCCGTGCATTCCATGTGGCAGGAAGATGTACAGACTGCGGCGAATGCAGCAGAGTATGTCCTCAGGGAATTCCGCTTCACCTGTTCAATCGTAAATTTATCAAAGATATTGATACATTTTATGGTGAATATCAGGCAGGAGAGGATTCAACATCCAAGGGACCTCTTACAAACTTTACATTTGAAGATGTTGAGCCGAGTATCGTGGCAGAAAGGGGATAATGTATGTATAAGATAGCAGCAGAGAATCTGCAGGCATTATTCCAGAAGATTGCCGCAGATCAGGATTTATATTTACCGGTCAAAGTCAGTGATCAGGTAAACTTCAAAGCATGGAGCGAAGATGCAGAAGTTTGTCTTGATACTTTAAAAACTGTAAAATCACCAAAAGATGCTTTTTTTCCACAGAGTGAAAACCTCTACACCTGTAAGAAAGAGGAGAAGAATATCTCCATTGAGCCACAGGCATTACAGGAAAAGAACTTTGTTGTGTTCGGAATGAAAGCCTGCGATATCCAGGGTGTAAAAGTACTGGATAACGTATTCTTAAGTGATCCGATCGATACTTTCTATGCAGCCAGAAGAGATCATGGTACGATTGTAGCACTTGCATGCCATGAGCCGGAAGAAAGCTGTTTCTGTAAAGTATTCGGTATTGACTGCGCAGACCCTGTTGCAGATGTTGCAACATGGATGATCGAGGGAGAGCTTTACTGGAAACCTCTTACAGAGAAAGGGGAAGCCCTTACAAAAGCAGTTGCAGAACTTCTCAACGATGCTGACGAAGCAAAAGTAGAAGAAGAGAAAGCTGCGATCCGCGCAATCGTAGAGAAGCTTCCGTACTCTAATCTTTCTCTGGAAGGATGGGGACAGGAAGATTACATGGATCGTTTCAATTCTCCTGTATGGGAAGAACTTTATAAACCATGTCTGGCATGTGGTACCTGTACATTTGTATGCCCTACCTGCCAGTGCTATGATATCAAAGATTATGACACAGGACACGGCGTACAGCGTTACCGCTGCTGGGATTCCTGTATGTACTCTGACTTTACAATGATGGCACACGGAAATAACCGTAACAGCCAGATGCAGCGTTTCCGTCAGAGATTCATGCATAAACTTGTTTACTATCCGGTAAACAACAATGGAATGTTCTCATGTGTAGGATGCGGCCGCTGCGTTGAGAAATGCCCATCATCCTTAAATATCGTAAAAGTCATCAAAGCTTTTGAAAATCAGGGAGGTGAAAAATAATGAGCGAATGTACCTGCCATAAAAACTACACATTAGACACACTGATCCCGAAGGTTGGTGTGATCACAGATATCCGTCAGGAGACACCGGATGTTAAAACATTCCGTGTAAACGCTCCTGAAGGAGGAAAACTTTTTGAACATATGCCTGGCCAGTGTGCAATGGTCTGCGCACCAGGTGTAAGTGAAGGTATGTTTTCCATTACTTCTTCACCTACAAATAAAGAATATCAGGAATTCAGTATCAAGAAGTGCGGTGCACTGACCGATTATCTCCACAGCCTTCAGGTGGGAGATGAGATCACAGTCCGTGGACCATACGGAAATCATTTCCCTGTAGAAGATAAATTAAAAGGTAAAAACCTTCTGTTTATCGCAGGTGGTATCGGACTTGCACCTCTTCGTTCTGTTATCAACTATGTACTGGATAACCGTGCAGATTACGGAACAGTAGATATCCTCTATGGTTCCCGTTCCGCAGATGACCTGGTACAGTTAAAAGAAATCCAGGAAGTCTGGATGAAAGCAGAGGGAGTTAATGTTTATCTGACAATCGACCGTGAACAGGAAGGCTGGGACGGACACGTTGGATTCGTTCCTTCTTATCTGAAAGAGATTGGATTCGATACAAACAAAACAGCACTTGTCTGCGGACCGCCGATCATGATCAAGTTCGTTCTTGCAGGACTGGAAGAACTGGGCTTCTCCAGAGAACAGGTTTACACAACTCTGGAGCTTCGTATGAAATGCGGTATCGGTAAATGCGGCCGTTGCAATATCGGTTCCAAATATGTCTGCAAAGACGGTCCGGTATTCAGATGCGATGAGATTGATGAATTACCTGCAGAATATTGATAAGCAATGAGCAGTGCAGAAAGTGATGTGAAGGAATGCGTCATGCTTGCATATAAGCATTCTTTCACAGAACATTCTGTAGGGCGAACGCCCTCAAGCGAGAAGTAGCGTAGCGGATTCGAGCTTGTATGTGCTGCTGACGACAGATGATATATATAGAAAGGACTGGTAATCTCAAATGGAAAAGAATATGGTAAACGTATATTTTTTCGGTAAGAAATACAGCGTACCTGCAGAACTTACAATTATGACTGCCATGGAATATGCCGGTTATACATTAAAGAGAGGATGCGGCTGCAGACACGGATTCTGCGGAGCCTGCGCAACAATCTACAGAATCAAAGGTGAAAACGAGCTGAAAACATGTCTTGCCTGTCAGACACAGGTACAGGAAGGAATGTATGTAGCAAGCATCCCGTTCTTCCCTACAGATAAGAGACTCTACAACATCGAAGACCTGAAACCGAATCAGCAGGTAATGATGGAACTCTATCCGGAAATCTACAGCTGTATCGGATGTAATGCCTGTACAAAAGCATGTACTCAGGACTTAAATGTAATGCAGTACATCGCATATGCACAGAGAGGCGAACTTGAAAAATGTGCAGAGGAATCCTTCGACTGCGTAAGCTGCGGATGCTGTTCTGTAAGATGTCCGGCCGGTATTTCCCATCCGATGGTAGGTCTTCTGGCAAGACGTCTCACAGGTAAATATATCGCGCCTAAGAGCGAACATCTGGAGAAACGTGTAGAAGAAATCCACGAAGGTAAATATGATGATCTGATCGAGCAGATCATGCAGAAACCAATCACAGACATGCAGGAACTTTACAACAACAGAGAAATTGAGAAATAGGGAGGGCGTAAAACATGTATGCACCATATCCAGAAAATATGATGGAATCCATCAAAAAGGTAGAGGCTACAAGAGCACAGCGTATGGCAACAGAGCCAAGACGTCTGACAGCTGAAGAGAAAGACGCTCTTCTTGAGAAATTCCATCCGGATTATAATCCAGACGCGTTTGCAGAAATCAAAGTAGGACCGAACAAAGGACAGAAAGCTCCTCTGGAACTGGCAGAAATGCTTCATTCAACAAGCCGTCTGATCAACGAAAAAATTGACCTTACAAAAATTGATTATGATGTAGATGTACTTGTAATCGGCGGCGGCGGTGCAGGTTCTTCCTGTGCCATTGAAGCACACAATGCAGGTGCAGACGTTATGATCGTTACAAAGCTTCGTATCGGTGATGCCAACACAATGATGGCAGAGGGCGGTATCCAGGCCGCAGACAAAGAGAATGATTCTCCTGTACAGCATTATCTGGACTGCTTCGGCGGCGGACATTTTGCAGCAAAGCCGGAACTGGTAAAGAGACTGGTAATGGAAGCTCCGGATGCGATCAAATGGTTGAACGACCTTGGCGTTGAGTTTGATAAGGCAGAAGACGGAACAATGATCACAACACACGGCGGTGGAACTTCCAGAAAGAGAATGCATGCTGCAAAGGATTATTCCGGATCAGAAATCATGCGTACCATCAGAGATGAAGTTCTGAATCTTAAGATTCCGGTAGTTGAATTTACTTCAGCTGTTGAACTTCTGAAAGATGAAAAAGGACAGGTTGCAGGTGCAGTTCTTCTTAACATGGAAACAGGAGATTATTCTATTGCAAGAGCCAAAACTGTTGTAATCGCAACAGGTGGTGCAGGAAGAATGCATTATCAGGGATTCCCGACATCCAACCATTACGGCGCAACTGCAGACGGACTTGTACTTGGATACAGAGCCGGTGCTTCCCTTCTTTATCAGGATTCTATCCAGTATCATCCAACAGGAGCAATCTATCCGTCTCAGATCATGGGCGCTCTGGTAACAGAGAAAGTTCGTTCCGTTGGTGCACAGCTTGTCAATGCAAACGGTGAAGCTTACATCCACCCGCTTGAAACCCGTGACGTAAATGCTTCCGGTGTTATCCGTGAATGCGAAGAAGGCCGCGGTGTAGAAGTTCCTGGCGGACTCAAAGGTGTATGGCTTGATACTCCGATGATCGAGATCCTCGGCGGCGAAGGAACCATCGAAAAGAGAATCCCGGCTATGTTCCGTATGTACATGAACTACGGCATTGACATGAGAAAAGTTCCGATCGTTATTTATCCGACACTTCACTACCAGAACGGTGGTCTTGAGATTGACGGAGACGGATTCACAAAAGAAATCCCGAACCTCTTAGTTGCAGGAGAAGCAGCAGGCGGAATCCACGGAAGAAACCGACTGATGGGTAACTCTCTTCTGGACGTTATCGTATTCGGAAGAAATGCAGGTAAAAAAGCAGCTGCAAAATGCAAGAATGTAGAGCTTGGTGAAATGAACCTCGATCATATCTACAAATATGCAGAAGAACTGGATAAAGCAGGCGTACATACTGATAAGGTATCTCCATTACTGCTTCCAAAATACGCTCGTCACGAACAGCGCTAATAAGATACTCAGAATGTAAAAAAGAGCTCCCGGTATCGATAAGGGATTACCGGTACCGGGAGCCTTTGATATAATGCAAAAGGGATATGTCACCTCCCGGTGAATATCCCCAAATGAAAGAAGGGAGCTTACCAGAATGCGTGAAGTAGAAGTAAGCAGACTTACAGATGTCATCGAAAAACTCTGTATCGAAGCAAATGAACATCTTCCGGAAGACGTAAAATGTGCGATCAAAACATGCCGCGCATGCGAAGACGGAGAGATTGCCAAGGGTATCCTTGACAATATTATTGAGAATTTTGATATTGCAGATAACGAGAACGTGCCGATCTGCCAGGATACAGGAATGGCATGTGTATTCCTTGAAATAGGACAGGATGTACATTTTGTTGGCGGAGATCTCACCGATGCGATCAATGAAGGTGTACGCCGCGGATACGACAAAGGATATTTAAGAAAATCTGTAGTAAAAGACCCGGTACGCCGTGGAAACACAGGGGACAATACACCGGCTATGATTTACACAGAAATCGTTCCTGGCGATAAAGTTAAGATCACAGTAGGACCGAAAGGTTTCGGAAGTGAGAACATGAGTCAGATCCGTATGTTCAAACCATCCGCAGGATTGCAGGGAATCAAGGACTTTATCCTTGAAGTAGTAGAGACAGCAGGTCCTAACCCATGCCCTCCAATGGTAGTTGGCGTTGGTATCGGCGGTACATTTGATAAATGTGCGCTTCTTGCAAAGAAAGCATTGATGAGACCACTGGATTCTCAGAATCCGGATCCATTTTATGCAGACCTTGAGAAAGAAATGCTTGAGAAAGTAAACAAACTTGGAATCGGACCGCAGGGATTTGGCGGAAAGACAACAGCTATCGGCTTGAATATCGAAACAATGCCGACTCATATTGCAGGTATGCCATGTGCAGTCAATATCAACTGTCATGTAACCCGTCATAAAACGGAGGTGATTTGAGATGGAAAGAAAGAAAATTACACTTCCACTTACTAGAGAGCTGGCAAGAACTCTCCATGCAGGTGATCAGGTATTATTAACAGGTACAATCTATACTTCCCGTGATGCAGGACATAAGAGAATGTGCGAAGCCCTTGCAAAAGGTGAGAAAATTCCGTTTGATCCAACAGATGCAACGATTTACTATGTAGGACCTACTCCTGCAAAACCAGGCAAAGTTATCGGTTCCGCAGGCCCTACAACCAGCGGACGTATGGATGCTTATGCACCGACGATGATGTCAGTTGGAGCAAGAGGAATGATCGGTAAAGGTGCCCGTCTTCCAGAAGTTGTAGAAGCCATGAAGAAATATGACGGTGTATACTTCGGAGCAATCGGCGGTGCAGGCGCACTTCTTGCAAAATGTATCAAGAAAGCTGAACTCATCGCATACGAAGATCTGGGAGCAGAAGCACTTCGTAAATTATATGTAGAGGATATGCCGCTTGTAGTTATCATTGACAGTGAAGGTAATAACCTTTATGAAGAAGGAAAAGCTGAATATCTCAAAGAACATGGAGATAA
This sequence comes from Ruminococcus sp. AF41-9, assembly GCF_003477525.1. Taxonomy (GTDB): domain Bacteria; phylum Bacillota; class Clostridia; order Lachnospirales; family Lachnospiraceae; genus Blautia_A. The sequence continues at coordinate 32,958 of NZ_QUDO01000009.1, forward strand.
ATAAATTAGCTGATATATAAAAAATAACTTCCATATGCTGTAGTGATATACAGTGTATGGAAGTTGCTTTATATAGTGAAAATAAACCGGATCAGAAAGCAGCAGCCTTTGTCTGCATCATATCCATCTGTTCTGGTGAATATTGGATTATATATATTGTATCCAATATATAAAAATCATATAGACCATAATATGAATTATATCTTTTACATTTGACCTATAAACGTATAACATAAATAGACGGTAAAAAAATAAATGCAGTTATCCCTACAGGTAATAACTGCAAATAAACTTGAACGGGGAAATCATGAAAGATCATAATCAACACGAGATACAGATGTCGGAAGCTTTCTTAAACAGTGCATTCCTGGCACTGTCAGGAGGTTTTCAGGACGCCTATACCTATAATGCAAGAAACGAAGTATTCTGTAATGCCCAGACAGGAAATGTTGTGCTTATGAGCCAGCATTTCATGGCAGGGGAGCTGATGGCAGGACTGAGCTATTTCTTTCCTATAGTCTTCTTTGCATTTGGTGTATGGGTCGCAGAAAAAGTCCAGGCGAATTTCAAATATGCAAGGAAACTGCACTGGAGGCAGAGTATCCTTCTTGCAGAGATCCTGATACTGTTTGCAGTAGGCTTCATACCGACAGAATACAATATGCTGGCAAATGCCATGGCCTCTTTTGCCTGTGCAATGCAGGTACAGTCTTTCCGTAAAGTAAACGGCTATTCCTATGCAAGCACCATGTGTATCGGAAATCTACGCAGCGGTACCGCAGCCATATCAGGATATTTCCGTGAAAAGAAGCCGAAACAGCTGGAACAGGCGATGTATTATTTTGGAATCATCTTCATGTTTGCAGTAGGTGCAGGTATCGGTGGAAACTTATCCATTCATTTCGGAATCCGAATGATCTGGGTTTCCTGTGGATTCCTTACAGTCAGTTTCTTGTTGATGTTTGTTGACAAGTATAAAAGATTCCATGAAGAACATGAACATAATTAAATATAAAAACGGATCCTGTCTGCAGGATTTTACACCGAGATAAAAAATGTCCCAGGAGCATATCAGAATATGACTCTGGGACATTTTTTATTGTGACAATATTTTTAGTTCAGTTCAATTTCTTCCAGCTCTTTTGATGGAAGCTTCTCCGTAGAAGAAGCCAGATAACTCTTTAACGCTTTGACAGCTTTTGCATACGGTGCATTGGTTCCGGCACCTCCCATGCATCCGCCAGGGCATGCCATACCTTCGATCATACATCCGTTTAACTTACCAACCTTTGCCAGAGTCAGCATCTTCTTACATTCTGCCAGACTCTCCGCATGTTCGATATGTACCGGTACATCCGGATAATATTCCTTTAAGCATGCTTCAATAGCACCTGCAACACCGCCTGCAACTGCATATCCACGGCCTGCAGCAGTAGCATCATGCAGACTGGATGACGATTCCATAGCAGCCGGATCAATTCCTTTCGCATCAAACAGTCCCCATAATTCCTCAAAAGTGATGACAAAGTCAACATCACTTCGTACAGAATTACGCATAGCTTCCAGTTTCTTGGCTGCACATGGTCCGATAAATACAACATGTGCATTCGGATGTTCTTTCTTAATACTTCTTGCAGTAGCGACCATAGGAGTCAGCTCCTGGGAGATATTATCGATCATGGTCGGAAACTGCTTCTTTGCAAGCATGGACCAGGAAGGACAGCAGGAAGTGAGAAGAAATGGAAGATTACCTGTAGCAACTTCCTTTGCATAATGATGAGCTTCGCTGATGGCACCGATATCAGCACCAAGTGCAACCTCATATACTTTGGTAAATCCAAGTGCTGACAGTGCTGCATGGAATTTGCCCGGAGTTACCGCATCCCCAAACTGGCTGATATAGGCAGGTGCGATCTCTGCAATGATCTCAGTTCCTTCACGAAGTGCATGAGCCAGCTGGAAAATCTGGGACTTGTCAGAAATAGCTCCAAACGGACAGCTTACCATGCACATACCGCAGGAAACACATTTCTTATTATCAATCTGTGCACGGCCAAGTTCATCACTTCCAATTGCCTTTACACCACAAGCTCGTTCACACGGACGTTCTTTATGAGAAATAGCATCATATGGACAGACAGATTTGCATTTTCCGCATTTCACACATTTTGTCTGATCAATATGAGATTTGCCGTTTACCATAGAGATTGCACCCTTTGGACAAGCCTGCATACATGGATGAGCCACACATCCTCTGCACATATTGCTGACCTCGTACATATTGGAAGGACAGGCAGAACATGCAGACGGAATGACCTGCATAAGCGGTGGTTCGTAATATTTCTCGTCAATATTGGAAGCCTCCACTCCGGCAGTCAGGTGAACCGCTTTGTTCTCCGGACGGAGAGAAAGACCCATTGCCAGCCGCACACGTTCACTTGCAACGGCACGCTCACGGTAAATGCTTTCACGGTACTGTGCGCGTTCCTGAACGATATTGTAAGGAACAGCCTCAATATCATGGATCAGGGAGTCGTCTGTGGACTCAAAGCCAAGCTTTGCCACCTCTCCGAAAATTTTGCGCCGGATCTGCTTTACGGGTGTATCAAGAGTTCTCATATTCTTTTGTTTTCTCCTATAATTTTATTTCCGCGCTCTTTAACGATAAAACTATATCAAAAACAAAGAGAATTGTCATGTTTTTTATTTAACACACTTGTTAAAGAAATTGCATTTCATTTGGAGACATTTACAAAAATTATAGATTTATAAAAGAAAACAATAAATAATTTTCAGAAAAATGCAAAAAAGATATTGTTAAAAATAACGATATATTATATAATATCAACAGCACATATGTTAAAATTAACTAAAGTTGCGTGGAGATCAAAAAACATATTTAAGGAGGGAACCGAATGTTAGACCAGTCTTATTACAAAAAAACGGATGAGATTATCGAACACTACGGACGAAAAGCGGCATCACTGATCCCGATCATGCAGGATATTCAGGCTGAATACCGCTATCTGCCGGGAGAATTGCTCACCTATGTAGCGAAGGAGATCGGAGTAAAAGAAGCAAAGGCATACAGTGTTGCCACATTCTATGAGAACTTTTCCTTTGAGCCGAAAGGAAAATATGTGATCAAGGTATGTGACGGAACAGCCTGTCATGTAAGAAAGTCCATGCCTGTAAAAGAGGCTCTGATGAAAGAACTTGGATTAAGCAATAAAAAGCATACGACAGACGATATGCTCTTTACAGTAGAGACAGTTTCCTGTCTTGGTGCATGTGGACTTGCCCCGACACTGACTGTCAATGATGAAGTACACCCGAAGATGACTCCTGAGAAAGCTGTTGAACTTTTGAATAAATTGAGAGGTGAGTGCGTATGAGTATTAAGAGCAGGGACGACCTGTTAAACAAACAGGCAGAGGTAAAGGAACAGATCAAATCTTACACCTGTCGCGTTCTTGTCTGTTCTGGTACCGGATGTATCGCATCCGGAGCACAGAAGATTTATGATGAGATGTCCGTACTCTGTGAGAGAATTGACGGTGTAACAGTGGAAATGCAGAAGGACGTGCCTCATGTAGGCGTAGTCAAAACAGGATGCCAGGGCTTATGCGAACTTGGACCTCTGATGCGGATTGAACCGTACGATTATCAGTATGTACATGTACAGCCGGAAGACTGTAAAGAAATTGTAGAGAAAACTATTCTGGAAGGAAAACCGGTAGAGAGACTGTTCTATAAGGATCATGACACTGTCTGTCCACATCCGGATGACATTCCGTTCCTGAATCAGCAGACACGTATCGTTCTGGAAAACTGTGGTAAGATCGATGCAGAATCCATTGATGAATATATCGCAGTGGGCGGCTATCAGGCCCTTGCAAAAGTACTGGGAGGAATGACTTCTCAGGAAGTCATTGACGAAGTGACGAAATCCGGTCTTCGTGGCCGTGGCGGTGCAGGCTTCCCGGCAGGTAAGAAATGGTCACAGGTTGCACGTCAGGCTGAAAAAACCCGTTATGTAGTATGTAACGGTGATGAAGGTGATCCTGGTGCATTTATGGATGGTTCCGTAATGGAAGGCGATCCATATAAGATGATTGAAGGTATGACCATCGCAGCTTACGCAGTAGGCGCGGAAGACGGTTATATTTATGTTCGTGCAGAGTATCCTCTTTCTGTAAAGAGACTGAGAATGGCAATCGAACAGGCAGAGAAATATGGCCTGTTAGGTGATAATATTTTAAATTCCGGTGTAAACTTCCACTTACATATCAACAGAGGTGCCGGAGCTTTCGTATGTGGTGAAGGTTCTGCCCTTACCGCATCCATCGAAGGTAACAGAGGTATGCCTCGTGTAAAACCGCCTCGTACCGTAGAGAAAGGTCTGTGGGGCAAACCTACTGTTCTTAATAACGTAGAAACTTATGCAAACGTACCGAAGATCATTCTTCAGGGTGCTGACTGGTTCCGCACCATCGGTACAGAGGGAAGCCCGGGAACAAAGACCTTCTCACTGACCGGTTCTATCGAGAATACAGGTCTGATCGAAGTTCCTATGGGAACCACACTCCGCCACATTATCTATGATATCGGCGGCGGCTTAAAGAGTGGTGCAGCATTTAAGGGTGTTCAGATCGGTGGTCCGTCCGGCGGATGTCTGATCCTTGACCAGTTAGATGCACCTCTTGACTTTGATTCTGTTAAGAAATTAGACGCGATCATGGGATCCGGCGGTCTGGTAGTTATGGACGAGAATACCTGTATGGTAGAAGTTGCCAGATTCTTCATGAACTTTACTCAGCGTGAGAGCTGTGGTAAATGTGTTCCGTGTCGTGAAGGTACCAAGCGTATGCTTGAGATCCTGGAGAGAATTGTAGCAGGAAAGGGCGAGATGTCCGACCTGGATGAACTGGAAGAACTTGCAAACATGGTTCAGAACATGGCTCTGTGCGGACTTGGAAAGAGTGCACCTCTTCCTGTAATCAGTACTCTCAAACGCTTCCGTGATGAATATGAGGAACATATCCGCGACAAGAAATGCCGTGCAAAAGTATGTACAGCACTTCGTCAGTTCCACATTAACCCTGAATTCTGTATCGGCTGCGGCAAATGCGCGAAGAACTGTCCGGCAGGTGCGATCTCAGGCAAGATCAAACATCCACATCACATTAACAACGATATCTGTATCAAGTGCGGTGCCTGCAAAGATAACTGTAACTTTGATGCTGTATACGTGGAAGCATAGAAGGGAGGATACACTATGGGCCATATGATAATTGACGGTAGAAAGGTAGAATTTACCGATGAAAAAAATGTCCTGTCTGTCATCCGTAAGGCAGGGATCAATATTCCGACACTGTGCTACCACTCAGAGGTATCCACTTTTGGTGCCTGTCGTTTATGTACAGTAGAGGACGACAGAGGCAAGACGTTTGCTTCCTGTTCCGAAGAACCAAGAGACGGAATGGTGATCTATACCAACTCCGGACGCATCAAGAAATACAGAAACTGATCGTTGAGCTGCTTCTGGCAGCACACTGTCGTGACTGTACAACCTGTGTAAAGAGCGGCGAATGTATCTTACAGGAACTGGCACACCGTCTTGGTGTTCAGAATATCCGTTTCGAGAATACCAGAGAACTTCATGAACTGGACACAAGTTCCCCGTCTCTGGTACGTGATCCGAATAAATGTATCCTCTGCGGTGACTGTGTACGTGCCTGCGAGGAACTTCAGGGAATCGGTGCATTAGGCTTTGCATTCCGTGGAACAGAAGCCATGGTAATGCCGGCATTTAACAAGAAGATCGCAGAGACAGAGTGCGTAAACTGTGGTCAGTGCCGTGTATACTGCCCGACAGGTGCGATTTCCATCAAGACTCATATGGATGAGGCATGGGAAGCACTTGCAGACCCGAATATCCGTGTTGTTGCACAGGTTGCTCCAGCAGTACGTGTCGCAGTCGGTGACCACTATGGACTGACCAAAGGCAAGAGCGTGATGGGCAAGATCGTCAATGCACTTCACAGAATGGGCTTTGACGAAGTTTATGATACTTCCTTCAGTGCCGACCTTACCATTATGGAAGAGAGTGCAGAGTTCCTTGACAGAGTTAAGAAAGGTGAGAAACTTCCGCTCCTTACTTCCTGCTGTCCTGCATGGGTAAAATTTATCACAGACCAGTATAAAGATTATATTCCGAATCTTTCCACCTGCCGTTCTCCACAGGGAATGCTCTCAGCAGTTATCAAAGAGTACTTCCGTGATCCGGAACATGCAGCAGGCAAGAAGACAGTTATGATCTCTATCATGCCATGTACAGCCAAGAAAGCAGAAGCAGTCCGTCCGAACAGCTTCACAGACGGCGAACAGGATACAGATATTGTTATCACAACGACAGAGCTGCTCCGCATGATCGACAACTTCGGTCTTGACTTCGCAACTCTGGACCCGGAAGCATGTGATATGCCGTTCGGCTTCGGTTCCGGCGGTGGTGTTATCTTTGGTGTTACCGGTGGTGTTACAGAGGCAGTTCTCCGCCGCCTGACTCCGGACCACAGCAAAGAAACCATGCACGAGATCGCAGAATGCGGTGTCCGTGGAGAAGAAGGAATCAAGGAATTTACCGTTCCTTATGAGGGAATGAACCTGAATATCTGCGTTGCCAGCGGACTTGCAAATGCCAGAACCGTTATGGAACAGGTAAAGAATGGTGAGAAAGAATATCATCTGATTGAGATCATGGCATGCCGCCGTGGATGTATCATGGGTGGCGGACAGCCGACAAGATCCGGTGACAGAACCAAGGCTCTGAGAGCTAAGGGACTGTACAATGCAGATAATACGACCATTATCAAGAAATCCGATGAGAACCCGTTAGTTCTCGAACTCTACAATGGACTTCTGAAAGGTAAAGAGCATCATCTGCTGCACAATGAGTCTTATTAAAAAAATACTGCTGACTGTATCTGACAGGCAGGCGGATATCTGTAATCCGTTTTGTTGCCTGATTCGGTCAAAAATATGTCCAAACGATAAGATGTCCAAACGATAAATAGAATATTTAAAAGCTCCCCTGCATATTTTATAACAATACATGAAGGTTGTGTGTAAATATGCAAGGGGGCTATTTTTTATGGAAAACTTTCAGGTATACCGTGATATTCAGGCCCGCACAGGGGGCGATATATACATAGGGGTAGTTGGTCCCGTCAGAACCGGAAAATCTACATTTATCCGGAGGTTTATGGAGATTGCCGCACTGCCTCAGATGACAGAGAGGCAGCAGGCAGAGATCAGAGACCAGCTTCCGTTAAGCGGTTCCGGTAAGAGCATCACAACTGTGGAACCAAAGTTCATTCCGAAAGAAGCCATCCCGGTCACTCTTGGAACAGATCAGAAAGTAAGGATACGCCTGATCGACAGTGTGGGATTTCTGGTAAAAGATGCGGCAGGTCATATGGAAGATGGAAAAGAACGCATGGTAAAAACGCCATGGTTTGAGCATGCGATTCCTTTTCATGAGGCTGCGCGCATCGGCACGCAGAAGGTGATAGAGGAACATTCCACCATAGGGCTTGTGATCACTTCGGACGGTAGCTTCGGAGAACTTCCCAGAGAAAATTTTCTGGATGCAGAAGAAAAGACGATACAGGAATTAAAAAAGCAGCAGAAGCCGTTTCTGGTACTGGTGAATTCACAGCTTCCTTACAAGGAGGAGGCACTAAAAACAGCGGAAGAAATTCAGGAGAAATATCAGGTGACTGCGCTCACTGTAAACTGCGACCAGCTCCGCAAAGAAGATGTGGTCCGTATCATGGAAAACGTACTCTACGAATTTCCGGTCAGTCAGATTCAGTTTTTTATTCCGAAATGGGTGGAAATGCTTCCAATGGATCATGAGCTGAAACAGCAACTTCTTACCCAGATCAGGGAAAAGATGAAAAATCTGTTTCATATCCGGGATATCACAAAGGAATCCGTACAGCTTTCCGGTCAGTATGTGCAGGATTCCCTGCTGGAAGAAGTCGGACTTTCGGATGGAACGGTGAAGGTCAGAGTCCGGATCAGAGATGAATATTATTATCAGATGCTCAGCCAGATGAGCGGGATTGAGATGGAGAGCGAATATGAGCTGATCCATACCATGTGTGAGCTGGTACATATGAAAGAAGAATATGTGAAGGTGCAGACTGCGCTGGAGTCTGTGCGCACAAGCGGATATGGAGTGGTGGTACCGGAGCTCTCGGAAATTGAGATTGCTCCTCCGGAAGTGATCCGTCAGGGAAATAAATTCGGGGTAAAAATAAAATCCAAAAGTCCGTCCATCCATATGATCAAGGCGAATATCGAGACGGAGATCGCACCTATCGTAGGAACCGAACAGCAGGCGAAGGATCTGATCGAATATATTGACGAGAGCAGTCAGAGAGGGGAGAGCATCTGGGAAACCAATATTTTCGGAAAATCGATCGAACAGCTTGTGCAGGACGGCATTCACACAAAAATCATGGCAATCAGCGAGGAAAGCCAGGTGAAACTTCAGGATACCATGCAGAAAATTGTAAATGACAGTAAAGGCGGGCTGGTATGCATTATTATTTAACCCAATCAAGTAAGTTCCCTGCTTCAATTGCGAATATCCGCTTGGGTCAAATCAGGCAGGCAGCGAAGCGGATGATTTTATTCGCCTGACCCGGATCAGTGATTCGGCTGCAGGTGAAATCTCTTTTGCGATTGATATGCTGATATTTAATAAAAAATAAGGCTGAGGTCAGAAAAAATCAGAGCTCAGCCTTATTTTCCGGTTTGTCAGGTGACAGCATCGATGGAAAGCTCATCGGAACTGTCAGTGCTGTCAGCACTTTTGTTTCCTTCAATTACAACTTTGTTCGGCAGGCATACAATCGTACCGCCTTTTTCATCAATCTCTCTCTGCTTCATGCATAAATGATCCGGGCATGTGGCAGAAATCATATGCGCCTTTCCGTCTTTGATCTCACAGACATTGGTATCATTGATGGAAATCGTCTGATCTTTGCCAAGGGAATAGGTACCGTATTCTTCTCCATCCACAGTGATGGTAATGCTGCCATACTGCCCTTTATAAAAAAAGGATATTCCAGCCCAGAGAACCAGCGCAAGGACAAGAATCCCGCCGATAAACAGTATTTCTTTTTTCTTCAAAAAACGTACCTCTGCTTTCTTCTGAAATTATGGAAATCATAACACGAAAGAAAGGGAATGACAAGCGGATTTCAGGGTGGAATTTTCCGGCTGCTTATGCTAGAGTTAGATTATGAGATCTGAGAATTGCTCCGCTGCCAAAGCAGCTCCCGCAATTCACGGATTATGGAACGCAGAAGAAAAGGAGAGATTTTTATGGGAAAATATATCATGGCGCTGGATGCGGGGACAACCAGCAACCGTTGTATTCTGTTTAATGAAAAAGGAGAGCGCTGCAGCATGGCGCAGAGAGAATTTACCCAGTATTTCCCGAAACCGGGATGGGTAGAACACGACGCAGATGAGATATGGGCAAGCATGCTGGGCGTCGCTGTGGAAGCGATGACAAAGATTGGGGCAGATGCCTCTCAGATCGCAGCAATCGGCATCACAAACCAGAGAGAAACGGCAATTGTCTGGGACAGGAATACGGGAGAGCCCGTTTACCATGCCATTGTGTGGCAGTGCCGCAGAACTTCGGAATATTGTGATCAACTGAAAGCAAAAGGACTGACAGAGAAGTTTCGTGAAAAAACAGGACTGGTCATAGATGCCTATTTCTCTGCCACAAAAATCCGCTGGATTCTTGACCATGTGGAAGGCGCGAGAGAAAAAGCAGAAAAAGGCCAGCTCCTTTTCGGAACCGTGGAAACCTGGCTGATCTGGAAACTGACGAAGGGTGCTGTGCATGTGACAGACTATTCAAATGCTTCCCGGACCATGTTGTTTAATATCAATACATTACAGTGGGATAAAGAGATTCTGGAAGAGCTGGGAATCCCGGAATCCATGCTTCCGAAGCCGATGCCGTCGAGCTGCGTTTACGGCAAGGCAGATCCGGCATTTTTAGGCGGTGCGATCCCGATCGCCGGGGCAGCGGGAGACCAGCAGGCAGCTCTGTTCGGCCAGACCTGTTTTACAGCAGGCGAGGCAAAAAACACCTATGGTACAGGCTGTTTCCTTCTGATGAACACGGGAGACAAGCCGGTATTTTCCAAAAACGGACTGGTCACTACGATCGCCTGGGGACTGGATGGAAAAGTGACCTATGCACTGGAAGGCTCGATTTTTGTGGCTGGTGCGGCGATTCAGTGGCTCAGAGATGAACTGAAAGTGATCGACTCTTCCGAAGATTCCGAATATATGGCAAACAAAGTTGCGGATACGCATGGCTGTTACGTGGTTCCGGCATTTACCGGTCTGGGAGCCCCGCACTGGGATCAGTATGCAAGAGGAACGATCGTGGGAATCACCAGAGGAGTAAATAAATATCACATCATACGTGCCACGCTGGAGTCCATTGCCTATCAGGTGAATGATGTATTAAATGCCATGAAAGCAGACTCGGGCATCAATCTGGCAGCTCTGAAAGTGGATGGTGGAGCCAGTGCCAATAATTTCCTGATGCAGACACAGGCAGATATCATCAATGCACCGGTTAAACGTCCGTATCTCGTAGAGACAACTGCCATGGGTGCCGCTTATCTGGCAGGACTGGCTGTGGGCTACTGGGAAAACAAAGAAGAAGTCAGAAAGAACTGGTCGATTGACCAGATATTCTATCCGTCCATCACAGAAGAAGCCAGAAAAGAGAAGATCAAAGGATGGAATAAAGCGGTGAAATATTCTTTCGGCTGGGCCAGAGAAGAGTAAACCGAACCTGTCAGATACGGAAACCAGAAAGAATTGTCTGTAATTACCGGCAGAAAGAACCAAAATCTCCACATTTTATCAGCACACCTAAATTTTTTTTCGCATCTTGACAAGGAAACAGGTCTGGTGTTACGGTAATACAGTAAATCCGGCGGACATTCAGAAACAGACGCCGGAGAGTTGTAAAATCTAACTACATAACGAATATTGAGGTGCGAAAAAATGCAGGAAATGAAACCAGTTAAAGAAGGTAAAGTACGTGAGATTTATGACAATGGAGACAGCCTGATCATGGTTGCTACAGACCGTATCAGTTGTTTCGATGTAATCCTGAACAATCAGGTAACAAAGAAAGGTACCGTTCTGACTCAGATGTCCAAGTTCTGGTTCGACATGACACAGGACATTCTTCCGAACCACATGATCTCTGTGGATGTCAAAGATATGCCGGAATTTTTCCAGCAGGAGAAATTTGACGGAAACAGCATGATGTGCCGTAAACTTGAAATGCTTCCGATTGAATGTATCGTTCGCGGATATATCACAGGAAGCGGCTGGGAAAGCTACAAAAAAACAGGTAAAGTCTGCGGAATCGAATTACCGGAAGGTCTGAAAGAATCTGACAAATTACCTGAGCCGATCTATACTCCGTCAACAAAAGCTGAGATTGGTGATCATGACGAGAACATCTCCTACGAACAGAGTATTGCTCATCTTGAGAAATACTTCCCGGGCAGAGGAGAGGAATTAGCTGCAAAACTTCGTGACAATACAATTGCACTTTATAAAAAATGTGCAGAATATGCACTGAGCAAAGGAATCATCATCGCAGATACCAAATTTGAATTTGGTCTGGATGAAAACGGCAACATGGTAGTCGGTGATGAGATGCTGACACCGGACAGCTCCCGTTTCTGGCCGGCAGAAGGATATGAACCAGGACACGGACAGCCATCCTTTGACAAACAGTTTGCCCGCGACTGGCTGAAAGCAAATCCGGACAATGACTGGACCCTGCCACAGGATATCGTAGACAAGACAATTGAGAAATATCTCCAGAGCTATGAAATGCTGACAGGTAAGAAATTAGGCTGATAATTTTTCTGAGAAATAACAGCAAGAACATAACAGGAATAAAATAAGAATAAACAAGAATAAAACAGGATACTGCTGTGGTTGGAGAAGAAATGAGTTTTCTCCTCTCATGGCAGTATTTTTTTGACGGAAATTTTATAAAAATATGGAAAAAGTGTAAGAGTTTTGATACAATTGTCTTAATGATATAGCATCTATACAACAGGCGGAAACTTCTGCTGAAAGGAAACGATGGTGCATAAAAATGCAGTATGGATGAGAAAACGGCAGACGGCAATACCTGTGTATGGAATGCGTTATAAAAAATAAGAAGGAGAAAAGCAATGAAAAAATTAAAGACAATTCTGTGTGTCATGGCACTGATGCTGTCACTGACTCTGCCGGTACAGGCAAAGGCAGAAACGGAAGTCCCTGAGATTGACAGTTCTTACGGGAATGATCTTGCACTTCCGGCAGGAGCCACACGTAAACTTGTGGTGAAAGGAAACAAAATTTCCTACTATTATAATGGTAAGATGGTAAAAAACTGCTGGAAGAGATATCAAGGTTACAAATACTATTTTGGACCCAAAGGTTATGCTGCCCGTGGAGGCGCCATTATTAACAATGTTGCTTATGTTTTTGATGCAAAGGGCCGTCTGATCGAAAATAAGGCAAACAGTATTGTAAACGTGGAATCCAACCGTTATTATGTTACAACGGCAAAAGGACGTGTTGCAACCGGATATTTTATTTACCAGGATAACCTGTATTATGCAGACCCGAAGGGAAGGCTTTACAGAAATTGCTCCAAACAGTATGGACAGATTTATTTTACCAGTTCAGGAGCTGCGCGCAGAGACTATAATGCTTTGCTGAAAATGCGCACCATGCAGATCGTTTCCGCTATTACAAGCCCGGGAATGACTCAGAGTCAGAAGTTGTATGCCTGCTGGAGATATGTGGTTTCAGACGGTGGCTTTTACTATGGAGGTCCGGATCCGAATCTTGATGAGAGCGGATGGGCACGGAATGAAGCATTAAGAATGTTTAACACCGGAGTAGGAAACTGCTACGGATTTTCCTGTATCTTTGCGGCACTGGCAAGGGAAATCGGTTATACACCTTATATGATCTGCGGAAGAGTACCGGGGACAAGAGATGGTGCAGCAGACGGATTTACCCGCCATTGCTGGGTAGAAATTGATGGCCTTTATTATGATCCGGAAGCACATTATGCAGGATGGATGTCAGGAGTCTACGGATATGACTATTATCCGATCGCACATCAGATCCAGAGGGTTGTAAATTTTAAGAAGTTCTAAAAAGTAAAGGAGAAAGAAAAGATGAAAAACAAATTTATGAAGAAACTGGCAATACTTTGTTCAGTGGCTGTACTGACTTGCTCTTCAGCATCTGTATCTGCGGCATCAGCAGAATCGGAAGTACCGGCAGTCATGGAGACCGTTCAGGTTGAGGCGGCATCTGCCACAGCGATGAAGCTGGATGCGACTCTTAAGAAAAATCTGGACAAGGTGATCAAAGCACAGAAATTCACCAAAAAGACAACTAATACAAAGAAGTTACAGAAATTATTTAATTATACAAAAAAAGCATTTGGATATCAGAGATATATGGGCGTTCCATCTGCATCAGGCTGGTACACACAGTTTGCAAAAGAAATGCTTCAGACAAAGAAGGGAAGCTGTTACCATGATGCGGCAGCCTTTGCTTTTCTTGCAAGACGTGCCACAGGGCTTCCGGTAAGAATCTGCGTTGGAACCGGAAAAGTATTCAATTCTTCTGTATGGCAGAACCATGGCTGGGTGGAAATCAAAATTTCCGGTAAATGGTATACATTTGACACGAATGCCAACAGATTTTCTTCTTTAAGAAAAGGCAAATGGTTTATGCAGAAACACACTTCCATGGAAGGAAAAGTTTATAAAACACAGAAAACTTACTATGTGAATTTCTGAGCAGGTTTTCAGGATAATAAAAAAAGAAGAAGAGAGGAAAACAGGTATGATAAAAAAACAGATAAAAATGTTTCTGATGATCTTTTGTCTTCTGTTTGTTTCCACAACTGCTGTATGCTGGATGACTCCGGTCACCGCAGAAGCTGCGAGTGTGAAACAGGGACTGGTAAAAGAGAACGGAAAATATTACTATTATGCAGTGAACAAAGCAGGAAAATCTGTAAAAGTAACAGAAAAATGGAAAACAGTAAAAGTCACAAAAAATGGAAAGACATCTTACAGCAGATATTATTTCGGAAAGAACGGAGCAGCTTATGCGGGTTCTGAGAAACTGGGAGTGAAAACACCTGCAGTTAAGAAGATTGACGGTAAATATTATGGTTTTGGTGTGGATGCCAAAATGCTGAAGGGAACTTATTTTATTAATGAGAAATTTTATGTTTTTTCCAGTAACGGAACATTTGACAGTGCCAGAAGTTCCAGCCTGAGAAGGGCATATGGATACGAAAAAAAAGCCGCACAGTTAAAGAAACTTCTGGGTAAGGCGAAGAAAACAGAGTCTCTCAATGGCTGCTATGGCAGTGGAAAAGAATATCTGATCTATTATCCGAATTTCGTATTAAATACAGGCAAAAATGCAAAAGGAGTAGAAGTCATTTTAAGTGTTTTGAACAATTAAGGCGAAGAAAACCGGAGCGAATAAAGCAAAGGTTCAGGAAAATGAAAGAGAATAATTGTAAAATCAATCAGACAATTAAAATGATGAAAAAGAAATACTATGGTTTTTAGTTCAATGTTTTTTATGTGCGTGTTTTTGCCGGTTGTGTTTATTCTACACTGCGTCCTGCCGGGAATACGGATGAAGAATGCACTGCTCTTGCTTGCAAGTGTGTTCTTCTACGCATATGGAGAACCCGTATATATTATTCTGTTGTTTATTTCAACACTGTTGAATTATTTCTGTGCCCGTCTGATCGAGGGCAGCAGATATAAAAAAGGTGTACTGATACTGGCTGTTATCTGTAATCTGGGAATCCTTATCGTATTTAAATATACAGATTTTATCCTGGGAACAGTCAACGGCCTGCTGGGACTGAATCTGCCGCTTCCACAGATCCGGATGCCGATCGGTATTTCCTTCTTTACGTTTCAGGCGATGTCCTATGTGATCGATGTATACCGCGGTACAACGAAAGCACAGAAAAATTATGCAAAGGTACTGCTGTACATATCTTTCTTCCCGCAGCTGATCGCTGGTCCGATTGTCAAATATCATGATGTGGCATGGGAAATTGATCATCGTACCCAGTCACTGGATGGGATCGCACTGGGGATCCGCAGATTCTCAGCCGGACTCTGTAAAAAGGTTCTGATTTCCAATACCATGGGACTTGTCGCGGACCAGCTTTTTGGAGCATCTGCCGGAAACATTAACGCAGCAGGGGCATGGCTGGGAGCGGTTTCCTATATGCTGCAGATTTATTTTGACTTCAGCGGATACAGCGATATGGCGATCGGTCTGGGCTGGATGTTCGGATTCCATTTCAAAGAGAACTTTAATTATCCGTATATCAGTGGAAGCATCCGTGATTTCTGGAGAAGATGGCATATTTCCCTGTCCGGATGGTTTCTGGAATATCTTTATATTCCGCTGGGCGGGAACCGGAAAGGAAAGTTCCGTACAGTCGTAAATAAGATGATCGTATTTCTGTGTACAGGTATCTGGCACGGAGCAGCTGTAAATTTCCTGTTCTGGGGCGTTTATCACGGATGTTTCCTGATGCTTGAGGAATATGTGCCGTGGATTGGCAGAAAAGGTTCCGGATTAAAAGCTGTATTTCAGCACATCTATACCCTTCTGGTTGTCTGCATTGGTTTCGTGTTCTTCAGAGCGGAAACCATGGCACAGGGGGTATTCTGGGTGAAAAAGATGTTCACGGGATTTCAGTGGAATGCAGCGGCTATGAGCTTTGCCCTGCAGCAGATGACACCGGTATTTCTGGTTACTCTGGCAGGTGCGCTGATTGCATGCTGTCCTGTTATAAAAACTGTAAATAATAAGAATTGGTATGCTCCACTTGCATATGTATGCAGCCTGCTTGGACTGGTTGTCTGCATCCTGAGTCTTGCGAGCGGAACTTATAATCCATTTATTTATTTCAGATTTTAGGGAGGACAAAAGATGAAAAAAGGTAAATTAATTTACAGTATTTTGTTTTTTGCCGTCTGCCTCTGCCCCTCTGTGGGCATGCTGGTCACAAAGCCGGAAACTTCTTCCGAAAACCGCCAGCTTTCGGAATTTCCTTCTGTCAAAACGGAGGAAGGCAAATGGAATGTAGAATGGCTTTCCCAGGTGGGAGATTATTTTCAGGAGCATTTTGCATTCAGAAATGAACTGGTTACCGGAAACGCCCTGCTTCATGGAAAAGTTCTGCAGACATCCACGGCGGATGGTGTGATCCAGGGAAAAAATGACTGGCTGTATTATAAGGATTCACTGGATGATTATCTGGGGCAGAACCTTCTGTCTGACAGAAGCCTGTATAATATTGCACATATGCTGTCCATGACACAGGAAGCCCTGAATGAAAAAGGGGTTAAATTCCTGTTTACCATAGCACCAAATAAGAACTCTCTCTATGGTGAAAATATGCCTTATTATGACAGCCTGAAAGTGACGGATGAGACAAACCGGGAAAGACTGACGCAGGTTCTGAAGCAGGAGGGCGTTTCCTATGCAGACTTGTACCAGGCGTTTACAGAACAGGATGAGGTTCTTTATCATGCAAGGGATTCGCACTGGAATAATAAAGGTGCAGCCCTGGCAGCTGATGTTCTGATGAGTATGCTGGATAAAGAACATGATTCTTACGAAAACGAACCTTATGAAGTACGCAGAGATTCTACAGGAGATCTGGATACCATGCTTTATCCGCTTGCAACAACTGCGGATGATGAGGTATACTACGATAAGGAAATGACTTATGCGGTAGTCGGAGAGATTGGCAGCAATTTTGATCCTCGTATCACAACTGTAAATCCTGTAAAAGAAGGAAGTCTCGTCATGTACAGGGATTCTTTTGGAAATGCTCTTCTTCCATATATGGCAGATGCTTATGCAAATGCATATTTTTCAAGAGGAATTCCGTATCAGTTAAACGATGTGGATACAAACGCAGCAGATACTGTGATCATAGAAAGAGCAGAACGTTTTCTTCCGGAAATGTCGCAGTTTCCGCCTGTACTGGCTGCCAGCGAGGTTACTTTGGATGCAGAAGAAGAGACTCTGGCAGAAGATGGAGCGACAGATGTAAAAATGAAACCGCAGGGAACAGTAGTGCAGGTAAGCGGATGCATCAGAGAAGGTTATCTGGATACAGATTCTCAGATTTATCTCAGAATCAACGGAGCAGTATATGAAGCGTTTCCTATGGATGTTGCACAGGGAGAGGAACTGAATGATAATGGTTTCTGCCTTTATCTTCCGTCCGAATTGGCAGCAGCAGATGGGAATGATCTGGAAATACTGATAAAAAAAGATGATAAATATTTAAATATTTATAAAAACATCATTGAGGAGGAACTTATACAATGAAAAGAAAAATGATCACAGCACTTTTGAGTCTTTCTGTAGCAGGAGCAATGGCGTTTGCACCAGCGGCTGCATTTGCGGCATCTGAGGATACTGCACAGACTTCTGAAGCACAGGATACAGAGGAAACAGACACTGCAGAAGACAAAGTGGAAGATTTGACTATCAAACAGATACACAGGAAGTAACTGTTAAAAATCAGGCCGGATATGCACTGACTGCAGGAGAACTGAAAGATACAGAGGCAGACAAGGATGCAGAAGCAGAGAAAGATACAGAAAAGAAAGAGGACGCTTCCACAGGAAAAGTCTTTACAGTAACTGCTGAAGACGGAACAGAACATATCTTTGAAAATGTGGATCCGGATTCCTGGACAGACCCGGTTATTTATGATGAGTATGGTTTCCTTTATATCAAATATCAGGATGCACAGAAGAAAGATCAGGAGATTGCTGAGACTGCAGATGAGAAAGAATGGGAATCTCCGGTCACCATGTATCTGTTATCCAATGTAAATGTACGTGAGCAGGCAGATAAAGAGAGCAAGTCACTGAAAGTTCTTTCAACAGGAACAGAAGTGAAAGCAGTTGCAATCGTTCCGGAATGGATCAAAGTTCAGGCAGATGATATCACAGGTTATATTTACCATTCTTATATCACAGAGAATAAAGAAGCAGCAGATGCTAAAGTAAAAGAGGAAAAAGACGCAAAAGAAGCAAAAGAAAAAGCGGCAGCAGAAGCAGCAGCTCAGGCAGCGGCACAGGCACAGGCAGCAGCAGAAAGTGCAGCTTCCTCTTCTTCTGATTCTTCTTATGACACCTCCTATGATTCTTCTGATGATACTTCTGATACTTCTTATGCAGAAGAACCGGACAATTCTCAGACAGCAGAGCCGGAACAGCCATATGAAGTAAGCCGCCAGCAGTATGATGACTGTGATGGAAGCGGTCATGGCTATTATGAGATCACCTATCTGACGGAAGTGTATCATACGAGGAATATTAAGATTAAGAAACTCTGAGACTAAAAAAGGCTGCAGGCCGAATGACCGGAAACGGTGCCCTTTCTTCCCTGAATGAAATGGCACCGTTTCTGATAACTTGAACCGAATCAAGTGAGGAAAAGACAGCAGAGTATGACAAGATCAAAATCAGATTTTAAGATTCTGGAACACATACAGAATACACAAAACATTACCAGAGAGGAACTGGAAGTACTTCTTACTTCTGAAGATTCCTCTCTGACAGAGGAACTTTACAGACGGGCGCGGGAAACGGCGGTTGCGCATTATGGCAACAAAATCTACATCCGCGGTCTGATTGAATTTACAAATTACTGTAAAAATAACTGCTATTATTGTGGAATCCGCTGTGCCAACAAACAGGCAGAGCGTTACCGCCTTACGATGGAACAGATTTTATCCTGCTGTGAGACAGGATGGAATCTGGGATTTCGCACCTTTGTACTCCAGGGCGGGGAAGATCCTTATTTTACGGATGACAGAATCTGTGAAATTGTCCGGGAGATCAAGAAAAGATATCCGGAATGTGCAGTGACGCTTTCTATTGGAGAGAAAAGTGAGGAGAGCTATCAGGCATATTTTGATGCCGGAGCGGACCGCTATCTTCTGCGCCATGAGACAGCAGATGAAGCACATTACCGGAAATTACATCCGGAGCAGATGTCTTTATTTTATCGAAAAAATTGTCTGAAAATTCTGAAGAAAATAGGATATCAGACCGGATGCGGATTCATGGTGGGTTCACCGGGACAAACTGTAGATACACTTTTTGAGGATCTGATGTTTATCAAAGAACTACAGCCGGAAATGGCAGGAATCGGACCATTTATTCCGCACAAGGATACTCCTTTTGCTGAGGAACCTGCGGGAACTGTGGAGACGACCCTGCGGCTTCTTGCAATCATCCGCCTGATCCATCCGCATATACTCCTTCCTTCCACCACTGCGCTGGGAACCATTGATCCCAAAGGCAGGGAAAAAGGAATCCTTGCAGGTGCCAATGTCGTCATGCCGAATTTATCTCCGGTTAATGTAAGGGGAAAATATACCCTCTATGATAATAAAATCTGCACAGGAGACGAGGCGGCAGAATGTAAAGCCTGTATGGCTGCGCGGATGAGTAGTATCGGTTATGAAGTAATAACCGCCAGAGGCGATTATATAAAATAATGTGACTGGCAGATACTTTGCAGGGCAGCAGAGTGCTGAATGGTTGCAGAAGAATACTAATCGGAAAGCAGCGAAAGGCTCCTGACCGAAAAGAAAGGAAATGCTTATGACAGTGACTTTAAATGAAACTCCTTCCGGAAACCGCCTGCATATCGGGATTTTCGGAAAGACCAACAGTGGAAAATCTTCATTTATCAATGCTTTTTCGGGACAGAAAGTATCGATTGTAGCAGATGTTCCGGGAACTACTACAGACCCTGTGTATAAAGCCATGGAAATTTATCCTCTTGGTCCCTGTGTCCTGATCGATACCGCAGGTTTTGATGATGAAGGAGAGCTTGGAGCTTTAAGAATTGAGAAGACAGAGCTGGCGGCACAGAAAACAGACCTTGCGATCATTCTTTCTGCGAAGAAGAAATGGAGCAGGAACTGAAATGGTACCGTTATTTTATGGAAAAACAGACACCTGTGATCCCGGTTCTGAGTAAAGCTGACCTCTGTACGCAGGAACAGAGAGCAGACCTGGCGGGGCTGATCCGAAAGAATACAGGGACAAATGTCTGTCAGATCAGTGCAGCGACAGGAGAGGGAATCCGGGCGTTGAAAGAAGAACTGGCGCGCAGGATTCCGGAAGGATACGGCACCAGAATGATCACAGGAAGCCTGGTTTCCGAAAAGGATCTGGTCCTTCTTGTCATGCCACAGGATATTCAGGCGCCTAAGGGAAGGCTTATTCTGCCGCAGGTACAGACATTAAGAGAGCTTCTGGACAAAAAATGTCTGGTGATGAGTGTTACGACGGACCAGTATCTGGCCGCCTTGCAGACATTAGCTGCGCCGCCGAAACTGATCATTACAGATTCACAGGTATTTCCATATGTATATGAGCATAAACCGACAGAGAGCATGCTGACTTCTTTTTCCGTGCTGTTTGCAGCATATAAGGGAGATCTGCCTTACTATATAGAAGGTGCTGCACAGATCGACAGTCTGAATGAGCATTCACGCGTACTGATCGCGGAATGCTGTACACATGCACCTCTCAAAGAAGACATCGGACGTGTGAAAATTCCGCGGATGCTGAAAAAACGTTTCGGAGAAAGCCTTCAGGTGGATCTGGTAAGCGGAACAGACTTCCCGGAAGACCTGACTTCTTATGATCTCATCATTCAGTGCGGAGCCTGCATGTTCAACAGGAAATATGTAATGTACCGCATTGACAGAGCCAGAGAGCAGAAAGTGCCAATGACCAACTATGGGGTGACGATCGCACATCTGACAGGAATCCTGGAGCATGTCGCACTTCCGTAGAGGAATAAAGTAAAAAAAACAGAAAAAGTAAAAACAGAAATAAGAAACGAAATGCAGAAAAACAGATAAAGAAAAACAGATATAGAAAATCAGGAAAAGAAGAGATTATTGTACAGACGGGGGCTGGCTATAATAGTCGCTTCTTTTTTTGTGTTCAGAAAAGCCGCTCCCGGTGTTCTCCGGCTGGATGAGGGAGAAACCATCACAGATATAGTAGTATAGCTTTACATATCTGCTGACGATTATAAATACTCTATTATTTTGATAGGATTTATATTATTTTGAGAAAATTACAGGAGAGTATTGACAAAACATAATGTTAGTTTATACTAACTTACAGTTAGAGATAAATAACTATCCAAACAGACATATCATATAGATAAGAGTCTGAACCAAGGTTATAACATATACAACTGTTTATACAGTATATGGTTATAAAGAAACCCACGTACAGATATGAAAGGATAACAAGGAGGACAAAATTATGAGTATCGTAATCGTAGGCGGACATGACCGTATGGTTGCACAGTACAAGAAAATCTGTAAATCTTATAAATGCAAATGCAAAGTATTTACACAGATGGAGGCAGACTTCAGCAAGAAGATCGGATGTCCGGATCTTTTAGTTCTTTTCACAAACACAGTATCCCACAAGATGGTAAAATGTGCGTTAGATGAAGTCGGATCTTCCACAGATATCGTACGCTGCCACACCAGCAGCGGCAACGCACTGAACGGAATCCTGGAAGCACGCTGCTGATAAAATCTGACAACAGAAGAATGATCGCTTTGCAGAATGTGTAAATAACCATTCAGACAGTGATAAATAATTGAAAAACTTTATTAATGTTTGAAGTTGAAAAACTTTATCAATAAAAATTTCAATAAAGTTATTGACATCTAACCAAAATTAGAATACACTAACCTCATGATAAAGATAATGTTTATCACTTATTAAATGCAAAGGAAGGGATGAAGAAATGCCGTTATCAATGGTTAATGCCGGTGAACCTTTTACAATCAAAAGGATCGGAGGCAAAGAAGAAGTTAAGAGACATCTTGAGGAGCTCGGCTTCGTAGTAGGGGGAGTTGTAACAGTTGTTTCTGAGATTAACGGAAGCCTGATCGTTAATGTTAAAGAATCCAGGGTTGCCATTGGGAAAGATATGGCAAGCAAGATTATGGTTTAAACCATAATTTCTTCCTGAAAGAAAGCAATAAAATTCTAGGGAAAGAAGGGAAAGAAACTTGAAGACATTAAAGGAAGTTCATGTTGGAGAGACAGTTAAAGTCCAGAAGCTTACCGGTGAGGGTCCGGTAAAGAGAAGAATCATGGATATGGGAATCACCAAAGGTGTGGAAGTTTATGTAAGAAAAGTTGCACCTCTGGGAGATCCTGTAGAAGTAACTGTAAGAGGATATGAGTTATCCCTGCGTAAAGCAGATGCCGAAATGATTGTTGTAGAATAATTTTTTTGGACATCATGTTAGGTCTTTCTAACAATTAGCTTTATCTAATAGTTAACAGAAGCTAAGAATTAGCGGCAACTAATAGCAGCTTGTGACTGTTAGTTGAGAGGGAAAGATCTGATAATAAGATCAAGATCAAAAAGATCAGAAAAATCAGAGGAGAGAGATTATGTCAGTAAAAATTGCACTCGCAGGTAACCCGAACTGCGGTAAAACGACATTGTTCAATGCACTGACCGGCTCAAATCAGTTTGTAGGTAACTGGCCAGGTGTAACTGTCGAGAAGAAAGAGGGTAAGTTAAAAGGACATAAAGATGTCATCATCACAGACTTACCAGGTATCTATTCTTTATCACCATACACACTTGAGGAAGTAGTTGCGAGAAATTACATCCTTCAGGAAAAACCGGATGCGATCATCAATATCGTGGATGGTACCAACATTGAACGTAACCTGTATCTGACAACACAGATTCTGGAACTTGGTATTCCGGTCATCATGGCAGTAAACATGATGGATATCGTTGAGAAAAACGGCGATAAAATACATATTGACAAGCTGAAAAAGAAACTCGGCTGTGAAGTCGTTACTATTTCAGCCCTGAAAGGAACAGGAATCACAGAAGCTGCAAACAAGGCAGTTTCCATTGCACAGAGCAAGAAGAAAGTAACACCTGTTCATGAATTCTGTGATAAAGCAGAAGATATCATCGGTGCAGTTGAGAATAAACTGACCGGTGTGGTTGCAGAAGAACAGAAGAGATTCTTCGCGATCAAACTTCTCGAAAGAGATGATAAGATCATCGAGCAGATGAAATCTTCCGTAGATGTATCTGCTGAGATCAAAGAAATGGAAGATGAGTTTGACGACGATACAGAGAGTATCATTACAAACGAAAGATATGTTTACATTTCTTCCATCATTGGTCAGTGTGTGACCAAAGCAAGAAAAGATAAACTTACAACATCTGACAAGATCGACCGTATTGTCACAAACAGATGGCTGGCACTGCCGATCTTCGCAGTTGTAATGTGGATTGTATATTATGTATCTGTAAGTACAGTTGGTGCTTTCGTAACTGACTGGACAAATGATGTTCTGTTTGGTGAGATCATTCCTCCGGCAATCGAATCCGGATTGAATGCGATCGGCTGCGCAGACTGGTTACAGGGACTGATTCTTGACGGTATCGTAGCCGGTGTCGGAGCTGTTCTTGGTTTCGTACCTCAGATGCTTGTACTGTTTGCATTCCTTGCATTCCTTGAGTCCTGTGGCTACATGGCTCGTGTAGCATTCATCATGGACAGAATTTTCCGTAAATTCGGTCTTTCAGGAAAATCCTTCATTCCAATGCTGATCGGTAGTGGATGCGGTGTTCCTGGTGTTATGGCTTCCCGTACAATTGAGAATGACCGTGACAGAAAAATGACAATTATGACAACTACATTCGTTCCTTGCGGAGCTAAACTTCCGATCATTGCCATGATCGCAGGTGCATTCTTCGGAAACAGCGGATGGGTTGCAACAAGTGCTTATTTCGTTGGTATCGCAGCAATCATCTGCTCCGGTATCATCTTAAAGAAAACAAAAATGTTCGCTGGTGATCCGGCTCCGTTCGTTATGGAGCTTCCTGCATACCACTGGCCAACACTCAGCAACATCTTAAGAAGTATGTGGGAAAGAGGCTGGTCCTTCATTAAGAAAGCCGGAACAATCATTCTCCTTTCAACAATCATTCTGTGGTTCTTAATGAGCTTCGGATGGGAAGGCGGAAGCTTCGGTATGGTTGAAGAACTTAACGAAAGTATTCTTGCTAAGATTGGTAGTGCAATCGCATGGATCTTCGCACCACTTGGCTGGACAAAAGCCGGCGAAGGATGGAAGATGGCAGTTGCAGCCGTTACAGGTCTGATTGCGAAAGAGAACGTAGTAGCTACATTCGGTATGCTTTATGGATTCGCAGAAGTTGCAGAAGACGGTGCTGAAATCTGGGGTAATCTGGCAGCAGCTATGACACCAATCGCAGCTTACGGATTCCTGGTATTCAACCTTCTGTGTGCTCCTTGCTTCGCAGCTATGGGTGCGATCAAGAGAGAGATGAACAATGCAAAATGGTTCTGGTTTGCAATCGGATATCAGTGCGGTCTTGCATATGTAGTTTCCCTTTGCATCTATCAGATCGGTACTCTGCTTACAGGTGGCGGATTCGGCATCTGGACAGTAGTAGCATTTGCACTTGTAGTTGGTTTCCTGTATCTGTTATTCAGACCTTACAAAGAAAGCAACACTCTTAACGTAAATGTGGCAAAGGCCAGATAAATAGCAATAAAAACAGAGCCTGCGTCTTAAGTGATGCAGGCTCTGCTAAATAAAAAGAGTTACACTCGGCAAACATAAAGTCGGCAGGAGGTGTCGGTTATGGGAACTTTAGTTGTAGGAGCAATCCTGCTTTTGATCGTAGTACTTATAGTAAGAAATATCGTAAAAGACAAGAAAAGCGGCAAGTCATCATGCGGCGGAGACTGCAGCCATTGCAGAGGATGTCACTGATACTGACTGGCAGAAATAAATGAGCGGAAGGATGATGTGATTTTGGGAGCAGCAGCATTACAGAAACAGGACAGATGTGAAGAACCCAATTACCAGAGAACCCGAATGCAGAAAGATGTAGTAATCCAGGAATTAAAGAAGCGAGGATGCAGGATTACCAAACAGAGAAGAATGCTGTTAGAAGTTATTCTCGAGAATGAGTGTTCCTGCTGTAAAGAAATTTATTACAATGCCTCCCGTCTTGACCCGGGAATCGGATCAGCTACGGTGTATCGTATGGTAAATCTTCTGGAAGAAATCGGAGCGATCAGCAGAAGAAATATGTATAAGATCGTGAGAAATCCAGATTGTAAAGATGAAAGTGTATGTACAATTGAACTGGATGACAACACAGTACAGAAATTGTCCAGAGATAACTTTAACAATGTAGTTCTTGCGGGACTGAAAGCCTGCGGCTATATTGAAAATCAGGAAATTGAACGTGTATTTGTCAATTTCTGTGACTTTAAACATTGAAAATAATGAGAAATTGAAATAGAGCAACCATGATTTTATCAGACAGGAAAAATCATCAGAGATAGAAACGCCGGAGCAGATGTGTTCCGGCATTTCTATCTATTTAATGACTTTTTTTCTCAAAAACAAAAAAACAGTGGAAAAATGGAAAAGGTGGTTGTATAATACGGAAATACAGATGAGCTGATGTCGAAAAATACAATTATATATCTATAGTTATCTGAAAATAACTAAAAAGAGGGTTGGGAAATACAAACTTCGAATTATTGTTTTCCGGACAGAATTGTGAGAAATTTCATTTCTGAAAGAAAAAGCGAAGGTTTTCTACAAAAGTCATAAAAATGTGAATATGACGGATATATCTTGTCATGGCAGTCTGTAAAGGTTATAATCATTAAAAAAATATATTATTCATAATAATTCAGGAGGACAAAAACATGATTAAATTTGATGCGAAAAAAACAGGAATCTTTGCAGCAGGAGTTGCTTTCGGAACAGCAGGAATTAAAGTTCTTACAAGCAAAGATGCGAAAAAATTATATGCAAACTGCACAGCAGCCGTTTTACGTGCAAAATCCTGTGTTATGAAAACAGCTTCCACTATTCAGGAAAACGCAGAAGACATCTATGCTGAAGCTCAGCAGATCAACGAAGAAAGAGAAGCAGCAGAAGAAGTAGTAGAAGATGCTTCCGAAGAAGTAGCAGATTTCAAAGAAGAAGAAACTGAAGAAACAGCTACAGGAGAAACAACAGAAGAAGGCAGCGAAGAATAATGAAATTTGCTATTAAGCATGAGATAAAAGGACGAATCCGTGTACACCTTGCACAGAAGCGCATGACTTACAGACAGGCAGATATTCTGCAGTGCTATCTGGAAGGCCAGAAAAATATCAGCAAGGTTACTGTATATGTAAAGACTCAGGATGTGGCAGTTGTCTATAAGGGCAGCAGAGAGGAACTGATTCGTTTACTGAGCAGATTTTCCTATGAAAATGCACAGGTTTCCGAGTCGCTTCTGGAGAATTCCGGACGTGAACTTAATGAGACTTATAAAGAGAAACTGATCAACTCTGTCGTATTACGTGCCATGAACAAAATGTTCCTGCCGTATCCGGTAAGAGTAGTCATCACAACTGCGAAATCCATTAAGTACATTTACCACGGTGTACGCACTCTGATGAAAGGCAAACTGGAAGTTCCGGTTCTGGATGCGACTGCGATCGGTGTTTCCATGTTACGTGGAGATTTCAACACTGCAGGTTCTACTATGTTCCTTCTTGGAATCGGTGAGATTCTGGAAGAGTGGACCCATAAGAAATCTGTCAATGACCTGGCACGCAGTATGTCTATCCACGCGGAGAAGGTATGGATGGTCAATGCAGAAGGTCAGGAGATTCTGGTACCTGTTTCCAATGCAAAAGCAGGAGATCTGGTACGTGTACATATGGGTAATGTGATCCCGTTCGACGGAAATGTAGTGGCAGGAGAAGCGATGGTAAACCAGACTTCCCTGACAGGAGAATCACAGCCTGTACGCAAGACAGAGGGAAGCTATGCGTATGCAGGCACCGTTCTGGAAGAGGGCGAACTGACTGTTGAAGTAAAAGAGGCAGCAGGTTCCAGCCGTTATGAGAAGATCGTAGGAATGATCGAAGACTCTGAGAAACTGAAATCTTCTGTGGAAAGTAATGCAGAACATCTGGCAGACAGACTCGTTCCGTATACCCTTGCAGGTACAGCGGTAACTTATCTTCTAACCAGAAATATGACCAAGACTCTGGCAGTGCTGATGGTAGACTTCTCCTGTGCACTGAAACTTGCCATGCCGATTTCCGTATTGTCTGCGATCCGTGAGGCAAGTACACACAGCATCACAGTTAAGGGCGGTAAATATATGGAAGCAATGGCAGAGGCTACCACAATTGTCTTTGATAAGACAGGTACTCTGACCAAGGCAAAACCTATGGTTTCTGATGTTGTTTCCTTCAGCGAAGAGCTGAATGCAGATGAACTTCTGCGTATTGCAGCCTGCATGGAAGAACATTTCCCGCACTCTATGGCAAGAGCTGTTGTCAATGCAGCTAAAGAGAAGCATCTGGTTCATGAGGAAATGCACTCCAAAGTAGAATATATCGTGGCACACGGTATTTCCACTACGATCGAAGGCAAGAAGGCAGTCATCGGAAGCTGGCACTTTGTCATGGAAGACGAGAAGTGCGTCATTCCGGAAGGCATGGAGGACAGATTTGAACACCTGCCACTGGAATGCTCCCATCTGTATCTTGCGATTGAGGGAAAACTTGCAGCAGTTATCTGCGTGGAAGACCCGCTTCGTGAGGAAGCAGCAGATGCAGTCCGTGAACTGAAAGAAGCCGGAATCACGAAAGTTGTCATGATGACCGGTGACAGTGAACGTACTGCAGCAGCGATTGCGAAACGTGTAGGCGTAGACGAATATTATTCAGAAGTACTTCCGGAAGACAAAGCAGCTTTTGTGGAGAAAGAGAAGGAACTTGGCCATAAAGTCATTATGATCGGTGACGGAATCAACGATTCCTTGGCACTTTCTTCCGCAAGCGTAGGAATTGCTATCAGCGATGGTGCAGCGATTGCCCGTGAGATTGCAGACGTTACCATTTCCGCAGACAACCTGCATGAGATTGTAACCTTAAAGAGACTCAGTACAGCACTTATGAAGAGAATCCATAACAATTACCGTACGATTATCGGGGTAAATGGAGGACTTATTGCACTGGGTGTAACCGGCGTGATCATGCCGACGACCTCTGCGCTGCTTCATAATATGTCAACACTGACGATCAGTTTAAGAAGCATGAGAAACCTTCTTCCGAAAGAAGAGGAAGTATAAAACTCAGATAAAAAAGCAAAACTTAACTCAGAATATGAGAAAAAGAAGGGTAAAAGACAGATTTGCGGATTTGTCTTTTACCCTTTTTGTTTTCGTGAATGTTTACTTTTCGTGTTCTGCAATATATTTCTTAATAGCAGAAAAACTCTCTGCGCTGATAGCATGCTCTACCTTACAGGCGTCCTCAGAAGCTACTTCCGGATCAACACCGATGGAAGTCAGCCATCCGGTAAGAAAGGTATGTCGCTCATAAATTTTATCCGCGATCTCCATACCGGTTTCTGTAAGATTGATAAATCCATTCTCATCGATCGTAATATAATTATTTGCCTTAAGGTTTTTCATTGCGACACTGACGCTTGGTTTTGAAAAAGAAAGTTCATGCGCAATGTCTATGGAACGGACATTTCCATTCCGCTGTTTGATCACAAGGATCGCTTCGAGATAATCTTCACCTGATTCATGTATTGCCATAAAGCATACCCCTTCCTATAAGTTTCCGATATTGCCTGCTCACTCTGGCTGTTACTGTTCGTTCTGTCTGCTGCATATTTTGCGGAAAACAGAAACTTTATGAACAGTAATCCTTATATAACACCATACAAAATGCTTTCAGTGAATAGTACATTTTTTATACATTCACAACATGATTGTCTGTGGGATATTGTTCGTGAAAGCAACACGTTAATTCGATAATATGAATTATAGCATATTTTTAAAATTTCGTAAAGTTTTCTCTGAAAACCTATTGACAGAAAACAAAAGCATGCTATAATAAAATCAAACAAATGAACAAGTGCTCATATGAAAATATAAAAATAAAAGACTCCATGAGCCGGAAAGGAAAAAATATTATGAAAAAGACTTACAAAATCGATGTAGACTGCGCAAACTGTGCAAACAAAATGGAGGAAGCTGCCAAGAATACAGCAGGTGTTAAGGATGCAACCGTAAACTTCATGATGCTGAAGATGATCGTTGAATTCGAAGATGGTCAGGACCCGAAAGCAGTTATGAAAGATGTTTTAAGCAACTGCAAGAAAGTAGAAGACGACTGCGAAATCTATCTTTAATCCATGAGAACCATCCCATTGCTCTGACAGCGATGGGATGATTTCAACTATAAACAATATTCTCAATATTATATTTTCCGGGAAATCCGGAATGGAAATATATGAAAATATATGATTAAAAAGGAGGCTTTGTCATGAATAAGAAACAGAAAAAAATGCTGACACGAATTATCATTGCAGCAGCATTGATCGTTGTTTTTTCTTTATTACCAGTGGAAGGCTATCTTCGTTTCGGACTCTTTATGATTCCTTATCTGGTAATTGGCTATGATATCCTTCAGAAAGCGTTCAAGGGAATCAAAAACAAACAGGTATTTGATGAAAACTTTCTGATGGCAGTTGCTACGGTAGGAGCAATCCTCCTTGGAGATTATTCCGAGGGCGTTGCAGTTATGCTTTTTTATCAGATCGGTGAGCTTTTCCAGAGTTATGCGGTAGGAAAGAGCAGACGTAATATCAGCGAACTGATGGACATCCGTCCGGATTATGCAAATATTGAAGTAGATGGAAAACTGGAACAGGTAGATCCGGATGAAGTAGAGATTGGTACCGTGATCGTTGTGCAGCCAGGTGAGAAAGTGCCGATTGATGGCGTGATCGTAGAAGGTACTTCTACTTTAAATACCAGTGCACTGACAGGAGAGAGCCTTCCGAGAGATGCAAAAACGGGAGACGAAGTTATCAGTGGTTGTATCAATATGACCGGTGTGCTGAAAATCCGCACAAACAAAGAGTTTGGCGAATCCACCGTATCCAAGATCCTGGAACTTGTAGAGAATTCCAGTTCCAGAAAATCAAAATCAGAGAACTTTATTTCCAAATTTGCGAAATACTATACTCCGGCTGTATGCTATGGTGCTCTTGCCCTGGCACTCATTCCTCCGATTGTACTTATGATCATGGGAAAACCTGCCATGTGGGGAGACTGGATCTACAGAGCCCTTACTTTCCTTGTAATCAGTTGTCCGTGTGCACTGGTGATCAGTATTCCGTTAAGTTTCTTTGCCGGAATCGGCGGAGCCAGCAATCAGGGCGTTCTGGTCAAAGGTTCCAATTATCTGGAAACACTTGCACAGACAAAATATGTAGTATTTGATAAGACTGGTACGATGACACAGGGCGTATTCGAGGTAAGCGGTGTTCACCACAATGAAATGTCAGAAGAGAAACTTCTCGAATATGCAGCACTTGCAGAATGCTCTTCTTCTCATCCGATCAGCAAGAGCCTTCAGAAAGCATACGGAAAAGAAATCGACAGAAACAGAGTTACGGATATCGAGGAAATCAGTGGTAATGGTGTTGTAGCAAAGGTAGATGGAGTTTCTGTGGCAGCAGGAAATGCGAAGCTGATGGATCGTCTTGGAATCCCGTATCAGGAATGCCATCATGTAGGAACTGTAGTTCATATGGCAGTAGACGGAAAATATGCAGGTCATATCCTGATTTCCGATATTCTGAAACCTCATGCAAAAGAAGCCATCTCAGAACTGAAAAAAGCAGGCATCACCAAAACAGTTATGCTTACCGGAGACTCGAAACGTGTAGCTGATCAGGTGGCAAAAGAACTTGGCATTCAGGAAGTATACAGTGAACTTCTTCCGGCGGATAAGGTTTCCAAAGTAGAAGAATTACTTCATAAGAAATCAGAGAAAGACAAACTGGCATTTGTAGGTGACGGTATCAATGATGCACCTGTACTTTCCAGAGCAGATGTGGGTATTGCCATGGGTGCACTTGGTTCTGATGCGGCAATTGAGGCGGCTGATATCGTACTGATGGATGATGATCCGCTGAAGATTTCCAAAGCAATCAAGATTGCAAGAAAATGTATCCGTATTGTTTATGAAAATATTTACTTTGCGATTGGTATTAAAATACTGTGTCTGATCCTTGGTGCATTGGGTATCGCAAATATGTGGATGGCAATCTTTGCGGACGTAGGCGTTATGATTATTGCAGTATTAAATGCGATCCGTACTTTATTTGTAAAGAACTTATAAACAGTCAAGCGGATATTCGCAATCCGCTTTGCTACTTGCTCATAACCAAATAACTGCTCCGCAGTTTATCAGAAGGTGCTTGCACGCCTCCTGATACAAGCAAGTCCCCACCCACTGCTTATTGCTTTTCGAAATTGAAGCAGGGGACTTACCTGATTTGGTTAAAAAACGGATCACAGACGAAAACGCCTGTAAATAAAAAATAATTACAGAAATTCAGATTCCGTGACAGCCAGAGTGCGGAAAGATATGGCTGGAGCAGAATCTGAATTTCTTATCTGACAATAAATTGCAGCAGGAAAGGAATAGGGTGAGAGTATGGAAGAACGTAAAGAAGAAATTTGTGAAAGCTCCGAGATTCATGAAGATTTGCTGAAAATCGTAAATGAAACGCTGCCGGAAGAAACAGAACTTTATGATCTGGCAGAACTGTTCAAGGTTTTTGGCGATTCTACAAGAATTCGTATTTTATATGTGCTTTTTGAGGCAGAGGTATGCGTGTGTGATCTTGCAAAAGCACTGAATATGACACAGTCTGCAATTTCCCATCAGCTTAAAATCCTGAAGCAGAATAAACTGGTGAAAAACCGCAGAGAGGGAAAGTCCATTTTTTATTCGCTGGCAGATGATCATGTGCGGACGATCATCAATCAGGGAAGAGAGCATATAGAGGAAGACTGAAAGTTTACAGAGAAAAGAAATACTTAAAAAAGGAATCACAGCCCTGCATTTTTGCTCTCATATCATATTGATGAGGGAGATAAGAATGTGGGGCTGTTTTTTTCAGAAGTGTACGCGCTTTAAAATTTCACTGGTCAGTCCGCCGATCACAACACCGGCCGACACACCCGCGACAAGAAGTGCCGGAGCATACAAAAAGACACTGGAACTGTGCAGGATCAGCATGGCGATCACAAGCTGGCCGATATTGTGGGAAACACCTCCTGCAACACTGACTCCGATCAGGCTGAAAGAAGTCTTTTTCAGCATCAGGGTCATCACAGTCATGCTGAGTGCCGCACCCGCCAGGCTGTACAGGATACTGAAAAGATTCCCAAACATAAATCCGATTACCAGAATACGCACCAGAGAAACCAGCGCAGCTTCCTTAAAGGAATACTTTTTCAGGATAAAAAGCACCCCGAGATTGGCAAGCCCAAGCTTGATCCCCGGAATCCCTGCGAATACCGGAACCAGCGATTCTACATATCCAAGAATAATGGCAACTGCTGAAAAAAGCCCGAGATAGGCTGTTTTTTGTTTCATAAATCAAAATCTCCTTTCGGAAAAAAATGTAAACCTGAAATAACAAATACAGATGTTTTGCTCTTTTAATGACAACATCCGCCTGATTATTCTAGCACAGAAAAAAATACACTGCAACCGAAAAGTTAGATAAAATTAACAACAGCCAGTTCCTTATTGAAAAAAATTACCTCTGAATCTGCAAAAAAAGAGTGGATTTTTCAGTCTGTTCATGATATCCTATGTTCAGTTAGCAAGGACTAATTGCTGACTGCATATCTAACAAATCCTAATATGAATATCTTTGGCAGAAGTCACTCCCTTTTGGTAAAAAGTAAAATTCCCCTTTGGTAAAAGTAAATTCCCTTTGGCAAAAGAATTGTTATTGCTGTTATGTTTACTATGGCATTAACAAGGTATTCCACTTTTATCAATATAATTAACTGATAATTAATTATATTGATAAAAAATATCTGATAACAAATGAAAAAAGAATTGATTTCATGAAAAAACTATGATATTCTTTAAAACAAGTTAACAGAGACTAATTCTTACTGTTGAGGTTTTACTCAGGTAAGAAAAAAATTTAAAAGAGGAGAACCCTTATGACAAACAAAAAATTTATGAAGAAAATCGCACCTGTTGTGATGAGTGCAGCAGTAGTAATGTCCAGTATGCCGTATGCAGTTATGGCTGCTGATTTCACAGACAGTGAAACAGTAACAGACAGTGCAGAAGTGATTTCAGATGAATTTGTTTCCGATGATGCACAGGAAGAATTTACAGCGCAGGAACCAGAAGAATTCATCACAGATTCTGCAACAGCAGAAACAAAACAGGGTGAGGCTTATGTCCTTATGAACATCCCTTATGACGATTTCTATAAGGCAGAGCTGAAAAACAATGATGTAAAAGTAGATGCTTTTACATCCGCAACCAAAAACAAATCAAGAACAGCAGGTATGATGAATGGGAATTCCGCTTACCATGTAAATCCGGATGGTTCTGACGTGACGGGTGTGACATTCCCTGTAAAAGTCAGTGATCTTTCCGCACTGAAAGATCAGAAACAGGTGACAGATTCTGATTCTGTGACGATTACAGTTACGAACAGAGGACAGACCAGCAGTAATACTTACACAGGAAAAGACACTCTGATTGAAAACGCTTCCTATGCTTATTATATTTTAAGTGAAACCCCATCTTATTACAAAGAACTTACGGTAAATGCTGACGGAAGTTATTCTTTCTCAGCAATGAAAGGTGCAGAAATAAAAACAGTAACCATTGATGCTTCCCTGAAAACAGAGACAAGATATGGTGACTATGAACTGGACCTGAATAATGAGGCTTTCTCAGAAATCATTGATACAACTACAGACAAGATTTACGGAGTAACTGTAAATACTACAGACGGAACTAATTATGGTTTACGACATCTGGAAAATATCTGGCGAGGAAGCATGCTCTCCTGGGGTACCGGATATACCACAGAAGTTCATGGATGCCCGGTTTCTTCCGAACATTACAAATCAATCATGGGCAAGACCATTGAAAGCGTAACCTATTATACAGATAAAGGAATGATTACATTTGATGTTCCGGATGTAAAGGTAGAGATTACTACAGGAATTAAAGCAACTGTAGCAGATATCATGGATACGGATTCTGAAGTAGCAGTAACTTTTGATCAGGCATTACCATCAGATTTTCAGGCTCAGTATACAGTAGATGGAAAAGAAGCAGCATATGCAAATGGAAAACTTACAACAGGCAGTCTTGCACTTGGTGCTCACAAAGTAGTCATTACAGATATCAGTGGAACTTATGCACCGATCGTAACAGAATTTACTGTAAATACAGACAAACTTCCTGCTGCTTATAACATTGGAACAGGAAAAATTGTAGCAGCAGATGATGCGACAGCAGAAGATCTGGCAGCTTACATCAAGAGTATCAGCAAAGTAAAAGTTGGAGAGACAGAGTATGCTGCAAGTGGAAGAGGTGCTAAAGTAATTGTAAAAGAAGACGG
Source organism: Ruminococcus sp. AF41-9 (assembly GCF_003477525.1). GTDB lineage: Bacteria > Bacillota > Clostridia > Lachnospirales > Lachnospiraceae > Blautia_A. The sequence continues at coordinate 67,757 of NZ_QUDO01000009.1, forward strand.
CTCTCTTGACCTTACTGACCTTCAGGTAACCGAAGGAACTGTATTTGAAGTGACAGCAACCGGATATAAAAATAATCTTGTATTTACTTATGAAGAAGCAAAATTCAGTCTGGATGTTACAGAAAAAACTCTTTATGTCAAAGGAAAGGATACTGTTACTCTGAAAGCTGACACAAACCTGTCAGATAAGATCACATGGAGTTCCAGCAATAAAAAAGTTGCCACAGTCAACAGCAAAGGTGTGGTAACAGCCAAAGCGAAGGGAACTGCAGTGATCACCGCAATCTGTGGAGAATATAAAGCAACCTGCAAGGTAAGCGTAAAAACACCGACATTAAAACTTGCAAAAACTTCAGCAAGCATCAAAGTCGGAAAGAAAACAACGATCAAAGCAACTGCAACACCAACTGGTACTGTAAAATATACTTCATCCAACAAAAAGATTGCCACAGTATCTTCCAAAGGCGTTGTAACCGGAAAGAAAAAAGGAACTGCAAAGATCACAGTGACCTGCAATGGCGTAAGCAAAACCTTTAAAGTTACTGTAAAATAAGTAACAACTAAAAAGTGGCTGAAAAGTAACTGATAACGAAAATCCCGGAACGATCACTTGGTTCCGGGATTTTCCGGCTTTATCATGAATGAAAAGGTAAATATGATATTTTACCAAAAATCAGTACAGATTTTTCTTAATGAGAAAAAAAGGACATTAACACTCTGCGTAAAGGATAGAATTTTTCAGAGAAAAATGATACACTTTCTAAGTTAGTTGTGGTTAATACAGACATTTTTCCACACAAATTGAAAATAAAGAGAGCGAAGGAGAGGAAAAAACGTGAATAATCAAAACTTTTATCTGCGTCTGGTCGCACTTTTGCTGATTATCATGTCCGTATTTTTTTATAATGGCACAGTGAAAGACAAAGAACAGGAACAGAACATCGCAGATCTTACTGCAAAAGTAGAGAGCCTCGAAGAACAGCAGGATCAGATTCTGACAGCGATTCAGGAGACATATGAAGAACAGAAGGCAGCAGCAGAAAATAAAGCAGCTTCTGACACATCTGATGCTGATTCCCAAGAGAAGTCTGGCGACAGCAAAGAAGATGCTGATCAGGCAGATTCTGAAGCAGAAGGAACAGAAGAATCAGGAGAAACTTATTCTGACGATTCCGACAATTTCTATAAAAATGGAACATACGAAGGTTCCGGAACCGGATATGGCGGAACCATCACAGTACAGGTGACAATGGAAGATGATACCATCACAGCAGTCAGTGTTGTCAGCGCACCAGGAGAGGACAGCGCCTACCTTTCACAGGGCGAAAATGTCATCAGCAGTATTCTCAGTGAACAGAGCACAGATGTAGATACCATTTCCGGAGCTACCTTCAGTTCTACCGGTATTCTGGAAGCGGTCAATGATGCATTGTCAAAGGCGGAAAACGAATGAAAAAAAGACAGAGAAAAGTGTGGCTGATCCGTGCCGCCATACAGTTACTATTCTTTATTGCAGCACCCTCCCTGTTCTCCACTGCATTTGCAGGAGTGAAATCTGTCTTTCTTGCAATTGGCGGGGGACAGAGCGTAACCTGGAACTCGTTTCTTGATATCACAGCACTTCTGCTGGTCATTACTGTTTTGTTCGGCCGTCATTTCTGCGGTTATGCCTGCGCGTTCGGTTCTCTGGGAGATGCCCTGTACGAACTGGTGGCTTTTATCCGGGCAAAATGTTTTCATAAGAAAAAGAAACTGGGGTACTCTGAAGAACTGGTACATAAACTTCAGAAAGTCAAATATGTGGTACTGGCATTCCTGCTTCTTTCCTGTGTAGGCGGATTTTACTCAAAATTACAGGGAATGAGCCCATGGGATGTATTTTCCATGCTTACCACAGGCAAACTGCCGAAATCCACCTATCTGGTGGGAACGATCCTGTTGGTACTGATCATGATCGGAATGTGTACACAGGAGAGATTTTTCTGTCAGTTTCTCTGCCCGATGGGAGCGATCTTTGCAATCATGCCGATCCTTCCGGGAGCACTTTTTAAAAGAAACAGACCGAAATGCGCGCCGAAATGTACTCTCTGTAAGAAGAGATGCCCGGCCCATCTGGACATTGACGGCGACACGGTTCATTCTGGTGAGTGTATCTGTTGTCATGCCTGTGCAGCCACCTGTCCGAGACAGAATATTTGTCTGGGCGGTGTAACTGGATCAGAAACAGAGAAAAATATTAACAAAACTAACTTATTGAGAAAATTTGATTAGTAAGGACTAACTATTGGGGTAGACACAAGAAAAATGCAGTGGTATAGTTTACTAAGTTAGTTGAATCTAATAGATTTTAACAGATTTCGAGATTAATGGAGATATATATGATAAAAAAGAAATCTTTCACAGTCAGTATGCTTCTGGCAGTGGCCGTCTTTGCATCGACCGGTACGGCAGTCTGGGGAAACACTGAGGATTCTGAGGTTTCTACCTATACAAAGACAGATTTTGCCATGGATACTGTAGTGTCCGAAACACTTTATACAACAGGTGAGGACATTACCGCAGATGTGATCCAGGCATTAAAAGATATTGAGGATAACCTGATTTCCTGGACAAAGGAAAGTTCACAGATCTATCAGATCAATCAGAATGCAGGAAGCAGCGTGACAGTCTCAGATGAGACAGCAGGTTACTTAAAGCAGGTTCTGGAGCTTTCGAAGGCTTCTGGCGGAGCTATGGATCCAACAATGGGGCAGGTGATCCGCCTGTGGGATATTGACGGAGAAAATCCTCACATCCCGGAGGAAGAGAAACTGAATTCCCTTCTGGAAAACGTAGGATACCAGAAAGTAACTCTGGATGGAGATAAAGTGACCATGCCGGAAGGCGTGACACTGGATCTGGGCGCAGCAGGAAAAGGAATCGGATGTGATGCGGCGAAAAAGGTTCTGGAAGAGAATCAGGAAGTATCCGCTGCAATCGTAAATCTGGGCGGCAGCAGTGTTATGAGCTATGGAACGAAACCGGACGGCTCTTCCTGGCAGGTGGCTGTGACAGACCCGAGAGACACTGAAGGGGATTATCTCGGAGTAGTGTCTTTAAATGGTACAGAGTTTTTGTCTACTTCCGGTGATTACGAGAAGTATTTTATAGAAGACGGTGTTCGTTACCATCACATTCTGGACCCTTCCACCGGATATCCGGCAAGAAGCGGTCTGACTTCCGTGACGGTTGTCTGTGAGGACGGTCTGGATGCAGATGGACTTTCCACGGCATGCTTTGTGCTGGGAAAAGAAAAAGCCGAAAAGCTTCTGGAGAGTTACGATGCGGACGGACTCTTCGTAGACGATTCCGGTCATGTCTGGATGACAGACGGCATGAAAGAACGATTCCAGTTACTGAAAGATTCGTATTCGGTCAGTGAATAGTTTCACTTTATAAAAGTTGGCAACTGTCTGACATTTTTGCTGAAAAAGTAGTGAAACACCAGACAGTTACAAATAGATTCATATTAATTCATATTCAGGAGGATTTTAAGGTATGCGCAAAGGAAATTTAATCAAATTAGCAGCACCGGCAATCTTAAGTGCAGCAATGATGGTATCTGGATTACCGGTTGGAGTTATGGCTGCAGATTTTACTGAGGGTTCTGTTGTAGAAGCTTCCGCTGATGAGTTTACAACAACAGAAGACGATTTTGGAAGCGATGAGGCAACACCATTTGTTGACGAAGATCAGGCAGCAGAAGATGAATTTGCAGCAACAGCAGCAGAAGAAAGCTATAAATATGTTTATGCTGGTCTGTCATGGGAACAGTTCTGGGCATCTGAGGGTGTTTACAATGCAACAAATACAGATGCAAATGCGGAAACAGATGCAAAAGGTGAACTGGACAAAGGTGGATTTGATACAGTTACAAGAGCAACGGCAAATCACGGACTTCACAGAGGAAGTTTCCAGTGTATAGCAACAATCTATGACGAAAATGGCGGAACTTACCAGATTTCCCACTGGACAGACGGTGGAAAGACAATTGTTCTGACAGATGGCTCTACAGTTGCGTTTGAAAGAGGAACTATCACAAAAGCTGACGGAACTTCTGTCATGATGGAGCATTATGAAATATATGGTATGAAATATATTCCGGTTGCTGTAAAAGCAGAAGACTATGATGCATTTAAACAGCAGTACAGCGTTGTGGAAACCGGTGGCACAGTTGTCGGTGGATACGGTGAGCAGAGACTTGTGGAATACAGCAAAACAGCAGAAGTAACCGCAGACACCAATGGTCTGAAAACAGCAGTGAAAAATGCAGACGGTACATTCTCTTTTGAAGCCAGAAAAACAGGAAGCGGTTCCGGAATTCAGGGTGAAGCACAGAAAACAGTTTCTGATGTAACTGTAGGTCTGACAGCAGCAGAAAAAGCAGAATCTTATGGCGCATTCATCAGAGCTGACATCAATGGAAACTACGGTGATCTTGGTTCCAATATGTATGCAGTAAAATGGACATACTATGGAAACTCTGACACTCCACTTGCTACTTATGGAACAAAATTTGCAGCAGATAACTGGATGCACAAATCTATGGGTATTCAGCTTGGTCTGACAGATTCTTATCGTTGTCAGCTTCCGGCAGGAACAGATGGAACAGGTAAATGGGTAATCACTGTTTACGCAATGGGTTATGCAGATTACAGTTTTGAAGTAAATGCGACAGAAGAAAATATCGTAAAATCCGGAGAAACAGAGATTTCTACAGATGCATTACAGGCAGCAATCGAAAAAGCTGAAACATTAAAAGAAGAAGATTACACAAAAGAATCCTGGTCAGCATTCCAGATGGAACTTGACGAAGCAAAAGAAGAAATCGCAGCTCCACATTCACAGGCAGCAGTAGATGAAGCACTTTCCCATCTGACAGCAGCAATGGACAGCCTCGTAGAAGCTGAAAAAACAACAGTAACATTTGCAAAAACAAGTGTAACTCTTTACAAAGGAAAAACAGCAACTCAGACAGCAACAGTAACAGGTTCTGATGCAGCGGTAGTTTATACATCCAGCAATACAAAAGTTGCCACTGTAAATAAATCAACCGGCAAAGTAACTGCGAAAGCAGCAGGTAAAGCAGTGATCACAGCTAAATGCGGAGATGTAACAGCTAAGTACACAGTAAATGTAAAAAATCCAACACTGAAACTGTCAAAGACATCTGCATCTGTAAAAGTTGGTAAAACAACAAAGATCACAGCAAAAGCAACTCCATCCGGAAAAGTTACGTACAAATCCAGCAACAAGAAAGTTGCAACTGTATCCTCCAAGGGTGTTGTAAAAGGCATCAAGAAAGGTACAGCTAAGATCACAGTAACATGCAATGGTGTATCCAAAACCTTCAAAGTAACTGTAAAATAATCTGATCTTAAGATAACCGGCAAAAGCTGAGAAAAGAAATCCTGTATCTGCCCTTGCAGACGATGCAGGGTTTCTTTTCGACTGTATTTTTAAGATAAGGAGAACGAAATTCAGTGGATAAGAAAAAAGAACAGAATCATGAAACAGCATCAGAAAAAAAACAGCAGTCAAAGTCTGATAATTCCAGGCAATGGCTGAAACTTCTCCCTGCAGCCGCAGTTTTTGCCGCAGTTTGTGTCACCTGTTATCAGGCAGAAAAAACTCCTGTACAGACAGTGGAAGTTTCTGATGCAGATATTATGTCCACAGCGGACATTAAGAGTATGCTCACTCTGGAAGATTCCGCAGAAGACAGTGGAAGCAGCAAGAGCATTTCTGATAAAAGCACCAAAACTTCCGGCAAAAAAACATCTTCAACAAAAAAGAAAACAAGTAAGATCACAACCGGAACAAAGAAAAATACTTCCACAGGAGCTGGGTCAGGTGGCGGCGCAGGAGCAGCAGGCGGTGGCGGCGGTGCCGGAACAACCTACACTCCTACCACAGAAGTACCGCAGGACGGATATGTAGATGGAACTTATACAGGTTCCGGAACCGGCTTTGGTGGTACGATCACGGTACAGGTAACTGTAAGCAACCACCAGATCGCAGCTATCAATATCCTGGATGCCTCCAGCGAAACAGCCGCTTATTTTGCGAATGCGCAGGGGGTGATCAGCAAAATTCTGGCAAGCCAGTCTCCGAATGTGGATGCAGTCAGTGGAGCAACCTATTCCTCTAACGGTATCATTCAGGCAGTCCAGAATGCGCTTTCACAGGCAATGCCTTCCGGTTCGCAGGCAGAGGTCACTCCGATTCCGGAAGCGACACCAACTCCAGGTCCGACCCCGACTTCAACTCCGGAGCCGACAAAAGCGCCGGTTCCAACTCCGAAACCGGAGGAAGAACAGCTTTATAAAGACGGCACCTACACAGGAACCGGAAAAGGATACAGCGGAACGGTCATTCTGACTGCAAAGATCAAAAAAGGTGTGATCACTTCTCTGGATGTCACACATACAGATACTCCGATGTTTTTTGATAAAGCATGGGGAGTGCTGGAGAATGAGATCATCCAGAACCAGACAACAGAAGGTATTGACACCGTCAGCGGAGCCACCTTTTCTTCCAAGGGCATTCTGAGTGCCATGAAAGACATTCTGAAACAGGCGAAAAAGGGAACTGCCAAACCGACACCGACCCCGGAACCGACAGCTACACCAAAACCAACCGCCACCCCGACTCCGGTTCCGACTGCAACCCCGGAGCCAACCGCAACACCTGCACCGGAAATCACAGAGACACCAGATATTACTCCGGATCCGGACGAAACTCCAACTCCGGAACCAACACAGTCACCGGACGAAAATCCAGATGTTACTCCGGAGGTAACGCCAACTCCAGAGGAAACCCCGGAACCGACCCCGGAGCCACTGGGACCGTACAGAGACGGAACTTACAGTGGAAGCAGTTATGGTTACAGCGGAAAGGTGACAGTAACGGTTACCATTTCCGGTGGACAGATTGTCTCCCTGGAACAGACAAACAAAGATTCACCGGAATTCTTTGAAGTTGCATGGGGAACCCTGAATCCACAGATTCTGGCAAATCAGTCTGCTGATGGAATTGATACCGTCACAGGAGCAACTTTCTCCTCAGAGGGAATCCTGGGAGCAGCCCGCAAGGCACTGGCGCAGGCAGCCATATAAAGTACAAAACGATAAAAATTCTCAAAAAATCCTTCGAAAAAGACTACCTTTTTCACAAAAAGGTGCTATACTAATTAGTATAAACTAACTTATACAGGGAAAAGAACGCATCTGGAAGAAAGACCTGCCGCTGAAGAGGCGGTGAACAGGATTCAGAAATTCAGACACGCTCCAGACAGGGAAAGAAGGCTGAAAAGAATGGGAAGATATTATCGTTTGACCCAGAAAATTTCTGATGAAATGGCATCAGAGATACTCAGAGAACTGAGAGAATTTCAGGAGGTTCATACAGCAGAGATGACAGAAGGAAATAAATATCTGCTGCTGCGTACGGACGAAGATCTGTACTCCTTCGTAGCGACAAAGGCATTGAATATCTGCCGCAGAGTCGGCAATGGATGTGAGATTTCCTTTGCCAGATTTGCAATTGAGGATCTGGCTTCCTAAATCTAATGAAACAGCAGGAGAACAGACATGACAAAAACAACAGTAAAAGTAGACGGAATGATGTGTGGAATGTGCGAATCTCATGTGAATGATGCAGTAAGAAAAGCATTTCAGGTAGATAAGGTTTCCTCTTCACACAGCAAAGGAGAGACCGTTATTATTTCAGACGGACCGCTGGATGAAGGCACATTAAAAACTGCCATCAGCGCAACCGGATATGAAGTAAAGGGAATCAGTTCCGAACCCTATGAGAAAAAGAAAGGACTCTTTTCTTTCTTCCATAAATAATAAAAAAGTCAAAGGCAGGAGATCAGGTAAAGAATCTCCTGCCTTTGGCTTTTTTTCAGGATAAAATATACTTTTTTATCACAGAAAAGACTGTCGTTGGTGGTCTTGTGTGGAATATTTTGGGACAATTCTCGAGGAAACTCGAAGGGTGACGACAAGAAATCGTATAAATTAACAGAAACCGGTTGTCGAAAAGTCCGAATCATGGTACACTGAATGCAGTTAAAAAAGCAGGGATCAGTCAAGAAGAATCAGATATCAGAAGAAACCTGATTCGAGAGTAAAGAGAGGTCCCACACTTATTGGAGATTGATTAATCATGAAAAAAAAGTTTGAACTCATCTGCTGGCTGTTATTTACAGTTTTTTCTGCTGTTTGCCTCTTTATCAATTTTATGAGCGAGCCGCCGGTAGATGATGTGAAGAAGTTTACTATGTATATGCTCCTGGCAGCAGGAGTCTCTGTACTCTATCCGGCAATTATGTTTGCCCTTGGTTTAAGAAACCGCCATCTGTATGAACAGTTAAATGCAGACGCCGAACAGAGGGAAGCACTGGAAACAGAAGAATTAAAACACCAGCGTGCGGCAGAGAGAAGAGCTGCTTTTTCCGTACAGGAATCTACTGTTTTAGTCAGTTCTCTGAGCAACGACGACCATCTCAGAGAAAATGAAAAAGATTTCTTACTGGATTACATTAAGAAGAAATGATGTGAATTTTATGGATCTGTTGGCGTGTATGTCTCTGGCAGGTACGATACCTGTCGTATTATGTTTTCTGTTATATCTCTTACAGGGAGGTTCCTATAATTATCAGCTCGGAAGAAAACTTCTGCTGACCGGCGTAGTCTTTTTCCTGATTCCGTTTCAGTTAGTCAAGTACCTGATCCCGGAAGATATATTTCCGAAACCGATGTTCAGTGAAGAATCACAGTTGTATTTATCTCATTCGCTGAATTTCTGGCATGAGAAACAGAACGAATACGTCTGGACACCGCAATGGCTTTCCATTCTTATCTTTCTGTGGGCGATGATTGTGATCGGCTTTTCGGTATATGAGTTTATTGCATACAGGAAGGCAATCCGCAGAATTACTGACGGTGTCATATTTGAAATCGAAGATCCTGAGAAGGATTTTACCTATTACATAGTTCCTGATAAAGTCTCCGGTCCCTGTACCATTGGATTCTTTCATCAGAAAATCATTATCCCAATGCATTTGCCGAGTCACCCTGATTTTGATAAGGTTTATAAGCATGAATATGCTCATCTGAAAAATCGTGATAATTTCGTAAAACTTTTATGTCTTGCAGTGATGTGTCTCCACTGGATGAACCCTGCGGCATATCTTTTACTTTACCTCTACAGACAAACTGCAGAAGCAGTCAGCGATGGCGCAGCAACAGAAGGCTGCACGGAGAAAGAAATAAAACTCTACGCCATGCTGCTTGTACACGAATCCACAAGCCGTAAAAATATTTCGGCTGTTTGGAAAAATAATCTTTCCGGACATAAAAAGAATGGGAAGAGTATGGAAATCATGAAGAGGAGGATTGATTATATGTTGCAGAAAAAGAGAAAAGGGAGATTACAGAAAGGGATTATGGTGGCGGTTTCCGCTTTGACGGTGCTGGCAAGTGCTAGTACGGCGTTGGCGTATCAGCCGATGCAGTCTTCGGATATGAGTTTTGAAGAAACAATTTCTAATAATGCAGATTTTTATGGATTTGGTGATTTTGCATTTACTATTGATCTGAGTCAAATAGATTTTTCTAAATCAGATTGTGTATTTGTTGATGAAAATGGACAACAGGAACCAGTATATAATATTGGGAGTGAACGTGCATTATGTACGCATAGTATGGTTGAGGGGTATTATTATGTACATGAAAAATTGAGTTCTGGAGGATGTAGAACAAAAATTTACAATGCTCAAAGATGTAAGAAATGTGGATATTTAGCTAATGCTGTTTATTCACATACAGTAACATCTACGAAGTGTACACATTAGTTAATTCTGAAATAGGATTCCAATTACTTTAAGACGAATAAAGTAATTGGAATCTTATTTTATATTAATGCGAAGCATACTATACTTAATCATTTATGATTTTGATAATGAGACAATTTTGTTGGTTGGTGATATACTTTCTCAATATAATAAAAAAAAACACTTGCAAAATCCATATAGTTAGAATATACTAACTATCAGAGTTAGAAAACACAAACTCTCGCGTGAATAAATCATTTGCACTCCACCCGAAGAACTGCTGAACTCTTCGGAACCTGAAAACTGTCTGCATATGTTACCGTTTTATGGACTGCTGAAACCATGAAATGTGACAGCAGACATAACCAGAGCGTTTTGGAAAAGCCTTCTCTTAATTTACACTATGTACTTTATCTATTGTTTTCCAATACGCTCCGTGGAGTCAAATTGAAGATCAGAAAGGGGATTTATCATGTACTTAGAAATTGAGAAAGTTGTAGGAAGAGAAATTCTGGATTCCAGAGGAAATCCGACAGTAGAAGCAGAAGTATATCTGATGGACGGCACAGTTGCCAGAGGAACAGCTCCAAGCGGTGCTTCCACAGGTGAATTTGAAGCTCTGGAATTAAGAGATGGAGATAAAGCTCGTTACCTTGGAAAAGGCGTTCAGAAAGCAGTAGAAAATATCAACACAACAATTAATGAAGCAATCGAAGGTCTGGATGCAAGCGACATCTATGCAGTAGATGCAGCTATGATCGCAGCAGATGGAACCAAAGATAAATCCAAACTTGGAGCAAATGCAATCCTTGCAGTATCTATCGCATGCTGCAGAGCTGCCGCAGCTTCTCTTGAAATCCCGCTGTATCGTTTCCTTGGCGGTGTATCCGGAAACAGACTTCCGGTTCCAATGATGAACATTGTAAACGGTGGATGCCATGCATTATCTTCCGGTCTGGATGTTCAGGAATTCATGATTATGCCTGTAGGAGCTCCTTCCTTCAAAGAATGCTTAAGATGGTGTGCAGAAGTTTTCCATGCACTTGCTTCTATCTTAAAAGAACGTGGACTTGCTACTTCTGTAGGTGATGAAGGTGGATTTGCTCCGGCTCTGAAATCTGATGAAGAAGCAATCGAGACAATCCTTGAGGCAGTAAAGAAAGCTGGATATGAACCAGGAAAAGACTTCAAGATTGCCATGGATGCAGCTTCCTCCGAATGGAAGAGCGAAAAAGGCAAAGGATACTACAAACTTCCAAAAGCCGGCACAGAATATACAGCAGAAGAGCTGATTGAGCACTGGGCTAAATTATGCGAGAAATACCCAATCATTTCCATCGAAGACGGTCTGGACGAAGAAGACTGGGAAGGATGGCAGAAACTGACAGCAAGACTTGGCGATAAAGTACAGCTTGTCGGTGATGACCTGTTCGTAACAAATACAGAAAGACTTGCAAAAGGTATTGAGCTTGGTGCAGGTAATGCAATCCTGATCAAATTAAATCAGATCGGTTCCGTATCTGAGACACTTGAAGCAATCAAGATGGCTCACAAAGCAGGCTACACTGCAATTTCTTCTCATCGTTCCGGTGAGACAGCGGACACAACAATCGCTGACCTTGCAGTAGCACTCAACACCTGCCAGATCAAGACAGGTGCACCAAGCAGATCTGAGCGTGTTGCAAAATACAACCAGCTTCTCCGTATCGAAGAAGAACTTGGCGCAAGTGCTGTATATCCGGGAATGAAAGCATTTAATGTAAAACAGGACTGATATACTGACACGCAGATCATATATATTGATTAACAGACCATACATAATATAAAAGATTATACCTGACAACCCCATACAAAAGGGTATCATCCAGAAACAGGCATTCCGAATCAACTGAAATCCGGGATGCCTGTTTTCTTTTATTCGGAACCATCGAAAGGCCCGGAAATAGTGGAAGTATCGTAAATATCGGAAGTATCGCAGGTATCAAAATTTTCACCAGTCTCGACAGATTCTGCCTCCGGCATCTCCAGATTTCCCCATACCACAGGCTCAATCGTCTGTTCCATCAGGCGGTGCAGAAGTTCCAGGGTGATATTGTGGTCCCCCAGAAGAGAATTGTAGAGGAAGTTTCCAGAGAGTTCTTCTGTGATGGAGGTCAGCCCCTCCAGAATCATTTTTTTTCCAGGAGTTTCGTTCCAGCGGATTTCGATTTCCTGTTCACTGTGGAAGAAGATATGCGCTTTTCGTTTTACACATTCTTCAGGAAAAGTAATTTCCAGTTTCAGCACGGGAACGTGATTTTCATCCCGTGCAAATTCCCCCAGAGTAGCAACCAGATATGTTTCCCCGTGGACGGAAACTGTACCTGTGACGGCTTTCTGAAAGCCGACATTCAGCTTATGAACGTCATCGCCCTCTGTGAAAGAAACACAGAACTGGCCGGATTGATAAGAGAAGGAAACCCGGCTGATCCCATCGGTCATATTGTTGTGGAATACCTGCATAAACAGCGGAAAAAGTCCGATATGCTGTTGCTGCATAAGATACGTTCTGCCGTCCAGATACCTTTCGAAAGCATGAAAGGAAGACGGAAGTGCCAGACTTCGGGGAGTCCGGTAACTGTGTCGGGAATGAGACGACCATCCTTTTGACCTGCGGAAAAATATTCCGGATGCTGTAGCTGTATTTGTATCTACATTTCCAGTTCTATGTTCATTTCTGCTTCCGGCTGTCATTTCACTTTCCATGTTTCTGTTCAGAGCAGGCAAAGAAGTGAATGCGCAGCCACCGTTTTCCAGTTCCCCACATAATCGTTTCAGCAGTCCATAGGCACAGGGATTTTCCGGAAGGCTGGTGGCAGCAGGATGGTAGTTCAATGGAAAATATTTTCGCAGAATATTCAACATCACACAGTCCTGAAACAGTTCTTTATTTCCAGCATTTGTCACAAATACCATATCCATATCCGGATAAATGATCACGTTCTGCCCCAGCATTCCGTTAAATTCGAAACTTCCCGGACGCTGTTCCATCCAGAGCTGATAGCCGTATCCATAAGTACCATCCTGCGTTTTGACATGTCTGGCGGTAGAAACTTCAATCCAGTATTCAGATACAATCTGTCTGTCGTTCCACATGCCTTTTTGCAGATATAACTGACCCAGTTTTGCCATATCTTCTGCGCAGAGGAACAGTCCCCATCCGCCTTTCGTAATTCCCTTCGGGCAGGTTTCCCAGAAATAGCGGGTGATTCCCAGCGGTTCAAACAGCCTTGGCTTCAGATACTCTGTCAGAGTTTCGCCGGTACGTTTGGTTACGATGGCGGAGAGAACATAAGTATTCAGACTGTTATACTGAAATTCCGTGCCGGGTTTTCCGTTGACGGAGGAATTCAGATAGCTTCCGAGCCAGTCGTTTCCGGAGACAATGCCGGATTCATTAAAGGAAACACCGCTGGTCATGGTAAGGAGATGTTCTACGGTCACAGTCGGACGGAAAATTTTGGAAAAAGGATTGATATGATCAGAAAAAATATCATAAATATTTTCATCCAGCTTTAATTTCCCTTCCTCCACCAGCATCCCGATCGCCATGCCTGTGATACTTTTACACATGGAATGTGTGATATGCCAGAGCCCTTGGGGATAAGGGGCGAAATTACATTCACAGATTACCTTTCCGTGACGCAATGCCATAAAGTGGTGCATTTCCGTCTCTCTGGAAGCATCCAGTTCCCGTAGAAGAGCAGCGAAAAGATCAGAAGAAATTCCCTGACTTTCCGGAGTTGCACGGGGAAACGCCTGTTCATAGAGAGTGTCAAAAGGAAAGCCTGGTTTCTGCGGAAAATAATCGACACGGCTGCCGCCGGTTTTTCCCAGAACCATATTTAAAACCATTTCTGCAACTGCGAATTGTTCTTTTGCCATAAAAAACCTCCTGTCGTCTGCATATGTTTGCCTGTGTAAGTGTCTGCGGTCTGTGCCTGATGATGTGAAAAATATAAAATTACAATTATATGTATGAATATACAGAAGCAACCCAACAAAAGCCTGTGAAATATCAGTACTTTAGGATTGGGTTGCCATGTAAGTTTCCTTGATTCTGTTATTATATAAAAGTTTTCACGTAAATGCAAATTATCTTTCGTCAAATGGCACGAAATCTGCATGGTGTCCGACATATTTGTAAGCCGGACGGATGATTTTGTTTGCGTTGATCAGCTCTTCCAGACGGTGAGCACTCCAGCCAGGCATACGTGCGATGGCGAAGATCGGAGTGAATAATTCTTCCGGGATGCCAAGCATACTGTATACAAATCCGCTGTAGAAGTCGACGTTTGCACAGACATTCTTGAACAGTTTTCTGTGTTCCATGATCAGTTTGCCTGCGATTCCCTCTACTCTGTTGTAGAGTTCAAATTCTTCTGTCATACCTTTTTCTTCTGCAAGAGCCTGTGCGAAGCGTTTCAGGATCACTTCACGAGGATCGGACAGAGTATAAACCGCATGTCCCATACCATAGATCAGACCTGCATGATCAAAAGCTTCTTTGTTCAGGACTTTCTGGAGATAATCTACGATTTCGTCTTCATTGTCCCAGTGGGATACGTTTGCCTTCAGGTCTGTGAACATGTTCTGGACTTTCAGGTTGGCACCACCGTGGCGAGGTCCTTTCAGAGAACCGATGGAAGCAGCGGTGGAAGAGTAGGTATCGGTACCGGAAGAGGTTACAACATGAGTGGTGAAAGTGGAGTTGTTACCACCGCCGTGCTCTGCGTGAAGGATCAGTGCGATATCCAGTACCTTGGCTTCCAGTTCTGTGTATTTTCCATCCGGACGGAGCATCAGAAGAATATTTTCTGCAAGAGAGAGTCCGCGCTGTGGATTACGGATAAATAAGGTGTCATCTTTACGGAAATGGCGGTATGCATGATAAGAATAAACTGCAATTTCCGGAAGTTTGGCGATCAGTTCCAGAGACTGACGCAGTACATTCTCCGGAGAAATATCTTCCGGGTTGTCATCATAAGTATAAAGGGCAAGGACGCAGCGCTGCATAGCGTTCATGATGTTGGCATTGGTTCCTTTCATGACTACGTCACGGACAAAACGACCGCCCAGATCTTCCATATCAGACATCACATCCAGGAATCTGGCAAGTTCATCTTTATCCGGCAGTTTTCCGAAGATCAGAAGATAGATGGTTTCCTCGAAACCAAAACGTCTGCCTTTCAGACCGCTGATCAGATCATGGACATTGATGCCCTGATAATATAAACGACCGTCAGCAGGGATCTGTCTGCCGTTGATCAGGTTATAACCGTTTACGTCAGAAATTTCGGTAAGACCTGTAAGAACACCCTTACCTGCGGAGTCACGGAGACCTCTTTTTACGTCATATTCTATATAGAGATTCGGATCAATGTGATGATTTTTCAGAAGTTCCTGTTCAAAGAATTTCATTCTTTCCCTTAGCTGTTTGGAGTCTTCCAGACTCATCATTTCGTGTTTTTCCATAATATCTTTCCTCATTTCCCCATAATTTTGCTGCCGGTCATCAGACTTTCTGCATATTGCACATATCGGCACCTGAAGTCACAGCAGATTCAATTATCCTTTTTTTACCAAAAAACACTGACATTGTGGATGTTCAGTGTTTGGGTATGGCGTACAATTGTATTTTTTACCTATTTAATGATTGTACAGGAAACCATCAGGAAAGGCAAGGAAAAGATTGTATTTTTTTTTATACAATCACGGTGAAGTGCTAATACTTTAAAATGCGAAAAAAATAAAGAGGAATTATAAAGAAACCAAGAGAATCAGGAAAAGATGCGAAAAATAGATCAGAAAAACTCCTGATTATGGAAAGAATGGCAGAAAGTTTTTGTATTTGTACATTCAGGAGCCGGAGTTTGTGTTATAATTTTTCCAGAGAAAAATAAAAAAGAACAGAAAAAAGTTTACGGAAAAGGGGAAATTTGGAAATGGCTGAAAGAAAAATGAAAAGAGTAGAAGATTCTCTGACAGAGCAGTCCCATCTGCTGATGCCGAAATGTCTGAATGCGGCAGGCTATCTGTTCGGAGGCCAGCTTCTTGCCTGGATTGACGAGACAGCAGGGATTGTGGCGAAGCGTCATGCGGAGATGAATGTGGTAACTGTAGCAGTAGACAATATGTATTTTAAGGCAGGAGCAAAGGTGAACGATACTATTGTCCTGATCGGACGCGTGACCCATGTGGGACGTTCTTCTATGGAAGTAAGGATTGACACTTACTGCGAAGCACTCGATGGCACAAGAACCATGATCAACCGTGCTTATTTCACGATGGTGGGAACAGACGAAAATCAGACACCTGTGGAAGTGCCGGGACTGATCATCGAAGGGGTTACTCAGGAGATTGAGAACGAAGCCGCGAAAAAACGTGCAAAACTCTGGAAAGTCCGCAGACAGGAAGGATTTTAACCGAACCAGGCAAGTAGTGAAGCGGATGCTTTTATCCGCTTGACAATCAATAAAAACCTGTAAATCTATAAACAAAAAGCACAGTTTTGTGTAACCATATTTTCAGATACAGTAAAATTTGAAATGCTGTTACACTAAAAGAAAATCACAGAAAAAGGAAAAAAGTAAAACTTTTCAATTTTGAAAAATAAAAACAAGAATAAAAGCAGAAATCTTTGTCTGTCACATCTGGTTAAATGTGCATAAAGAAAGATTCCTGCTTTTTATTTTATAAATTGACCCAAGTCAAGCGGATTGCGCATATCCACCTGGTAATTTATTTTTTTACTGAATGAGGAAAGGACCCAGTCCTGAGATTTCTGCTATTCCAGACTGTCTTCCGTCTGTTCCCAGCTCTGATCGCCAGTGTCATCGGGAGCCGGTGAATCATTATTATCATAATTATCGTAACTGTCAGAATTGTCACCGGAATCACCGGAGTCATCATAACTGCTGTCATCTGATGGATAAATGATCTGAGTGGGGTCATCTTCCGTTATCCCTGAATCATCGGGAACATCAGAGGAGTCCTGATTTCCGGTATCAGCATCAGAAGAAGCGTCACCGTCAATGCTTCCCGAATCTCCTGTGTCGGGATTCGGATCATCCTGCTGAATCTCACCGGAAGAGGTGTCGTCATAGGATGTATCATCATAAGAAGTGCCATTGTAGGAGCTGTCATAACCAGAGTCATCATAGTTATCGTAATCATAATTGCTTTCCTGAGTATAAATGGTAAAGCCGGCATCTTCAGCGGCGGCTTCTGCCTGTGCCTGAGCCTCGGCAGCAGTTTCCGGAGCTTCTGTAAAATTAGTCACTGCCTTCGAGATACTTTCCCCTTTGGGAGCAACGGCAGACACTGCAAACATCGCACCGCACAGTAGCAGAGCAGTGCCTGCAATCTGAATTTCTTCTATATGTTTCATGTGATCCAACCTCCAATGTATAGAAAAAGAATGTTTTTTGTCATAGGAAATAAAAATTGAAACAATCTATCGGATTTTATACAACGTATATTATAACATATTTTCTCGTATTTTGTAAAAAAGATATTATTGTAAAATAGCAGAGCGACGGTTATCATTGGCATTGTTTACAGTTGATATCCATAAAAGGATATTATTGTAAAATACCATAAAAAGAGTTGTAAAAAAGCAAATAAAATGTTATAGTATAAATGAACAATAAACAAATAAAAAACTGCTCCGCAAAAAATCAAAACAGAAAGGAGACCTTATGACAGAAACTGTTTATTTTACCCGTTTAAATAATATCTGGGAAAGTTTTATCGCAGGCTTTCAGAGTCATACCACACAACATTCCTACCATTCCGATATTAATGAATTTTTAAGAATCATCAATAAAGATTTCGAAAATGCAACAGCAGAAGATGTTAAGAAATATTATGAATTACAGAACAGACGTGTACAGGAAAAGAAACTGGCACCAAGTACATTAGCGAAAAAAATGCGGGAACTTAATTCACTGGCTGTCTATATTGATGAAAATAAAGAATTATTTCACATAAAAGATACCTATCAGAATCATTTTGCCCCTTATATCATGCAGGTGGAAAAACTCAGTAAACACGCAAATTCTGTTCCGGTTGAAGATATCGATAAACTTCTCAAAGCAGCACAGACAGATCACATGGCTTACTGTATTATTATTTTTTTATATCGTATGGGATTTACTTCAACAGAAATCACAGAGATAAAACCAGATAACATTTCCGTCTATGAAAACGGTGCCTATATCAGACTTGTCGGACATAACAGGGCCAGTTATATTCCGGAAGATGTATTTCAGATTTTAGAGAATTATATGAAAGAACGGGAGAGTTACGAATATCTTTTTTATAATAAATATGGAAACAAACTGAACACCATGTATATCAGCCGTATGCTGAAGAAATATACCACACTGGCCCAGATCCGTCCCTACAGTGCCCAGAGTCTCAGAAATTCCTGTATTTATACTTTGTTTTCTTACGGAGCAACGATCAGTGAAGTGTCTGAAGAAATGGATATTACCAGAGAAAATGTAAGACGTTACCAGAATATCAATTACATTGATGAAACATCCAGAAGTATCCGAAATCTGGTAAAATTAAAAGCAGAATTGCCTTCCGATGAGTAAAAAGACAGAAGACCAGTCTGCTTTTGATTTATCAATCTGCATCAGGATGTATGCGTATAAAAGGAATTAATAGGGGGAAACAAGACCGGCTCCGTCATAATCACCGGCACTTCCCGGATCTGAAGAAGCAGGAGCAGGAGTCGTCACTGCCTGCGTGACAGCCGGAGTCATCTCCACATTCGACTGATTTTCGGAGCTGTCTTTATTCCCACATCCGGAAAAGAGCATACATCCCAGCAAAACAAAAATTCCAAATTTTTTCATTCTTCCCTTATCCTCCGTATAGACTGATGGCATTATATTTAAATATACAACAACTGTCTGTGCAGTCTGTAAAATTCATTTTACAGATTCATCATATTTCTGCGCAGTATTTTACAATAGTATTTTGCAATCCGCTATTGACTTAAAGTCTACTTTCAGTTGCATAATTCTAACTATAGAAATTCCAGAAAACTGAAATACAGGAGGTAATGAAGATATGTCAGATTGTAAATGCTGTAAAGCAGTTCCGGGAACAGGCGGATAAAAGCATCCGCTTCGCTATTTGTCTGATCTGGTTAAAATAGTGCATAAAACAACCGCCATACTATAACAGCATTTTGTATAGTATAATGGTTGTTTTTCATTAATACGTCAATACGCTCCTGCAAAAGTCTGAAAAATCGAAAAAAACTGGATTCTGTCCGAAAAATCTGTTATTATAAAAACTGCATAAATATAATTTCAACTTTTATACAATTCATCTAATTAAATAAGAATCTATGATACAGACTTAAGAGAAAACACTAATCCATATATCTGCCATTCTATTTTTCTTGTATGATGTCAGGGCGCCAAAATCTCCCTGAAATTGAAATTATAAATTTTTTTAAACAGAGGTGTTATTTATGAGCTGGTATAACGAGGCAATTTTCTATCACATCTATCCACTGGGTTTAACCGGAGCACCGAAAACCAATGATTACGGTGCTCCAGTCTCCCGTCTGAACACATTACTTCCGTGGGTTGACCACATCAAAGAGATCGGATGTACAGCATTATACATCGGTCCTTTATTTGAGAGTGTAGGACATGGCTATGAAACTACGGATTATAAGAAACTGGATTCCCGTCTTGGAACCAACGAAGATCTTAAAAATTTCGTAGCAGCCTGCCATGAAAAAGGAATCAAAGTTATTTTCGACGGTGTATTCAATCATACAGGACGTGATTTCTTCGCATTCAAAGACATTCAGCAGAACCGTGAACATTCCAGATATCTTAACTGGTACTGCAATGTAAACTTTGGCGGAAACAATGAATATAATGACGGTTTTTCCTACGAAAACTGGGGCGGCTACAACCTTCTTGTAAAATTAAACCAGAGAAATCCGGAAGTACAGAACTATATCTGCGATGTGATCCGCTTCTGGGTATCTGAATTTGATGTAGATGGAATCCGCCTGGATGCAGCAGATGTCCTTGATTTTGACTTTATGCGTGCCCTGCGCCGCACAGCAGCAGAAGTAAAAAAAGACTTCTGGCTTATGGGTGAGGTCATCCATGGTGACTACAGCCGCTGGGTAAACGGTGAAACCCTTCACAGTGTGACAAACTACGCACTGCACAAAGCACTCTACAGCGGACATAACGATCACAACTATTTCGAGATCGCACATACCGTAAAATATCTCCAGAACATGGGAAATCTGGATCTTTACAACTTTGTGGACAATCATGATGTAGAACGTATTTATACCAAGCTTTCCAATAAAGCACATTTTGCACCTGTTCATGTATTACTCTATACACTTCCGGGTGTACCAAGCATTTATTATGGTTCAGAATTTGGTATCGAAGGAAAGAAAGAGAAATTCTCCGACGACAGCCTCAGACCGGCACTGAACCTTGAAGACTATGCAGACGCAGTACAGAAAAATCCATGTACAGCTCTGATCGCAGCTCTTGGAAAAGTAAGACAGCACACACCGGCATTAAGCTATGGAAGCTATGCAGAACTCCAGCTTACCAACCGTCAGTTTGCATTTGCCCGTGATCTTGACGGAGTCCGCGTGATCGTTACGGTAAATAACGATGACAACGCAGCAGGCATGAGCCTTCAGGCAGGGAACTGCGCAGAATATATCGGAACTCTCACCGGCCAGAAAGTATCTGTCCAGGGTGGCCGTATCAATGTAACTGTAGCTGCCAACAGCGGAGAAATCTGGGTTCCGGCAGGCGAAATGCCGGATGATACACCTGTAAAGGTAACTGCCACAGAGTCAGAAAAAGCCCAGACAGTTGAAAAGGCAGCAGAAGTTTCTGCACAGACTGAACAGTCTGAAACTCCTGTTCAGGAAGCAAATCTTGCAGCGGAAGAAACTGCTGCCGCAAGAGCAGACGAAATTCAGCCTGAAAAAACAACGGATGCAGCAGAACCTTCCACAAAAGCAGAAGAGAATACTTCTTCTGAGACAGAAAAAACTCCTGCAGAGCCAGCCAAAGCAGTAATTCCTGATCCGAACAAAGCACCGGAGGACATGACAGTAGAAGAATTACAGCAGGCAATCCTTGCCAAAATGGCAAACAACGGTCCGGTCACAGATCAGATGAAAAAAACCGTATATGACAATATCTGGCATGATTCTCTGGTAAACTGGCTCAAGAGTTTCCGTTGATCAGATGTTTCTGGTCAGACGTTTCCGCTGCTCAGGCTTACGTACTGAGTATCCGGTATTGTAGCGCTTATTTTTCTGATGCTTACGATATGCATGATGATCCGCCATCTGATCGTAAAACCTCTGCTCAGTTATAACGAAAGTATCAAAAAAGGAATTATATTCCCGGTGATCGGTTCTGCTGAACTTCAGAGCCTCGCAGAAACATACAACAAAGTTTATGAAGAAAATCAGGAAACTCAGAAACTGATCCGTCATCAGGCAGAACATGATGCCCTGACAGGACTTCTTAACCGTGGCTCTTTCGAAAGAATCATGCATGTTTATGAAACCGGCGATGTGCACATAGCCAAAAAGGAATGACAGGATAAATATCCAGGTATTTATCCTGTCATTCCTTTTTGGTCGGTTAGCCTCTGTGTATTATGCAAAGATTGCATATATATCGCTGATTTATCTGGTCAGATTGCTGAACTTTTAATGTTTGACTTATCTTACGAGACCGGAATGAATGGACATCTGCCAAAACCGATCATTGTATCAGAACTGTTAAAAACCCTTGGAGATATCTGGTTTCCGACAGAATGTAACTCATAAAACAATATTTTTGCAATATTAATTTTTTTGGCATTGACTAAATATTTTTTTGGTGATAAGATAAGACTACAGGTTATTGAGTTAATGAAAACAATAACAAAAAATTGTACGGGAGGAATCACTCATGAAAACACTTGAAACAAAAAATGCACCAGCAGCAATCGGACCATATTCTCAGGCAAAAATGGCAGGAAATTTTGTATTTGCATCCGGCCAGATCCCGGTAGACCCGGCAACAGGCGAAGTTGCAGGCGATAAGATTGAAACTCAGGCAGAGCAGTCCTGCAAAAATGTAGGGGCAATCCTTGAGGAAGCCGGACTTACTTTTGATAATGTTGTAAAAACTACCTGCTTCCTTGCAGACATGGCAGATTTCGCAGCATTCAACGCTGTATATGAGAAATACTTCACAAGCAAACCGGCTCGTTCCTGTGTCGCTGTAAAACAGCTTCCAAAGAACGTTCTCTGCGAAGTAGAAGCTATCGCTGTAGCTGAGTAATCTGAATCTGAACTGGATTACTGACAATCATTTTATCAGATAATGAGCTGAGAGACGTTTATGAATCTGAATTATTTACGAATCTGAGAGGGAATGCTTCGGCATTCCTTCTTTTTTTTGCAAATGATTTAAAACCGGAAATCTTTCGAATTTTGTTGACAAATTCCTGCGTATTTGATAATATTTACCAAGTAACTTAATATTCCATGAGGGAGTAGTTAGCGCGAAAGTGTGGTTTGTCAACATTCTGATTATATGAAACCGTATAATCTGGCAAATCTTAAATAATGAGACTCATGTATATCAATCAGCAGCGTATGTATGATACACTGGCTGGCATTTGATATACATGAGTCTTTTTTTATCTGTGGGATATCCTTGTAACAGCAGATATTTCGGCTGACAGTCTGAGTCTGGAGAAGGAAACGGAGGGATAGCACTTGGTAACAGGCAGGTAATACAATCAGTTCAAACGTATTTAACATACGATGAAGACCATGTACGGCTGCATTTTGTATTATGCAGCATATACGGTTTACATCGCAATAAAACAATAAAATAATAAAGGAGACATCAGACAAATGTTATTATTTTTAAAAGTATTTTTTACCGAATTTATAGCAGAGATGGGAGATAAAACCCAGCTTATGCTTATCGCCCTTACTTCTAAATATAAGTTAAAAGATATTATATTCGGAACTGCGGTAGCAATTCTTGTACTGAATGGACTGGCTGTTCTCGCAGGCGGACTTGTCAGTGAATTTATTCCCGGCTGGCTGATCAAAACAGTTGCAGCACTCGCATTTCTCTATTTTGCCGCATCAATGATTGCCGGTGATGATGACGAAGAAGAAGAAGAAGAAGGCGGTAACTCAAAGATTAAATTTGCTCCATTCGCCGTTTTCTGTACATTTTTCATAGCAGAACTCGGAGATAAGACACAGCTTACTGCCATAACATTTGGTGCTAATGAAGGTATGGAGGCAGCAATTGTTGTGTGGATCGCATGTTCACTCGGACTTTTTGCAGCGGATATTCTTGGAATGCTGGTTGGTTACCTTTTAAAGAGCAAAACTCCTGAAGGATTACTGAATACACTTGCATTCGTAATATTCTCTGTATTCGGTGTATATACCCTTTATCAGGGACTTAAACTTATAAGCACAGGCGTCTGTCCAATCCCGGTATGGCCGGTACTTATCATTGCAACGGTTGCTTTTGCTGTTTTATGTGTCTGTCTTTTTGTAAAAAGAGAGAAAAAAGCGGCTCAATTAGTTAATAAATTTGAATAATAGATTACCTTCCTGTTATGTTATGATGATCTGAAAGAACGAAAAGCATTGGAAAAGGCAGCTAAAATGCTGTTGGGCTAATAAAATCTCCTTTTTGAATAGAAAGTAAGAGAGTGATACATGTTTTTCTCCTCGACAAAAACATGTATCACTTTTATAATAACAAATTCCGGCAAATATATATGACAGAGTGTCCAGGATATTTGGATAAAGAAAACCGATGGCTTTGACTGTTATCAGTCTACACCATCGGTTTTCTCAAGTCCAACTAACCCTTGAACAGTAACGTAATTGGAGAAGGGGGACTTGAAATTTAAGTAAATTACTTGTCATTTATAAAAGTTCATGATAAGATATCCATCAGTGATCCGGTTGCCAATAAATCATTACATGGAGGACGCATACAAGTATGAAAAAGCTTTTAGTCAGTGCCTGTCTTATAGGGCAAAACTGTAAATATAATGGCGGAAATAATTTCAGTTCTAAACTGGACACATATATAAAAGAACATGACTATGAGGTTATTCCTGTCTGTCCTGAAGTACTTGGCGGACTTCCAACACCTCGGGTTCCTGCTGAAATCGTAAATAGCACAGTAACAAACAAAAATGGTATTTCTGTACATACGGAGTTTTGCCGGGGTGCCAAAAAGGCTCTGGAAATTGCAGAAAGTCATCAAATATCCTGTGCAATTCTGCAATCCCGCAGTCCAAGCTGTGGAGTCCATGAAATATACGATGGCACATTTTCAGGGAAAAAGATTCCGGGAAAAGGGATTTTTGCACAGCTTCTGGAAACAAATGGGTTTACAATATTAGATATAGAAGATATTTAAAAGGTAAAAAATCTAAAGGATACAGATGAATGAGCATTGAAGTCGAAGGAAAATTAAAAATACATGATAAAGAACAGTTAGAAAACCGTGTTAATGAAAAAAATAGTATAAAAGCTTAAGACAGCTATTATTTACAGCATTATATTGTAAATGATAGCTGTTTTGCTTATCTATGTGTTATAATATATTTCAACGAATCTTCTGGAAAACAAAAAGAAAGGACAGATGATATTGATGAAAGATAAAAAACTCCCTTTAGTGTCATTGTTATCTACCATATTAATTGGCGGCTATACGATAGTTCTTCTCTGTGTGGGGATCGTGACCATATTTCTTGGCAGATACGCCGGAGGACTCATAACTACAGGCATGAACCTGACAGCAAACTCCGTTGGAAACGGAGACTATATAAGCGGCTATCTTATGCTTCCCGGATTTCTTTCAGCATTACTCGGGGGAATGACAGGCGCTGTAGCGTTTTTGCTGGCAGCAGGGATGTTTCTGTTGTTTTTGCTTTTCCTGATCCTTTTGATATCTTCCATCGTAATGTTGAAAAAAAGGAAAATAAAAGCGGACGCCTGTGTGAAAATAATTATTTTCTTTATTCTTTCGATTCTTTCCTGGCTGCTGCTTCAAAGTGTACGGATAACCCTGCTGCTGATAATTCCAGCAATTATGGGACTGTTCGTGTTGATAAAGAAAAAAGGAACTGATGAGTGAGAGTATTTACAGAATACCAGAGGAGCTTTCAGGGTGGATTGACCGTGGTGTAGATTTGTAGATTATCCGGAACTTAGAGAATGCATATGTATTACAAAAGAAAGGTGTTTGATCAAAAATGAATGAGATTATAGAAAGTTTGTATCGCAGAAAATCTGTGAGAGCATATGAAACCAGAGAAATTCCAGAAGAAATGAAAAACCTGATTCTGGAATCGGCTATGCAGGCGCCATCAGCTGGCTGTCAGCAGTTATATACAATTTTGGATATCACAAATCAGGAACTGAAGGAAAAACTTGCTGAAAGTTGTGACCATCAGCCATTTATCGCAAAGGCACCAATGGTTCTGGTGTTTTGTGCAGACTGTAAAAAATGGTATGATGCTTATCTGGAAACAGGATGTGAGCCACGAACTCCGGGGGTGGGAGATCTGATGCTTGCGGTTACAGATACTGTCATTGCGGCACAGAATGCAGTAGTGGCAGCAGAAAGCCTTGGAATCGGTTCCTGTTACATTGGTGATATTATGGAAAACTGTGAAGAACACAGGAGACTTTTACAGCTTCCGGACTATGTATTTCCGGCAGCTATGCTGGTATTGGGCTGGCCGACATTGCAGCAGAAACAACGCAAAAAACCAACACGATGTGAACAGAAATATATCGTACATGAGAACGCATATCACAGCATGGATGGAAAGGAATTGCGGGAAATGTTTGCACATAAATATAAGAACCATACTTATGAGGAATGGTGCAGTGCATTCTGTAAACGCAAATATAATTCAGATTTTTCGAAAGAAATGAGCAGATCAGTAGAAAAATATCTGGACAGTTATAAAAAGCTATAATATTGAATCTGTGATAGAAATATATAAAGGGATTTTGATATTATAAAATTTACAGGAGGAGATGCGGAATGCAGAAAGTACAGAAACAGATGAAATTCTTCTTACCCGTGGTTTTGCTGTTTTTTCTTACCGGATGTGGAAAACTGGGATCTGTGATTAATGATATACATGGTTCTCTGATTGGAAATAACTATACCATATACACATATGACAATTATGGAGATCAGACGTTAAAGACTTCCGGAAAGAAAATCAGCATTACCGGGAATAAAACAAAAAATATCAGTTATGACAGTGACGGAAAGGCTACGACGGGATATGATCTTTCCTCTGTGATCACAATAACCATTGACGGTAAAGAGATTGAAAGCTGTGGCGATACCTGTATATTTGTGCAGAAGGGTCTGGTACCGGAAGTTGACTTTTCATCGGAAGAGATTGACAGCAGCGGGAGCAATGGCATAACAGATAATGCTGCAATTGCCAGAAAACTTAACAGGTATAAGAATGATTTTGGAAAATCCAGGGTTGTAGTGATTAAATCCCAGCTCGGGCAGCCGATCGCTGCCTTTTCCGGAGACGATGTATACTGGGAGATTCCCGATGATCTTCCTAAGATGACCAAACTTATGGTAGATGGAAAAGCACTGTACATACATCGGGCAAATTATCAGATCATTGATAGAGATTTATTATAATCTGAGCCAAAGAAGAAAATCAGAAAAAAGCTCAGTTTTTTGTATTTTTATAAAATATATCCCCGAAAAATTTGAGACAACAATAATAAAAAAGTCAAAATCAAGTAGTTTTTATATTGCTGCCAAATAAAAAATCTGATGGATGTTACATAGACTTCCAACCATTACAATGTATGACCTTCATGATTACTACATGTATTTAAAACAAGCCATAACAGACCGTATTAAAAAAATGTTTCCGGTATATTTGCCAATAATGAATTTAAAAAACATCGTATCGAATGACTCTCCCTTGAAATCCCCCACTATTCCGTATATACAGTAGGAATACTGTAGGGGATTTTCCCTGCTTAACATGATGTGATACAATAACTTCTGAAAGGAAAACAATGAGAAAATTAGCATTAAGTGATGAGATTTTAATGAAGGTTGATAAAGCCGCCCGCTATATCGGTGGTGAAGTCAACTCTGTAATGAAAGATAAGAATAACGTAGATATCCGATTTGCCATGTGCTTCCCGGATGTCTATGAAATCCTTTTTCTATCCGATACAAAAACACAATATATAATGCCTGGTAATGCTGTTTGATAACAATATTTTGATGCCGATAAGTGTTGCTTGATACCAAATGACACTGAATGATACGATGACAAGTACCCATTTTTGACCATATTTTCTCATGATTTTTTACCCCATTTTTTACACTTTATGCCCCTTTCATTTACAAATCTTATTTCTCTAATACAAAAGACAAATATGTTATGACCAATCTTTTATTCTGTACTTAAATAGAATTTATGATGTCAAAAAATAACATACTAAACTCCAAATGCAGATCACCTCTGCCAGAAGATTTTCTTACAGTTCTACTATGTAAGATATTTTTGGCAGAGGTTATTTTTTTGTAAAAACTTTTGCAATATTAATAAGGCCTTATTTTGGCTTATATTTATTGACTATACCTTCGCTGTTTTCAGCATTGGGGGATGCTGTCATTTCTTTAAGGGTATTTACCAAACTATCTGCTTCATCAAGTCTTAGTCTATAATCCCTTTCCAAGTTTGCTAATCTATTTATAATTTGATGAATTTCATTCTTGTCAAGAACAACACCTGGAGAGTTGCTGCGGAAAGCACCTTCTCCAATAAATCGATACCAGTTTGCGTCATCTGCATTATCAATGAGTAAAATTCCATTCTTGGTTTTCGGCATAAGCTCTGCTATAACTTGTGGTGCAGTATTGTTGAGAGGTGATTTCTTACCAAGGGTGTCTATACATTCCAGGCCAAGCTTAAATGCACAGATATCTTTACCACGTGTTCCCTCATTTGTATCTACCATTAGTGCAGAACCTCCTATATAGGAAGACTGCTGGGAAATGGATGCGATATTAATGTTCCAGTACATTGTCGAATAGCAGGCGACAGCTCCTCTGTTCGAAAGTTAATTTGTATACAGCTTGGTGAATAACGGATGTCATTATGTTCTGCCAGATATAAATGGATAGAAGAGGTGCTCTTTTTCTTTTCCAGCGCAGGCAAAAGATCTTTAAAGCATTTCTTTATTTCAGCAACATCTTTAAATTTATATCCAAAGTCCGGGATTTCGTTAAAATCAGAAATTCCACGAAGCATTGCTGCGCTATACTTACCTTTTTTTTCAAAAAACCAGAAATATGCCATATATGTTTTATAAGAAGAATTACGAAGCATATAATATCCACGATATCGTTTATTTGTAAATAATGTTAATTCAGTTTGTTTTTTTTCTGGTTCCTTTTTTTGGAAACTATTTTCCGGAAACTTATCTTTAAATTCTTTTGGATTTAATTTTAAATCTTCTTCTGTTATACGCCCTTTGTTTTCAGAACCTGTATAGAAAAAAGAAAAGGATGATGCGATCATTTTAAACACGTTATCTGAAACAAATCGTCCGTTTCTTGCATTGTTTAGTGTGCTGATGCCAATATTCAATCCTGGAATAGTTACATTTTTTATATATTCTGATTTAGGAATTGACTCTGTAGAAAGCACGCATGTGAGAAGGTATTTGAGATTTTCTCCACAGTTTATGGCTTCAACTGATTTCCCATCTGTAGCATTATTCATATTACTTCCTCCTTTTATATTATAATAAACTAATTAAGATAAAATAATACCATATAGTGCGAATTTAACACATATTTAACTCATCTATGAGAAATATAATATATTAAAATATTATCAAAGTCAATGGTAAATTATATTTTTCTAGGGAGGAATTTAGGATGGAAAATGCAAATTGGGCAAATGCTTTTGGAAAAGTTTTTCACAAAATAGAACAGATCAATCATACTACATATAATCATTCCACATTCAGCAGAGAAATAATGGGTGGAGCTGTTAATCGCAATACTATTGGTAACTGGCTGAAGGGAAGCACGATGCCAGGACATAGGGAAGATGTTATTAAGCTTGGTGTTACTGCAGGATATGGTGAAAGCGAAATGAATGAACTGCTTCTTGCCGCAGGTAAAAGCAAGCTTTACGTACGGGAATCTGATAAAGCTATTGTTTCTGTATTTCGGGACGCCTACTACCTGTATCTTACAAAACAGAATGATGATTCCTGCCGTAAAGCAATAGCAGTAATCGACATGTTGTATGAAGAAATAAAAGCCGCTAAAAGTACCGGTTTTCTTTTTCCCTCAGATTCCATCAAGGAAGAATATATTACTCCTTACTATGAAGATAAACAGCTTCTTATGCAAACATGCCTTGATTTCTATGAAAATTTATATATTCAATTTCATACAAAATATACCATCGTAAAAGGAATGCCTAAAATGTTGGACGAAAAGAAAAGAGGAGTTTCTGTTGATGCTTTAGCCGGAAGGTGGAAAGAATCTTTGAATTCCATGTTATATATGTCTGTAAATATTCACAAAGGAAAACATGTTGAAAATATGCACGTTCCGCAGCGCAAGGAAATTATTATTCTTGGATTGATCTTATGTTATACCAAACAAGATATCGATGATGCATTAGAAGACATGCACTATCAAACTCTTTCAGAGAGTCAAAACAAAATTGAATCTATCCTTATTTATGTACTGGAAACGTACAGTAAGAGAAAAGTTCTAAAAGATGCTGTATCTTCAGCAAAATATTCTCTTGGTGTATATGCAAAACTGAGAGACACTTTAAAAGAATTGAAAATTGAACCCAAGGATTACAAATGGATTACCGATATGTATCCTGAAGTTCCTCTTACAGAGTTCGTTCTTAGAAATACAAAACCACAGATTAATTAACAGGAGGATTATAAAGTGAAAAAGAATATTATTGTTATTAGTGGTCCCTCAGGAGTGGGTAAAAGCACTGTTATTAAAGAAATATTAATAAATTCTTCTATAATAGAGCAATCTATATCTGATACAACCAGGAATTCCCGTGGAAACGGGGATTCTTATCACTTCATAGATGAAGAGGAGTTTCTGAATAACCTGAAAAGAGGCATTTATGTAGAGCATAATTATTATAATGGAAATTATTATGGCATTAACAAGGAAGTATTACGTACAATTTTACAAAAAGGACATAGTGCTCTTGTGGACTGCAATACTGCGGGCTTACAGCATCTATTAGCTGATGAAGAATTTCAGAAACACATATTGTCATTCTATATGGTTGCAGAACCGGAAATTATTTACAGTCGGTTACAACATAGAAAAACGGAAACGCCGGAATCACTTATGAGGAGAATGCAAGAGGGGGTTACAGACCTGAAAGTTGCCGGAAGCGGTATTTATAACATTATTTTTTCTACCGATGATGGAAATCCTGAGGATCTTGCAGAAAAAATCATTCAGGCGTGTTCTGGTAATCTTCATATTCATTCGGATTATTATCCGTCAGAATTAACTGCATTGAGTAGAAAATTAACATTTTTTTGTAACGAACTCTTCAAATGATTATATGTTATATGAAAAGGAGTTTTCATACTCCTTTTTTTATTGCTTTTTTTGGGAAAATAATATATTAGAAATGAATTTATATAGTAGGTAATTGCGAAACGAAAAATGCGATTAATGTGGATAACTCTTAAAATTTCAAACGAAGTTATAGGCTTTGTAAGGCATAAAATAAGAATGGTTATTAAAATCAGTTCAATCAAAGAAAGTTATTCACATTTCCACAGGCATTGAAGAGCACATTGAACTGACTTTTTGGAGGAGAAAGTTATTTAGTCAAGCGGATATTCGCAATCCGCTTTGCTACTTGCTCATAACCAAATAACTGCTCCGCAGTTTATCAGAAGGCGCTTGCACGCCTCCTGATACAAGCAAGTCCCCACCCACTGCTTATTGCTTTTCGCAATTGAAGCAGGGGACTTACCTGATTTGGTTAAAAACAAAAAATCCAGTATTTTCGATAGGTTCAGAGTTTCGCAAATGCCTATAATAAATATCAGGCGAAAGGAGAAACTTTTATGAATATCGTAATACTTACAGGAAGATTAACAGCAGATGCAACCGTTCGGACTAAAGAATACTGCAAAATTTAATGTAGCTGTTACAGATCCATGGAACAGTGAAAAAACGGACTATTTTACAATTAGTTGTTTTGGAAAAAAGGCTGATTATGTAATGAACGGTCTTCAGAAAGGAAGATTTTTGAAAGGCTGTGAAGTTGAAATTTCTGGGCCTATACATTTAGTAAGTTATAAGACACAGCAAGGAGAGGATCGTTATTATATGAACGTAATAGCAGAATCATTGTATTGTAAAGTACATAAGGATTTTAAAGGAAATGCTAATCCTCAGAACGGACAGGGAGCTACCAATAATATTTCTTAGGGACAGAATAATAGTGCTCCGAGATACGGTCAGCAATACAATGCTGCATCCCCTGCACAGCAGTTTAATAGTCAAAATACTTCTGGTAGTAATGGTTCTAATCAACAGTATAGTGGAAATCCTGGTTACCGAAACCAAAACGGTGGAAATTCTGGAGCTTATTCCAATCCACCACAGTTTAATCAGAGTCCATCAGGAAATCAGGGTACTGGAAGTTATAGTGGAAACCAAACGTATGGTCAGCCGTCTGGAGCAGTTCCAGCACAGCAGTATAGCAGGCCAAGTGTTCCAGATAATCACGGTTCTGGACAGAATAACGGAAATTCAGGATATCAATACGGAGGAGGAAATCCAGAATATAACAGACCGAATAATGGAACTCCTGCTAATCAGGGTGGAGGACCACAGCAATATACCTCTGGGAATGGTTCGCAGACAGCTGGGGCTGGTTCGCAGTATTCGGGTGCATATGAAAACTTACCACATTCTTTACCGCCTGCACCAGATTTTCGGTTGAACAGACTCCGTCTGAAGAAGTGACAGATGATGAAATACAGTCCAAGATTTCGGATCTGATGAAAAAAAGGAAATATGGATTGATAAAACAGAAGGCAGCATAAACCGATATGATCTTGTGAATCTGGATATTATCTGCACCGTCGATGGGAAAGAGTATACCCCAGGTAGCAAAATGGATATGAATCTGAATGTTGGGGCAGGAAATTATTTTTCAGAATTTGAAGAAAAATTGATTGGGAAACAGCTCGGGGATACCATTACATTTGAACTTACTCTTCCAGATAATGATATGTTTACACAACAGGCTGGGAAAAAAGGGGTTTTTACCGTATACCTGAAAGTTGTTCGGACACAACCACAGCTTACTGATGAAATTGCAGTAAAGCTGTCTGATTAAAAGTATCAGTCTGTTAAAGAATACCAGCAGTATATAAAAGAAATGCTGGAGGCAGAAAAAGAAGAGCAGCACAACTATAATGTCTTTATGGAAGTCATGACGCAAATTGCTGATTCTATAGACATAAAAGGAATTCCAGAAGAAGAGTCAGAGAATGATCTGACCTATGAAAAGATCCAGCAAGAAGCAGACGCAAAGGGAATTGCACCTGCAGAACTTGCTCAGGAATATGAAGCGGCTGGCAAAAAAATATCCATGGATAGCACGGAAGAACATTCTATGGATCTTTTGATTCTTTATATTGCAGATCAGAATGGCATTACTGTTACCGGCAGTGATATTGCAGAGTACAAATCCAGTCTTCTGGAAAGAGGTACTTATTCGGAAGAAGAACTTGATAAAACACTGAGTGAACGAAAGCTGGCACATCTGGCATTAAATAGGAAGGTTTTAGCATTTGTCTCTGAACATGCTGAAAATTAGTTTTCTTATAAGAATTCGCTGATTGTAACAAACAATAACATATTAGAAATAAAAACAAGCTTTTCGGGGAAAGATAAGGAGAAATTTATGAACGTAGTTATTTTACAGGGACGTCTTACTGATGATCCCAAAGTCTGGTATGGAAACGAGGATAATTCAGTGTCTGTTGCCAGATATACTTTGGCAGTAGACTGGTATCGTAAAAAAGAGGGTGAGGATACTGCGGATTTCATTCATTGTGTAACGTTTACAAAAGGAGCTGAATTTGCCAATAAATATTTAAAGAAAGGTATGAAGATTACTATTCGTGGAAGCATCCAGACTGGGAGTTATACTAATAGGGATGGGGTAAAAGTAGGTACTACTGAGGTTGTAGTAAGTGAACATGCATTTTGTGAAAGCAAACAGTCCAGTGCAGCTGCTTATAACAATAATCAAGCTGGATGTCAGAATCAGGGACAAAGTTATCAAGGACAGAGTTATCAAAATCCGGCACCAAATAATCAGAGCAATAATTATAGTCAAAACTATGCGGCTGCTGGAAGTGGTCAGAATACTACAAATGCAGCATTGCCATCACCAAACACTTCAGCTGCCCAAACCTCTTCTCAGAGTTCATACCGTGCACCGGCATCATCAGCCTCTGCTTACGGACAAGGCTCTTATCATACGCCATCGCCATCAGCTCCTGTTTATGGTGGACCGGCAGGTGCAGGATATGGTAGTCCAACTGGTGGGTACCAGATTCCGCGCGGAAACAATAATGCCAAAACAAGCTATACACAGGATCCTAATTTTGCAGATGGCTTTATGAATATTCCAGATGGTATCGATGAAGAGCTGCCATTTCATTAGAAAATATCCGCCGTTGTCATGCGAGGCATTTTATAGGATACATAATACTTTTTATAAGACATCGAAAGATGTCTTTTTTTGTCGAATTTTTGGATATATTTACTAATTATTTGCATTATTTAGTAATATCATATAGCAATATGTATCAATAAGTGGTATAATATGTTACATAATTTCGATTTAATGTGTAAAATAGTACGAATTTTCTTTCAATGGGATAAAGTAAAAGAAGGTGATAAAAAGGAACAAATGTTTCGTGTCAATGAACTACGAAACCCCATTTGCAAACAGCTAATTCTGGTGGGATAATAAGTATGTAAATTGAAAAACTCTTGTGAAAACACAAGTTTTATACATGCCGTTTTTCTTTACCAGTGTTTGATTATGAGGAGGTATCTAAATGGTTGATCTTCAAACAAAACTTGCCGAGAAGATGTATCAGAAATATAGAATTATTCTAGATCAGGAAGACTGTTTTGACTTGGCAGAAGATATCCTTTCTGCATGTGCTGATAATGCAGATTACACTGTTCCGTTAAAAGAATGGATGAACGGAAAAACTTTTTTTCATGACTACAAAGTACATGATTTTCCTTTAGTAGATTTGGCTTATCGCCTGGATCCAAAGAATCCAAATATTCCGGTTTCAATTTTAATTTTATCTTTGGAAAAACAGGAAGGAAGTAGTTACAGGGGGCTGCCAGCTATTGCAGAACAGTGGTGCGTTTGTGACCCTGCACTTTTAAAAGGCCAGCCTTGCAGATATGCAATAAAGGAGGCGGGAGACTGGTATTTTCTTTTATCAGAACAAAAAGAAGTCCAGTTTAAGCAATGCCAAATGTGGCAGATACTTCTTTTAAATCCACATTTAATCCTGCAGATTGCATATGATCATCCAGACAATACTGCCCTTATTCTTCA
The DNA here is from genome assembly GCF_003477525.1 of Ruminococcus sp. AF41-9. Classification (GTDB taxonomy): domain Bacteria; phylum Bacillota; class Clostridia; order Lachnospirales; family Lachnospiraceae; genus Blautia_A. Next base: position 102,444 of record NZ_QUDO01000009.1, read on the forward strand.
GGATGATGGCAGTTACCTGATTGTTTATGATGCAGACAGAAAGGAGTAAGATATGTCTTATTTACACAGAGTTACTCCTAATAAAGCAACATCGCAAAATATTGAAGCCATTTATAACGAAAAAGGGCAGATGCTGGATGCAAATACAAAAGAGGTACTGGTGCAGGGGCAGATTGACAAAGGTCATAAGCATGGATATGAAGAACAGGCTATGCGGGTATGTGCAGAACGCTGTCATATGACTCAGAAAGAATATAATAAAATGATGCAGAATCCCAAACTGTATCAGTTTGAGTCTTCCCATAATAACCGATCACATAAATTTGAAAGCAAGGACCGCATGGAGCAATTACATAAATGTTTCGAAGTGATCCGTGATTATAAAGGCAAAAACAGAAATAAAGCTCATGATAAATATGGTAAATCGGATTTTACTTTTAGTAATAAATCCAAAACTACAAACTTCGGTCATTCACAGAATACAGTTGTTTCTGATAAAAGCCAAAATAGTCACAGCAGTTATGTTACAGTTAGTTCCAAGTCCGCTATACATGGAACCTCTACTACAGGAAGCCCTGGTAGTTCATTGTCTGGAGGATTAACCGGAGGACATAGCGGTATTGGAAGTTCTGGCAGTATCGGCGGACATTCTGGTAGTTCCGGGCACGGAGGAGGTCATGGTAATGGATCTTCTGGCGGAGGACACGGTGGTCACGGAGGAACGGGAGGAGGTCATGGACGATGATTTGCGATAATCTCCGGATTATAAAAGGAAATGTAGCAGAGTATAATACGTTTCCAGTTTTTTCTCCTTCCAATGAAAAAAAATATTTTCTTTCTGGAAGGTATAGAGATCAACGAGAACAGATTATCATCGCAGACAAGTTGCTTACTATGGGACTTTTGTTTCTTGGAGATGCCGGTCAGGGAAAAACAAACACCATGTTGAGTCTTACCGGACAGATTCTTGAAAACCTGGAAGAAAATGATCTGGCAGTTATTTTTGATTTAAAGGGTGATTACCAGGAGGCGTTTTATGAAGATGGTGATTTGATTCTAAATGCTTTAGATGATAAATATGCATGGAACATTTTTGAAGAGCTTCTTCCATTTCTGGATAATGAATACCTCTTCGATATGCGAATCAAAGAATTATGCAAATATTTATATAAAGGACGGGAATCTGAGCAACAGCCATTTTTTGTCAATGCTGCAAGAGAAATAACCGAATATGTTATAAGGTATTTCCTTTATGAGTATAAAGAGACAGGAGATGACAGCAGGCTGAATAACCTCTGTCTGAAAAATTTTTTTAAAGGAATTAATTGCGAAGAAGAAGATTTATATGATTCTTACCGGAAAGTTCTTCTTTCCTATGAAAGTTTTAAAGGAGGGCTGTCCTACCTGCCACCCAAAGAAATGGAAGATAAATCTGCCTATGGCGTTATCAGTGAGATAACCAGTATGGCGAATGATGTATTTGCAGGTGCATATGGAACAGCAAAAAATGAAAAGAATGCTTATATTTCTGCATCAGAAATTGCAAGAAACTTAAAAACAAATGTTGTATTTTTATCATATGATCCATCACTTCCGGAATCACAGTCTTACGTTTTCCGGTTCTTTGTAGACAACATTATTGCAAGCAGATGTTCTTATTATAAAGAAAAGGGTCCTGCCAAGGTGGGAAAAACGTATCTGTTTCTGGATGAGTTTAGCCAGATGTTTAAGCTGGATTACGTGTTACTGGCCCTGAATCAGCTCAGAAGTATGAATTTCTGTATTGTAGCTGGTCTGCAGCACGTTGAACAAATGAATGTCCGTTATACAGAAGCAGAAGCGTCTGTCATGTTAAGTGCATTCCAGTCAATAATAGCCTTTAAGTGCACCGGAAACAGTATTGTCCAGATACAGAAACAGACCGGAGAAGCCCGCGTTTCCGACAGGTACACAATTGCTGGTGGTTCAATGGCATATTCCCCACCGTACGATCGAAAGTGTATTGAAGAAAAGGAAGTGCTCAATCTTAAGATTGGTGAAGCTTTCGTGAAACTTGCAGGATATATGCCATTTAAGTTCAGATTTGCCCGTAATGTCGTGGAGAAAGGATAGTCCATGGGTTTTATTGGAAATATAATCCTTGCGGGTCTGGCAGGCCGGCATAACCGCAGGGCGAACCATGTATCACGCCGGCTTTTGGGATTTGTACCGGAAAATGAAAACTTAATTGTATGTGGCGGAAATACTGGAGAAAGAGGAGAATTAGCTACAAGTATCAAAGAAGATGCCCTTTATGCGGGGGTCTATGACGCAATGAAAAAGGGAATCCCCACTATATGTATCTGTTCTCCAAATTCCATAAGCCAGGAACTCGTAGATGAGCTGAAAGCGCTGGCACAAGGCGATCCAAAGACTGGAAATAATATCGTGTTTTGGGGAGTAAACGTTTCTTATATGCCTTTCGATAAAACCACTTCTTACGAACAGACCTGTGAAATGTTCGCAAGAATTATCGAAAAGTATGCAGGGCAGACTATGAACTGCCAAAATATTACTTCGCTCATGTATGTTCTGTTGTCCATACTGGAAGACGGACTTGGCCGTGAAAATTTTACATATTACAATCTTTCCATTATAGTAGATCATCTTGTCAGGACATCCGGTTCCAGACGTGGCAGTATAGAAGCAAAAAACTTGAAAGAATTCCTAAGCTGGATTGAACAGGAGCTTCATATTGATGCAGAGGGATTTATAGAAAATTCCCTTCTGCTACAGTGGGATAGCGTAGTGACTGAGTTTTACCGTTTCTGGATCCGTTATTCGGCAGAAGTAAACAAACTTTCCTGTAAAAATGGGAAAAAACGTTCCCTGTATTCCTGCCTGAAAAAGCATGAAGTCTGTATTGCAATGATTGCTCCAGAATACGAGCAGTTGTTGATGGAAACATTGCTGAATGAGCTTAAACTCTTCCAGGAAACATCCAGCCTTCAGTACCAGATGATAGGATATAACATATCTGCTACGGGATTTGGCTGCTACCGATTGACAGAAACCGGTAAGTCCGTATTCATAGGGAATACATTCGGAGAATTAAATATCAAAGATTGTAATATCCCTGCCTCTACCGTTGTTTGTTTAGGAGTATCAGGAAGAGATGCTTCTGATATTTTTGATATGATGGTCATGAACAGTTCCTGGATTCAGACACATCTGGGGGTTGGACATGGTGGACATGTAGGATTTACCATTGGACACCAGGTCCCTATTACGGCAGACAGACTTTCACTAATGAATATACGCGATGGAAGTGGTTTTATTCTTTCACCAAATGGATATACACATGTTAACCAGCTTTATATGTAATGCAGAGGAAGAAACATGAAGAAATGCGTAAAATGCGGAACAAAATATGATGATTCTGAAGTAATCTGCCCAAAGTGTAACATGTATTTGATAACAGATGTACTTTCAGATTTATCGGAGGAATCATTTAATAAGAAGGGGTTTGCAGGAAATGAATCATTTTTTGCAGATACCAATAGCAATTTTGAAAAAGCTGCTAGCAGCAGACGTAGAAACCCAATTCATCCTGTTGATGAAAACGTAACAGAAGATGATAGTGCAAGTTTTTTTACCGGTGCCGAATCAACTTTTTCAGGCACAGACACTGCTCCTTCTGAATCTGACAGCAGTAGACGCAGAAGAAACAGGGTTCATCCAGTTGAAGAAGCTTCAAATTCAGAGCCTGTTAAACGAACATCATCCTCCTCATTCCAGCCAAGTGAAGAAAGTGATGATTATGAAGAAGAGAGTGTGCAGCCGGTTTACCGGAGAAGAATCCGCAGAAGAAGGTTTCGACAGATTATGCGGCGGCTCCTGTCATGGCTCCGTATCCTGGTTCCGGTATTAATGATTGTAATAGCTGCATCTTTAATTATCCGTAACTGGGTAACAGTAAAAGAATTTTTAGAAGCCTGTCTTGTGGGAGGAATCATTGGAAGTGTACTGTTAACTTTTTTATCTATAAGATTTGGCACCCATTTCAATGCGGAAATTACTATTACAGGAGCTATAAGCGGTGCGATTATTGGATGTATCATAAGATATAACCTGCTTGGAAGTGCAGCTGATCTTTCTGCACTGCTGGATGCATTGATGCCTTGTATTATCTGTTGCGTAGGACTTTACATAATCGTAAGAGGAACTTTTAACCGGAGGTGAGTAATATGAATTTGATAGAATTTTCCAAGATATCAAACCAGTCAATTGATAACTTGAAAGAACTTTTAATGATACAGTTTAACCGTATCGTATTATCTGAATATGTTGGTTTGGATGAAAAAGTGCTTCATGAATTGATGGATTATTTTGGTATCAATCAGATAGACTCCGTCTCACATACTGATCTTCCGGAGGGAGATTTTGAAAAGCAGGGATTTTCTTCGGAACCAACCGATGAAGAGCAGTGCTTCAGAGAATTATCCGATATTCTTCACCCGGAAATAAAATACACCAGGAAGTTACTGGAATACTGTAGTGAGCATAATTATTTATTTTTTATTGATACCTGCAGTCTTCTGAACCAGTATTTTTACGATTTCTTTAACATGTTCGACAAAACAGTACAATCAAACAGCAGTTTATACATTCCTTATGTCGTTCTGGAAGAATTGAAAAAAATATGCATAGATAAGAAAAAAGATGATGAAGTTGTCGAAAAGGCCAGACGCATATTTGATTTTATTCTCCAGAAATGTCAGCAGAATCGAATAAAAATCATTGGAGATGAGGAAGACAAGAGGACAAATGAACGCGGAGAAAAGGTTGTTCATGCTGACCGTGTTATGTTGGAAAAGCTGATTTATTTCCGAAATGATTCCCAAAGCTGTATGTTAATTACCCAGGACTACGGGCTGACTGTAGATGCGCTTCAGCAAAATGAATCGCATTCTTCTAAGTCGTCTGCCCTGGTTCTGGTTAAAAAAATAGGAAAGGGAGGTGCTTTGCTGGATAATACAGATGACGTAAAAAATCCAAAGTTACCCATAGACCATGCGTAAGAAAGGAAAAATACATATGAGTGAAACAGTCAAAAGCCTTGCCAACATGTATGGCTTGACATTAGACGAAGCATTAGCTGCACTTGAGGCAAATAATATTCTTATATTATCTACTGATTTGCAACTGGATCAGGTGAAAACCCTGAAATATAGCAAGATATTTGCCGATATAAAATCAACTCCAAAACCCAAGCCAACTCCAAGGCCAGCTCCGAAACCAACGCCTACACAGAGAACAGAAGATTCTCAACAGCATTCCACGTCAGACAGAACACAACATACTGGATATCATAAGCAATCAGAAACTACTAAAAGTGTTTCCAGAACTGGAAGCCGTACAAGCAGTCGCACATCTCATCAGGATGCGGATGAGCGTCAGAAACAGCTTCTGAGCAGAGATTATATCATCTTTACCCACATGGCGCTTCGCAAGCCTGTGGCAGCAGACATTATTACAGAAGCACTGGGTGTTAAGATAACCAGAAAAACGAATACAACTCTTGTTGTTTGTGCCGAAACTGTAGAGTTTGTAATGGAGGCAGCTAAAACAGACAGCAGTATTAAAAGAGTTGCGGATGCACTTGAATCCTTAAGAAAATATAACATGTTTACTATTCTTCCAGGAAAAATATCAGAAGAAAATCATGCTATCAGTACCTTTATTAAAGGTAGAAATTTAAGCGACTCTATTATTGTAATCGGAATCAACCGTGGCCTGAGCACTTTCATTTACAGCAGAAATAAAGCGAATGAAAATGACCATCAGTATATTCGAATTTTCGAAAGAGATATTACTGCGAAAGGTCATCTCGCGAACCCAAGAAATCAGATGGTTGCCTTTGCAAATCCAGATGACAAGGCCAAAGCTCCGTTATCTGATTCTCCGAAATATCTGGAAGGAGAAATTCCAGTATCCGGTCAGTACGTATTCATGAAGTCGAAAAATGGATATGAACCAGTACTTCTTGAAAATGAGCTTGGACATGGAGGAGAAGCTAATGTCTATAAAGTTTTCTCTGGAACGAAATGTGCAAAAATTTTTAAGAACGAAAGTAATTCTGAGTTGAAGATGCAGAAAGTTACAATCATGTGTTCTAAATATGGACTGCTTCGTATGATTGATACCCCTATTATGGAGAGAATTGCATGGCCGGAAAAAATGCTTTACAACGAAAAATCTGAACCAATTGGTTATATTATGAAGTTGTTCAAAGATACCACTGCTTTTTCAGAATTTGCATATGATACCTTTGAGGAGATTATTCCAGGTATTGAAAAAAAACATCAGGTTACTATGGCAGTTAATTTTGCAGAACTGATTGACTTCATGCATCACAACAATGTTATTCTTTGCGATATAAACCGTGACAACATCTTATATGATAAGGATCTGGTAGCCTATTTGGTAGATTTAGATTCAGCACAGATTGCAGACGATAAGTGGTATTATCCAAGCAATGTGGGGATTCCAGAATTCCGATCACCTGAACATATCTATGATGATGATTTTTCTTTCCGCAGGAAAAAAGCAGATGATGTATGGATTATGCAGATGCTGATTTTCCATATGCTGACACCAGACGGAGATCCATATGCAGGATCCAGAGATTTTGATGATGAGCGTGACATTATTGCAAAAGGATATTATCCATATCAGGCAGGAAATATTGGAGCAGAAGATCAGATAAAAGGAAGTATCTGGCACATGATAGTCAGCCATTTCCCGAAATTCTTAAAAGAGCTGTTTTGGAATTCTTTCCATGGAAATGGAAAATATTTCCATGAAGAAACCAGAAGAAGCTCTCTTGACTGGTTGAGAACTATTGTGCGATATCAAGAAGCTTTACCTGGAATTGTAAAGGTTAATCCAGAAAGTGGAAAATACCTGCCAGAGTCTTACCCAAAGCAGGTACAGTCTAAAGGTAATGTAAAAATTAATGCTGGAGATTCCGATATGGAGTTGGAGGATATTCTGGAGCAATTAAAAAATTTCAATCAAGGATGGAATAATGTTTAAAATAAAAAGGTACTACGTACAAGGAGGAAAAATTTATGGCAAACGTAAACAATATTGAAGGTATGCTGGGAAGCATGGATTTGTCAAACGTTGAACAGAAAGCAGTTACTTTAAATGTAAGCAAACGTCTTCCTGCAATTATGCTGGTGGACACATCTGGTTCTATGGGAAGCTATGAAGATCTGCTGAAAAGATCTGTAGAGGGACTCTATGAAGCTATTTTAGCTGACCGCACCGCAAGTAACTCTACAGAACTGGCAGTTTTAACTTTCAATAGTGACATTGAAATTCTAGAACGTATGCGTGAAATCAAGGCACAGGAGGCCAAAGGAAAAAACCTTGATTTCCACTGCCACGGCTGTACTCTTACGGGACTGGCATTAAAAAATGCTATTATGCAGATTGAAGGCAGAAAAAAAGTATATGCTAAAGTTGTCCCAAAGATAAAGTATTATGCACCGATCATTTTCCTGATTTCTGACGGAGTACCGGAATGCTATGACGAAAATGTAAAACCGCAGGAAGCAGAAGCAATGGCATTCAGCAAAGCGTATATTAAGAGAGAAGTAGCCGCAAATAGATTGGTTGTTATTTCTGTAGAAGTCAGTGATCACTGCGACCATGCTCTTATGAGAGAACTTACTGGTCTTAAAAACGATAAACATGTGACCAAAGTCAGCAATGCATCAGAACTGGCAAACTTCTTCAAAGTAACTTCATCCATTATTATCTCCAGTTCTAAGAGAGGAACCAAAGACTTAAATAATATTCCTTTCGCTGACATGAAATAGTTTATAGGCGACATCTTGCATACTGATATAACAGATACTGTAAATCAGTATGCAAGTGTCTCATCAAAGGGAGAAAAGCCATGAATATTTCAGAAATTCAAAGCATCCTTGGTACGATAGATTTGAAATCATCTAGAGATATGCTGGTATCAAAAAAATATAATGTGTTCATTATGATCGATATATCGAAGTCGATGGCTTTATATAAAGAATTGTTAAAAGATGCTATTTTCCATTTATATAATTCACTTAGGGAATATAAACAGGAAATAGAATTAACTCTTATAACTTTTCACCAGTTTACAACTTTATAAATGATAGACTTGTTGATGAATCAGCTGTTTTAAGGCCTTTGTCATGGCATTTGATTTTATATGTGTTTCGATATTTTTCACGAAAGTGGCAAAAAATAT
>NZ_QUDO01000090.1 GCF_003477525.1 Ruminococcus sp. AF41-9
ATGCGAATGTGGAAACCGGATGGACCGGGATGTGAATGCGGCGGTCAATATTCTGAAAGAAGGAAAAAGAATATATAAAAAATGTGCATAATAGCACAGAAAAGATCCGAAACCGGATAAAAAAGGAACCGCGGGACACGCGGGGATAGCCTGTTTTAGCTTTGCCCTGAAGGGCAATTGAGCAGGAAGCTCCCACTTCAAAATCTGTAAGATTTAAGTGGCGAGAGCATGTCACGGTAAATGAATCGTAGATTGACAAAAACATACATTTCAGTGTATACCAAAGACAGAAAATGGCTTTGGAGGATATGGAGTAGTGGATGCAAAAAAGTTTGGAGCATTTATTTCAGAGAGAAGAAAAGAACAGCACATGACACAGGCTGGCCTTGCCGGAAAAATCGGAGTGACAGATAAGGCAGTCAGCCGTTGGGAGAGGGGACTTGGTTTTCCGGATATTAATACTATGGAGCCGTTGGCAACTGCGTTGGGGGTATCACTTTTGGAACTGATGAAATCAGAGATAATATCAGAAGAGGTTCAGATGAAAAAAGATGAGTCATCAGAGAAAAAATATACATCTGCAGAAGTGACAGAGATGATGTACTCAATGGAAGAAATACGAAAACAGCAGCAACGGCAGGATAAAATAGCAGGTTATCTGGCGATACCGGTAATGCTGATAGTTGCTGCTATTTTTAAACTCTCAGGTCATGCAAATTTTGGCGGTGCGGTGTTTGCAGGGCTTCTGGGGGCTGGCGCCATTGCCTGCGTATATTATCTTTGGGAGAATCGAGAAGATAAGGAAAGCAGAAAAGTTTATGGATTTTTTACAATTGTTATGACAGGTATATTTCTTATACTTTGTTCTTTTATGATTCCTGATGGATTCTGGGAACATCATAAGCAGGAAGCCACCCTTATCACGTGCGTTGTGAATCTGGCAATTGTAGTATATATGTTTGGAGTTGTGATAAAGAAAATAAACAGGGAGAAAAAGAATCCGGCAATTATTATAGTTGTTGTAGTATTGGAGATTGTGTTGGTGATGTGGATTTTGCAGAGCTTTGCTGCCAGATCAATAGAAAATGCTGATGGAACCAGTAAGGGTGTTGTAGCAGAGCAGTTTGCGATGCAACTGTTGCTTAATGAAAAAGATGTCGAAGAAGACTGGATATGTGGATATAATTATGTTCAGATTGATTTACACCCGGATGTCTATCGTGTAGGTTTCACTTATTATGCAAATCAGAAAGATGTAGAAATAGGAAAAGAAAGTGTGTATGGTTATGATATTCAGGTGGATTCCGAGTATATGATTACGATAAAAGAAAAAAGTGTTGCAATCGGTGAGGATTTGTGGAGCAAAAATACAGATCTGATAGAATAAAACCAATAAAATTGAAAATTTCAGTACAGAAAGGATAAAACTCAAAAAGTATTAAGAAGTTATAAAAACCAGTAAGATAATACTGAAGAGAAAGGCAGGAACAAAACATGACAGTAGCAGAGGTTGTAAAGAAAATGGTAGAGTATTCCAAGGGAGATCTTCATGACATCAATCATTTCATGAAAGTATACGCATATGCAAAAACAATCGCAGAAGGCGAAAATCTGTCACCGGAGCAGCAGAAGCTGGTGGAGGTAACTGCGGTTGTCCATGATATTGCCTGCCCTCTCTGCAGAGTAAAATACGGAAATGCCAACGGCAAGCATCAGGAGGAAGAAAGTGCGGCACTGATAGAGGAATTTTTCGCAGATTCAGATTTGCCGAAAGAATTTGTGGATCGCGTTTCTTATATTGTAAGCCATCATCACACAATAACCGGAATCGACGGTATTGATTATCAGATCATGATAGAAGCAGATTATCTGGTAAATGCTGATGAGAGTAATTTCTCCGGAAACAATGTGAGAAATATGCTGGAAAAAGTATTCAAAACAGAGACAGGAAAATTCCTGCTTCAGTCTATGTATCAGAAAAGATTAAATGCTGAAGAATAAAAAGAAAACGTTAAGAAAGATTATGAGTGATAAAAAACCGGTGCAGAAATGTGTCGGTTTTTTTGTGGGGAAATTCAGGGCTTATAATTGTTTGTATTACAATTATATGTGGATGAGAGGGTATAATAAATATAAAAAATCTGACACCTGAAAATTTATTTAAAAGATATGAAACTTTTCTCTATAATTCCCCATCTAATAAGTGTAAAACAAAATAACAAAGATTCATTCGAATGAAACATATTTGTAAAAACATAAGAGCTACTGGACATGAAGTAAACAGTAACACATAAAACTCTAAGCAAGGAGGATCAGCATTTGATACAGTTGGTAAAGCGCTCCATCTCAGGAGATGCGGATGCATTTCTGGAATTGATGGAAAAGAATTCTCTGGCAATGTACAAGGTGGCGAGGGGAATCCTGGATAATGATGAGGATGCCGCAGATGCCATGCAGGATACCATACTTACCTGCTTTGAAAAAATACATACACTGAAGAATCCGGAATATTTTAAAACCTGGATGATCCGGATCCTGATCAATGAATGCAATAAAATTCACAGACATTATAAAAACTTCAGCAGAGCCGAAGAACTTCCGGAAGTTCCCGGACAGGACATGTCCATTGCGGAATTTGAGTTCAAGGAAATGCTTGGAATGCTGGACAAATCCTACAGGATCATACTGGTTCTGTACTATGTAGAGGGATTTCGGATCGCAGACATTGCTTCTATATTAAATATGAATGAAAACACAGTAAAGACCAGACTGGTCAGAGCCCGGGTGCAGCTAAAGCAGGAATATACTTCAGCAGAAGATAATATTCAGAAGAAAAGACTGCAGCAGAAGAAAAACAGAGAATTCACAGGTATCACAGAAGAGCTTGCAAAAGATCAGAATGGAAATCTGAGAACAGGATCAGTAACAGCAGGAAGCATAACGGTAAGTGCAAGAAAGGGATGAAGTGATTATGGCGAAGAAATTGGATTTTGATAAGGAAAAGAATAACAGAAATGACAATGCGATAGAGGAAATCATGCAGGCAGAGTTTCCATTGCCAAAGCAGGCAGAAGATGCAAAAAACGAAGCATTTGCCAGAATCAGGGAAATGGCAGCAGATTCTGGAAATGTGGAGAATACAGAGAACATGGTGCGAAGATTAACGGAGAAATCAACAAAGAAATCAACAGGAAGTTCCGGAAAGAAATCATCCGTAACAGCAAAATCGCACAAGAAATTCAAAGCAGTATACAAAACAGCTTTGGGACTGACCGCGGCTGCAGCCGTATTTTCCGCAGTATGTATCACAAACCCTGCATTTGCAGAGAACATTCCTCTGGTAGGAAATGTATTTAAGCAGCTCGGCAATTCACTGGGATTTTATGGTGATTATTCAAAATATGCAAAGCAGCTGACAGATTCCACAGAAGATGCACAGTCTGCAGATGCTGATGGAAGTCAGGAGGGCAGCAGTAATTCTCAAAATGTTCAGGTTGAGGATCAGAATACAACAGAAAATCACAATGCAGATAAAACGAAAGACGATCAATCCTACAGCAAAACGGTAGATGGAACAACTGTCACACTTTCAGAGGTATACTGTAATGAACTGGCAATGTATCTGTCTATGACAATCCACACAGAAGATAAATTCCCGGATACCTTCATTAGATCTGATGGAAAACCCGATATTAAGCTCAGTGAGAATTCTACAGTGAAATATGATTACATGGATGGAAAAAGTAATCTGTTCAATGCTTATCTGGATGGAAAAATGCTGGATGATAACACCTATGCAGGAGTTTTGCGTATTCCTGTGGAAGATATGACAGTGGATGATGCAGGATGGACAAAATTTTATGAGGTGCGTAATGCATTTTTCAAAGAAAAAGGGATTGATGTAGATTCCGAGGACTTTAGCTTTGATAAGTTAGCCCAGGTACTGGGAATGGATGAATACAGTGATGAGAAGCTTCCTCAGGTGGGAGGTCCGGCAATCAGCGATTATGTCAAAGACATTAAAGTACCTGACAGGTTTGCTATGGAGCTGGATCTGAAAGATATTGTGGGTATTCTTCCGGATGATCAGGATACCACTCCGGATATCCCTCAGGATCTGCGGGATGAATATAATCAGAAAATGGAAGAGCATGGAATCAGCACAGACGATGCAGATTATGAGAGCCTGACAGAAGAGCAGAAGGATCTGGAGCATCAGTTTTTCACTGAGATGTGGAATGAGTATTTTGAACGGTATCCTGAGGCAAATGAAGGTAATAACAGATATAATTCATGGACACTGAAGGGTGACTGGAAGTTCAACATAGATGTAGAGAAAAATACTTCCGATACGGTTGAAAAGGATGTAAATGTGGTAGATGAAAATGGAGACGGTGTTCTCTCCATTACGAAAACACCATTTGAGATCACTATGAAAATGCAGGATCCGGAAACAAAATATTTTGCTGTTATGCTGGATGCCAATGGAGATATCATGCCATATGGCGGAGTGGCAAACGGTAATGCGGACACATATGCAATACAGGACAGGGATATTTCCACAGTATATATCTATCTTTGCGATTACTATGAGTATATGGACGAGCTGAAAGGCTACTACTGGTCCGATGATTACGAAGAAAAAGCAAAGACCAGGACCTTCAAACAGCTCTTGGACGAACGGGCAGTTGCCGGTACAGAAGTACATTTTGATACAGATAAATAATGATATAAAGCTCCTTTTTGCCCCTGATATCAGATGATAAAGTCCCGTAACTGAAACAGCATCTTCACAATTTTCTGCAGAAAGATGCTGTTTTAGTTATTTTGATAAAAAAAGGTCAGAAAAACAGTAGAATCTGAGCCAAGTTAATGTTACAATGTAGGCGTCTCAAAAAAAGAGTGCAGAAGGGAGCCAAAACAAAATGGACTACGCAAAAGAATCTTTAAAAATGCATTATGACTTAAAAGGTAAAATTGAGGTTGTATCAAGAGCCAAAGTAGATTCCAAAGATGCTTTAAGCCTTGCTTACACACCGGGTGTTGCTCAGCCTTGTCTGGAGATCCAGAAGGATGTAAACAAGAGCTATGATCTGACAAGACGTTGGAATACAGTTGCTGTTGTAACAGACGGAACCGCGGTACTTGGACTGGGAGATATCGGACCGGAAGCAGGTATGCCTGTTATGGAAGGTAAATGTGTACTCTTTAAAGAATTTGGCGGTGTAGATGCGATTCCGCTCTGCGTTCGCAGTAAAGATGTTGATGAGATCGTTAAGACAGTAAGCCTCCTGGCAGGATCCTTTGGAGGAATCAACCTTGAGGATATTTCCGCACCGAGATGCTTTGAAATCGAGAAGAAACTGAAAGAATGCTGTGATATTCCGATCTTCCACGATGACCAGCACGGAACAGCAGTTATCACACTTGCAGGTGTTATCAATGCATTGAAACTGGTTGGCAAGAAGCTTGATGAAGTGAAGATCGTTACTTCCGGAGCAGGTGCAGCAGGTATCGCTATCATTAAACTGTTAATGTCCATGGGACTTAAGAATGTAATCATGACAGACAGAAAGGGTGCGATCTACGAAGGCAGAGAAGGATTAAATCCAATTAAAGAAGAGATGGCTAAGATCACAAACTTCAACAAAGAGAAAGGTACTCTTGCAGAAGTGATCAAAGGCGCAGACATCTTCATCGGTGTATCCGCACCTGGAACACTGACACAGGATATGGTTCGCACAATGGCAAAAGACCCGATCATTTTTGCATGCGCAAACCCGATACCTGAGATCTTCCCAGACGAAGCAAAAGCAGCAGGCGCAGCAGTTGTTTCCACAGGACGTTCCGATTATCCGAACCAGGTAAACAACGTACTCTGCTTCCCGGGACTTTTCCGTGGTGTACTGGACGCAAGAGCATCAGATGTTAACGATGAAATGAAAGTTGCAGCAGCATATGCAATCGCAGGTCTGGTAAGTGACGAAGAATTAAGCGCAGAATACATTCTTCCGGCAGCATTTGATCCACGTGTAAAAGACGCTGTAGCTAAGGCTGTAGCAGAAGCTGCAAGAAAATCAGGCGTAGCAAGAATCTGATCAGATAAATAACAGGATCAGGCTGAAGAGAAACCTGAGAGTTAGATCATCAATATTATAAAGTCCTCTGTTTTCGTGTAAATATCGTGAAACAGAGGACTTTTTATATTATCTGTACTATTATTTTCCTGAACGGACAACAATGTTGAGAAATTTGTTGATGAGAAGTAAATCTGATTTTGATCTGACCTCTAAAAAATTAAATAAACTGGTCATTGAAATGAAAAAATATAGGGTGTATGATACCACTATGCGCTGATACAGTACCATGCTAAAGTGAAAGATGCAGAGGGAATAGTGGTTAAAACATCTGCAAAATAATCTTCATCTGAGGTATGCCAATAAATGTATCAGCAAGAAAGTTACACGAGAGAGGGGAAATTATTATGAACACACAGAACAGCACAGTAACGAAACTGGCAGAGACAGCATTAATGGCTGCATTATGCTATGTATCCTTTACATTTCTGCAGATCAAGATCCCGGTACCTGGCGGAGATGCAACTTCCATTCATATCGGAAATGCATTTTGTGTACTGGCAGCACTTCTGATCGGCGGTGTATACGGCGGATTATCCGGAGCTATCGGAATGGGAATCGCAGATCTGATGGATCCTGTATATATCACAGGTGCACCGAAAACATTTGTCTTGAAATTCTGCATCGGTCTTATCACAGGACTGGTAGCACACAAATATGCAAAGATCAATGAAAGCACAGATAAAGCTTATGTATTCAAATGGAGTCTTATTGCATCCATCGCAGGACTCGCTTTTAACGTAGTGGCAGATCCGATCGTGGGATACTTCTACAAACAGTACATCCTCGGACAGCCGCAGGAACTTGCAGAAGCACTTGCAAAAATGAGTGCAGCAGCTACTTTATTTAACGCAGTTGTTTCCGTGATCCTGGTAGCAGTGATCTACAATGCAGTACGTCCGGTACTAATCAAGAGCCATCTGCTTACAGTCACAAATAAGAAAAACAGTCAGACAGTATAAAAATAAATCAAAGATAAAAACAGCATTTCAGATGTAGTATCCTGATATGCTGTTTTTATTATGTCATAAGAAATTACAACGCAATGTTTCAACGACATAGTAAAGCTCTCCGAGCAGGATTCTTTCTTTCGATTATTATAATACTATGTTTTTCCAATAAAATTTTGTGCTATAGGCAGGACTCATTAATAGTCAAAATTCTGCATATATTTTTCGCGGTACTGACGTAAAGTCATTCCTGTATATTTTTTAAAAATTTTTCCAAGATGACTCTGTGATGAAAATCCCAGATAAGCTGCAATTTCAATATAGGAATAAGGAGAATATGCAAGCAGATTTTTGGTAAGCCTTACTTTTTCCCTTAAAATAAAATCAGTAAGAGTGATATTTTCACACTGTCTGAATAATTCAGATAAATAATTTGCGTTCAGATGCAGATGAGCAGCAATATCCTGAACGCGGATTTTTTCATGCAGATGTTTGAAAATATAATCTTTACATTGATCAATCCATATACTTTTTCTGGGACTGCTATTTTCTGAAATCTGGTTTTGATGGTGTATTTCAGCGACCATTTTGACATATTCCATCTGAAACTGTCGAGTCATGTTTATAGTTGCTTCAGGCTCAGTCATTTCTTCAATTTTCTGGATAAAAACATCACTCATCGAAAAGGCAACTTCCGGTAACAGACCGCCACGAATAGCGGCGCGGCTGGAAAGTGTGATAAGAACGATAGACAGATTCTTAGCGTTTCTTAGTTCGTTTTTTGAAAGTGTTCCAAGTTTCCCGGTATAATTTTCACTGATACTTTTTCTGAACATTTCCATATCGCCATTTTCAATACTGGCACATTCACGGATTTCCTGATCGTAAGGATTATGAGGCTGGGACAGCTCCTGGCGTTCAAAAACAAGGGCAGAATATTTTTTCATGATATCGGGATCAGAGAGTTGTTTTTTATTATTTATATTCAAACTTAAAATCCTCCCTTTCAGTTGTGTGAGATACGAAATTACCAAGAAATAGGTATTATAGCAATTCCAGAAAATAATGCAAGCAATCCAGCCCATCAGAGCGTGAAGTCCTGCGTCAGATATCTTTGCCGTGCGTCAGCACGCCTGCAGATACCTTCCTTGTC
>NZ_QUDO01000091.1 GCF_003477525.1 Ruminococcus sp. AF41-9
AACCTTTGACGGAAAGAAGCCGTACAGCTTTTTGAAATCACAGATAACTTATGCCCTGCGACCTAAAATCACTTATGCAGGAAAAGCCGTAAAACTGCATAAGCAGATATTGAATGAAGCAATCACGGCAGTAAGGAGTGTGAACTATGTTCCCGATAAAATATATTGACAATAACCTTGTCTGGAACAAGGACAATGAGGTATTCGCTTACTATGAGCTGATACCGTACAACTATTCTTTCTTATCCGCAGAACAGAAATTTATCGTGCATGACAGCTTTCGACAGCTTATCGCACAGTCCCGTGAGGGTAAAATTCATGCGTTGCAGATTGCCACGGAAAGCTCCATACGAAGTATGCAGGAGCAGTCAAAGAAGCTGGTAACGGGAAAATTAAAGGAAGTTGCCTATCAGAAGATAGACGAACAGACCGAAGCGTTAGTATCTATGATTGGGGACAATCAAGTGGACTACCGCTTTTTTCTTGGCTTTAAGCTCATGGTTACGGAAGAACAGCTTAATCTGAAGAACATCAAAAAATCGGCGTGGCTGACGTTCACGGAGTTTCTCCATGAAGTAAACCACACGCTGATGAATGATTTTGTTTCCATGCCGAATGATGAAATCAACCGTTACATGAAAATGGAAAAGTTACTGGAAAATAAAATCTCCCGTCGCTTTAAGGTGCGTCGCTTGGAAATTCGTGATTTTGGGTATCTCATGGAACATCTTTACGGCAGGGACGGTATCGCCTATGAAGATTATGAGTACCAGCTACCAAAGAAGAAATTGAAGAAAGAAACGCTGATAAAATACTACGACCTTATCCGTCCGACAAGGTGTGTGATTGAGGAAAGCCAGCGGTATTTAAGATTGGAACATGAGGACAAGGAAAGTTATGTGTCCTATTTTACTGTCAATGCGATTGTCGGGGAGCTTGATTTTCCGTCAAGTGAAATCTTCTATTTCCAGCAACAGCAATTCACATTCCCCGTTGATACTTCTATGAATGTAGAAATCGTGGAGAACAGAAAAGCATTAACAACCGTCCGCAATAAGAAAAAGGAATTGAAAGACCTTGACAATCACGCTTATCAAGCAGGAAGTGAAACCAGCTCAAATGTGGTGGACGCTTTAGACAGCGTGGACGAGCTGGAAACCGATTTAGACCAGAGCAAAGAAAGTATGTATAAGTTAAGCTATGTCATACGGGTGTCTGCACCCGATCTTGACGAGCTGAAACGCCGTTGTGATGAAGTCAAGGACTTTTACGACGACCTCAATGTAAAGCTGGTGCGTCCTGCTGGGGATATGCTGGGGCTTCATTCTGAATTTTTACCTGCCAGCAAGCGATATATCAATGACTATGTGCAGTATGTAAAATCAGACTTCTTGGCAGGGCTTGGCTTTGGAGCGACCCAGCAGTTAGGGGAAACTACGGGTATCTATATGGGCTATTCCGTTGATACGGGAAGAAATGTGTACCTGCAACCGTCTTTAGCTTCGCAGGGCGTAAAAGGCACAGTTACAAATGCCCTTGCTTCTGCTTTTGTCGGTTCGCTTGGCGGTGGAAAGTCGTTCTGCAACAATCTTCTTGTGTATTATTCGGTGTTGTTTGGGGGACAAGCGGTTATCTTAGACCCAAAATCAGAGCGTGGCAACTGGAAAGAAACACTTCCAGAAATCGCCCATGAAATCAATATCGTAAATCTTACCAGCGACAAGGACAATGCAGGACTTCTTGACCCATTCGTGATTATGAAGAATGTTAAGGACGCTGAAAGTCTGGCAATCGACATCTTGACATTCCTTACGGGTATTTCCTCTAGGGACGGCGAAAAATTCCCCGTACTTCGTAAAGCGGTTCGTTCCGTTACCCAGAGCGACAGTCGGGGCTTGCTCCATGTGATAGACGAGCTACGCCGTGAAGATACACCCATATCAAGAAATATCGCAGACCATATCGACAGCTTCACGGACTACGACTTTGCACACCTGCTGTTTTCGGACGGTACGGTAGAAAATGCTATCAGTCTGGATAACCAGCTCAATATCATTCAAGTAGCCGACCTTGTACTGCCAGATAAAGATACCACTTTTGAGGAATACACGACTATTGAATTATTGTCGGTGTCTATGCTGATTGTGATTAGTACCTTTGCCCTTGATTTTATCCATTCGGACAGAAGTATTTTTAAGATTGTAGATTTGGACGAAGCATGGGCGTTCTTAAATGTGGCACAAGGGGAAACCTTATCAAATAAGCTTGTTCGTGCTGGACGAGCTATGCAGGCAGGCGTTTATTTTGTTACACAATCTTCTGGCGACGTGTCAAAGGAAAGTCTGAAAAACAATATCGGCTTAAAATTCGCTTTCCGTTCTACTGACATCAACGAGATAAAGCAGACCTTAGAATTTTTCGGTATCGACAAGGACGACGAGAACAACCAGAAACGGCTTCGTGATTTGGAGAACGGACAATGCTTATTGCAGGACTTATACGGGCGTGTCGGTGTGGTGCAGATACACCCAGTCTTTGAAGAACTGCTACACGCCTTTGATACCAGACCGCCCGTACAGAGAAATGAGGTGGAGTGATGAAAGAAAGGATAAAAGGTGCGTTCACAAAAAAGAAGATTTTCCACTTTCTCAAAATGGTTCTGTTTGTCGTGGCACTCTCCCTTATCCTGCTTTCACTTTTGGGGACGGTAGCTCATGCGACGGGGCTTGTGGACGATACCATAAACGCAGAAAATCTATATTCAAAATATTCTCTTTCCAACTACCAGCTTGATTTTTATGTGGATAATAGCTGGTCGTGGTTGCCGTGGAACTGGCTGGACGGGATTGGAAAATCGGTGCAGTACGGGCTTTACTGCATTACCAACTTTGTCTGGACGATAAGCCTTTATTTAAGCAATGCTACGGGCTATGTGGTGCAGGAAGCCTATAAGCTGGACTTCATCAATGATATGGCAGACAGTATCGGAAAAAGCATACAGACCCTTGCAGGCGTAACACAGAACGGTTTTTCCAGTTCTGGCTTTTATGTCGGTTTCCTGCTTCTCATTATCTTAGTGGTGGGACTTTATGTTGCTTATACGGGACTGATAAAACGGGAAACCAGCAAGGCACTTCACGCTGTTATCAACTTTGTGGTGGTGTTCGTGCTGTCCGCTTCCTTTATTGCCTACGCTCCCGACTATATCAAGAAGATAAATGAATTTTCATCAGACATCAGTACCGCTTCTTTGGACTTGGGAACAAAAATCATGCTCCCCAACTCTGACAGCGAGGGCAAAGACAGCGTGGACTTGATACGGGACAGCTTATTTTCTATTCAAGTACAACAGCCGTGGCTACTTCTGCAATTCGGTAACAGCAACGCAGAAGAAATCGGGACAGACCGTGTCGAAGCTCTTGTATCAACAAGCCCAGAGGACGAGGACGGCAAGACCAGAGAGGAAGTCGTGAAAACAGAAATTGAGGATAACGACAACAACAATCTGACGATACCGCAGGTCGTAAACCGTTTAGGTATGGTGTTTTTCCTACTGTTCTTCAATTTAGGGATAACGATATTTGTATTCTTGCTTACGGGCATGATGTTGTTCAGCCAGATACTTTTTATTATCTTTGCAATGTTTTTGCCTATCAGTTTTTTACTCTCCATGATACCGAGCTATGAAAGCATGGCAAAGCAGGCAATCGTGAGGGTATTTAATACCATAATGACACGGGCAGGAATAACGCTCATTGTAACGGTGGCGTTCAGCATTTCCAGTATGTTTTATAACATCTCCACAGACTACCCGTTTTTCATGGTGGCGTTCTTGCAGATAGTGTGTTTTGCTGGTATTTATATGAAGCTGGGCGACTTAATGAGTATGTTCTCACTTAATGCTGGCGACAGTCAAAGCATGGGACGCAGGATATTCCGCAGACCGTATCTGTTTATGCGACATAGGGCTAGGCGTATGGAACACCGTATTGCAAGGGCGGTAAGTGCTGGCGGTATTTCGGGCGGTGTGGCTGGTGCGGTGGCTGGAAGTGCCGTTGCTAATAAACGAGCTGAAAGAAAAAATACAGCTTCTAAAGAAAATCGGGGCAATACCACTTCCAGCATGGGACAGCGTGCAGGCTCAAAGGTGGGTGCTGTCTTAGATACGAAAAATAAAGTGAAAGACAAAGCAAACGCTGTCAAAGAAAACATCAAGGATATGCCGACACAGACCGCTTATGCGGTGTATTCCGCAAAGGAAAAGGCAAAGTCCAGCGTGTCCGACTTCAAGCGTGGCATGGTGCAGGAACAGCAGTCCAGACAGACGGGACGCTTGGAAAAGCAGGAACAACATAGACAAAATATCGCTGACAAGCGTATGGAGCTTCAAAAGGCACAAGAAGCAAGGCAGGCACAGCGAAAGTCTGACGGATCAGCGACAACGGGAGCTACCCGTCCCCATGAGCGACCAGCCACAGCTTCAAAGCCGAGTGCGGAAAAAATGCAGGAAGTCAAACGCCCTGCCACAGCGACCACTTCAAAAGCAAGTGAACCAGTCAAGACAAATGTTATCAAAGAGCGTCCGTTATCTTCTGGTGCTTCTGATAGAAAAGCGACCCAACCTACGCAGACAGTACATAGGCAGAATGTAGAAAAAGTAGTATCGCAGGAAACACGCCAGAATTACACCAAAGACCGCAGGATAAAGGTTCAGCAGACGCAGACCGTCCAAAAGAACCAGCAGACCACAGAGAAAAAACGTAACCTTGTAACGAAGAAAGGACAAAAGAAAAAATGAAACTGAAACATATCGCTATCATTGGCAGTCTGTTTCCTATCCTCTTTTCTCTGGTGCTTTTCTTTGGTGTCTTGATTAGTGCGGACAGCGACGACGAGAACAGTAACTTTTCTTCTGGCATTACGGGTATGAACTTATCCGCAGAAGTCTTGAAACATCAGCCTATGGTGGAAAAATATGCCAGAGAATACGGCATTTCCGAGTATGTCAATGTGCTACTGGCTATCATTCAAGTAGAAAGTGGCGGTACGGCAGAAGATGTTATGCAGAGTTCAGAAAGTCTGGGACTACCGCCCAACTCTTTAGATACAGAAAGCTCAATCAAGCAGGGGTGTAAATATTTTGCGTCCCTGCTTTCTTCCTGCAAAAATCAAGGTATCGACGATTTGAATGTAGCGATACAGTCCTATAACTATGGCGGTGGTTATGTGGGATATGTGGCAGGAAAAGGAAAGAAACATACCTACAATCTTGCAGAGAGCTTCGCCCGTGAGAAATCGGGCGGAAAGAAAGTAACCTACACCAACCCGATAGCTGTTGCGAAGAACGGGGGCTGGCGGTATGGCTATGGAAATATGTTCTATGTGGAATTAGTCAATCAATATCTGACTGTGGCACATTTTGATAATGCGACGGCACAAGCGATTATGAATGAAGCGTTGAAATATCAAGGCTGGAAGTATGTGTATGGTGGCAGTAACCCGAACACTTCCTTTGATTGTAGCGGACTTGTGCAATGGTGCTATGGAAAAGCTGGTATCTCCTTACCGAGAACAGCACAAGCACAGTATGACGCTACCCAACATCTTCCACTCTCGCAGGCAAAGGCTGGGGACTTGGTGTTTTTCCATTCCACCTATAATGCTGGTTCGTATGTAACCCATGTGGGAATATATGTAGGAAATAACCAGATGTACCATGCAGGCGACCCGATAGGATATGCAGACCTAAGTAGTAGTTACTGGCAACAGCACTTAATCGGTGCAGGACGAGTAAAACAATAGAAAGGATTTGAAAAATATGTTTAAGAAGAATAAGAAGCAGACAGAAACTATCAAAGAACCAAAAGAAAAAAAGGTGCGTACTGTCAAGGTAGGCACGCATAAGAAAACCGTGATTGCGCTGTGGGTGGTGCTTATCGCAAGCGTGAGCTTTGGGGTGTATAAGAACTTTACCGCTATCGACCAGCACACCACCCATGAAAAAGAAATCATAGAGCTTCGCTTGCAGGACACCAACGGGATAGAAAATTTCGTGAAGAATTTTGCGAAGTCCTACTACACATGGAATAACAGCAAAGAAGCGATTGAAGCAAGGACACAGGCAATCAGCGGTTATCTTACAAAAGAATTGCAGGACTTGAATGTAGATACCATTAGAACCGATATACCGACCAACTCCACGGTTACAGATGTGATTGTATGGAGTATCGAACAGTCGGGAACGGACACTTTTTCTGCTACCTACGAAGTAGATCAGCAGATAAAAGAGGGAGAACAGACAAGCAATGTGAAAGCAACCTATACCGTAAAAGTTCATGTGGACGCTGACGGGGATATGGTAATCGTTCAGAACCCTACCCTTGCACCAGCAATCGAAAAATCAGACTACGAGCCTAAGACACCAGAAGCAGACACAAGCGTAGACGCTGATACTGTCAATGACGCTACCGCATTTTTGGAAACATTCTTTAAACTGTACCCGACAGCCACAGAAAAAGAGCTTGCTTACTATGTATCGGGAAATGTAATTGAACCTATCGGCAGGGACTATCTTTATTCTGAATTGGTAAACCCAGTATTTACAAAGGACGGGGACAATGTGAAAGTTAAGGTTGCCGTGAAATTCCTTGATAATCAGACAAAAGCGACGCAGGTATCACAGTACGAGCTTGTGTTACAAAAGGATAGTAACTGGAAGATTGTAGGATAAATGCTATAAAAAGACCGTAGCCTGTAATATAACATTTGATGTAATATACAAGCTACGGTTTTATCATTGATTTTTTATGGGTAAAGAAATAGTTGTAGAAAAGCCTTTATTTAATGCACTTGAAATAGAAACATTTCCTTTATGAATAGAAATAATTTCTTTTACAAGAAGAAGTCCTAGACCATGTCGTAAATCTAATCTATCATCTGTACTTTGTAAATAATGAGGTGTCGATTGTATTTTTTGTAGTTCTTCTTCGGAAAGTCCTTTTCCATTATCGCTGATTACTAATGTTAAATTATTTTCATGTATTCCTAAACGAACTGAAATCATACAGCCATTTTCATTGTGATTAATACTATTAGAAATAATATTTTGTATTGCTCGACCTAGCAATCTTTCATCGCCTATAATGGTAATTAGCTCTGTATTAGGTTTTAAGTTTAATTCAAATTCAAACTTATTATTTATGTCACTATTTAGATACTCAACGACAATTTCTCGTATTATTTTACATAGATGAACGGGTGTTTGTTGAAGTGGCTGAACATTATAATTTAATTGGCTTACAAGGTTTAAATCTTGAACCAAATTTTTGATTTTTACACTTTGAATTTTGATAATATTAGCTTGTTTTCTAGCGTTTTCCTCAACATTTAACGAAGAAGATATTCTATCTGCATATCCCATAATCATGGAAAGGGGTGTTCGTATATCGTGTGAAACGCCACTTATCCAGTTTGCCCTTGCTTGATTTTGTTTTTTTAATTGCAATGACGTTTCGTTGATACGATTTCCGATTTCTTCCAATTCTCCATTTATATTAAGTGTAACCGTTTCACCGTGTGATAGTTTATCTATTCCATTGAGTATAGGAGAAATTTTTAACATCACATTTCGTTTTGATAAGTAGTACACAATAAATAGAATGGCAATATTTGATACTAACATAATCAAAAGAATAAGGGGTGTTTTCTGTATTGCTGATAGAGGAAGATAGTTCGTCATAAATTTTGAATAGCTATTCTTTGGATAGCCTAATACTAATAAATCATTTTCTTGTTTCCATGTAAATACGGGATAATCATTGATATACCCCTTAGAAAAGGAGGCAACGTCTTGCAATGAATATTTTAATGGTATTTCCTCTGGTAGATTATATTGCCATACAACATTACCATTATTATTTATTACAATTCCCCAGATATTGTCTGTAATTAAATCTTTTTGACACTTATTACTTAATATGTATTCTCCATTTTGAATAGTAAGGGTTATTAGA
>NZ_QUDO01000092.1 GCF_003477525.1 Ruminococcus sp. AF41-9
TCAAACTTTTTCTTTTTAAAGATTTCCCGCCTGCGGCGGGAATGACGTAAAGGGGATCTATCTCAGTGTGGGAGATGCGCTCTCTGCGGGCGAATTTGCTGGAGGGGCTGGTAATTCTTAGTCCCGGGGAATCGGCGTTATGGACAGACCGTCTCACTGTCTGAGCGCAGTTTGCAACGGAGCGAGTTTGAGAGGGCTGTTCATGCCTTTAGCCGATTCCCCGGGACTTAGAATTTCCCCCCTTCTGCATCTGAGCCCGCAGAGAGCGCATCTTCCACACGTCCCTCCTGAGTCCAAGCGCACATCCCTCCTGAACACCCTCCCCTTCTGTTTGTTATCGTAATTATAGTATATTGCACATACAATTTCAAGAAAACAACCGTTAATTTTGTGTAAATTACCGAATTAAAAGGGCTCTGCTGTATATGCATCCATATATCAGCAGAGCCCTGTCTCCGTTTTTTATTTTATTTTTTTTCGGATTTCTCCGGAAAATCTTCCAGCCAGATATCCATTCTGTCAAAATAGAAATCACAGAGTTCCTTCATCCGGGAAAGATTCTCTCTGTTACTGTCATCATAAACGCCAAAGACCGTAAAACCGGCCTTCTTTGCCGTCTCAGCCGCATGAAAGGCATCTTCAAACACAAGTGTTTCATCCGGCCTGCTTTCAAGAAACTGTGCTGCTTCCAGATAAATCAGCGGATCATCTTTCCCTGCGCCTGTTTCCGTACAGGTAAAGATTTTTCCAAAATATCCAAGAACTCCATTCCTCTCCAAGGCAGCTTCTATCAGCTCCCGGTTTCCGGAAGTTGCCACAGCCATTTTCACCTGCCTGTGTTTCAGCCATTCCAGAGTTTCTTTTACTCCTGGTTTTAAAGGTGCCTCCAGTCTGTAAAAATCCGCAACAATCTTCAGCACATCCCCGACAATCTCCGGTATCTGCTTCTCCAGCCGATATTCTTTTTTCAGATAAGCAGCTCCCTGCTCCAGACTCATCGTATGTAACGTTTCTCCAAGTCCCTCTCTGGCAGTAAGCCAATGCTTTTCAGATAAAGTTCTCCAATATCATTCCACACCGGCATGGAATCCAGCAAAGTTCC
Source organism: Ruminococcus sp. AF41-9 (assembly GCF_003477525.1). Classification (GTDB taxonomy): domain Bacteria; phylum Bacillota; class Clostridia; order Lachnospirales; family Lachnospiraceae; genus Blautia_A. Next base: position 1,103 of record NZ_QUDO01000092.1, read on the forward strand.
ATCCGCATCAAAGATCGCTGCCTTTATCTTTTCATCCCACATCCTCTGTGTTTCTCTTACCTCTTCGCTTCTTTCCGAATCTTTCATCTGTAATATTATTTATAATATTATTTACAATATCATTCGTAATACTTTTTCAGTTCTCCGCGATCATCTCCAGAGAACGTTCACGCAGATCTTTTGCAGCCGCCTCAATATCCGGCTGTGCAAAAATCGCACTGATCACAGCAATTCCATCTGCACCGCATCCGGCGAGTTCTTTTATATTCTCTTTTGTGATCCCACCGATAGCAACTACAGGAATTTTCACAGCTTCGCAGATTGCTTTCAATGTCTCATGAGAAACCTCTGTGGCATCTGTTTTCGTGCTGGTAGAAAATACCGCACCTACTCCCAGATAATCCGCCCCATGCTTCTCTGCCAGAAGAGCCTGCTCTACCGTCCTGGCTGAAACGCCGATGATCTTGTCCGCACCCAGTCTGGCACGCACATCTCCGGCTTCCATATCACTCTGCCCTACATGAACTCCATCTGCGCCAACGGCCTGCGCAATTTCCACATTGTCATTGATAATAAACGGAACCTGATATTCCCCGCAAAGTTTTTTAATCTCCCTGGCTTCTTCCATAAAGTGTTCCTCATCCAGGTTCTTCTCCCTCAGCTGCAGAAAAGTTACTCCTCCTTTCAGAGCCTTCTCCACCTGCTGATAAAGAGTCTCACCATTCAGCCAGTGCCTGTCCGTGATCACATAAAGAAGCATATCTTCTTTCCGGCAATTCATGAATCAGTCCTCCATCATACGGATCGCATCAGTAGTTTTCTTATACTGTTCCTCAACTTTGGCAAACAGTTCTTCACTGCCTTCTGTTGCTCTTTCTCTCAGTTTCTCTGTAATCTCAAAGCTTACTGTATAAAGGTTATCAAATCCAAGATTCTGGCATACGCCTTTTAATGTGTGCGCTGCACGGAAAGCTTCCTCTCCGTTTCCTGCTGCCAGATTATCCTTCAGACTCTGGAAGCTTCCATCATCAAGAAATTTCTTTGCGAATTTCTTAATCAGAGCTTCGCTTCTCAGTCTTCCGAGAACACCTTCATAATCAGCTCCCATCTGTTCGTAGCATTCTTTTACTGTCATATTCTTCTCCTCTTTCACCTTACGTTTATCATCAAATCCATGCGTATTTTTATATATCTGTAAAACGTTTTTCACTTGTTCCTGTCATGTCTCACTGTTCCCTTCATCCGCGCTTATATCTTAGATATCTCTCATAATATTTTTCACAAAATAACGTTTCTGAACATCAAACATAACCAATTATATTTTATCACACCCCGTAGCCATTCACAAGTATTCATGTACGAAAAGCCATTTTGTTTGTACAAAAAAGCACTCTTTATGCAAACCCTAGTCATTGTCTGACCACTGTCTCTGATCATAACTTTTCTTTGCATATCTGAGTGCTTTTTTATCATTCTGTATTATTATAGCGATCCTCTTAAATGCATTATTTACGAGGATTGCTATAATTCATATCTGCCAATACATATCTGATTCTTTTATACCAGTTTTTTATTATCAGTCCTTTATTATCTTCTGAAAAATCCCTGATTATGGAAATATTCGATAAATGGATTATCATCTTCGCTCTCGGAGTCCTCTCCGTCGCTGTTATCAGTATTTTCGGAATCCTCAGAGTCTTTGCTGTCCTGTTTATCTTTTTTGTCTTTTTTACTGTCTTTCTTGTCGCTGTTATCCTCTTCATCCTGAGAATCATCTGCATTGGTATTCTCACCGAGAGTTACATTCATTGTTTCTTCCTTATAGCTTGTTCCGTCAGGGATCTGTACAGTAATCTCTACCTCTTCTCCTGGTTCATAATAGGAAGGTATTCGCTGAGCTGGTCAATGGTGGAAACAGATTTTCCATTAAATTTGGTAATAACACTGTTTGCCTGCAGACCGGCATCTTCAGCAGGACCACCTTCTGTAACTTCGTTTACAAATACACCTGCCGGAATACCATACATCTGAACAGCTTCAGAGCTTACAGAACGTCCGGAAATTCCAAGTACACCATGTTCAGAATCGTCCAGTTTATCTCTGGAAGTTTCATTCATCAGGTTTTCAAGGATATCTGTTACATCAGAGATTGCGATTGCATATCCCATACCTTCAACTTCTGTGGAAGCAAGTTTCGCAGAGTTGATACCTACAACTTCACCTTCCATGTTCAGAAGAGCACCGCCACTGTTACCAGGGTTGATTGCTGCGTCTGTCTGGATCAGGTTTACACCGTCACTGCTGTCATCACTGCCATCTGTTACTGTATTGTTGCTGGAATCCATTCTGCGGTTCTTTGCACTTACGATACCGGTTGTGACAGACTGTCCATATCCTAAAGCATTACCGATGGCAACTACCTGCTCACCAACTTTAAGGTCATCAGAACTGCCGACTTTTGCAACTGAAATTGCATCCATAGTGTCATCATCAATATCATCCAGTACTACAGAAACAACTGCAAGGTCTTTTTCTTCATCAAAGCCTTTTACAGTAGCTTCTACTGCATTACCATCAACAAATGCTACTGATAATGTATCCGCACCCTCAACTACATGATAGTTTGTTGCAATCAGAAGTTCATCATCATTCTTACCAACGATGATACCGGAACCGCTGCCTTCTACTTCCTGTTCCTGCTGCTGAGGAGCATATCCGTACATTCCGTACATTCCATAATAACTCTGTACTTCCTGAATGGATTTGGTTGTAATAGATACGATGGAAGGTAATGCTTCTGATGCAATCTCAGATATATCCAGGCTTCCTTTTGCTGTACTGCTGTCGGAATCAGAACTGCTGTCAGTTTTTGCATCGCTTTCATCAGAATCTGCTTTCTTTTCTGATTTTGCATAAGTTAATGTAGTGTCATTTTTATTTGAAGCAGCTTCTACTGTAGTTGCTGTATCCCATCCTGTGATTTTGCTTACACCTTCAAAACTTCCTGCTGCCAGACCACCTGCAAGTACCGCACATAAACTGAGTGTAAGACCTTTCTTTGCAATTTTTCTTATTTTATCATTTCTGTTATCTCTATTCATCATAATGAAGTCCCTCCTTGATTAGAACTCTCTCTGTTTCCTTATCTTTTTGATGACTCTAAGTATAGAAATGATTTGTGTTCTTTGTGTGGGAAAAATGTGTTTAATTTGTGACGCTTTTTATAATTGGCTTTCCCCGGTTTCCTTGCACCTCCCACAGTCAAAACTTTCATCATTTACTATAATGAGGCGGATAAGAATATCCGCCTCGCCACTTCTGCTTACCTGATCCAGATCAGACATATAAAAGTATCTGTTTCACTGCCTGATCAGGTTAATTTCTATACATATTATAAACTCTCTTCGCAGTATATCCCGGTACCATAGATTGCCAGTTTCCAACCTGTCTGTTGAGTACTTTACCTGTATATTTCAGAGAAGAAGAACTGTCCATATATCGAAAAACATTATAAATTGTTTTCTTCTTTCCGCTGGTATCCCTTAAGCCAAGCGCAAGACCCTGCGCCACTTCGTGAGCCTCATCCTCATAACTTCTGATAATAAATGCATCAATCATCGGATTGCAGGCAGCCTTATAATAAGCCAGTGCCATGGATGCCGCCTGATTTGCCTGTCCTCCAAAAGAGGAAGAAAATCCCTGCTCTGACAGGATCACACGGGTGTTGGAACCATATCTGTTTCTGACATAATCTGTCAGTGCCTGAATATTATGCATGGTGATAAATGTTGCCGTATTTCCATCATTTGTTAATAACGGTGCATTAATACTGGACCAGAACTGGGACTCTGTCAGAGGCTGGCTGTATGCATGATAAGCCAGGTTCCAGTCAAGTCCCTTCTGTAACTTTGTAACTTTGGATGCGAAAGTATCCAGTGTTGACCTGGAAGTATAGCATACCGAAAAGATATTTTTCTGATTCCAGCAGTTATCCAGGCAGATAAATACCTTTGAACTTGCACGGCTGCTGCGCACTGCATTATACAGGCAGCGGAATGCTTCACTGTACATAGACATATATTTATCGAGACTTACATTTCCTACATAGTAATAACGGCTTGCACTGTTGACCTCATTTCCCAGAATCCAGTTACTTACATAACAGTCATTGCTTCCAAAGATCTCACTCAGATAAGCAAACATTGCCTCCATCTTCTGTCTGGAAGCGGTGTTATCTGTGTTCCATCCATAATAAGCAGTTTCTGCATAAGGACTGTTTCCTATGGTCATGTCCTGTGTATTTGCATTTTTGTCCAGACCGATCTGTGCAGTTACCTGAATCCCCTTACTGTTACACTGCTGTACGAAATGTCTCCATCCATACATACCATCGAAATGGTAAGTTTTTCCATTATAAGTATAGGTTTCTGTACCATAACTGTTCATCACATCAGAAGCATAGAGATTAAAGAATGCTGTTTTTGACTTTGTCTCTGTAACCTCTTTCATGTCAGTAGACTGGATGCCTTTTTTTGTCTTTGGTATAAAATATGCCGCCTGATTCGATGCAAGTTTTTCCGGACTGCTGACATAGCTTTTACCACTGATCACTGACCATGCAGATTTGGATTTTTTTACTGCCACGGCAAATCTGCCCTGCGCATATTCCGGATGTTTTGAAATATCCAGTTTAAAAGTTATTTTCTGGTTGGAAGCTTCAGGTTTCTTTACTTTCGTTGCTTCTTTTCTTACTTTTCCTGTATTGGAATTTACATATACAAGATAATAGTACTCGTCGTAACTCTTAACATATTTCGGAACTGTCACTGTGGCTGCGATCGTCTTTGCCTTTGCCCCTCGCACAGAAGTCAGAGATGCCGCACTTGATGACGGATTCACCTGCTGGATCCATTTTGCATATAAAGTTTTTGCACCCTTGGATCCTTTTTCGATCACACTGATTTTTTTCTTAAATTTACTGTCCAGATACCATCCTGAAAAATGATAGCCCGTACGGGTCGGAGTCTTTAAGGTTACTTTATCCAAAGTTGTATAGGTCTTTGGATTTTTGGAATTATTTTTGCCGCCATTCAGTTTATATGTAATTTTATAGGAAGTTGCTTTTTCCCAGATTGCGTACAAATTAACTGTAGGATTCTCATTTTCTGTAGATGCTTCTGCAGCCGGAACCTCTTCTGACACAGCATCCTGCGCCATATCAGATTCCACATCTGGTTCTGCATCTGATTCCATACCTGTCTGAGAATATGTTTCTGAATATGTTTCTGAATCTGTCTCTGGATTTATTTCTGCATTTATTTCTGTATCTGCTTCTGTGATTGATTCTGCATTTGTCTCTGTATCTGCGGCAGCTGCTGCCAGAGAGTCTGTTTCATCCTGAGTTTCACTCAGCACTTCACTTTCTGCTGTATTTTCATTTTCGTTTCTGTTTTCAGCCGGAATTTCATCGGAATGTTCTTTTGACATTTCTGATATCTGCGCTGTTTCTGCATTCTCGTTCTGTATCGCCGCACCACTTTCCTCAAGAAGCTTCTTAATGGAATCTCCCGGTTTATATGAAGTACCTTTTCCATTTGCTTTGGTATTCCATTCTTTAAAAATATACCCACTTCTTGTCAATGCCGCCGGCGCCTTCGCTTTATCAGCTTCTGCAAATGGAATCACATAAGTTTTCTTAAGCTCCTTGCTGCTGTAAAGCTGTATTACATATCCCTCTGTTGCCTGTCCTGCCTCTGCCAGTTCGAAAGAATCCGAAGCTTCCGGCTCTCCTTCTGTCACATCCTTCTTATCTTCACCATCTGTAATCTCAGTTTCACCGGTTCCGAATTCCGGTTCTGTCGATAATTCTTCGTCTCCTGAATCAGCTCTGTCTGTAAGATTCTCATCCAGACTGTCTACATTCAGATTTTCATCTGTACTTGCATCTGTGTCTGCATCTGCATCTTCATTCGAATTTCCATCTTCAAAATTTTCCGGCATTATACTCATGCTTTCTTCTGCTGAAAACTCTGCTGCCAATAATGTCTGTGGTATGCAGGATGGAACTGCCATAGAGACAGCCAGTGCCACTGCCATGAATTTCTTCCATTTTCCCATGTTTTTTCTCCTTCTTCTCAGTCTTTGCACCAGAAATCCTTCTAAACAAGATGTCAGAGACAAAAGCATTTTAATCCCGGTCACCATATCAGAAAACAATCTCTGTCTGCTTTATTACCAATCTATTATATCATGTTTCCCGTAACCCAACTACACCAAAAAGTATTGTAAAACTAAGAAAGCCAACACATGTGTTTTATCCATGCATTGGCTTTTCCTGTTATTTCTTAAATTTAATTGTTCTTATTTATTTAACACCACTTTACAACTTTTTCATAAAAATATCGTACAGGACTTTCTGATGTATAATGAATTTGACCCAAAACATTACAAAGGAAAGTGACCCTGTACGATAAAAACATTATACAACGAAAAAACACTGATTGGTAGACTTCATCAATATTTTTTGATTTATTTTGAAACTTTTT
>NZ_QUDO01000093.1 GCF_003477525.1 Ruminococcus sp. AF41-9
TTACCTTTCGTTCTCCCGATATGTCCCGTCCAGTGCGTGGAAGTGCTAAATCTTTAGGAAAAAATTTTACTAAAGAACGTATCAAAGAACGCATTGAAAATAAACGTCAAAAAGCTATTTTTCCTTCTGTTCATAACAAATTAATAGATACCAATGCTCCCAATATAGCAGGAAACATTGGGCTTCAGAAATGGGCAAATAAAGAAAATTTAAAAATTGTCTCTGCTGAATATAACAAGATGCTCACACATAACCTACATAATTTTTCAGAACTTGAAGACCGCATAGCCTTGTTACATATGCAGCAAAAAGAGGTAAATACCTCTGTTGTTTCTCTCGAGTCTCAGATACACCATCTTCGAGAAATGCTAAAATATGCCGAACAATATCAAAAAAATAAAATTTATGACGACCATTATAAAAGTTCCAAAGATCCAGATCGTTATTTCCGTAAATATGAATCTCAAATTATCCTTTTCGCTGGTGCCGAGCATATTTTACAGGAAAATGGTATAGACCTGAAACAGCTCAATACCAATAAGTTACAAGCTCAAATTTCAGAGCTTATTTCCAGAAAGAAGTCAATAAATACTCAATATGTTTCCTTTCGGAAAGAAATGAAAGAGTTGGAATTGATACATCAAAACTTGTCCAAGTATCTAAAACCGGATGATCCTGAAATAGAAAAATCTTCCCATAACAAACTTCCTTCTTTGTAAAACCATAATAATAGGCAGCGATTTCACTCGCTGCCTAAATTCCCGTTAAACCGATATCCTACACCTCGTACTGTTTGTATATATAATGGTTGTCCAGGATCATCTTCTATTTTTTCTCTGATATTGCAGATATGTCGCATAACCACATTATAATCACCGGAATAAGGTTCATTCCATACCAGATCATAAACCATTTCTTTTCCAAATATTCTACCTGGACTTTTCGCTAAAAGAAGTAAAATATCATATTCATATTTTGAAAGATGAACATCACTATCATTCTTTTTAACAATTCGTTCCTGTAGATATATTTTTAATTCTCCAAACCTTATAATTTCCGGTATGAATTGGTTTTTATGTTCCCAGCTAGTCAATATGTTTTCACTTATGCTTCCATTAGCATCTGTGATTCTCTCAATAATTTCTATCTTTTTCACCTTTATTGCCTCTACATTATTAATTTTATATTCTATATATCATCTGCCATTTGACTTTTTTCTTCTACAAGTAATATAATATATTTATTACATATGTAGGATTTAGCAGGAGGATTTTATTATGTCACTACCCCAAATTTCAGAAGCCGAATTTGAAGTTATGAAAATTGTATGGAAATATGCTCCCATCAATACAAATGAAATTACAGAAAAACTTACTCTAACTACCAGCTGGAGTCCAAAAACAATTCAAACTCTTATCAAGAGACTTGTTTCCAAAAAAGCTCTTTCCTACGAAAAACAAAGCCGGGTATTTGTCTATACTCCATTAGTCCAAGAAGATGAATATATACGCCAGGAAAGCAATTCTTTTTTAAAGCGATATTATAATGGAAATCTTTCTTCTATGCTGGCTTCTTACCTTGAAGACGATAAGCTCTCTTCAACAGAAATTGATAACTTACGCCATTTATTATCAAAACATCAGAAATAGGAGGTTTTGAATGAGCAACTGGATTATCCACTTTTTAATCAGTAATATCTTCATATGTATTTTTACACTTGTAATAATCGGAACAAAAAAACTTCTGAAAAAATATTTATCTGCGGCTACACAGTACCATCTCTGTTTTCTTTTATTTTTACTACTTGCCGTGCCATTTTTTCCTGTACAGATTCATGGCTCACAACTTTTTTCATGGTTACATTTTTTTCAAACTGACTCAGGACTTAACTCTGGTACCGACACGCTATCCGAACTTACCAGTAATACACAAAATATTTTGTTAAACCAGGTGAATGATTTTTCAGTTTCCATCAGTAGTCAATTTTCTGGAGGCTTGAATACCATACTCTTTCTAATATGGATAACGGGTGTTATGATTATGTCAGTCCTCACCCTTCATTCATTAAACTATGTACGTTCCATAAAAAGATCTGCTCTCCCGCTTCAAAATCAGCAGGTAAAAACTATTTATTACAATTGTTTAAAGGAACTTAAAATCTCTCACCCAGTATCAGTCTACAGTACTGCATTTTTAAAATCACCAGTTTTAATCGGAATAATACATCCCAGAATTTACATTCCCATCCATTTAATTTCCGAACTGAATCCTGATGATATGCGTTTTATGCTGCTACACGAATTACAGCATTACCGTCACAAAGATACATTTATTGGCTTCCTCATGGTCATAAGTAATATACTCTACTGGTTTAACCCTTTTGTGTGGTACACTTTAAAAGAAATTCTCTGTGACCGTGAAATAGCCTGTGATTCTGCTGTATTGCAGATGATTTCTGCTGATGAATACCAAGCTTATGGAACTACACTGATTAATTTTGCAGAAAAAATATCCTCTTTTTCCTCTCCACTGGCAGTTGGAATGTCCGGAAATTTCAGGCAGATGAAACGACGTATTCTCAACATCGCCGTTTTTAGGAAAGAAACTCTTTATCAAAAAATGAGAGCATTGATAATTTATCTGGTCATTAGTGCTGTTTTTATTGGATGTACACCCATTTTATCCATTGATGCCTCTACTCAAAGCGTATATCATTTTAGTGATGCAGACAAAAATATCTCCCTGTTAGATATATCCGAAACATTTGGAACATATGATGGATCATTTGTTTTGTATGACAATAATTTGGATTCCTGGAAAATATACGATCTTGAAGAAGCCACCAAACGTATTCCGCCAGAGTCTACCTACAAAATATACGATGCATTATTAGGGTTGGAATCCGGAATCATCACACCAGAACACTCTTCCATGACATGGAATGGTGATGCCTTTCCTTTTCCATCCTGGGAAGCTGATCAGGATTTAAACTCTGCTATGCAAAATTCCGTTAACTGGTATTTCCAGGCAATTGATTCGCAGCTCGGAATTAACAGAGTCCAGGAATTTTTGAATAAAATAGAATATGGAAACCAGACAACCAGTTCAAATCTGGATTTATACTGGTCCGATTTTTCATTAAAAATCTCGCCTTTAGAGCAAGTAACATTATTGAAAAAATTTAACACAAATGAATTCCATCTAAATTCCCAAAATGTATTTTCTGTTAAAAATGCTATAAAAATTGCCAGTACACCTAATGGTAATTTCTACGGAAAAACTGGAACCGGTCGTGTCAACGGACAGGATATCAACGGCTGGTTTATCGGATATGTAGAAACTTCCGATAACAGCTATTATTTTGCAACCAATATCCAAAGTGATTCTAATGCAACTGGAAAAAAAGCATTTGAAATCACTTCTAATATCTTAAAAAAATTACATATATGGAATTAACAAATATGAAAGGGCTGATAGTTGTTATCAGTTCTTTCTTTTTATTCTATATTGATATTTGGGAACTTCTTTCGTACCATTATTCAGAATTTTATTCCCCATATATTTAAAACTCTTATCATCGTTGAACTTAACAGTCAGCTCACTTGTAATAACGGCATCATTACATATAAATGTATCACATACAGCATCAACAACCAGCACATTGTTTCCCTCTCCGCTATCTCTTATTTCAACGACCTCCGGTAAAGATGTTCCAAAATAAGTAGGGCTATAATTTAAACAACCTAATCGTTCCCAGTCATAAGTTTGATGTTCCGAATCAAATACTGCCCATTTTTTAATTTGCTCCGCTGTTATCGGCAAAAACTCCATTATCAGATTTTCAAACTCTTCTGCCGGAATTCCACTTGAGTTACCTGAAAACTCATATCTCTCCCCGTATTTCATTCGATATAAATATTCATATAAACCATTATAATCTAACCCTTCCATATCAGATCTATCCCAATCAGAACATAAAAGATTATTCCCCTGATATCCAAGCAAATACACACACCTCTTTGAAACTTCCCTGCATTCATCACTTAAAGGTTTAATTCTTATCATAGAACTGCCATCAACCGCTTCTGATACTTCCGGATATTTTGGAACACATAGCGTATAACCAAACCAGCCTTTTTCTGTATATTTCCATTCTTCTATCCTTGTATACGAAACATATACAATAGATGGATTGTCGTTCATACCCCAAACAACTTTCACAGCCAACAAATACATATCTGTCCCATCATAATTGAATTTGAGTCTTTCTATCCCACCATCCCTGTTAATCCTATATAAGACGATATCTCCTGGCAGATCCTGTTCTGCCTTGAAAAGAAATTCTTCCATTTTAGAATAATTAGCCATATTTGAATACGGCGCTGATGTAATAACAGGGACATTTTTTCCTTTAATACTTCCTGCATTTCTTCCATTACTGTCTCAGAAACTACTACATTCGATGAAGTTCCTTTATCCGCCTTTTGATAAATGGCTTTCATCTGATTCATAACATTCTTACAATCTTCAATAGCTTCTTCTTTCACGACTTCATCTACTGGCAAATCATATCCTCTTTCTTGTACAGCATAATTCGCAGTTTCCTGTGAAATATATTCTAAATCAGCCCCTTTACATTTTGTATTTCCTATGAAAAAGCATCCCAAAATGAATAAAACACTCACCATCTTTTTCAGTTTTCTTTTTGTACTCATATCAATTATCTCCATAACATTCCTCCCACTTTTCGTCTGATAATCTTTCCGTATACCAGGTAACCTCTATTTCTGACCTTGATACATAATTGGATACATATTGAAATCTATCTTTATCTAACAGCCGAATGGTTACGCTATGACAAAACGCCTGATCTAATTCTTTTTGTGGCCATACCGCATTTACTTCCAGTGTTATTGTTCCATCTTGATTTTCTATGTAGGAAACAACTTCCGGATATGGAATATATGGTGTGGGAGCAAAATCATATACGATTCCTCTGGTTCGATACCGATATGTCTGTATTTCTGTGTGAAATACCGTTCCTGTCTGCAGTATCTCTGCGCTTATATTAAAATATTTTTGAAATATCGTTTCAAATGATTCTTTTGGGATTTCATAAGTCTTTCCTTCCTTAAATTCATCAGTTTTTTCTTCCATTGAAAGTAAACGGTCAAAAACATCATAAAAATTTATTCCATCATAATTTTTTTCACTCCAATTAGAAGTAAACAATTTATTAAGTGTATATCCAAAAGGAAGTATATATTTTCGATTCAACTCCCGACATTTTTTATTTAACGGTGCTACCCGAAAGTCCCGATATCCAGACGGTCCATCATATCCTGCCGGATGATATTCTTCTATAAAGAAATGCCCGTTTTCTGTATATTTCCATGAATTAGCTCTAAACTCATGATAATATGTTTCCTGCCAAGTGTCCTCTTTCCATTTAAAAGAGCTTACTTCAACGTCTATTTTCCCCTGTTTGGTTTTCAGATCATACCGGATAAAATGATCCCCTGCTATAACTTGAAATATAGTAGTTTTTCCATTCTTCTCTTTTTCTGCTTTTTTCAAAAAATCATCTACTTTAATACTTTGAACCATATCCAGCTGATTGTAGGAATCAATTACTGCATATCCATATTTTCCAAAATAATCCATACTTTTTTGTATTGTACTCAGCTCATATAGTGCATTTTCTTTCACAGCATTCTCATATATGTTCCGATAGCCTTCTGCTAGCATTTCACACTCTCTGTAAATTTTTTCTTTCGTATCTTCAATTGTCTTTTTCTGCTCTTTCTTTATGCCACATCCACTACAGACAGCAAGAAAAATAACTCCCACAAATATTTTCCAAATTTTTTTCATATCATTTTCCTCTTACATTTGTAATATTTAAAGGTAAAAATTATTCATTACCAAGATATTCATCCAGTATCGCCTTATCCTTTTCCACCACATAACCGCTTCCTCCAATATCTTTCACATTCTCTACCATACTGATGAGCAAAATAGGATTCTTTGTATCTCTATCTGTAGTAAAAACTGTAAACCAGCCAATTTCTGTTCCAGATGTATCTTCTTTTGTAGCTTTCAGTTCCGCTGTTCCGGTTTTTCCTGCTAATCTAATGTCTTCCCGGCATGCTCCATAACCAGTTCCTTCCGGGTTATTCACTACACCCTCTAACCCCTCCATAACCTCCGAAACAATTTGTGGTGAAAAAGCATCTTTTATCCAGATTTCACTGGAAGTGCTTCCACCATCCGCGTGAAGATATGGCTTTATCATATTTCCATCATTTAGAAAAGCCGTATAAATGCTTGCAAGATGCAAAGGATTTACCAGAATCTGTCCCTGTCCATACCCACTGTCAGCAAGCTGGATTTCTGTTTCTATCTTGTCCATATTAGAATATTGGGACTCTGACATTTTAATATCAAACGGAAGTTCCTGATTAAATCCTATTTGATTTAGAGACTGCATCAGTTGATCCGCACCAATTTTTAATGCTGCTTTTGCAAAATAAATATTATCTGAATAAATAAGCGCATTTTTCAAGATCACAGGTTCATAATCATGAAGTGTAGTCACTGTATAATCTCCCCACGAGGAATCTTTCTGCCACGCCAGACCCTCATTTCCAAAATCGTCATTTGCAGTAAATGCCCCCACTTTTAATCCAATTGCAGCAATTACAGGTTTAAAAGTTGAGCCAGGACACCATGTCTGGCGAAAGCGGTTGTATAAAGGCCTGTCTTCATTTTCATTTAATGCACTCCACTGGCTGTTGTCCATTCCACGTACAAAATCATTATTATCATAAGATGGCGTACTTACCAACGCCAATACTTCCCCTGTATAAGGATTCAAAGCTACAGAACATCCTCTGTCTTCTTTAAATTGTTCATAAAGAGTACTTTGAAGATCACCATCAATCGTAGTATGGATATCTTCTCCATCTTTTCTAGGCTCATATGCAATAACACTTTTTTTATTTCCATTTGCATCTACAATACAGATTTCACACCCATCTGTTCCTTTTAGTTCTTTTTCATAAAGCGTTTCCAGTCCAGTCTTTCCAATCACACTGTTTGTACGATACCCTTCCCCTTTATGTTCCTGCAAATCTTCGGCTGTAACCGCCTGTACATACCCTACCAGATGAGAGGCAGCTTCTTTTAGATAATAAGTTCGTACTTTTACATCAGATAACATAATACCTGGAATCTTCAATAATGTGTCCTGCTTTTCTTTTTCTTCCAGAACAGTTTTATCCGGATTCACTGTCAAAAGATCGACCTCTTGTATTTTAGGAATTGTTGCTACTGGTACAAAAGAATCTGCTTTTACCCAACCGGCTTTTAACTTATCCTCAATTTCGTCTGCTCCAATTCCAAGATACTCTGCCAGTTTTTTATTGTATCTTCTCTGTTCTCCATCCTGCCCGGAACAATTCCTACCGAAGATGCAGTTCCCTCTCCAGCCA
>NZ_QUDO01000094.1 GCF_003477525.1 Ruminococcus sp. AF41-9
TTTTAGCACATATAGTGCCAGAAGTAAACATATGTTCTTTCTTTGAATAAAAAATTTGCGCGTCTAACTCATCACTAAAGTAACGAGAATGCGACGCGCAGTTATTCAATATGATACAATTTACCAGCAATCTTTAAACAGGAATCCGTGATAATCTCTCCGTTTTCCTGCTGATGTTCATTGCGCAGCTGCACAATCGGTACATTCTCCGGATAAGAAGTGTGGAATACTTCATTTATCAAAGGTACTGCCAGATACGGCATTTTTTCAATCATTGTACGAAATACATCATCAAATATCGTATTATTCATTAGATACCTCACTTTTATTCTAACATACAGTAACAATACTTGAATACCCAAATTTGCACAAATATGTGTAAATTGTGTAACCTCTATCTTTCGTACTTATCTTCATAAAGGAAAATAAATGACTGAACAGTCTGGAATTTTCTTAGATATGTAGATTCAGTGTAACAAATGCATGTTATCCTGTCAATCAATAGTTTTCGACACATAGATGCCTAAAACACCAATCCTAAAATTTTATTCAAAACAAGGCTGCTACATCATGTATTCAAACAATGTAACAGCCTCTTTTTATATATCTGCTAAAAGGATTATGAGATTCTTCCATCTTTCATTTCAAATACAGTATCTGCGATATTCATCGTTGATTTCCTATGTGATACAAGTACCACAGTTTTTTTCTCTGACGCTTCTCTCAGAGATTTCAGAATGATTCCTTCATTCAAAGAATCCAGATTGGATGTCGGTTCATCCATTAAAATCAGAGGACTGTCGTGTAAGAATGCTCTGGCTATTCCAATTCGCTGCTTTTCGCCACCGGATAAGGTATCCCCCAGTTCCCCAACTTCTGTATCATAGCCCTTCGGAAGTTTCATAATAAAGTCATGGATAGATGCTTTCTTTGCTGCTTCCATAATTTCATCTCTGGAAGCACCTGGATTTCCAACTGCGATATTATTGGCAATAGAGTCGTGAAACAGATGCGTTTCCTGTGTCACATAGCTTTCCATATCTCTGAGATATCTGGTCGGAATCTTTCTCACATCCTCACCATCCACAGAAACACATCCTTTATCAACATCCCAGAAACGCATAAGGAGTTTCAACAGTGTAGATTTTCCGGAACCACTTGCCCCATGAATTCCTGTGATCTTTCCAGGTTCCAGTTTCAGAGAATAATCATCCAGAATTACTTCATTTTCATAAGCAAATGTAACATTTTTCGTTTCTGCGCCTGAAAATATATCTGCCTTGCCGCCCAAAAGATTTTCTGAAATATTTACAGAATCATCTTTTACATCTACAGGAATTTCTTCCACCATCAGCTTTTCTTCCAATAACGAAAGAACTCTCTCCCCACTTGCCAGTGTCTGATTCAGATTATTAGACAGACTGGATAATGCCACTACTGGTCCGAAAGAACCCATCATAGCAATCGTGCAGGTCAGAATTCCCTCAAATCCCAGTTCTCCTCTTCCATACAGCCATATTGTCAGCGTCAGCATCCCAAAGGATGCAAGCAGGATCACCATATTTGTAAAAGATCTCTGTGATCCTTCCTGTTTACTTAAACTTCTCTGCATTTTTGCAAGATTTCCGGAGCGTTGTGACATCTGCTCTTTTCGACCCTCTCCCTGTCCATATTGAATCGTCTCATCCAGGCCGCGGAGAGAATCCAGGACAAAACTGTTCAGCTCTCCAAAATTTGTACGAAACTCCATTCCCACCTGACTTCCGCATCTGCCATTCCACACTGGAATCGCAACTCCAACTATCAGATAAGCTGCAAGAGCAAGAAGTCCCGCCATCCAGTTATATCTCCCTATAAAAACTATCATAATCAATGAGGTTAATGTTGCAATGGCAATCGGAGAAATGGTATGCGCGTAAAACACTTCCAGAAGTTCAATGTCTGTCGTAATGATTGAAATCAGATTTCCCTTATCTCTGCCCTCCAGCTTCGCCGGGCAAAGTTTTCTCAATGCAGCGAATACTTTGTGTCGGATAATCGCAAGGAGTTTAAATGCAATAAAATGATTACAGTACTGCTCTGCATAATGAAGGATTCCTCGAAGAACTGCAATGATAATCATTATGATAATAATTGTTTTTACAGGTGTGTTTATCAGCCACAGATTCTTCACTGTAATCCCCACCGTCTGGGCAGACAATGCTACATCAGTTGTTTCAGCTGCTATCGCTGCTCCCATTTCTCCTGTCAGGATTCCATGTACGATAACCTGCCCTGCCAGAATCGTCAGGAAAATGGCGCACAGATATCCTGCTGTTCCAAGGATGATTGCTGCAATCATAATGTGAAGTAACGGCTTCACCAGACCGATCAGACTTCCCATAATTGAGACGGCACTTCTGCGTTTTTTTGTTAAATTACTCTGCATATCAGACATCCCTGTTCACCTGCCTTCCATAGTTCTCCAGTGCCATCTGGCTTTCATACAGATGTCTGTATTCACCGTCTTTCTGCATCAGTTCTTCATGCTTTCCATGTTCCTGTATTTCCCCGTTCTTCAGGAAATAAATCTGGTCAGATTTTACAACATTTGCCAGTCGATGAGAAATCAGAAGCACTGTTTTGTTTTTTGCCAGTTCATGAATCACATCCATGATCAATTCTTCACTCTCCACATCAATATTGGAAGCTGCCTCATCAAAAATATATACAGCAGCATCGTACAGCAATGCTCTGGCAATCACCAGTCTCTGACATTGTCCGCCGGACAGATTGCTGGCTTTTTCCAGCAACTTTGTCTGAAGACCATCCTGTGTCTGCAAAAATCCCAGAAGGTTTACTTTCTTCAAAACTGTATTCATCTCTTCTTCTGTCGCATCCGGTTTTGCCATACGCAGATTTTCCTCTATAGTTCCTTTAAACAGATAACTATTGTGACGGACCAGTACCACATGTTTCATCAGATCTGATTCATTCACCTCAGAAAGCGATACGCCGCCAATAGTAATCTCTCCTGTAAATCCTCTGTTCTTTGCAGAAATGATCCCTGCGATCGTACTCTTACCGCATCCGGATTCTCCTACCAGAGATACAAAGCTTCCTGCCGGAAGATACAAATCAATTCCTTTTAAAATCTCTCTGTTTTCTTCATAGGCAAAATGTACATTCTTAAAAGAAATGTCTAATGAGTCATCTGGCAGATTTTTATCTCCTGTCTGAGGTTCTGGTAAATCCAATATCTTAAATATTTTATCGCTGGCAGCCATGCCATTCATTGCAATATGGAAAAAAGATCCCAGCAGTCTTAACGGCAGGAAAAATTCACTTGCCAGAAGAACAATGCAAATCGTCCCTGAGATACTGATATTTCCTTTGAGAAACTCAGATAATGCAACTGCCATTCCAGCCGCAGCACCACCATATGCCACAATATCCATCACACTCGTAGAATTTAACTGCATCGTCAAAACTTTCATGGTAATTCTTCGGAAATTCTGAGACTCCACATCCATCTCATCCGCCTTCTGCTGGTCAGCCTGATAGATTTTCAGAGTTGTCAGTCCCTGTAAATTTTCCAGGAAGGAATCTCCAAGACCTGTATAAATACTCCAATATTTGTTCAGTAATTTCTTTGCGATTTTCTGTACCACTACGATAGAAATTGGAATCAATGGCACACAGATCAGAAGAACTACACTGGCTTTCATGCTCACCCGACAAAGAATCGCAAACAATGTCAGTGGTGCAATTAAGCTGTAGAATAACTGCGGCAGGTATTTTCCGAAATAAGTTTCCAGCTGTTCTACTCCTTCCGTTGATACCTGAACTACCTCTGATGACGATACCCGCTCTTTATAGGACGCCCCAAGTTTTAACATCTTTTCATAAATTTTTTCACGCAGGATCCGCTTTACATCCACACAGGCAAGATAAGATGATCTTGCGCCCATTCGTTCGCAGCTAAAGCGGACGACCACGACCAAAATCAGTGTAATGATCGTTCGCTCAACAACTGCTGCCGTTACGCTTTGATATATAACTCGTTCCAGTAAATCTGCAATCGAAAAAACTGCCAATACCTGTGACAGAAGTGCCACCCACTGCCATAGGATCGCATATACAATATACTTTTTCGCATGGGATAAGAGTCCCGCCAGTCTTGTCTTTATCATGAGTTTTTTACCTTTGCCTCTCTTTTACTACATATCAGATGCCATATTGCAAGAATCGGATGATGCATTAGCATTCTTGGGCCTGAAAAACGCATTACCTGACGAATCTGCTCTCTCTTTTCCGGTTTATAACAATGCACTTTGCAGTTTGCGCAAAATGTTTTTTGTTCCATAAACGGACATTTCTGACTTCTGAGTTTCGCATAATCTGAAAGTTCCTGACAGACCGGACACATCTGCCTGCCCTGACGTTCCTCTTCCAAATGATTTTTCCGACAGTATAATCGAATCATTTCTTCCACAATGTACTGTTCTTTCTGCCGCTTCTTTTCCACCTTATTCATATTATTTTGCACCTTCCAGTGTCTTGTTTTCCGCATTTACAGTTTTTACTCTCAGGAAAAAATATAACACATGGCAGACCCATACCACGATCAGGCAAATTCTCCCAACAGGCACATTTTTCATACAAAGAAATCCAATCCCCATAATTACTGTTACAGTTCCCATAATGCGGAGTTTTGTTCCCATCGTCATAGCTCTCTTCTGCACAAAACTGTCCAGATGTTTTTTATATAAATTTGTTCCAAGAAACCATGAATGGAGTCTTTCTGAACTTTTTGCAAAACAGAATAGTGTTGCCATATAAAACGGAACTGTTGGCAAAATCGGCAATACAATCCCTACCGTTCCAAATCCCAGACACAAAAATCCCAATATCATCCAAAAGATTTTCAGCGAGTGTTTCATAATCATTCTCCGTATCGTATGTTTAATTTTATATTTACTTATAGTTACTACAGAAAGCCTTCCAAATCATCTGATTTATCTGGTTACCATTGGCTAACTGCGTTGACATTCTATCAATGTTTATTGGTTAGTGTCAACTAATTTATTCGTTTTCGTGCCTGTCGGGAACGGTTTGTATTTTTCCTTTATCCCTGTAAAATCAACATTTTTCCATATTTGTGCATAATAAAAAGGCCGAATTTTCTTCATTTCGACCTTTAATCTTACATCCAGAATGTCAGCACTGCTGTACTCTCCGGCATATGTGCATTTCCTACATTACAGGCAACTGTAATGTGAACCGTTCCCTTTACATTTCCCATTCTGCCACGGAAAAAATGGCAGGCACTGAGTGAAATCCTTAACTTTCCATTCTTAATGACCGCTTCATAAAGCTGCCCCTGTTTCTCGTATTTCAGAGAAGAAAGATGTCCTGACATCTCTGTTCCGTCAATCCTGGACCTTCCGTAAATTTCACGAATCGTCAGTTCCAGCCAGCTTCCACGCGTATTATTTCGAATACATGCCAGATGCTCAAAACCCTGATGCGCCATTGAGAGTCTGGTTTCGCTATTTCTGCTTATCTGATGAATAGCAATCCCTACGTGAAATTTTCCTTTTTCCAGTATCTTCTCAATAAAATATGCATTGGAATCTTTTTCTCCCTGCGAATTTTTCTGTTCCTGTTTATCTTTTCCTTCTACTGTACGTTCCGTTGTCTGTCTTGCATTCCTTACCATAGTCCTCAGCAGATCATAATCTACGTTCTCGATCAGCTGCTTCATCTTCTCCGGAATTTCTTTTTCCGGAATATTCATTACTTTCAGATATGTCCTCACATCCCTTAAGAGCCTTTTATAGGTTAGCAGGGCATGCGCACCTTCCGTTGTAAATTCATATTTTTCCGTCAGATATCCTCTTCCAATGCACTCCTTAAAAAATCGGCTGACCGGTCCATGACTCACCCCACAGGTATCCGCGATCATCGCAATACTTCCGCGCTTTTTTCCTACTTTTTCTAATTCCAGAAGGTACTGAATCTGAAGCATTGATGGATGTAAAAGATTTCTGTTATCCTGATTATTCACGTCTTTATCCCTCCGATTTCCAGATATGTACATCAAGTTCCCGGCTGTTCCAGTCAACAGGCTTCTCACCTTTTCTCGTAAACGCGATCAACGCAGTTCCTTCTATGATCGGGTCCTGGCATCTTGTTGAAAACGTAAATACACCAGATGGTATCCATGGGTTTCCCATTTTCTCCTCTGCCTGTATCCATCCCTGTTCCGGGTCTTTGTACCATAAATTCTGAGTTGAAAACTCATCTTCCTTTTTTGGCAGTTCGAAACTGCTCGCATCTTCTGTAATGTGAAGCCAGATATTCTCGGAAAAACGCTCAAATTCTCTTGCAAATCTCCTCGGACATGTCTTCTCTATCTGGTAAATTCCCATAAGAAACCGATATCTCCCCGGCTGATACCAGCTTCGCAGATCAGAGTGCTTTAAAATTCTTTCAAAAGTATCTCCATAATCCACAAAATTACAAATCTGCTGAACTGTCTCCTCACTGACCACATGCTCCATACGGCAGGCATCCTCTTCCGCCTTTTCATCTGAAACACCGACAAACTGGAGAAACTGCGTCAGAATCTCATGACGATACTGAAACTCTTCCCCTGTGATCTTTCCAAACTCCGTAAGTAAAATTTCGGATTTTTCAGATTTCCGTGACTCTGTATGTGTTCCTTTTTCTCTGGCAATATATCCATGCGCAGACATCTGTTTCAGATAAAAATTAACTTCTCTTCTTGTCATATCCATACGGCTGCATAACTCCTCAACCGTAATCTCCGCCCTTACATTCGCGATCAGACAAATCTGCTCCAGCATATCCTCCTCAATTTCTCGCCGTGAGGATGGAAGCTGCGTATCTATATCTTTTATTTCATTTTCTTTAAGTATATTCTGTGTTGATTCTTTCATCTCACACCACCCGAATTAGCTATAGTCAAATTATGTTAGTCATAGCTAATCCGTATTATAAATACCATCTACCAATACTGTCAAGCAAAAACTCCTTTCCCTCTGTCAACAAGTTCCAGCCAAATTATAACCATTCTTTTTTCTGACGTCCCTCTTAGACCTATTTTTAAGCACAAAAAAACCAGCTATCATCTAGCTGGTTTTAGTATATCTTCAAAACTACATACATGTCAACATTCCCTGAAAATCATTCTTCCTGCGATTCTTGGTCAAGCCCTCACCCGATTAGTAACAGTCAGCTCCATGCATTACTGCACTTCCACCTCTGCCCTATCTACCTCGTCGTCTTCAAGGGGGTTTA
>NZ_QUDO01000095.1 GCF_003477525.1 Ruminococcus sp. AF41-9
TTATAGTTTTTAGTCAACTCTATTATACCATATCCGGTGAGGAGTTATTTGTTTATAGGTAACAAAAAATGCCGTATTTATGCGGCTTGTGGCGTTTCGCAAACGCCTATTTCTAATATACAAAACAGAGAGGATACATGTTTTCCATTCATGTATCCTCTCTGTTTTTATCAGGATAGCAATAATTTCTGATAAGGGATTCCCTCTCTGTCCAGAATCTCCATCTCTCTTTTATGGCAGGTACTGATGATGATCTGTTTCTGTTCTTTGTGCATCCAGCGCAGGACTGCTGCCAGCCTGTCCTCATCATACATTCCGAACACATCATCCAGGATCACCGGAAAGCTTTCTTCTTCACAGAAAAGTTCTCCCGCTGCCATACGAAGGGCAAAATAAATCTGTTCCATCGTTCCTCTGCTGAGACGTTCCAGACCTACGGCACGGTCCCCTGTATTCACCATCATATGCAGGTTTCCATCCATCAGGACTTCCTGATATTTGCCGCCTGTGATCTCACTGAGAATCTGGGAAGTGCGTTCTCTGAGTTTATCTCCCACATGGTGACTGATATTTCCGGACAGCTTCTCAATCGTTTCCATGGCAAGATTCAACGCCTGAATCTCCGTCTCTTCCACTGTCGGAAGATAAGATTCCTCTTCATACTCTTTGTACTCTTCCTGAAGATTCTTCAGATTCATTTCTTTTTCATCGTATTCCTGCTGTATCGTTTCTTTGTTCCATTTCAGTTTCTCCTGTCTGGAAAGCCATCTGCTCTTCATGCGGAGGCGTTTCTGAAGCTCTCTGGCATATTTCATCTCTGCCATTCCACAGCAGATTATAAGAGCTGCCGCAACCGCCACTACCAGAAGCCCCTGAAGAATACTTGCAGACATGGCAGCCGTCGCGATCAGCAGCAGAATCCCGGCAACAGCAGCCGCGATCATACCCACTGCAAACTCATTTCTTTTCTTCCGCATTTCGGCAATTTTTTCATCGAGGATCACTGCTGCTGTCTCATCTCCGGGGCGCATATGGAGCGATTCCTCTTTCTCATCGATCTCATTCATCTTTTCTTTCAGAGTATCCATCTCACCCTGTATGTAATCGATGTTGGTAAGGAGTTTCTGCTGCTCTTTTTCGGTTTCCCGCTTCTTGCGGTCCTCCTGAACCTGGAATCCTTTTCTGGACATTTTCAGCATCTGCATGGCACGTCCCAGATCAATGGAACTGTCAGCCGTTCCCTGATAGCTTGCCATATAGTTCTGAACTTCCCTCACCAGATCCTGTCCTGTAACACTCTTTAACTGTGCAACAGAAACCGTATTGTCATAGACAGCTTCGCTGACATTTCCAAGAATCTCTGTAAGACTGCCATTGTCTGCATCCGTCAGTTCTTTACTGTCCTCATTAAACAGTTCATTCAATGGATGATCCTTCTGAAAATTTCTGGAAAGACGGTACTTGTGTCCTTTGCTCTCAAACCAGATCGTTCCGCCATATACTCCCGGATTTTCCCAGGGTTCATACGTACTGTAAACATCATTTCTGGCAGCTTTTCCCCGCATCCGCGTAAGTCCGAAAAACATACTCTTGATAAAGGTATGGATCGTTGTTTTGCCACTTTCGTTCTCACCGTAAAGGACATTGATCCCCGGCGAAAGCTCCAGTGTCCTGTCATGGATTTTTCCAAAATTTCTGATATTCAATCGTCTGATAATCATATTTTACCTGTCACCTGCTCGTCTCCAGCAAAGCCTGAAGTCCATAATATAATGCCTTTTCTTCCATTGCACTCCTGTCTTTTTCCAGAAAACAACTGATATAATCTCCGATCAGAGTCCCACTGTACTTCTTCTCCAGTTCCTCCAGATCATAGGCCGGTCTGGACTCGTCCAGCACCTCGGTCACATAGCCATAGGTTTTCAGTTTTTCCGGGAGAAGCATCAGTTCCGGAGCCCTGACTCCCTTGATGATGATCCGGTACATATTCATTCTGCCTCTGTTTGCCAGATCTGCTTTCAGCATATCCTCCAGAGATGCCTGCGTGGAATTCTCACGGAGCATCAGAATGATCTGCTCATAAGACCTGCTGGCAAAAGGAACAAAGTTTGTCCGGAGTCTTCCGTTTTCCAGATGACCCTCTATGTATCCGTGCTCGCCAAGATCATTTCTGTCGATTGGCTCCAGAGCTCCCGCATAAGCCGCTTTATCACGAAGCAGGATCTGCGGTTTGTGGATATGTCCCAGAGCCAGATAGTCAAAACCGGAAGCGGAAATCGTCTTAATGCTCATCGGGATATGCTTTGCATCTCCGCCATGTGCCAGAAGAATGTGCAGTCCGTCGCCTTCCTGTGGCTGCGCCCCGTCGTAAAGAGACGCTTCTATCTCCTGATGCTCATAACTTAATCCATATACATAAACATCCAGTTTCTCATCCTTCACACAGGTAAGCTGTTCGTTTTTAAAAAATGTCACGTTCTTTTCCCACTGAAAATCGCGGTAAAAAGAATCTGCCTTGATGTAATCGTGATTTCCTGCCATCAGATAGATCCGGGTTTCCGGAATAGTGGAAAACAGGTAATTCACTTCTTTTAGCTCCCGCAAAAGAGGCTGACGGTGGAATAAATCTCCTGCTATAAATAACAAATCCACCGGATTCTCACGGATGCCCGCAATAACCCGGCGGAAAGTTTCCCAGATTTCTTCCTCCCGCCTGCTGCTCCATGGACAGCCCCTGTCCGGAACTGCCCCCAGATGTACATCTGCAAGATGAATAAATCTCATGCCAATCTCTCTTTCTGTTCCTGTCTATATGCTCTGACCAGCAAACATCTGATCCGCAAACAGGAAATACTGTCTACAATTTCTCAATTATAAGTCGCAGTTTTTAACTGTTCTCGGGAATGGAATGACGTCACGAATATTGCCCATGCCGGTAAGGTACATTACGCAGCGTTCAAATCCAAGTCCGAAACCTGAATGACGGGTAGAACCATATTTACGAAGATCCAGATAGAAATCATAGTCTTCTTTCTTCAGGCCAAGCTCATCCATACGTTTTTCCAGTTTCTCGAAGTCGTCCTCTCTCTGGCTTCCTCCGATGATCTCACCGATTCCCGGTACCAGACAGTCCATAGCTGCCACTGTCTTGTTATCCTCATTCATCTTCATGTAGAATGCTTTGATTTCCTTCGGATAGTCAGTTACAAATACCGGTTTCTTGAAGATTTCTTCTGTCAGATAACGCTCATGCTCTGTCTGCAGGTCGCATCCCCAGAATACTTTATAATCAAATTTGTCGTTGTTTTTCTCCAGAAGTTCTACTGCTTCTGTATAAGTTACATGGCCGAACTCAGAGTTGATTACATGGTTCAGTCTGTCCAGAAGTCCTTTGTCAACGAAAGAATTAAAGAAGTTCATCTCTTCCGGTGCATTCTCAAGGACATAACGGATGACATATTTCAGCATTGCTTCTGCCAGATCCATGTTGTCATTTAAGTCTGCAAATGCACACTCCGGCTCGATCATCCAGAACTCAGCCGCATGACGGGTAGTGTTGGAATTCTCAGCACGGAAAGTCGGTCCGAATGTGTAAACATTGCGGAATGCCTGTGCAAATGTCTCGCAGTTTAACTGACCGCTTACTGTCAGGTTGGTTTCTTTTCCGAAGAAGTCCTGTGAATAGTCGATCGCACCTTTGTCATCTGTCGGAACATTGTTCATATCCAGAGTCGTTACCTGGAACATCTCACCAGCACCTTCACAGTCGCTTCCTGTGATCAGTGGAGTGTGTACATATACAAATCCCTGTTCCTGGAAGAAACGATGGATCGCATAAGCGCAGAGAGAACGTACACGGAATACTGCCTGGAATGTGTTTGTTCTCGGACGGAGATGTGTCATGGTTCTTAAGTATTCAAGGCTGTGGCGTTTCTTCTGAAGCGGATAATCCGGTGCGGAAGCGCCTTCTACTGTGACTTCTGATGCCTGAATCTCAAATGGCTGTTTTGCCTGCGGAGTTGCTACCAGAGTACCTTTTACGATGATGGCTGCACCTACGTTTAATTTGCTGATGTCTGCAAAGTTCTCCATTGTGTCATGGTAAACGACCTGCAGAGTCTCAAAAAAGGTTCCGTCATGAAGCACGATAAATCCAAAAGTCTTGGAATCACGTACACTTCTGACCCATCCTCCTACGGTAACTTCCTGATCCAGGTATTTTTCTCTTTCTTTGTAAATTTCTTTTACTGTTGTTAACTTCATATCTATATTTCCTCTTTCTCTCACACTTCTTATAGTAAAAATAGTAAAAGGACGAAACTCTGTAAGAAATAACAGAAGTCTCGTCCTTTAGTATAGACTATTCCCTGATTTCACGCAAGGAGTAATCTGGTATTTACTGTGGTTTTTTCCACAGGAAATCAATATCTTCCCTTTGAAACTGTTACAGTTTCATATCCGGGCAGCCTCCTCATTTGCAATACTCCCGGTTCATATCTGAAGTATCAGCTGAGTTTCAGCGAATCAAGACATTTTGCAAAGATACGTTTATAGGTTCTGGCTGTGTAATGAAGTCCGTCATCTACGCTTCCTGCACCATAATGATCGCTGGCAAAACTGTATCCTGTGGATTTCAGATAACTGTACATGTCAATGTAAGTATAGGCAGACGGCAGATTCGCCTTCATATAAGCATTAAAAGTTCTGACCACAGCCTCACTTCTGTCAGCTCTGCCGGCATTCGGAAGCATCTTTCGGTTGATCGGGTTTACAGACATAAAATACAGCTCGCATCCCTTATTGGTAAGAATTGGCTCTATCATTTTATAATAAGCCACATATTCTTTATATTTTTTCAGGTCATTTACTCCGAAATTAAAAATGACGGCTGTCTTTTTCTGGAGAATACTGTTGATGTTATTTTTCACCAGATTATATAACTGTGTATAACCAGTGCTCTGGAACCAGCTCAGTCCTTTTCCAGCTTCACATACAAACTCCACATGATTCGTGGTATCATTTCCAAGGCTTTCCAGAACATTTTCCATAAATTCTGTACGGGAATCTCCCACAAAAATCACCTGTTTATACTTATAAATATTCACCTGAGGAAGCTCATCCTTTGAAATATTTTTCTCTGTGGAGCAGTTATAGACCACCGCATACAGATCCATATTGGCGCTGACCGTGATCACCTGTTCCGCCTCATATTCGGGATTTACAGATTTATTGCTTGTCTTTTTCTTCAGATGTGCTGCTGATGACCAGCCCATAAAGGTATATCCGGAAGCATTTTTTACTCCGGGCAGTGTATAAGAACCGCCCTGAGCCAGAGTTGTCGTCTGCCAGATCGTTCCGTCTGCTTTACGGAGAGTCAGCTTTACCGCTTTTTTCTGCACTGCATAAAGCGTAATATTTTTATTGACTGTGTATGTCGCCTTCGCAGTAGCCTGAGTAGAATTTTTCTTGCTGGACCATCCCAGGTTTACATAGCCGGTTCTTGCCGGAACTTTCGCAAATGTAACCGTTGTCCCTTCTTCTACTGTCCGGGTCAGTTTCTTATAAGCGCTGTTCGTGCTTCCGTCTCCCAGATAGTAATTGATCGTATAATATTTACTCTTTCTGCGCACTGCATAAAACTTTGTCGCCTTTGTGATCTTGACCTGAGAACCGGCGGCATATACCGGCGTGGTCTTTCCTTTGGCAGTTGTCCAGCCAAGATTTACATATCCCTGCGCTTTCGGAACTGCCGGCAATGTAATCTTCTGGTTTTGGGACGCATAGACGGTCAGCGCAGTATATGCTTTGCTGGTACTTGTTCCACTGTTATTGTTAAAGGTAACTGCATATGGCAGCTTCTTATACACCGCATAAAAATTCAGGTTCTTTGATACCGTCACTTTTTTTCCCACACTGTAGGATGCACTTGTGGCATTTTTACTCAAAGACCATCCCAGTGCCTGATATCCGGATTTGGCAGGAACTGTCGGCAATGTTACGGTAAGACCTTTTCCAATTGTCTGTTTCAGTTTCGTAAAGGAACTGGTGCTGCTTCCTGTCTGGGAAAAGAAGGATACTGTCAGCGATGTACGGCGTACAATATAAAGAGACTGATCCTTTGTTACTTTATACTCTGAATTCAGCGCATACTTCACATCTGTACTTCCCTTCACATCCGTCCATCCGTAATTGATATATTTTGTCCCTGACGGATTTGGGAGGGTCACAGAGTTTGTTTCATACACTTTTAATTTCAATCCCCGAAATACAGCCGTTCCGGAGTTGTTATAAAGAGACAGGGTACATTTCTTCGGCATATAAAAAGTCAGAACGCCTTTATTTATAAATACATTCCAGCTTTCCCCCTTTTTCAGTGTCATGATCTCTCCACCGTTCAGTGTGATGCTGTCATTCAGTTTTTCATCCTTCTCCAGTTTCCACTGATCCGGTGCTGTCTCATCCGGAACGTGTGGCAGGATCAGGGTTTCTCCCCAGTCCAGAACTGTACTGAGATTATCACATTCATTTCCGTCCCCGTCTATAAAACGAAGCATGATCTCTTCTTCCGGATTTATAGTTGGAGTCGGTGTGATCGAAGGCGTCTCTGTCGGTGTCACTGTGGGTGTGACAGCAGGTGTCATCTCCGGTGTGACTGTCGGGGATACCTCTGGTGCCTCTGACGGCGTAACGGAAGGTGTTGCTTCCGGTGTGACTGTCAGAGTCCCTTCCCGCGCGGCAGAAGGTGTTGGTGTAACCGAAGGCGTCTCTCCGGGCTCGTCTGCCGGTGTCACTGTTGGTGTGGGATCTGCCGCAGGTTCTGAACTCTCTCCCTTATAAAAAGATGATACAGAACTCGACGTACCGGTACCAGAACCTCCTGTATAGGCATCTGCCACGCCCGAACTGAAAAGATCTGCCTCTGCCGATGGTGCTGTAAACTCTGCTGCCTGCACGGGAATCCCTGTCATCACCAGTGCCGCAGAAAGAAACAGACCGGCAAATCTTTTTCCTCTTCTGTATTTGTGTTTATGCATTTTTACCTCCATTCGTCAGGTTATAACTGTTCATTCACTTCCAAAATTAACCTATTGTGCTACTTCAAATAAATTATGTGAAAACCTGTGAAACCGCAAAGAATCCCTGTAGTTATTGAAAGAATAAAATTTTTAAAATATCAATTTCTTGA
>NZ_QUDO01000096.1 GCF_003477525.1 Ruminococcus sp. AF41-9
CCAGTTTTTATTATTTCTCTATTCGTATTTTTTGGTATATATAGGGATTGCAAATAGTTTTAAACAAATTCCAATAATACTGTTTAGAGAGTTGATAGTACTATTTATACTTATTGTTTTTTCAGCATTAATAAGTGTTATTATTTCAGCAATTGTAAAACCAAAAATAGAATATCTGGCAAAAAGAGAAATTCCTTTTAAAAAGTTTAGAGTATTGAGTACAGGAACCAGAATTTTAGCGATTATCTTAGCTCTTTTGATTGTCCCAAGTACCATTACATCAGCATATATATTTCAACAATTATCTAAAGAATATGCTTTATGGGAAAATATGAAAAGCAATGTAAGTTTATCTTTTGGCAATTTAGATGCTTTAAGTACAGACAAAATGTTACCGTATGTAGATGAATTTTTTGTAAATTTATCTGAAAAAAACAATTTGTCTTTATCATTAGTTATTGATAAATCTATTCTATTAAGTAAAGAGGAATATGGTGGTTATGATCACATTATAATTACAGATAAATCATGGATTAATTCCTTTGATATTGGAATAGGAGAAAACAAAAGTGGTGGTAGATTAAATAAAATAGAATTAAATTCTATGGATAAACCATTACAAGATTTTCTTTGTGCTCAATTACCTTTATGGACTAAGACTGGGGATGTAGAACCAACCTCAATTAGTTTCTATGAATTTAGTGGAAATAAATTTTTAGGATTGCCACCAAATGTAGGGTATGGGGGGAATACTGTTCAGTCCCAAAATCCATTGATTATTTTAGTTGAGGAACCAGCACTATCATTAAATACTTTAGGGTTCATTTTGCCGGCTTGTTCAAGTGGAAATATTATTTTTCCAGATGAAAATTTATTAAGAACTGAATTGAGTAAATCGCCAATAAAAGAATATGTTGTTTCTATAGCTACCATCGCAGATGTGGCATTGGGACAGGCTCAAAATTTTGCAAAAGAAGCTGCATTTTATGCAGTAGCTTGTGTTTTGATTTTGACATCTATGATTTTTGCCGGTATTCTTACAGCTCAGTTATGGGTATGTGAAAACAAAAAACGTATATTTACGCTTCACACATTTGGAAAATCGTATAAAGAAATTATTATGCAAACTTTTAGCAAAGAAATATGTATTGCAACAGCCACGATAATTGTTGGAGCAATAATTTCATTCTTTATAAAACGACCAGAAGCTATTACAGTAATTGTTGTAAGCATAGCTATTTTGATTTTGTACTGCTTAAGTAATTTTATTGCATATCAGATATGTACTAGACAAAGCTTTTATAAGGTAGCTAGAAGAAACGAATGAAATCATATAAAGGATGGAGGATAGAAAATGGAAATAAAAATTAACAATATAAGTGTTGTTATTAAAGGAAAACATATTTTTTCGGATTTAACGTATACCTTGAATAGTGGGGATATGGTAGCTTTAATAGGTGCTTCGGGCTGTGGAAAAACTACATTATTAAATTGTTTGGGCTTAATACAACCTATTGAAAATGGTTCTATTTTAATTGATCAAAAAGATGCTTCAAAATGGAATGACAGTGACAAGACAAAATTTTGGCACAAATATGCCACATTTATTTATCAAGATTATGGCATTATTGAAGATGAAAGTGTTGCATATAATATTACTTTAGACAAGTCAAAAATGAAGGATAAATCTGTAAAAAATATATTGGAAAAAATCGGATTGCAAGGTAGAGCTAAAGAACAAGCAATTGTATTATCGGGCGGTGAAAAACAGCGAATTGGTATTGCAAGAGCAATATTAAAAAATGCTTCTGTTATTTATGCAGACGAACCTACTGCTTCTCTTGATTCTGCAAATAGACAAATAGTAATAAACTTATTTGAAGAATGTGCTTCAAATGGGGCAATAGTTATTTTGGCCACACATGATGAAAGATTAGCAAATAAATGTAATAAGGTTATAAATTTAAATAAAAATAGAGAGATAATTTGATAAAACTTACTTCTAAAGAAGAAATATGTTTATTCCTATCCTTTTTAAATAAATGGAGAACTGACAGTCATTAAGGTTTTCTCCGTGTATAGTGTGGCTTGTTGTATTTTGTCATATTATGATCTCTGCAATATGTATAAAATGTTTAAAGGGAAATGCTCAATACCGTAGCATTGTACATTTCCCTTGTAGACGGATTTTTCTGTTGTCCGCCAATTTTTCAGCCCATACGTCCGGTTCGGCTTTCGTTTCGGATTTTAGGTGTCAGTTACACCAATAAGATGTTACCTGTTCCCCAATTTGTAGTATGCGCGATAAAATGAGTTTAGTCAGTCAGCGGAGAAAATGAAAAAAATTAATTATTTTGGTAAGTCGTAACAGAGAAGACACAGATGTTCTCTGCGACAAAGTATATGAAATGGAAGACGAGGTACTACAGAAAAATTCAAATGTGAAATCAGTAACCGATAAAAGATACTGCTTACCGGAGGTATAAATTAGCGAATTACATATCAGTGAAGTGTATATATCAGTTCTTAGCGGCAGTATAGTGATGGATTGTTCGAGGAAAAGATGGCGTTATGCGCCATCTTTTCCTGGCTTAGTGAGATAGTCATATTCTTTCGGAAAGGTAATGGTATCCCAGTCGATTTTTTTTGCCTTATACACTAATTCCTGATAAGGGGAAGCTGAATTTTTTCGACGATATGTAGCGATTACCTGCTGTGAAATTTTGGTAACTGTGCGAATATCTGTATTCAGTACTGTATTTGGCACATATTCAGCACGATGAGTTTTTACAAAACCAAGGCAGGCTTTTACGCCACCAGCTAATTTTTCTGTATATAATTTTGGATTGCATCCGTTAAAATCTCCAACCATTTTAGCTGATATATTTTTAAGCATAAGTTGTGGAAGAATTTCAAGTTTTAACTGAGTAGTTCCATCAGATGCGAAGGAAAAATCTTCAGGACTTAATTTATGGTTTAAACAGCGCCTGTAAAAATCAGTAGCAGTAGTGCCATCAATTAATTTAATGCCTGTAAGGTGAAGAAAATTATATGGATAAAAACTTACTTCCAGAGAAGAAATATGTTTATGCTTGTCTTTTAAAATAAATAAGAGCTGATAGCCATTGAGATTTTTTTCGTATTTGGCAGCACAATCTATAATGATAGAAATGGCCTGCTGTTTGGTGTATTTTGTCATATTATGACCTCTGCAATATGTATAAAATATTTAAAGGGAGATTACAATACCGTAGCATTGTGCATCTCCCTTATAGACTGATTTTTCTGTTGTCCGCCAACACTCCAGCCCATATGTCTGGCTTTGCTTTCAGGTTTTTCTGTTGCCTGCCAACTCTCCGATTCATGTTCGGCTTTCGTTTCGGATTTTAGGTGTCAGCCACACCAACAGGATGTCGCCTGTTTTCCTACTTGTAGTATATGTGATAAAATGAATTTAGTCAACGGATAAAATGAAAAATAATTTGGAAATTTTTTCATTGAAATTTTTAGCGGAAGTAGGAATGTTCTTGTGATGTTTCGTGCAGAGTTTCTTGGATATGCGGGTGCCTAAGAATAATATTTACATTAGAGCATACTGTACGAAGTTCCCGTTCATATTCACGCCGGGTGTTAAATTCATCCCGCTGTACGGTCTGCAATTCTGTTAAACGATTCTTTTCTTCACGCAACATTTTCAGGGTAGGAAGTTTTTTGCCCTGTGCTTTTTCTTTGAGTATTCGGAGAGCAGACTCATAAAGAGTGAGTTCTGCCCGGTGATCGTCATAAAATTTTTCTTTATTTCGGCTTTTTCGGTAATCGGAATAGATGGATTTATTGGCAAGGTACTGTCCAGTGTAATGAATTTGTTCATTTATACTTTTTAAAGTGTCTTCTGTGGATTTCAGAGTATTTCTGGCGTCAGTGCTTTGAGCCGAGGCATTGGAAAGGGCACTATCTAAATCTTCCTTTCTCTGGAAACCATGTTCCTGTACATAGGCAACTGTCTGAGCCATCATCTTAAGATTAGACAGCTTTACTTTTTGTGCGTATGCCTGACTTTGCTGTGCCTTGATACAGTGCTGCAAATCTGTTACAAGTCGTAAATCAGATTTTATAAAAAGGAAAGAGTGTGTGGTTTCGTCAGAAATAGACAATTTTGACAGTTCTGAAAAATCAGTAATTGTTCTGTCAGCAGGATGTGACTTTTCTGATGGCTGTCTGTTTGAGTTCTCCTGGAATATCTGCAGAAGATGATTTTCTTCATAAAGTGTTCCGAGATTTCTTCCGGTAATGTATTTTTGACGATTAGGATGCAGGTAGCTGTATCTGCCACGACTGACTTTAAATGTAATATTATATTTCTCAGCCAGCAATCTGGAAAATTCTTCTTGTGATGTTGCCTGTGAAGCAACCGTATCAATCGCATCACGAAGGTATTGCTTCTCCGTTTGAAATGTTGTCTGCCTTGGAGTAAGTCCTTTCTTTTTCAGTTCAGCATTGTGTTTATCGAGATTTTTTTGCCCCCTGCGTTTTGCCCAGTATTCTTTTTCAGATATTTTTCTTTCAGCAGGTGTCAGAAGATCTACCTGGTATAGTCCATTGGAATGACACATATCCATAACTTTTTGTTTTAAGTAAATTCGGTATCTGTCAGAAAGATGATGTTTGTATCCAGCTTTTGAATCCCGGTCAAATTCCATATAGGGCTGTGGCTCGGTATCATACTTTCGCACACTGTTGATTACAATATGTACATGAATATTTCCACTGCCGTTATGACCATCAGTGTGGGTGCAGACAAGAGTCTGGTGTCCGGGAAAATTCTCTCTGGCATATTCCACACCAAGTTTCTGTGCCTGCTCTCCGGTCAGACCATATTCTTCCTGATCTTTAGGATCAAAGCTGATGATGTAGTGATGCGACTTAATCTCATTAAAAGATTGATTTTTATGAAAGAAAGCATTAGTTTCCCGACATTCCGCATCAAATGTAAACGGATCACAGTTTATACCTTCCAGATAATATTCTTCACGAAGAAGCATATTCCCATTTTCATCAAGAATTGGTTTTTGTGTATATTCATCATGTTGGAAAATCAGATAGCGTTCAGATTCTCCATAGTCGGCATTCTTGCTTGCAATATGTTTCAGGATTGCCATATTAGTTTTCTCCTGTGTTATTTCTATTATTTGCATTGACAGTGGTAAAATCTCCAGCTAGTTTTATTACTTCATATTTTAATTTATAAATTTCAGCAATGCTCTTTTTGATTTCGTTGCGCATTTCCTGAGAATGGAGTCCACCAGTATTAAAGTAACGAGCTATCTGGTTCAGATTGTTACCAATCTTTCCAAATTCAGCAATTAATTTCTTTAACTCCGGTAGATCTGCCACAATTTCATATTTCACAATTGCTTTTTTATTTGTTATCTGTTTACGGACATACTCTGCTAACGGGAGGTTTGCTGCTTTTGCATTTTCTGCAATTATTTCATATTCAGTATTGGTGAGACGGAGCATGATATGACGAGTATGCCGTAAGTTTTTATCTTTTTTTGGTCGTGCCATTTTATAGTTCCTTTCAAAATAAAGATATTTCTATATATAAAGCCGATTTGAAAATATCAGGCGGTAACACAATAAAAATATTTATGGATTTTTCGTGATAGATATGATCACGATGCGACTGTTTTTTTACAGGAGCCAAGTATGCATATTAGTGAAAACTGTATTATCTGAGGGTATGGGGAGCAGAATCCCCATCAAGATTGCCGGAAAGTCGAAAGTCACGAAGTGAGTTTTGAGTTACTCAGGCGAAACTTGCTCTGTCGAAAATGTTACACCAACTGGCCTATTTATTACATAATTTAGAACAGCATAATTTTCTATTATATAATTACGAAAAAAGGATGGAACTGCTATGTATAAAGAATTATTTAATGGGTATAACTGCTTATCAGCAGCGTTAGGGGAATATAGTATTAGAAAAAAATATGATTACATAACAGATGTAATTAATTCACAATTAACATTTATATTCGATGAGAAACCGTTTTGGGATGATGAATGGTTTGCAGGTTCAACATTGGAACCATTGGATAAATATCTTTTAAATGACCTTATTAAATATCAATGTGGAAATTTATATCAAGAAAAAATGACTTTAGATAGGGAAATAGAATACTTAAAGAAAAATGATTTGTTGATTGTACTGGTTGACTTCTATTATATGAAGTCTGTGGATTGGAAACTGCTAAAGAGATTTAATATTTTACCAGAACATGATCCACATTTTATTTTAGTAGAATCAATAGATACATTCAACAATAGAGTTTCTATTATAGATCCCTATTATAATTATGTGGGGAAAATGGAGTTGGATAGATATGTGTTGGCTAGAAGTGGGGATACAAGACAAGGAAAAGTTGAAAACATCGCATATTTAGTGAGTTTTCCTGCTAAATCAAATTGTTATGATATAAAAAGTCTTTTTTATGATAGAATTCAACGATATTTTGAAGAAAAAATGTTTGAAGGCATTTTTAAAATGGGCGAAGAAATTGATAAGAGACGTTTGATATATGGACCAGATCAAGATAGAAAATGGGCAATTAATGCATATAATTGTTTGCGTTCTTCAATGGATCAACATACTAATTTGAACAAATTTGCTAAAAACTATCATATTGAACTTACAGAAGAATTCGAAGCATTGGAGAATATGTGGGGGCAACTAAGAAAAAAACTTATTGAATATTATAATCATAGATTAGATGATTTAGAAGAAATTTCATATGCGACATTTAAAATAGGACAAATAGAAAAAGAAGCCGTTACTACATTGTTAAAACACAGATAGAGGAAAATATAAATGAAACAGTATATTTATGACAAATAGAAAAAGAAGCCGTTACTACATTGTTAAAACACAGATAGAGGAAAATATAAATGAAACAGTATATTTATGACAAAGTTATTAATGTTATGGAAAATAAAATTCCACACAGATAGAGGAAAATATAAATGAAACAGTATATTTATGACAAAGTTATTAATGTTATGGAAAATAAAATTCCACA
>NZ_QUDO01000097.1 GCF_003477525.1 Ruminococcus sp. AF41-9
CAGATCTGAAAGAACTTCATTTACAAATGGAAATCTTAAAGGCGGCATAAATGCAGGCAGATATACAGCGGACTACCTGCAATGTGGGAACCTGCCATATCTGGCATGGGAAAATGCGCATAACTGCGCTGGCCTAAGTTACAGGCGTATCCGCCGATATTTAGTCTGACGTCTAAAGCGTCTGGAAGCACGCGACTTCAGTCGTGTGAGGATAAAGTTTTTAATTCACGGGAATATTGATTTTTATGGAAAAAGCGGATTCAGACAGGCGAGTGAGTTTGGCATCCGCTATCATGGATTGCCGGAAGGCGAGGATGCATCTTTCTTTCTGTGCGAAGAACTGATGCCGGGATATCTTAATGGAATTACAGGAGAGTATGCACCTCCGGCAGGGTATCTGGTAAATGAAAAGGAAGCAGAGGCATTTGATAGAAAGTTCCCGTATATGGAGAAGAAAAAACTTCCGGGACAGATTTTTTAAAATTTAGCAAACTTCATTAAATCTTTATTTTTCCCTGATAGATTATATTTCAGTG
The DNA here is from genome assembly GCF_003477525.1 of Ruminococcus sp. AF41-9. GTDB lineage: Bacteria > Bacillota > Clostridia > Lachnospirales > Lachnospiraceae > Blautia_A. The sequence goes on from NZ_QUDO01000097.1 coordinate 537, forward strand.
AGAAATGAAATATAGAAGGAAGGATGGCAAAGATGGAAATGATGTTGCAGACACAAAATCTATGTAAATATTTTGGAAAACAGAAAGCGGTAAATAATGTTTCACTTAATATAGAAAAGGGACAGATTTATGGACTGCTTGGACCGAATGGTGCTGGTAAATCTACCATATTGAAAATGCTGACCGGTATGATGAAACCAACTGCAGGAAAGATTTACTTTGATGGAAAAATTTTGGATAGGAAAGATTTATCAAAAATAGGAGCTTTAATTGAAAATCCGCCTATTTATGAAAATCTTTCCGCCAGAGAGAATTTGAAGGTAAGACAATTATTGCTTGGTACAGATGAAAACAGAATTGATGAGGTCTTGCAGATTGTATCACTTACAAACACCGGAAAGAAGAAAGCAGGGCAGTTTTCTTTGGGAATGAAGCAAAGACTAGGCATTGCAATGGCATTGCTTGGAGAACCGGAACTTTTGATATTGGATGAACCTACGAATGGATTAGATCCAATAGGAATCGAGGAATTACGAGAGCTGATTCGGTCTTTTCCGGAACAGGGAATCACTGTAATTCTCTCCAGTCATATTCTCTCAGAGGTACAGTTACTTGCAGATAAAGTCGGGATTATTTCAGGTGGAATCTTAGGATACGAAGGAGCATTAAAGCAGGGAGATAATCTTGAAGATTTGTTTATGAATGTGGTAAGAAAAAACCAGAAAGCAGGTGAAATCCATGGTTAATATTATAAAAGCAGAACATCAAAAAGCCAAAAGAACCATGCGAAAAAAGTTTATCTGGGGATTTCCTCTTCTTACATTTGTCATGGCATTTATATTTACTCTTGGGATGACAAATGCTTATGCAGAAAGTGTTTGGAACTGGTGGTATACACTTTTGCTGCCGGGGATGATTGCTCTATTTTGTTATCTTTCTGTGGCGCAGGAGAAAAAGATAAAATACTATCATTTAATGACTATTCCCACAGACAGAAGAAAATTGTTGCTGGGGAAAATTATTTATATTGGGTGCATGATTCTGTTTTCCAATGTGATTGTGTTTGCAGGAGCAACGCTTGGAGGCTTTCTTCTAACGACACATGTTCCGGTTGGAGGAGCGTTGATTGCAGTATTGTTTCTGACGTTTTCTGAGTTATGGGAGATTCCGGTAGCTTTGTTTTTAAGCGAACGCTTTGGAATGATTGTAAACCTGTTCGTCTGCCTGTTTATTACCGTCAGCGGTGTGGTAATATCACAAACCAGGATCTGGTATGTACTTGTTTCGGCAATCCCTATGCGAATGATGTGTCCGTTACTTCATATTTTACCGAATGGTCTTGCGGCAGAATCGGGGAATCCTTTTTTGAATACGGGAGTCATTGCTCCGGGGATCTGCCTCTCAATGATCTGGTTTGTTCTTGCAACGCTTCTGTTTCTGAAATGGTTTGAGAAAAGAGAGGTGAAATAGGATGCTTGGAAGATCTCTTAATGCAGACTTGCGAAAGATGAAAGGAACATCTGTGATTCTGGCACACTTACTGATTCCGATTATAACTAGCGTTATATTTTTAGTGTATTACCTTTTTTCACCATGGAATGAAAATATGAAAGTGATTGGATTTTATCAGGCAATAGGAGCAGGACTTCCGGTACTTATTGGAATTTTTACAGCAAGTGTGATGGAACAGGAACAAAATGCAGGTGATTTTCAAAATCTGTTGTCTTTACCGGATAAACCTGCAGCATTTTTATCGAAACTGTTGATGCTACTGGTTTTGTGTCTGTGCTCTATCCTATTGACAGCAATCATATTCGGAATTGGATTTGGAAGAATCGCATCAAGCGATATCGAAATCATGAAAGGATGTATATTTGCAGCATTGCTGCTGTGGGGGAGCAGTGTTCCACTTTATCTGTGGCAGTTGATTCTGGCTTTTCAGTTTGGAAAAGGGGTATCCATTGGAGCAGGGATTATATCAGGACTAATTAGTGCATTGATGCTTACCGGACTTGGAGATTATGTGTGGAAATATGTATTTGTCTGCTGGACGGGTAGAGTACCATATACTTATCTGCAATCTGTATTGGGAGAAACTAGTGTAGGTGAATGGTTGTCATTCATACCAGGTTGCTTAATATTTACAGGGATTAGTATGGTATACTATTTTTGGTGGGTAAACCACTGGGAAGGAAACAGAATATCGGAATAGAATCGAGGGAAACTATGGCAAAAATACTGGCAGTTGATGATGAACCGGCAATTTTGGAAATGATAGAAAGCATTTTGAATAAGGATGGACATCTGGTTACCAAAGTAAGTAATCCACTAAAAATTAATATGGAAGAATTACATCGTTATGACCTGATTTTACTGGACATTATGATGCCTGGAATTGATGGCTTCGAATTATGCAAAAGAATTAGGATACTTGTGGATTGTCCGATTTTGTTTCTTACGGCAAAAACGGAGGAAAACAGTCTGGTAAACGGACTTTCTTTAGGAGCAGATGATTATATTTCAAAGCCATTTGGAGTGATGGAACTTCGGGCAAGGATCAATGCACATCTTAGAAGAGAGCACAGGGAACATTCTGTCCGGATGGTTTTAGGGAGAGTCTGCATTCAGATGTCTCAAAAGAAACTGTTGATGGATGATAAAGAACTTCCACTTACGAAAGCAGAGTATGAAATCTGTGAATTTCTGGCCAAAAACAGAGGGCAGGTTTTCTCCAAGGAACAGATATTGGAAGCGGTCTTTGGTTTTGACAGTGAGAGTAATGACAGTACCATTATTACACATATCAAAAATATAAGAGCAAAATTTGCGGATTATGATTATATACCGATAAAAACAGTCTGGGGGATTGGATATAAATGGGAAGAGTAAAGAGAAGCAATGCACTCAGCAGGATTTTTATGAGATATGTACTTGTCATGCTTGGATCATTAGTCGGTTTGGTGATTGTTGCTTATCTGCTACTTTACCTTTTAATCAGTGTGGGCTGCATTTATCCGGCGAATTATGCAGAGCAAAAGATTAATGAAGCATATGATACGATTTTGCATGCAGATAAAGTGACTGCTGAGATGATTCCTGCACTTTGTAATTATGTCATTTTTTCAGAGAAGGGAGAGGAAATAGGTGGAAATCTTCCAGAACAATACGAACAGATAGCATGGAATGTTGCAAAGTATGGAACCGCATCCGGGAAATATTTTTATAAAGTAATTTCAAGGGAAAATGAATATGTTGTTTTGCAATATCGCCTGACACCTCAGTATCATTCGGCTTTTTTGAGGGAGCATTTTATAGGACCTCAGAATGTGATGAGTATTATGGCTGTGATTGGAGCGATAGCGATTATCATCATTCCGTCCATATGTTTTGGAAAAAGAATCAAAAAGCAGATGCAGCCTGTGTTAGATGCCATCGATCAAATAAAGAATCAGAACCTGGAGTATGAGACATCTGGTTCCGGTATCAAAGAGTTTGATGATTGTTTATCGGCAATCGATGATATGCGAGATGCATTGCGGGAATCCTTAGAAAAGCAATGGAAAACAGAGCAGGAAAAGAACCAGCAGATGTCTGCTTTGGCGCATGATATTAAAACACCTCTTACGATTGTAAGGGGAAATGCAGAACTACTTTCAGAGACTGAACTGACCACGGAACAGAAAAATAATATTACCTATGTTTTAAACGGTACAACACAGATACAAAGTTATGTCCAGCAATTGATAGATGTCACAAAATCATGGAATTGCAGTGATGTTACCTATACAACGGTGATGTTAGAAGATTTTTTTACAGATATAAAGGAGCAGGCACTTGGCTGGCAGAAATCTATCACCAGAAAATAGATTGGAAGGCAAAGCAAAGTGATAAAAAGGTAATGATTGTCTATGATCAAATGTTTCGGGCAGTAATGAATGTGATTCAGAATGCAGTGGAGCATACAAAAGAAAATGGAATCATTTATATTGGTGCAAAGGAGCATGATGGTCGGCTGACATTCATTGTGGAGGATAGTGGATCAGGATTTACAAAAGAAGCATTATTGCATGGCACAGAGCAGTTCTTTATGGATGACACAAGTAGAAATGGTGAAGCCCATTATGGGATTGGGCTATTTTTGCAAAACTGTGGCTGAAAAATATGGCGGAGGTATTAAACTTTCAAATTCTGAAAATACAGATGGGGCGAGGGTAGAAATATATTATCAGATATAAAAGTTGCTTACATTTTATAAGGTGATATATTCAGAGCGTAGCCTTCAGCCAATGGCAGCAAGAATTGTAGCGGAAGAAACTGAGAGAATGATCATTGCAACAAAACAGCTATTTTATGCAATGGAAGTACATAAGCTGCTTCATTTTGAAAATGCAGATATGAGTGCATTAAGCTTTGCAATGACAATTCATGGTCTGATGGACTACGAATTGGATCAGAAGTATGGATACGGCAAAGAGGAGCATACAGAGAATAATCTTATAAATGACTATCTGAGCTGGTTTTGCAAAGAAAATAGTGTGGGAGATGGTGATTAACATGAAGAGGGATTTTATCAATTATTGTGGAATCAGCTTAGCAGCCTTTACAATATGAGTACATTGGTATGTGCGATGATGGTATGTGCAGGGATACAGGGAAGAGGAAGCAGAATTTTAAGGCTTGGAATTTATCTTTTTACCGTTATGGAATGGGTATCTGCAGTAGGATTTAGCATGTTTCCTCTGAGTGATAGTGGTTATGCCGGAACTTTTCAGGATCGAATGCACATCTATTCAACGATTGTAGTTGTTTTGTTATCAATTATATCGCTTGTGCTGATTATAATTGCAGGCATCAAGGATAAGGAATACAGGTTATATGGAGCTTTTGCCGGAATTGCACTTGGAATGATGTTAGTCGGAGCTATGGGAATGAATATTGTACCGAAAGAGTATTTTGGAGTTGTGGAAAGATTTAGTGTTTTTGCGGCGGTAGGATATAACGCAGTGTTAGGCGTACAGTTGTTTCGGATGAAACCAGAAAAGTAGCGAGTTTAAAATAAATACTTGATAAGTTACCTAACGGTAACTATAATATAAAGTGACCGAAAGGTAACTTATGATATTATAAGACAGACGCAAAGACGCAGTGCTTATTTCCCTGATGTGGATTTTAAGTGCTGCTTTTTTACACTGACAATGGAGGGATTAAGAATGATTTGTACAAAATGTGGTAAAGAAATGAGAAAAGGATATTTATTTGCAAGCAAAGATGGAGCCTTCAGTTTTGCTAATGAGGTGCCGGGTGTGTTTGAGAAGGCAGACAAAGCGGATGGATTTGTAGAGATTACTTCTTTAAAGCCGGGGCATCGGACAAGTATAGCGGCTGAGTGCTGTGAGGAATGTCGTATGCTGGTAATTGGGTATTAGGAGCATTCATATAAGTTGTTTCCTTATATTTGTTAGGAAACTGCTACAAAAAATATATTTATATGGAGAAGGCAGATGAAAGTATCAGTCATTCGTTCTTCTTTGGATGGGGAGGATGAAATAATATTCAGGTGTCATACCTTATCAGATGACATGGACAGATTAATACATAGATTACGATATGGTGAAATAAAGTTTACCGGATATGATGAGCATGGAATCAGTACCATTGTAGCATCAGATATCTATTATTTTGAGACAGTCGATAACAAAGTATTCGCATATTGCAAGCAAAGCGTTTATGAGGTTAAGGAAAGACTATATCAGTTAGAAGAAGTGATAGAAGAACTTCCATTTATGAGGATTTCAAAGTCCATGATTGTAAATATTGAAAAAATCCTGCATATTTCGCCTGCACTCGGTGGCAGATTTGAGGCAGTGCTGGAAAATGATGAGAAAGTAATTATTTCAAGGCTGTATGTACCAATTTTGAATAACTGCGCGTCGCATTCTCGTTACTTCCAGTGATGAGTTAGACGCGCAAATTTTTTTACAAAACAACAGAACAAATGTTTACATAAACCAATACATATGGTATAATATTTATATGGAAAAAGATATATTTAATATAGATAAAAACAAACTTTCATATGGTAGGGGATATGTCTATTCCTTGCAGTAT
>NZ_QUDO01000098.1 GCF_003477525.1 Ruminococcus sp. AF41-9
TGGGGACTTGCTTGTATCAGGAGGCGTGCAAGCGCCTTCTGATAAACTGCGGAGCAGTTATTTGGTTATGAGCAAGTAGCGAAGCGGATTGCGAATATCCGCTTGACTAATTTTAGGAGAAAAACAAACATGGAAAAAAACGAAATCAGCGGACAGCGTCAGATGGAATTTCTGAAAAAATTTGACTATATCAGAGAAGCCGGAACAGAAGGAGAAGCAAAAGCAGCTCATCTGATCCAGGAAGAACTGAAGGAACTGGGAGTGGAAAACCATATCGAAGAATTTTCCTTTGATACCTTTCAGATCAATTATGCAAAACTGACAGTCACAGAACCTTATCACAAAGAATACACAGTAATTGCTTATGGCAGATGTGGAAATACAAAAAAAGATGGTTTACAGGCACCGTTTCTGTATGTGGAGAACGGCGATGATATCAGCCTGATGGGTGCCAGAGGAAAAGTGGTGATGCTCAATAACAGAGTGGATGCCGGAATGTATCAGAAACTGGTGAAGGCAGGGGCAGCAGGATTTATCAGTATCAGCGGAACACCTCTGGATGAGGGAGAAGATTTAAAGCCGACTGCGTACAGACTGCCGAAAATGTCTGAATCTGCGGCCAGCCGACTTCCGGGAGCTGCGATTCATTATAAAGATGCGATAGAGCTGGTAACAAAAGGAGCATCTCAGGTATGTCTGGAAACAGATCAGGAAACAGTGACACGCACTTCCGGAAACGTGATCGCCCATATAGAAGGCACAGACAAAAAAGAAGAAATCCTTACTCTGACAGCTCATTTTGATTCCGTACCAGAGGGACCGGGAGCTTATGACAATATGGCAGGTGGAGCCATTATCATGGAACTCTGCCGGTATTTTCACGCACACAGACCACGCAGAACCATGGAATTTATCTGGTTCGGGGCAGAAGAGAAAGGACTTCTGGGAAGCCAGAATTATGTACAGGTCCATGAAAAAGAACTCGCCATGCACCAGTTTAACATGAATGTAGACCTTGCCGGTCAGCTTGTGGGCGGCACGGTCATTGGTGTGACCGGAGATGCTTCCATCTGCCAGATGATGACTTATCTGGCACACGAAGCAGGAATCGGAATGTCCACGAAGCATCAGGTCTGGGTCAGTGATTCCAACAGCTTCGCATGGAAAGGAGTTCCTGCAATGACCTTAAACAGAGACGGTTTCGGAATGCACACCCGCCACGACACGATTGCCCTCCTTTCTGACTGGTCCCTGAAACGCAGCGCAGAACTTCTGGGACATATCGCGGACCGTCTGGGTAATATTGAAACCATGCCGATTATAAGAACCATGCCGGAAGAGTTTGTGAAGGAGCTGGAGGAATATTTTGCATAAAAGACCGCACATAAAGTAGTTTATGGAAGTGGCAGATAGACAGCAGCGAATAATCCCACACTTGACAAATCGGTGCCAGATTGATACCCTATCACAAGAGTGCTTTATATGATGATGGATGCTATTTTGCCGTCCGGCAGGGAAGCAGACAGTAATATTTTGCAGAATGTAAGGGTTGTAACACTATACCAGTTCCATAAAATGTGGCATCTCGCATTGTTTTCTGGAATGACTTTAGTTTGACATTCTGACAGAGCCATAAGAGGAGATAAAGAAATAATGGATATTATTCAGGCAATTACACAGGAATTGAAGGTGGAAAAATGGCAGGTGGAAGCCGCAGTCAAACTGATCGACGAGGGCAATACCATCCCGTTTATTTCACGATACAGAAAAGAAGCAACAGGTTCCCTTAATGACGAACAGCTCCGTACTCTTTTCGAGAGACTGACTTATTTAAGAAATCTGGAAGATAAGAAGAATCAGGTATTAAAGAGTATTGAAGATCAGGGCAAGCTGACAGGAGAACTGAAAAAACAGATTCTGGATGCACAGACTCTGGTAGTGGTAGAGGACTTATACAGACCATATCGTCCGAAACGCCGTACCCGTGCAACGATCGCGAAGGAGAAAGGTCTGGAACCACTGGCTGACCTGATTCTGCTTCAGATGACAGAGAAGTCGGTAGAGGAAGAGGCGAAGGCTTATGTTTCTGAAGAAAAGGGCGTTAAGAACGTGACAGAGGCATTAAACGGTGCCAAAGATATCATTGCAGAGCGCATTTCTGATGAAGCAGACTACCGTATCTACATCCGTAACCTGACCAGAAAGAACGGAAGCATTTCCTCTACAGCAAAGAAGGCAGAGGAACAGTCCGTATATGAAATGTACTATGACTTTGAAGAACCGATCAAAAAGCTGGCTGGACACCGCATCCTTGCATTAAACCGTGGGGAAAAAGAGAAATTTATCACAGTAAAGGTCAATGCACCGGAAGAAGATATTCTTCGTTACTTAAACAAGAGAGTCATCAGCAGAGAGAATCCAAACACAACTCCGATCTTAAAAGCAGTGATAGAGGACAGCTACAAGCGTCTGATCGGACCGGCGATCGAGCGTGAGATCCGCAGTGACCTCACAGATAAGGCAGAAGACGGTGCAATCCACGTATTTGGAAAGAACTTGGAACAGCTTTTGATGCAGCCTCCAATCGCAGGCAAAGTGGTACTGGGATGGGACCCTGCGTTCCGTACCGGATGTAAGCTGGCAGTTGTAGATGCCACAGGTAAAGTGCTGGATACTACTGTTGTTTACCCGACAGCTCCTACAACCGAGAAGAAGATCCGTGCTGCCAAAGATACCGTAGAGGGCATGATCGAGAAGTATGGTGTTTCTCTGATTTCCGTAGGAAACGGTACTGCATGCCGTGAATCCGAGCAGGTGATCGTAGATATGCTCAAAGAGATTCCGGAGAAAAAAGTACAGTATGTGATCACAAATGAAGCCGGTGCTTCTGTATATTCTGCAAGTAAGCTGGCTACGGAAGAGTTTCCGAATTTTGACGTGGGACAGAGAAGTGCCGCATCTATCGCAAGACGTGTGCAGGACCCACTGGCAGAACTTGTAAAGATTGATCCGAAATCCATCGGAGTCGGCCAGTATCAGCATGATATGAACCAGAAGAAGCTGGATGAGGCTTTAAGCGGTGTGGTTGAGGACAGTGTAAATAAAGTCGGCGTAGATTTAAATACAGCTTCTGCATCATTACTGGAGTATATTTCCGGTATCAGCAAGGCAATCGCAAAGAATATCGTAGCTTACAGAGAAGAGAACGGTCAGTTTACAGACAGAAAAGAACTTCTCAAAGTTGCCAAATTAGGACCGAAAGCATTTGAGCAGTGTGCAGGTTTCATGCGTATTTCCGGAGGTAAAAATCCGCTGGATGCCACAAGTGTACATCCGGAGAGCTATGACGCAGCTTCCGCACTTCTTGAGAAACTTGGTTATAAACCCAAAGATGTAGTGGCCGGAAATCTGCTTGGTCTTTCTCTTCAGGTAAGAGATTACAAGAAGATGGCGAAAGAGCTGGGAACCGGTGAGATCACTCTCCGCGACATCGTAAAAGAACTGGAAAAACCGGCCCGCGACCCTCGTGACGACATGCCGAAACCGATCCTTCGTTCCGATGTTCTGGACATGAAGGACCTGAAAGAGGGAATGGTTCTGAAGGGAACTGTCCGTAATGTTATTGATTTTGGTGCATTTGTGGATATCGGTGTGCATCAGGATGGTCTGGTTCATGTTTCAGAGATGACTGAGAGATTTATCAAGCATCCGCTGGAAGCAGTGAGTGTCGGGGATATCGTGGATGTCAGAGTTATTGGTGTGGATATGAAGAAGAGACGAATCAGTTTATCCATGAAAGGGCTGAACCGGAACTGAATCTTAAGTAAGAGTTAAGTCGTCTGGAATCTTTTTGTAAGTCAGGTATGTGATTTTGACGGTCAGATACCGGGACATAATGGCAAAGAGGTAATAAGAAGGAAGAGAATAAAAGAAAGCAGAGATTTCCATGGCAGATAAAAGGCTGCATTGGAAATCTCTGTTTTTGTGTTGTAAAAGATATAAAATCGAAACTGTTTTTCAGGCGTTCTCGCGGTGTGCAGTAAGATGCTCTTCCAGGCTTCGGGCTGCAATGCTCTGAGGGCGTTTTACGTTGCGGATGAGGCAGATTTTGCGTTCAGGGAGTGGTTCTCTGATCGGAATCTGAATAACTTTTCCTCTGGCAATGTGTTCGGCAGCGAGTTCCTCCGGAAAGAAGCCGATTCCGAGATTATGGGATACCATAGGGAAAATCTGATCGGTGGTTGCCACTTCCATATCCGGGGAGAATGGGAGGTTGTGGCGCATGAAATACTGGGTGTACAGTTCTCTGGTGCTGCTGCCCGGGGCGATTCCGATGAGGGGAAGGTCCTGGAGATCCTGGAGGCTGTGGGTGGCAGAGGCGATTTCTGCATATTCCGGTCCGGCGATCAGGATTTCGCGGAAGGAGTACAGAGGGATTCGCTGAAGGGGCTTTTTTAATGCCACAGGGGTGGTGACAACTGCGAAATCTACCAGACCGTTTTCGAGTGCCTGAACTGCCTGGGGTGTGGAATGGTTGGAGATTCGCAGTTTGACATGTGGATAGTGGTGGTGAAAGACTTCGAGTTCGTTCAGGAGAAAGAGACGCAGGGCGATTTCGCTGGCTCCGATATTTACCAGTCCGCTTTCGAGTCCTTTGTCTTTGAGAAGTTCGTTTTCTCCGGACACAAGCTGTTCAATGGCGATGGAAACGTGTTCATAAAGGCGTTCGCCTTCGAGGGTGAGCTGAACACCGCGGTTGGAACGGATGAAGAGTTTGCATCCCAGATCGTTTTCGAGAATGTTCATGCAGCGGGTGATATTGGGCTGATTGTTTCCCATGACTTCGGCTGCTTTGGAAAAGCTTTTGTACTGGGCAACATAATAAAAGATGCGGTAATAATCAAGAATCATACTGCGTCGTCTCCTTGTGGTATTTAAATTGAGATATATAAAAATGAAATATCTGATATAGAAAATTTACGTTTGTATATCAATGTGTGAACAAGTATAATACGTCTGGGTTGAAAAATCAATAAAAAAGTCCTGAGTGTGGGGCCGTATTTTGGTAATTATAGCAATCTTCGTAAATAATGCATTTAAGACAGTTCAGCAGAGGGTGAAAGAGAAGGAAGATATCTGCAGGCGTGCTGACGCACGGCAAAGATATCTGACGCAGGATTTCACCCTCTGATGGACTGGATTAAGATGCGTTATTTTAGAGGATCGCTATAAGTGCGAAGACAAAAAAGACATAAGAGAAGGGAGATTACCGAATATGACAACAGAGAATAAAATGATCAGAATTAATGATATAGAGGCAGCTAAGAAGCTGGTCAGTGCGGCGGTGAAATGTCCGTTTGATATTGATATTGTATCGAAAGGGAAAATTTTTATTGATGCGAAATCGATTCTCGGGGTGTTAAGCCTTGGGGAGAAAGAGGCTCTGGAATTGAAGTATGACGGGTATGATGAGAATTTTGAGTCAGTTGTGGCAGGGATGCTGAGCTGATTTCGGGAGTGTTGAAATATTCTGAGTATGGACAGGTAACGAAGGGGGTCGTGAATGTCTGTATGGGGAGAAGAGAATTGGATATTGGTATCCATGTGGGAATCCTGTATAATGGAGTTATTTGGTTATGAGCAGGTAGCGAAGCGGATTGCGAATATCCGCTTGACAGAAAGGAGATTCTTACATGGAGATAACAGTTAGTAATATTCTTTGTTTTTATCTGATCGCTGTAAATGTACTTGCATTCAGCGTCTATGGAATGGATAAGCGTAAGGCGAAGGCGAATCAATGGCGGGTTCCGGAGTCTCAGTTGCTGCTTCTGGCGGTGATTGGGGGCTCTGTGGGAGCGCTGTTGGGGATGCGGACATTCCATCATAAAACCAGGAAGCCGAAGTTTTATATTGGGGTTCCTGTGATTCTGGGTTTGCAGATTTGTCTTGTATTTTTTCTTAATGGGTATTTGAATTGAAGTAAAAGAGAAAAGAGGGAGCTGAGGAGGGCGCCCCGGCTCCCCTTCCATTCCCGGGCTGTGTATCGGCTGATAATCATATTGGAGAATGCAAAGTTTAACCAAATCAAGTAAGTCCCCTGCTTCAATTGCGAAAAACAATAAGCAGTGGGTGGGGACTTGCTTGTATCAGGAGGCGTGCAAGCGCCTTCTGATAAACTGCGGAGCAGTTATTTGGTTATGAGCAAGTAGCGAAGCGGATTGCGAA
>NZ_QUDO01000099.1 GCF_003477525.1 Ruminococcus sp. AF41-9
AAACGCTGAAGGCATCTAAGCGTGAAGCCCCCCTTAAGATGAGATATCCCATTCGAAAGAAGTAAACCCCCTTGAAGACGACGAGGTAGATAGGGCAGAGGTGGAAGTGTGGTAACACATGGAGCTGACTGTTACTAATCGGGTGAGGGCTTGACCAAGAATCGCAGGAAGTAATGATTTTCAGGGAATGTCAACATGTATGTAGTTTTGAGAGTATATAAAAATATACTTTGTAGGGGATTGGTCAAATGGTATGATAGGGGTCTCCAAAACCTTTGGTGGGAGTTCGATTCTCTCATCCCCTGCTCTTAAAAACGCTCGAAAGCCTTGTATTTAATGGGTTTCGGGCGTTTTCTATTTTTTGGTCAAAATCAAATCTAATCACAAATCTAATCATAGGGTCTAATCACCTCTTTTCTTACGGAAAATTTCTCAAATTATATGTTGGCTATTTTATGTACAGAATCTGGTTTCAGAGATGTAGCAGTATTGATCTGAAAATAGCCGGTAATACCAGAAGAATATTTGCACTTGCCATATGATAATTTTCTGAATATACTGTATATCTTTTTTGGCAGCAATGCTAATAAGTCCGCACCATCCTTTACCGGATATGTCGTAATCAGAGAAAATGAAAAAATTGCAATAAATATGCAATGTACGGTTTACAATATTAATTACGAAAGCAAGCAGGCAGTCAAAAGAATTGTCAATACAGTCTCAAAAGATGGTATGTCACCATTTGATAAAATGCAGGCGTTTGTTGACTATGTTGAAAGTAAACATCCTAGATATTACTGGAATAATGGAGAGTATCTGTATAAATTTGCTGCTGATACGGATGATAGTTTATGGTTTTATAACTGGCGATTTGATTCACTTGTGACACCGACAGTGTTGTATCAGGCAGCGGAAGAAATCGGCGGTTTCGATGAAATCAAAAACCTGTACTATGATGGAAGCTGGAGTGAACACTGGTATGCACAAGTCCGAATCGGAAACGACACCAGAAAGTATACGTTCTGTCCGATGTCCTCGTCTGGATATATAGAAAATCCATCATCAAGGAAAGTAAATTTTGGCGATTTATCAAAATTCACCAGAATATATTGAACTATATTTTCTCAGTGAGTTTCCTGAGAATGAAAAAAGAATCCCCAGTGTATATACTGACTTTCAATCATTAGACTTTTAGGTCTGACTTTTTGAAAGTCGGTACATACCATGGGGATTTTTTATATTATTTGAATACTATTGAAAGTGTTTCAACACCTTTGTTTTTTCCATTTTCAAAGACTATGTTTAGAATGTAGTTTCCTTTGCCGCCTTGTACTCTTACACCTTTAAAAAGATTGCTGTTATTGTCGTCTTCTCTAATATCATTTTCTACGGAATTTCCCTTTTTATCCTTTACGGTTGTGTAACAAGAATACCAACCTTTTTTGGTGTTAAATTTTATATTAATATTTTTACCAGCATATTTATCATAACTGAGATAAATTTTATCTGTTTTGGCAAATTTGCTTCCTGAAATGGTAGTACTACCAATTTTTATTGAAGAAATTGGATTGGCATATTTATATACAGTAACATTTGTCTTAAAAGTTTTATTTCCTACTTTTGTTGTAATAACTGTTTTTCCGGCACATTTAGGAGCGAAATGAATTAATTTCATAAAACCTAGATTTTCAGTTGTGATTTTACCGATTTTTGGATTGGCTAATTTAACAGAAATCTTTTTGGCATGTGTTGTTGCGAGGCTTAACGGCTCATTTTGGTTTTTTATAGAAATATATCCTGTAAGATTTTTCTCCTTTTCTTTACTTTGGTAAAGTGTTTTGATAGTTTGATTTTACTATGATGGCATTTTATAGTCAATATGTCATTCATATTTGAACTTAAAAAACCTCATCCAAAAGACTTGAATCTACACAAAAGTCAGAATATAATAAAGTTACAGATTGCTTAAAAAGGAGGAAAAGACGATGAAGAAAATAAGCAGGAAATTAAGTGTCATTTTTATGACAGTGATGTTGGCGGTTATGATGGTATTGTCTACAGCAGCAGAAACACAGGCAGCGACTACGACACCTCAAAAAAGAGTTGTTACCTTATACTCCTCGAAATCTAAAAACTATAACAGTTTTTTAGGAAATTATGTTTCTGCTAATATGTATAATATCGATGTTGCTCCTAAAAATTCCAAGTTTCAGAGTTTAAAATCCGCAGATAGAAAAAAAGCAACACTTGCGCTTAAAAATGGTGCTGGAGTCAGTGCGGGGATGCAGGCAGTTGTTGCAACAGTTAAGAAAACCGGCAATGTAACCGTATCTTACAAGAAACAGGGGACAGTTAATAAACAGACATTTGTTGTAAAGAAATATACAAATCCATTAAAGAGTTTAAAAATTGATGGAACAAACATTGCATCTAAATTTAAAACAGATAATGTTTATGTATTACCATATGCAAAATATGCAGGAAAGAAGATTAAAGTCTCATATAGTGCAGCCAGCAATTTTGAACTCTCATACGTCGATTATCTGTTACAACCAGGTAATATGAAGTCAGATATGGTTAAAAATAAGGGTACAGTAAAAATACAGAAGAAGAACTCTGCATTATTGATTAGTGCATATAATGCAAAAACACAGCAAAATGAAACCTGCATGGTGATTTTCCAGTAACATCACTTGACAAAAGAAAACACAGGTAGTATGATAAACAGGAATTTCGGGGAATGAAGTTCTCCCCTGGGAAACCAAAACCGCTGATATAAGCTGATGACTTCTACGATTGATTAATTATGCGCAATTGTTCATGCGTGATTGTTAATTGGTCGTAGAGGGTGTCAGCTTTTTTTGTGGGGAAAAGAAGAAAATAAAACAGAAGGAGCAATCAAACTATGTTAACATCACTGTCATTGATTTTTCTGGTGGGACTGGCGATGGGAGCCATCTGCCAGAAACTGAAACTGCCGCGTATTATCGGAATGCTTGCAACGGGAATTGTGCTGGGACCATATGTGTTAGACCTGCTGGACCCGAGCATTTTATCCATATCTTCTGATCTGCGAAAAATGGCACTGATCATTATTCTGCTAAAAGCAGGACTTTCTCTGAATCTGGAGGATTTAAAGAAGGTAGGCAGACCTGCGATTATGATGTCTTTTGTGCCGGCATCTTTTGAAATCGTTGGATATTTACTGTTTGCACCCGCAATACTGGGAATTACCAGAGTAGAAGCTGCTGTCATGGGTTCTGTACTTGCTGCGGTATCTCCGGCAGTTGTAGTGCCGAGAATGGTTCAACTGATGGAAACAAAATACGGAACAGAGAAAGCGATTCCGCAGATGATCATGGCGGGAGCATCCTGTGACGATATCTTTGTTATTGTATTGTTTACCACATTTTTGAGCATGGCACAGGGAGGCAGCGCGGATATCAAAGCATTTGCCAATATTCCGGTTTCCATTATTCTGGGAATTATTCTTGGAGCGATTGTGGGATATCTGCTTTATCTGTTTTTTGAGACTGCATATGCGAAGAAACATTATGTCAGAAACAGTATGAAAGTAATCATTGTTCTGGGATTTTCTTTTCTCCTGATTGCGATTGAAGGCTGGCTGGAAGGAAAAATTGCAGTCTCCGGGCTGCTGGCAGTGGTAAGTATGGCATGCGTTCTGAAAATGAAATGCACAGCTTTTGTATCAAAGAGATTGTCGGAAAAATTCGGAAAGCTCTGGCTGGCTGCGGAAGTGATTCTTTTCGTTCTGGTGGGTGCTGCTGTGGATATCCGCTATACACTGGAAGCCGGACTTGCCGCAGTTGCTATGATTTTCGTTGCGCTGATCTTCCGGTCTTTCGGCGTACTGCTCTGTACCGTAAAAACAAATCTTTCTGCAAAAGAAAGAGCTTTTTGCGTGATCGCCTATCTCCCAAAAGCAACCGTACAGGCTGCAATTGGCTCTGTTCCATTCGCCGCAGGACTGCCGTGTGGTAAAATCGTGCTTTCTGTAGCTGTTATGGCGATTATCATCACGGCTCCATTGGGTGCTTTTGGTATGGACCTTACCTATAAGAAATTTCTGACAAGAGAAGAAAGCAGGTAGAATATTTTTGATAGAAAAACAAAAACCAGATAGCACTTTGTTACAAATGACGGTATAATTAATATTACAGAAATAAAAAAGAAGGGAGGCCGGAGATTTCTATGAAACCAGTTATTTCAATTGGAAATCAGGATTTCAGATCCATAAGAGAAAATCATAATTTCTATGTAGATAAGTCAGATTTTATCCGTGAATGGTGGGAAAATCAGGATACAGTCACTTTGATCACTCGTCCGAGACGATTTGGAAAAACATTGAATATGAGTATGCTGGAGAATTTTTTCTCCATTCAGAATGAGAAACGGGAAGGTTTATTCGAAGGACTTGCTATATGGGAAGATCAAAAGTACAGAGCACTTCAGGGAAGTTATCCGGTCATATTTTTAAGCTTTGCTTCCGTAAAGGGAGAAACATACCCGGAAGCCAGAGAAGGAATTATACAGATTATCCTGGATCTGTATACGAAGTACGACTATCTGAGATTGAGTGATAAACTGAGCGAAAAAGAAAAAGCTTATTTTGATTTTATAAAATCAGATATGTCAAATACTATTGCAGCAATGTCGTTACACAGACTTGCCTTATGTATGAACAGGTATTATGGGAAAAAAGTTCTGATCCTGCTGGATGAATATGATACACCTCTGCAGGAAGCCTATGTCCGTGGATACTGGAATGAGCTGACTTCTTTTATGAGTAATTTGTTTAATGCTACATTTAAAACAAATCCATACATGGAACGTGGTCTTCTGACAGGAATTACCCGGGTAAGCAAGGAATCGATATTTTCTGATCTGAACAATCTTGAGATTGTAACAACTACTTCCAATAAATATACGACTGCGTTTGGTTTTACTCAGGAAGAAGTTTCATCTGCGCTGAAACTTTTTGAAATGGCAGATCGGAGTGAGAAAGTAAGAAAATGGTATGATGGTTTTTGCTTTGGTGACAGGAATGATATTTATAATCCCTGGTCCATCACCAAGTTTCTGGATACGGGAAAATTTGACAGCTACTGGGTAAATACAAGTTCGAATTCTCTGGCCGGAAAACTTATTCAGGAAGGAACTCCAGATGTAAAGATATCGATGGAGGATCTTCTGGAGGGAAAAGCAATCAAAACAGCAGTGGACGAAGAGATTGTTTTTGAGCAGCTGGAGAATAACAGTACAGCAGTGTGGAGTCTGCTGCTTGCCTGCGGATATTTAAAAGTAAATAAAGCTTCTGAGGATGGAGCAGGAGGAATCTACAGTCTGTCATTAACAAATCACGAAGTAAAGAATATGTTCAGGCGCATGATACAGGGATGGTTTGGAAAATCTTCAGTGAGATATAACGACTTTATTAAAGCACTTATTGCAGATGATGTGGATTATATGAACCAGTATATAAATGAAGTTGCGATGCAGACATTCAGCTTCTTTGATACAGGCAGGTATTCAGCGGGGGATTCAGAGCCGGAACGATTCTATCATGGATTTGTACTGGGACTTATAGTCGAACTTGCAAATCAGTATAGAATTACATCCAACAGAGAAAGCGGTCTTGGCAGATATGATATTATGCTTGAACCATTGGACAAAAGCAAAATAGCTTATGTAATAGAATTTAAAGTTTTTAAATCTAAAACAGAAAAAAATCTGGAGGAAACAGCTCAGAATGCATTGGATCAGATTGTGGAAAAAAATTATGACGCTGAACTTATTGCAAAAGGGGTAGTAAAAGATAATATACGCCACTTTGGATTTGCATTTAAGGGAAAAGAAGTGCTGATCATTCAGGGTGACTGAATTGTACCCTTTGTCAAGGACATTTTTAAATTTGAGTACCCATATTTTTAGACATGACTTTTTTAGTGTATCCTGCCTGATAGACAGGCTTTATTTCCAGTACCTA